>NZ_JBSUGF010000016.1:0-104458 GCF_054064025.1 Vibrio limimangrovi
CTACGTAGCTCAGCTGGTTAGAGCACATCACTCATAATGATGGGGTCACAGGTTCGAATCCCGTCGTAGCCACCATTGATTAGATTGCCAGTTCAGGCTGACAGTCAGTAGATTTAAGATGCGGAAGTGGCGAAATTGGTAGACGCACCAGATTTAGGTTCTGGCGCCGCGAGGTGTGAGAGTTCGAGTCTCTCCTTCCGCACCATCTTAAATTAATCTACAATATCAAAACTTGCGGAAATGGCGGAATTGGTAGACGCACCAGATTTAGGTTCTGGCGCCGTAAGGTGTGAGAGTTCAAGTCTCTCTTTCCGCACCATTCTTTCTTGAAAAAGAAAGACATAGTCTCTAATGACTATACCTGTAGGGCTATCGCCAAGCGGTAAGGCAGCGGCTTTTGATGCCGCCATTCCCTGGTTCGAATCCAGGTAGCCCTGCCATATACAATGTTTTCGAGGTTCACCAATAACCTTGATGACTACAAGATAAGTTGCGGAAGTGGCGAAATTGGTAGACGCACCAGATTTAGGTTCTGGCGCCGCAAGGTGTGAGAGTTCGAGTCTCTCCTTCCGCACCATCATTGAAAACCCAGCATTAAGTTCGCTGGGTTTTTTCTTTTTCTGGACCCGGTAGATCGTTAGATTTATCGGATTAAAAAAGCGAGCTTGATGCTCGCTTTTTTTCTATCTATCTGAAAACCTGACGGTTAATTACATACCTAGGGCGTATTTGAGAACTTGAGCTTTAATTGGCCCTGAATGTTCAGCCAGCTTTAACGCGGCATTTCGTGCAAACTTCAATGGGCCAAGATCATTGCTAAAGCCTTTATAGAAGAAGTCCATACCGGTCTGCATTAACAAATTATCCGGGCGGCGAGCACGCTCATATTTAGCCAACAGCGCATCAGTAAGTTCATCTTGCCCCTGCGTTACAGCCAGCAATACATCAACGTCTTTAAAACCTAAGTTCACACCCTGACCAGCTAACGGGTTGATGGTATGAGCCGAATCTCCGACAAGTACACAGCTTTTATTGGAATACGACTGCGCATGACGACGAGTCAAAGGAAAAGATCCAAACTGAAGTACTTCAATATCACCTAACTCATTTGGAAAATGACGCAGTATTTCTTCTCTCAATTGAGGCTTAGTCATTGCACTCAGCTGTTTAATGCGTTTTGGCGAGTCATACCAGACTAAAGAACCTTGCCCGACTTCCTGACCTTCTTCATATAACGAACACAGTGGTAAGAAAGAGCGAGGACCACTTGGGGTAAACTGCTGCCAGGTAATATCTTGTTGCTCTAATTCGGTCTTAACATTGATCAGCATACAATGCTGGCGATAATCCCAGGCCGTGATCCCTATCCCGGCCAGTTCGCGTACTTTTGAATTTGCACCGTCAGCACCGATGACCCATTGCGCTTCAAACTGCTTACCGCTTTCTAACGTCACGCGATTAACATCGCCAAATTCGATGGTTTTCAAACGTGCCGGACATTCAAGAGCGAGGTTGTCATATTCTGCAAAGGCTTGCCATAACCCCAATTGAATTAAACGGTTTTCGACAATATAACCAAGTTGCTCTAAAGACAGTTCATCGGAATGAAATCGAGTGCGGCACTCTGGGTGTTCCCACGTTTCCAAACGACGGTAAGGACAGACACGCATTGCTTGAATCGATGCCCAGGCACCAAGTGACTCAAGTAATTGAACCGATTGATGCGAGATGGCGGATACGCGAATATCCATTGCTTGTGACGGTTCAAACGCCTTTGGCTCTGTGCCTTCGACGACAGCAACACTTCTGCCCTGCTGTGCGAATCCTATCGCGATTGCAGCACCAACCATACCTCCACCAATCACGGCGATGTCATATCTGTTCATTTTTATTCTTCATTACTTCGATTAAATGGCACTTTGAATTGTACGTTCAGCCATTCCATTTACAAAACAGTTTATCCCTTCGCTTCCCAAAGATGCGTAGCCTGCACAATTTACCCCTGCTAAAACTGCGTTTTGTGCCTAGTTATCGAGCATTAAAACCTTGTTCAATATAAGGCAAAAGCCTAGATTTCATCAGGCTTTGCAGAGAATTGGCCAGATCACTAGTCAGGTGCTTTTTAAAGCAGTACAATACGCCGCTTACCGCCGAGATGGCGGCTATAATTTGAGCAATAGCTCTCCGATTTAAGTACAACTGAACGAGCGAAAGTGAGATGAGTAAGAAACTGCTAATTAAAACCTGGGGCTGCCAGATGAACGAATACGATTCATCAAAAATGGCCGACCTGCTTAATGCTGCAAACGGCTATGAGCTGACGGAAGAGCCAGAGGAAGCAGACGTACTTCTACTTAACACCTGTTCGATCCGTGAAAAAGCGCAAGAAAAAGTATTCCACCAGCTTGGCCGTTGGAAAACACTAAAAGATAAAAAACCTGGCGTAGTTATCGGCGTAGGTGGTTGTGTAGCAACGCAAGAAGGCGACCATATTCGTGAGCGTGCACCGTACGTAGACGTAATTTTTGGCCCACAAACTCTGCACCGCCTACCAGAGATGATCAAACAATCTCAATCTGACGATGCACCAGTAATGGATATTTCTTTCCCAGAAATTGAAAAGTTCGACAGCCTGCCAGAGCCACGCGCAGAAGGTGCAACGGCTTTCGTTTCAATTATGGAAGGCTGTTCTAAATACTGTACTTACTGCGTAGTGCCTTACACACGTGGTGAAGAAGTAAGTCGCCCAATGGATGACGTACTGTACGAAATCGCTCAGCTGGCGGAACAAGGCGTACGTGAAGTAAACCTGCTAGGTCAAAACGTAAACGCGTACCGTGGCCCAATGCACGACGGTGAAATCTGCTCATTTGCAAACCTGCTTCGTTTGGTTGCGTCTATCGACGGTATTGATCGTATTCGTTTTACCACTAGCCACCCGCTAGAGTTCACAGACGACATCATTGCCGTTTACGAAGATACTCCTGAGCTAGTAAGCTTCCTGCACTTACCAGTACAAAGTGGTAGTGACCGTATCTTAACGATGATGAAGCGTCCACATACAGGCATAGAGTACAAGTCTATCATCCGTAAACTTCGTAAAGCGCGTCCTGATATTCAGATCAGTTCTGACTTTATTGTTGGTTTCCCAGGTGAAACAGACAAAGACTTCCAAGACACGATGAAGCTGATCAAAGACGTAGACTTTGACATGAGCTTCAGCTTTATCTTCTCTCCACGTCCTGGTACGCCAGCAGCGGATTACCCATGTGATGTGTCTGAACAAGAGAAGAAAGAACGTCTGTACGAACTACAGCAAACCATCAACGCACAAGCTATGCGTTACTCTCGCTTAATGCTTGGCACAGAACAACGTGTACTGGTTGAAGGCCCTTCTAAGAAAAACCTAATGGAACTGCGCGCTCGTACAGAAAACAACCGTGTAGTAAACTTTGAAGGTAGCGCAGACCTAATTGGTCAGTTCGTTGACGTGAAGATCGTAGACGTATTTGCAAACTCATTGCGTGGTGAGCTAGTACGTACTGAAAAAGACATGGACCTTCGTAGTGTGATTTCACCGACGCAAATGATGGCGAAAACACGTCGCGAAGATGAGCTGGGTGTAGCTACTTTTACGCCATAAGCTCGTACAGATAGCCACAGAGAGCCTGGTCGTTATCAGGCTCTCACAAAGTGGCACAAAATGAGAGGCAACATTGAGCAATAAAATCGTAACTCTAGAAATTAACCTAGAACCTTCAGACAACCGCCGACTTGCTAGCCTGTGCGGTCCTTTCGATGACAACATCAAGCATTTAGAACGCCGTTTGGGCGTTGAAATCAACCACCGCAGTGAGCATTTCACCATTGTTGGTCAACCTCACACCTCAGCCGCTGCGCTGGATATCCTGAAAACGCTTTATGTCGATACCGCACCAGTGCGTGGTGAGATCCCAGATATCGAACCGGAACAGATCCATTTAGCGATCAAAGAGTCAGGTGTTCTGGAACAAAACACCGAGTCCAATATTGTGCACGGTAAAGAAGTTTTCGTTAAAACCAAAAAAGGTGTGATTAAGCCACGTACACCAAATCAGGCTCAGTATCTGGTTAACATGGTGACACACGATATCTCATTTGGCGTCGGTCCTGCTGGTACAGGTAAAACCTATCTGGCAGTAGCGGCGGCGGTTGACGCTCTGGAACGTCAGGAAATCCGTCGTATCCTTTTGACGCGTCCTGCGGTTGAAGCCGGTGAAAAACTGGGCTTTCTACCTGGCGACCTGAGCCAAAAGGTAGACCCATACCTTCGTCCACTGTACGACGCTTTATTCGAGATGCTAGGCTTTGAAAGAGTTGAAAAACTTATCGAACGAAACGTGATTGAAGTGGCACCGCTGGCGTACATGCGTGGCCGTACCCTGAACGATGCATTTATCATTCTGGATGAAAGTCAAAACACAACGGTAGAACAAATGAAAATGTTCTTAACACGTATTGGCTTTAACTCGCGTGCGGTTATTACTGGTGACGTGACTCAGATTGACTTGCCGCGTGGTGCGAAATCTGGCCTGCGTCATGCTATCGAAGTACTGAACGAAGTTGATGACATCAGTTTCAACTTCTTCCAGGCAGATGACGTGGTACGCCACCCTGTCGTTGCTCGTATTGTTAACGCTTACGAGAAATGGGAAGCGCAAGACCAGAAAGAGCGTAAAGAGTTTGAAAAGCGTCGTCGGGATGAACGAGATGCCAAACTGCTCGAGGCAGCAAAAGCAGAACTAAGCGCTCAAGTAGCGGCGGCTAAGGAATAATCATGGCGATTGAACTTGACCTTCAACTGGCAGTCGAAAGTGAAGAAGGCTTACCTTCAAGAGAAGACTTTCAATTGTGGCTGGATAAGACCATCCCTCTGTTCCAGCCGCAGGCAGAACTGACCATTCGCATAGTCGATGAGCAAGAAAGCCATACGCTCAACCATGAGTATCGTGGTAAAGACAAGCCAACGAATGTGCTCTCTTTTCCATTTGAAGTGCCTCCGGGTATGGAAATGGATCTGCTTGGTGATTTAGTTATCTGTCGCCAAGTAGTTGAAAAAGAAGCCATAGAGCAGAACAAACCGCTGCTAGCACATTGGGCTCATATGGTTGTACATGGCAGCTTGCATCTGTTAGGTTATGATCATATCGAGGATGACGAAGCCGAAGAGATGGAGTCCCTCGAAACAGAAATCATGCAAGGTATGGGTTACGAAGACCCATATATTGCTGAAAAGGAGTAACCGCTGGTTGCTCAATTGGGAAAGGCGAATTACTTAAAATACCCTCATGGTCGCCTTTCTATGTGAGCTATCACACATCTGATAGCGTTACTTATTTGAGAAACAATGAACGAAGATAATTCTCCCTCTTCTAGCGAAGGTAAAAAAGAAAAGGCAGAAGGTCCGAGTAGAAAGTCCTTCTTTGAACGTCTAGGTCAACTATTTCAAGGCGATCCTAAAGACCGCCAAGAGCTTGTGGATGTGATCCGCGACTCTGAGGAAAATGACCTGATTGACCATGACACCCGCGATATGCTCGAAGGTGTGATGGAAATCTCCGAAATGCGTGTACGAGACATCATGATCCCGCGCTCGCAAATGGTTACTGTTGAACGCACTTTCGATTTAGATACGTTAATCGCACTAATTACGGATGCTCAACACTCTCGCTACCCAGTGATCAGCGAAGACAAAGACCATGTGGAAGGCATTCTATTAGCGAAGGACTTACTTAAATACTTAGGCTCAGGCAGCAACCCATTTGATATTGAAGAAGTAATTCGACCTGCAGTTGTGGTTCCGGAAAGCAAACGAGTTGACCGCCTGCTAAAAGAGTTCCGTGAAGAACGCTATCATATGGCGATTGTTGTTGATGAATTCGGCGGTGTTTCTGGTCTGGTAACCATTGAAGATATCCTCGAAGAGATCGTCGGCGATATCGAAGATGAGTTCGACGAATCTGAAGAGACCGACATTCGTAAACTAAGCAAACACACGTTTGCTGTCAGAGCTCTGACAACGATTGAAGAGTTTAATGAGACATTCGGCACCAACTTCAGCGATGAAGAAGTGGATACGGTCGGCGGTATGGTAATGACTGCCTTTGGCCACTTACCTTCTCGCGGTGAACTGGTTGAAATTGAAAGTTATAACTTCAAAGTCACCGCTGCCGATAACCGTCGTGTCATTCAACTCCAAGTGACCATTCCAGACGAAGAGACACTGGTTGAAGCCACTCAAGAGTAACGCGATACCCTACCGGGAATATCAGAAAAATATAATGATGAATGTACTCTTTCATCGCCTCAAGCGGCCTCTAATGGCCGCTTTTGTTGGCGCTTCCACTACCCTGGCTTTTGCTCCTTATCAACTATGGCCTATCGCTATTCTTAGCCCTGCGATACTGCTCATCCTTCTTGCCAATCAAACACCTAAACGCGCGCTTTGGATTGGTTACTCATGGGGTATTGGCCAATTTTCTACCGGCGTCAGCTGGGTTTACGTCAGTATTTCTGGTTTTGGCGGCATGCCGCTGATTGCCAATCTATTTTTGATGGGATTACTGGTCGCCTATTTGGCGGTCTATTCTGGTCTGTTTGCCTGGCTAAATAATAAATTCTTCCCTCAATTTACTTTAAGCAAAGTACTCCTTGCAGCACCTGCGCTCTGGCTGATTACCGATTGGCTGCGTGGCTGGGTCATGACGGGTTTCCCTTGGTTATGGCTTGGATACAGTCAGATCGATACACCATTTGCAAGTTTTGCCCCTATCGGTGGCGTAGAACTTCTTACATTGTTCATTCTGATTTCCGCAGGGGCTCTCACTTACGCCTGGGTTCATAAGCAATGGTTAATGCTGGTGATTCCTGCAGTATTGCTGAGTACAGGCTATGGTATTCGTCAATACGACTGGGTCACTCCTCGCCCGCAAGACACGGCCAAAGTGGCACTTATTCAGGGTAACGTAGACCAGAAACTGAAATGGTTACCAAGTCAGCGCTGGCCGACCATTATGAAGTACACCGATTCAACTCGTGAAAACTGGGATGCTGACATTATTGTATGGCCTGAAGCTGCTATACCTGCTTTTGAAGTTGAAGTGCCTTCATTCCTGCAAAATTTAGACAGTGCAGCAAAAATGAACCACAGCGCCGTCATTACAGGCGTTGTGAATCAAGGAGAAGATCGCCAGTTCTACAACAGCATTCTTTCGCTGGGCGTCACACCATACGGTGATTACAGTTTTGATTTGAATGAGCGCTACCACAAACATCATTTGCTGCCATTTGGTGAATTTGTACCGTTTGAGAACATCTTGCGTCCACTTGCGCCCTTCTTTAACTTGCCGATGTCCTCATTCAGCCGTGGTGCATTCATCCAGCCAAATATTGTTGCTAATGGTATGCATATGGCACCAGCACTGTGCTATGAAATCATCTTTAACGAGCAAGTGCGCCAAAACGTGAATGACGAAACTGACTTCATTCTGACACTTTCTAACGATGCGTGGTTTGGTCACTCAATCGGTCCGCTTCAGCATATGGAAATTGCCCGTATGCGTGCTCTGGAACTGGGCAAGCCTCTGATTCGTTCTACGAATAACGGCTTAACGGCAGTAACTGACCACAAAGGAAAGATAGTTGAACAAGTGCCTCAATTTGAAACGGCGGTGCTGCGAGCTGAGCTGACGCCTACCGATGGGCAAACGCCTTACCGCATCCTTGGAACTTGGCCATTGTATATCTGGGTTGCGTTGAGCTTGATGCTTGGATGGTGGCGAAAATCCCGTTTAATTTAATCAGTCATCCTGAACAGCGACGAAGGAGCGTGATTCAGGATCTACTATCCGAGTTTGTCGTATTTAAAGGAGTTCGCTTCAATTTACGCACATGCTTTGAATAGATTCCTGATGTCGCTAATGCTCCTCGGAATGACACGAGTGAGTGAGAGTTATTTTAAAAATTGTCAGGCGATCGTCACTACCAACTAAAAAGAGGCGTTTTAGCCTCTTTTTCCTTTCTTGCTAAGGCTTTAAAGAGTGTCGACTAAAGCCGGTATGACCGCACTTGATACAAGGAATGATAATGGTTGGGTGATTGTACGTCGTTTTATGGCCACATTCATCGCAAACCAAAGTGCCTAAACCTATCACCTCGCCAGCCTCATACAGGCCTTGATGTTCAAGATCATCAAACAACTCAACCCACTCTACTTTGGTTCTGTCGGTGATCTCTAACAATCCTTGCCAAATAGTATCTGCGACAGTTAAGTAGAAAGGTCCACTTTTGCTCTCTTCGTAACTTTCTGAAAACTCTTTTAAATCAGATTTAACGTACGCTTTAATCAAAGCTAACTCATCTTTGGTCAGGTCATTAGCGGCCTCCACCACTTTGCCTGACGTCTCTATCGCTTTGTTAACTTCTTCGGGACTGTGCTTCAAGGTTTCGATCACATCCTCGAGCATTTCCTCATAACCTGTTTTACGTTTAGGCATAACTGACCTCCATCTTTCTCCTGCCTGCGTGACTTGAGTACGCAAGGGTACAGATTGGCTATTGTTGTGATCCCTAGCTTTAGGTATTCTATGACGATCTATTTAAGTCTGTTCTAACCGAACTCACAAATTCCAAGATAACCGGATATCATCGATGCAAGAGCAATACAACCCACAAGACATTGAACAGAAAGTTCAAAAGCACTGGGATGACAACAAGACCTTTGTTGTAAGTGAAGACCCAAATAAAGAAAAATTCTACTGTCTATCTATGTTCCCATACCCAAGCGGTCGACTGCACATGGGTCACGTGCGTAACTACACCATCGGTGACGTAGTATCTCGTTTCCAACGCCTACAAGGCAAAAACGTAATGCAACCGATTGGTTGGGATGCGTTCGGTCTGCCTGCAGAAAACGCAGCGGTAAAAAACAAGACAGCGCCAGCACCATGGACTTACGAAAACATTGAGTACATGAAAAACCAGCTTAAATTGCTAGGTTTTGGCTACGACTGGAATCGCGAATTCGCAACTTGTACACCTGAATACTACCGTTGGGAACAAGGGTTCTTCACTAAGCTTTACGAAAAAGGCTTGGTTTACAAGAAGACTTCATCTGTTAACTGGTGTCCAAACGACCAAACTGTACTGGCTAACGAGCAGGTTGAAGATGGCTGCTGCTGGCGTTGTGACACACCGGTAGAGCAAAAAGAGATCCCTCAGTGGTTCATCAAGATCACTGAGTACGCCCAAGAGCTACTAGACGATCTAGACAATCTTGAAGGTTGGCCTGAAATGGTGAAAACCATGCAGCGTAACTGGATTGGTCGCTCTGAAGGTGTTGAACTGCGATTTGCCTTGAAAGAAGGCCAAGTGAAAGACCAAGCTCAAGACCTGGAAGTTTACACGACTCGCCCTGACACGCTAATGGGTGTGACTTACGTGGGTATCGCAGCAGGTCACCCTCTCGCTACAATGGCAGCGCAAAATAACCCTGAGCTTGCTGCATTCATCGAAGAATGTAAGAACACGAAAGTGGCAGAAGCTGAGCTTGCGACAATGGAGAAAAAAGGTATGGCAACAGGCCTTACTGCAATTCATCCATTGAATGGCCGTGAAGTACCAGTATACGTCGCTAACTTCGTATTGATGGATTACGGTACTGGCGCAGTTATGGCAGTACCAGCTCACGACCAACGTGACTTTGAATTCGCAACCAAATACGGCCTGGACATCGTTCCTGTCATCAAGCCAGTTGACGGCAGCGAACTGGACATCTCTGAAGCAGCATACACCGAGAAAGGCGTTCTATTTGATTCAGGCGAGTTCGACGGTCTGGAATTCCAGGCTGCATTCGATGCAATCGCAGCCAAACTAGAAGCTGAAGGTAAAGGCACTAAAACGGTTAACTTCCGTCTACGTGACTGGGGCGTATCGCGTCAGCGTTACTGGGGTGCACCAATCCCAATGGTAACCACTGAAGATGGCGTAGTTCACCCGGTACCAGCAGACCAGCTACCAGTGATTCTTCCAGAAGACGTGGTTATGGATGGCGTAACAAGCCCAATCAAAGCCGATCCAGAGTGGGCGAAGACAACGTTCAACGGCGAACCAGCTCTACGTGAGACTGACACGTTCGATACGTTCATGGAATCTTCTTGGTACTACGCACGCTACTGTTCACCACAAGCGGACGACATCCTGGATCCTGAAAAAGCAAACTACTGGCTACCAGTAGACCAGTACATCGGTGGTATCGAGCACGCTTGTATGCACCTACTGTACTCACGTTTCTTCCACAAACTTCTCCGTGATGCTGGCTACGTAACGTCTGATGAACCGTTCAAGCAACTACTATGTCAAGGCATGGTACTGGCTGATGCGTTCTACTTCGAGAACGAAAAAGGCGGTAAAGAGTGGGTTGCTCCTACTGACGTGAAAGTTGAGCGTGACGGTAAAGGTCGCATCACTTCAGCTATCGATAGCGAAGGTCGCAACGTTGAGCACTCAGGCATGATCAAAATGTCTAAGTCGAAAAACAACGGTATCGACCCTCAAGAAATGGTAGACAAATACGGTGCAGATACCGTTCGTCTGTTCATGATGTTTGCATCTCCAGCAGACATGACACTTGAATGGCAAGAGTCTGGCGTAGAAGGTGCGAACCGCTTCCTGAAACGTGTTTGGAAACTAGTGAATGAGCACACATCAAAAGGAGTTGCAGAAGCGGTTGATGCTGCTGCACTTTCTGCTGATCAAAAAGCGCTTCGTCGCGACGTTCACAAGACCATCGCTAAAGTAACCGATGATGTGGCTCGTCGTCAGACGTTCAACACGGCTATCGCAGCAATCATGGAAGTGATGAACAAGTTAGGTAAAGCACCACAAGAATCAGCACAAGATCGTGCCATTCTTGATGAAGCTCTGAAAGCGGTGATTGTAATGCTTTACCCGATCACTCCGCACATTTCATACGAACTATGGGCGGCGCTTGGTCAATCAGACATCGACAACGCAACGTGGCCTACTTACGATGAGAAAGCACTGGTTGAAGACGAGAAAACTGTCGTTGTTCAGGTAAACGGTAAACTACGTGCAAAACTGACCGTAGCGGCAGACGCGACCAAAGAGCAAGTTGAAGAGCTTGGCCTGAGCGATGAGAACGTGACTAAGTTCACCGATGGTCTGACCATCCGTAAAGTTATTTACGTTCCAGGTAAGCTTCTAAACATCGTTGCAAACTAATCACAGCTTGCAATTTTTCTCAGCTTAGCGAACTTATTTGCTAATCAAGAGTCATTAAACAGGGTAGTTCTCTACCCTGTTTATTTACCTCAACCCATTTGATCTAAAGTGGTTTGAGGTAAATAACCTTCTTCAATTTAGGATGAATACAATCAATGCGCTTTTTCTCTTTGATTAAACTACCTGTGGTATTGGTATTAGCTGGCTTTCTTTCTGCCTGTGGTTTTCACCTTCGTGGCGAGTATTCAGTACCGGAAGAGCTGCATACCATGTCATTCACCAGCTACGATGAGTATAACCAACTAACGCGTTATGTACGTTCTCAGCTAAAACTGAATAAAGTTGACTTGGTTGAGCCATCATCAGCGATACCAAACCTGGATTTAATTGAAGCAACTCTCGACGAGCGTACACTGTCGCTTTATCAAAATAGCCGAGCGGCAGAGAAAGAGCTGACTTATATCGTCCAGTATCGCGTCACTATTCCGGGACATGGTTCAAAAAATTACACAACAACGGTAAACCGTAACTATCTGGATAACCCATTAACAGCTCTGGCAAAATCCGTTGAGCGTGACGTTATCGAGGATGAAATGTACTTACAAGCAGCCAAGCAGATGATGCGTCAGTTAGGCCGCGTCCGTGCAGAGTACGAATCAGGTGAAATTAACGAGCCAATCACGAACACGAATTCTTAATTAACATGCGAGTTTATGCTGACAAGCTGGCGGAACATTTAGCCAAACACATTAAGCCGATTTATCTGATCTTTGGTAATGAGCCGCTGTTGATTCAAGAGAGCCGTCAGGCCATCCAAAAAACTGCACAGCAACACGGTTTTGAAGAAAAACACCGTTTTTCCGTGGATTCAAGTATCGACTGGAACCAGGTTTATGATTGCTTTCAGGCACTCAGCCTCTTCTCCAGTCGTCAGTTGATTGAGCTAGAAATACCGGAAAGCGGCATCACTACTGCCGTAAGCAAAGAGCTACAAACGCTGTCAGATATGATGCATGACGACATCATGCTGGTCATAGTTGGCAGCAAACTGACCAAAGCTCAGGAAAACAGTAAATGGTTTAAAGCACTGAGCACAAAAGGCGACTGGGTAAGTTGCCTGACTCCAGATCTTCAACGCCTGCCAATGTTCATTCAGGCTCGCTGCCGAATTTTGGGGTTAAAGCCTGATCAGCAGTCGTTGCAGATGTTAGCGCAGTGGCATGAGGGGAACCTTTTCGCACTATCGCAAAGCTTAGAGAAACTAGCCCTGATCTATCCTGATGGTGAGCTTACCATCGTTCGCTTAGAAGAAGCCTTAAGCCGTCACAACCATTTTACGGCCTTCAACTGGATTGATGCTCTACTGGCAGGAAAAGCAAATCGTGCGCAACGAATCCTGCGTCAGCTCGAAGCTGAAGGTGTCGAGGCAGTGATTCTCATCCGCAGCGTGCAGAAAGAGTTCAGCCAACTCCTGAGCATGCATCAGGATATGACTCAAATGAGCATCAGCCAAGTGTTTGAAAAGCATCGGGTGTGGCAGAATAAGCGTCCGCTGTATAACTCTGCATTAATTCGACTGTCAGCAAGCCGGATATATAAGCTTCTCTCACTCTTGACACAGGCCGAGATAAAAGCCAAAACCCAATATGAAGAATCTGTATGGCCAACTATTCATCAATTGAGCCTGGAAACCTGCTCTCCTGATATTAAGCTGGCAATTTAAAAATCAAAGCGTGTTATAGTGCGCAACCTATTTTGCCGACGACCGAGCAAAATAAGTCAGATACAAGATACAAACCGAGGAAAACCGAGTGCTTCGCGAAGAACTGAAAGACTTTTTAGCTGATAAAGCCGACGATATGAAAGCGGAAGATATTATTATCCTGAATGTGGAAGACAAGTCGAGCGTCACAGATTACATGATCATCTGTACTGGCACGTCTAAACGCCACGTTTCATCCATCGCTGATCACGTTGCGTCTGAAGTGAAAAAGGCAGGACTTGTACCTCTTGGCATGGAAGGTGAGAACGAAGGTGAATGGGTTGTTCTGGATATGGGCGATGCGATGCTGCATGTAATGCAAGAAGAACATCGCGAACTGTACCAGCTAGAAAAACTCTGGGGCTGATCTTTTGAAAATTCAATTAATTGCCGTTGGGACAAAAATGCCGAAATGGGTCGAGGAAGGATTCCAGGAATACCGCCGTCGTTTCCCACATGACATGCCACTTGAGTTGGTAGAGATCTCAGCAGGCAAACGCGGTAAAAATGCCGATATCGCCCGAATTCTGCAAAAAGAAGGCGAAGCGATGTTGGCAGCAGTACCAAAAGGAAACCGCATAGTCACGTTAGATATCCCGGGCAAAAAGTGGGACACCCCACAATTAGCCGAGCAATTGGAAGCCTGGAAACTGGATGCTCGTGACGTGTCGATCTTAATCGGCGGTCCTGAGGGTCTGGCACCTGCGTGTAAAGCAGCGGCAGACCAAAGCTGGTCTTTGTCAGCATTAACGTTACCACATCCTTTGGTACGTATTGTGATGGCTGAAAGCTTATACCGAGCGTGGAGCATTACTGCGAACCACCCTTATCACCGCGAATAATCGCCATTTAAACTCAGAGACAAGCGTTAATGATTCGTAAACGCCGCACTCAAATTCGAGATTATCAAGCCGAAGCACGCCTGTTTGCCAGTCGTGCTGTCGTGTCATTTGTCGGTATCGTCGTTTTAATGGGATTGCTGGTCGCCAACATGTACAACATTCAGGTTAACCAGTTCCAGGATTATCAAACTCGTTCAAATGACAACCGTATTAAAGTCGTTCCGATCGCGCCTAACCGAGGGCTCATTTATGATCGTAACGGCGTCTTACTGGCTGAAAACCGCCCTGTCTTTAATCTGGAGTTAACTCCAGAGAAAGTAAAAGACATCGACGAGACCATCAAAGAACTACAAACCATTCTGGAAATCACGCCAGAACAAATTGAACGCTTTCATCGTGAGCGAATCCGCACACGTCGCTTTAAATCGGTTCCTCTCCTTACCCAACTCGATGAAAAGCAAGTAGCGGTATTCTCGGTTAACCAATACCGCTTTCCGGGCGTAGAAATCAGCGCAACACTCAAACGCTACTACCCATTCAGCGAAGTGCTTACTCATGTGATTGGCTACGTTTCTCGTATTAACGATCGCGATATACAGCGACTGGTCCGTGAAGAAAAAGATTCAAACTATCAAGCCACTCGTGACATTGGTAAGTTGGGTATCGAAAAATACTACGAGGATCTGTTACACGGGACGGCAGGTTACCAAGAGGTGGAAGTCAACAGCCGTGGACGCGTGATCCGTACTTTGAAATACGTGCCACCTATCCCGGGTAAAGACATTGTCTTAAATCTAGACATTAATTTGCAGTTGTATGTTCATCAATTACTCGATGGCAGACGCGGAAGTGCGGTGGTGATAGACCCAAGAGACAGCGGCATATTAGCCATGGTCTCAAGCCCGAGCTACGACCCGAATGCTTTCGTGCATGGCATCTCAGGGAAAGCGTACCGAGACTTACTCAACGATAACAACCGCCCGCTGGTTAACCGAGCTACATTAGGTATTTATCCGCCCGCCTCTACCATCAAGCCATTTATGGCGGTAGCAGCATTACAAGAAGGGGTTATCACGCCGAAAACAACACGTAGTGATCCTGGATACTGGCGCATTCCTAACTCAGATACGCGCCCTTTCCGCGACTGGTTACGTTGGGGTCATGGCCGAGTTGATGTCATCAAATCTATTGAAGAATCGGTGGATACCTTCTTCTACCAAGTCGCTTATGACATGGGTATTGACCGTATTTCAAACTGGATGATGATGTTCGGCTTTGGTGATTACACAGGTATTGATATCTACGAAGAAAGTAAAGCCAATATGCCGACGCGTGAGTGGAAATACTCTCGCCATAAAACTCCCTGGTATAAAGGCGATACCATTCCTGTCGGTATCGGTCAAGGGTACTGGACGGCCACTCCGATGCAAATCGCTAAAGCGACCACGGTGCTAGTGAACGACGGAGCAGTTACCGCCCCTCACTTACTTAAAGCCTCAATCAACAATGGCGGCGAATTTGACGAGCAACACACAGAAGACTACTTGACCTATCCACCCATTAAGGATGTGCCGAAAAAATACTGGGATATGGCAAAAGAAGGGATGCATAGAGTCAACCATGGCGTACGAGGCACAGCCCGTCGTTCATTTACCGATATGAGCTATGAAACCGCAGGTAAGTCCGGTACTGCGCAGGTATTCGGCTTGGCTGAAAACGAAGTGTACAAAGCTAACGAAGTTGCCGAGCATTTGCGTGACCATGCCTTGTTCACGGGATTTGCTCCGTTTGATGATCCAAAAGTTGTCGTGACTGTGGTACTGGAAAACGCGGGTGGTGGCTCAAGTAATGGTGCGCCAGTAGCAAGAAAAATCTTTGACCGTGTCGTGCTTGGCCCGGAAGAAATTAAACCAGAAGACGATATTGCCAACGAGAAGAAAGAGGCAACACAATAATGAAAATGGATCCCTCTACAGGAAAAAACCGCGCCCTGTTTGAACGCTTCCATATCGACTTGCCACTGCTATTAGGCATATTGGCACTGATGGGATGTGGCTTGGTGATCATGTACAGCGCCAGCGGTCAAAGCTTGACGATGATGGATCGCCAGGCGATGCGTATGGTGCTCTCTCTGGTCGTAATGATAGTACTTGCTCAGCTTTCACCACGTACCTACGAAAGCTTAGCGCCTTTGATGTTTAGCGCCGGTGTTATCTTATTGTTTGGGGTGCTATTTTTTGGTGAAGCATCTAAAGGTGCACAGCGATGGCTCAACCTCGGATTCGTTCGATTCCAACCATCTGAGCTGCTCAAACTTGCAGTTCCGTTGATGGTTGCACGCTACATTGGTCGTCAGCCACTTCCGCCAACCTTTAAGACGCTGACCATCGCATTGGTGATGGTGTGTGTACCAACAATATTAATTGCCAAACAACCTGATTTGGGAACATCCATCCTGATCGCGGCTTCGGGCATCTTTGTTATCTTCCTTGCCGGTATCAGCTGGAAAATCATTGCTGCAGCAGCTGTTGCTCTGGGTGGATTTCTTCCAATATTATGGTTTTTTCTGATGCGAGAGTATCAGAAAACCCGTGTACGGACGTTATTTAACCCCGAGTCCGATCCTTTGGGTGCTGGCTACCATATTATTCAGAGTAAAATTGCCATTGGCTCTGGTGGTATATCAGGTAAAGGTTGGCTACATGGTACACAGTCGCAGCTGGAATTTCTTCCTGAGCGACACACTGACTTTATCTTTGCAGTAATTGCTGAAGAATGGGGTATGATTGGCTTTCTGTGTTTATTATCCATCTATCTGTTTATTATTGGTCGAGGCCTCTACCTTGCGAGTCAGGCACAGACTGCTTTTGGACGAATGATGGCGGGAAGTATTGTACTTAGTTTCTTCGTGTACATTTTTGTTAATATCGGCATGGTAAGTGGCATTCTACCTGTTGTAGGTGTACCACTACCTTTAATTAGTTACGGCGGCACCTCGATGGTGACACTGATGGCAGGGTTTGGCATATTAATGTCGATTCACACGCACCGGAAAGCATTCTCTAAGGCGACCTAGACATGCAAAAACGCGCTTTATATTCCTTAGTTTTCTCTGCGATCATTTTGGCTGGCTGTTCATCAACCAGTGAGAAAAAGCAGGATGGTCGTTACGAACTCGAATCCGATGTTGCTCCAGATACACCGCTTTCGCTCGATCATATCGAAGACGCCTACCCAAAATATGAGCCTTATAGCTTAGGGGGGAATAGAGATTACTACCTGCGTGGTAAGAATTATCAAATCATCCGAGACGCTAAAGGCTTCTCACAAAAAGGTCGCGCTTCCTGGTATGGCAAAAAATTTCAGGGGCATTTAACCTCAAACGGTGAAATTTACGACATGTACTCAATGACAGCGGCACACAAAACGCTTCCGTTGCCGAGCTATGTGAGAGTAACTAATACCGATAATGGCAAAACAACGGTAGTACGTGTGAATGACCGAGGTCCATTCCACGATGGCCGAATTATTGATTTGAGCTACGTCGCCGCTCATAAGCTGGGCGTCATTAAAACAGGTACAGCGAATGTCAAAATAGAAGTCATTAGTGTAGACAAACCAACTGATAAAAAGTCATTAGGCAATCACCCTAAATACGTTATTCAGGTCGCATCTTCAAAAAATGAAAGCAGCGCCCGAACTTTAGGGTCAGAACTTGGTCAAAAGCTGGATACGGAAACTTTCCTTGAAAATGCGAAAGAATCGTATCGCTTGTTATTAGGCCCGTTTAGTGATTATTCTCTGACGCAAGCCACACTGGATAAAGTAAAGTTGCTCGGCTATCCGTCTGCCTTTATTAAAAAACACAACACTGCCAAATGACGTAGGTTCATCGATTTCTCATTGAATCCCCTCTGAATATCATCGGGGATTCTGATAAGATATCCGCAGTTAAACCCAAAAATTTGAATTACCATGAATAAAAATAAGTTTGTGAAATCTATTTTCGTCTCATCCGTTGTTCTTTCAGCAACCTTTGCTCAATCAGCTCTTGCCGCACCGATAGTGGTACCAGATTCTCCTCAAATCGCAGCCAAAGGCTACGTGTTGATGGATTACCATTCAGGTAAAGTTCTGGCAGAAAAAGAGATGAACACAAAATTGTCTCCTGCGAGTCTAACGAAAATGATGACTAGCTACGTCATTGGCCAAGAGCTAGCACGTGGTAATATTTCAGAAGATGATGACGTCACCATCAGCAAGAATGCATGGGCGAAAAACTTCCCGGACTCTTCAAAAATGTTCGTCGAAGTGGGAACTACCGTAAAAGTAAAAGAACTGAACCGCGGCATTATTATCCAGTCTGGTAATGATGCTTGTGTAGCAATGGCAGAACACATTGCGGGCTCTGAGGATGCATTTGTCGACCTGATGAACGCGTGGGCAAATACACTGGGCATGACTAACTCACACTTTGCCAACGTTCATGGCTTAGATAGCCCGGAGTTGTACTCCACGCCATACGACATGGCTTTGCTAGGTAAAGCGCTTATCCGCGATGTACCAAGTGAGTACCGTGTTTACTCAGAGAAGAAATTCACCTACAACGGCATCACTCAATACAACCGTAACGGCTTGCTTTGGGATAAGAGTATGAACGTTGACGGTATCAAAACTGGTCACACAAGCAATGCTGGTTACAGCCTGGTAAGCTCAGCAACCGAAGGCCAAATGCGTCTGGTTGCAGTAGTGATGGGCACTAAAGATGCAAACGCACGTAAATCAGAAAGTAAAAAGCTGCTGAGCTACGGCTTCCGCTTCTTCGAAACCGTTGCTCCGCACAAAGCGGGTGAAACATTCGTAGAAGAAAAAGTATGGATGGGTAACAAAGACACGGTTGCACTGGGTCTGGATAAAGATACGTACGTCACTCTTCCTCGTGGTGAAGCGAAGAACCTAAAAGCAAGCTTCGTACTTGAAAAAGAGCTAGAAGCCCCAATTAATAAAGGTGATGTAGTTGGTAAGCTATACTATCAGATCGATGGTGAAGACATTGCCGAGTACCCATTAATGGCGCTTGAAACTGTCGAACAAGGCAGCCTGTTTAGCCGCATGTGGGATTACATCGTATTGTTAGTTAAGAGTTTCCTCTAAAACTAGCTATAGATTAGCAAACTGATTTGCAAAGCCGCCAACCATGGCGGCTTTTTAAGTTTGCGGGTCTAACCTTGAGTTCACCTCAAATTGACTGTACTATTTCGCACCGCAACGAATACCAACTGGAGTTACCGATATGCTAACCATCAACTCAGATGCTAAATTAAAAGACCTGCTTGAGTTCCCTTGTTCTTTTACTTACAAGGTAATGGGTCATGCAAAGCCTGAGCTACCAGAACTTGTTCTTGAAGTAATCCAGCGCCATGCTCCAGGTGACTACAGCCCAACAGTCAAACCAAGTGCGAAAGGAAACTACCACTCGGTGTCTATCAATATCACTGCGACTTCAATCGAACAGGTTGAGATTCTTTACAAAGAGCTGGGCGAAATCGAGATTGTTCGCATGGTTCTGTAATTATTTGATATTTTAAATTTTTTTTGAAAGCAGCTACGGCTGCTTTCTTTTTACATATCAACAAGATAGTAAAAAACCTTTCACCTTTGAGTTAAAAATCTGTTACTCAACGGTAGAGTAGATGGATTATCCAGTTTATAATCCGAACACTTTATAAAATAGCGACAGGAAATGCCATGCAACACCAACTTGTTGTGAAACGACTTGGCCGCCAGGACTATGAGCCGGTATGGAAGGCAATGCATGAGTTCACAGACCAACGCACCGAAGAAACATGTGATGAAGTTTGGCTGGTAGAGCATAACCCAGTATTTACCCAAGGTCAGGCCGGCAAAGCCGAGCATCTTATTAACACTGGAGATATTCCTGTCGTACAAAGCGACCGCGGAGGTCAGGTGACCTATCATGGTCCAGGTCAGCTAGTGGCTTACTTCCTGATTAACCTGCGTCGCAAAAAATTAGGAGTACGAGATCTCGTTACCAACATCGAGAATCTCGTGATCAACACGCTAAAAGCATACAATATCGATTCTGCTGCACGACCAGACGCTCCGGGCGTGTATGTCGATGGCAAGAAAATATGTTCTCTCGGTCTGCGCATTCGTAAAGGATGCTCCTTTCATGGTCTCGCCCTGAACGTAAATATGGATTTGACACCATTCCTACGTATCAACCCTTGCGGCTATGAAGGCATGGAAATGGTTCAGGTTAGCCAATTGGGCGGACCAGACAATGTAGAATCCGTAGAAAAACAACTCGTACAAGAACTTGTTACTTTGCTCAATTACGAGCAAGTAGAGTTCAGCACAGAAGCACCTTCTCAAGGTAATAAAGCATGAGCAAACCAATCCAGATGGAAAAAGGCGTTAAATATCGTGACGCCGACAAAATGGCATTGATTCCAGTAAAGAACATGCCTTCAGAGCAGAAACAAGTGCTGCGTAAGCCTGATTGGATGAAGATCAAGCTACCAGCCGATAGCAAACGAATTCAAGACATCAAAGCCGCGATGCGTAAGAACAAGCTTCACTCAGTTTGTGAAGAAGCTTCTTGCCCTAACCTGGCTGAGTGTTTTAACCACGGTACTGCGACCTTTATGATCCTGGGCGCAATTTGTACTCGTCGTTGCCCTTTCTGTGACGTTGCTCATGGCCGTCCTCTGCCTCCAGAAGCAGAAGAGCCACAAAAACTGGCGAAAACCATCGCTGATATGAAGTTGAAGTATGTGGTAATCACCTCAGTAGACCGTGACGATCTACGTGATGGTGGTGCTCAGCACTTTGCTGACTGTAACCGCGAGATCCGTGCGCTGAACCCTGAGATTAAGATTGAAACTCTGGTTCCTGATTTCCGTGGTCGTATGGACGTCGCACTGGATCTGATGAAAGATAACCCGCCAGATGTGTTCAACCACAACCTGGAAACTGCACCGCGTCTTTACCGTAAAGCTCGTCCTGGTGCGAACTACAAGTGGTCTCTGCAACTACTGCAGAAATTCAAAGAGCAGCATCCAGACGTACCGACTAAGTCAGGTCTGATGATGGGGCTTGGCGAGACAAAAGAAGAGATCATCGAAGTACTGAAAGATCTGCGTGAACATGGCGTAACTATGCTAACACTTGGTCAGTACCTGGCACCAAGTCGTCACCACTTGCCAGTAGAACGTTACGTTCCACCAGCAGAGTTTGACGAGCTAAAAGAAATCGCACTAGAACTAGGCTTCACACACGCCGCGTGTGGTCCATTTGTTCGCTCTTCATACCATGCCGACATGCAAGCACAAGGTCTTGAGATCAAGTAAGTAACTCGAGATAACTCACTGAAAAGGTTGGCACTACGCCAACCTTTTTTGTATCTATCGTTCAGAAAAAGAGATTCCCTATCCCACTCGTTCCTAGATTGTAGGGAATACCGAACCCATTCCAAACGCCAGACAAACAAAAAGGCCCTCAATTGAGGACCTTTAATATATCAATGTTCAAAATAGATGAGTCGAGTTCTAGGAGAACACACGGAATTTGCGCGAGCAAATGAGTATGTTCGACACCGAAATCGGCTCACTCTATGAAGAAGCTATCGTTTACAAAGCAAATTATGCGTAAACTGGCAGACGCTTACAGATATCTAGCACTTTTTGCTTAGTAGCTTCGATAACTTCTGCGTTGTCGATGTTATCAAGAACATCACACATCCAGTTCGCTAGCTCTTTTGCGTCTTCTACAGTGAAGCCACGACGAGTGATCGCTGGCGTACCAACACGGATACCAGACGTTACGAATGGGCTACGTGGGTCATTTGGTACTGAGTTTTTGTTTACTGTGATGTTCGCTGCACCTAGTGCTGCGTCCGCTTCTTTACCAGTGATGTTCTTGTCGATTAGATCAACCAGGAACAGGTGGTTTTCTGTACCATTAGAAACAATTTTGTAACCGCGCTCTTGGAACTGAGCAACCATTGCTTTCGCGTTTTCAACTACGCGAGCTTGGTATGCTTTAAATTCAGGTTCCATCGCTTCTTTGAACGCTACTGCTTTACCAGCGATAACGTGCATTAGAGGACCACCTTGACCACCAGGGAAGACAGCTGAGTTCAGCTTTTTGTACATCTCTTCGCCAGCGTTAGACAGGATAAGACCACCACGTGGACCTGCTAGTGTTTTGTGCGTTGTTGTTGTTACAACGTGTGCGTATGGTACTGGTGTTGGGTAAACGCCTGCTGCGATAAGACCAGCAACGTGAGCCATATCTACGAAAAGGTAAGCATCAACTTTGTCTGCGATTTCACGCATGCGTTTCCAATCAACGATTTGAGAGTAAGCTGAGAAACCACCGATGATCATCTTAGGCTTGTGCTCAAGCGCTAGCGCTTCCATCTCGTCGTAGTTGATTTGACCAGCTTCGTCGATACCGTAAGGGATAACGTTGTAGTGCTTACCAGAGAAGTTTACTGGTGAACCGTGAGTCAGGTGACCACCGTGCGCCAGGCTCATGCCTAGTACTGTGTCGCCTGGGTTTAGAAGCGCCATGTATACTGCGCTGTTTGCTTGAGAACCTGAGTGAGGCTGTACGTTTGCGTACTCACAACCGAACAGTTCACACGCACGATCGATTGCTAGTTGTTCCGCTTTATCTACGTACTCACAACCGCCGTAGTAACGCTTGCCTGGGTAGCCTTCAGCGTATTTGTTCGTTAGCTGAGAACCTTGAGCTTCCATTACACGTGGGCTTGTGTAGTTTTCAGAAGCGATAAGTTCAATGTGTTCTTCCTGGCGAAGAGTTTCTTCCTGGATAGCTGCGAACAGTTCCGCATCGTAATCTGCGATGTTCATATCACGCTTAAGCATCTGTATCTCCTGACTCAGATTAATACTGAAATTGGCAAAAAAACTGTTTAATGACCGAGCGCAAACGTTTTCGTCACTCTAATGGCGCGCATTCTACATAATTTGATCTGGGTCATAAAGAGAAAATTAAAATTTTTCTCATGCAGTTTTTTCATGATGACCAGTAATAAATATCATGTCGATGTTGCAATCATTTTAACAACGACATTACTGTCAATTTTGTGCTTTACACCCTGTAAAACAGCAATTACATAGGTTTACCGTAAATTTTAGCCTCTAGCTACCGAAAAGATCATCTTTTTACTATCATGCCTGCCTTATTTCTCACCGGCGACTGAAAATTGATGGAAAAACACTCACTAAAAGAAGACTGGGTAGCAATTCTCACGGGTACCTTTTTGGTTGCTCAAGGCGTTTTCTTTCTCCAATCTGCGCAACTCCTTACAGGAGGAACCACGGGATTGGCATTGCTTATTAGCCAATTTACACCTTTTACCTTTGGTGTGCTGTATTTTTTGATTAACACTCCTTTTTATTTGTTAGCCTGGAAACGTTTTGGGCGTCATTTTGCAATCAATAGTGTCATTTCTGGTGCTTTAGTCTCGATTTTTGCCGATCATCTTTATTTACTGATCTCGTTAGAATCAGTAAATGAAATCTACTGTGCGGTTGCAGGCGGATTACTGATGGGATTAGGTATGCTGATCTTGTTCCGCCATCGTTCGAGTCTGGGCGGCTTTAATGTCTTGTGCCTGTTTATCTACGACAAATTCGGCATTTCTGTCGGCAAGAGTCAGATGGCGATTGATGTGTGTATTGTATTGGCGTCGATGTTCTTCGTCTCACCTTGGGTAATCGCGTTGTCAGCCTTAGGGGCGTTTGCGCTTAATCTGGTACTTGCGATGAACCACAAACCACATCGCTATTCCGTGACCTACGGTTCGTAACGAAAAGCTAAATGAAAAAAGGCTTTGGGGAGCATTCCAAAGCCTTTAGTGGGAACAAAAGTCCTAGAGGGGCGTTTTCTTATTCTTCAATCAACAATATTCGCGTTTCATACGGACGCAGTGTCTGATGACGAGAAGCAACCGCACTTGCCGAATTATGGTAGTTGGACAACAAACGCTTGGCTTTAGTCATCTCAAAGTACTCTGGCAATACACATTCTACCTCTTCACCATAGTAGTTATTGATACACAAAAGAGTCTGAGTTTCATTCTGGCGAGCGTAAGCAAAAATACGCGAATGCTCTGGCAGCAAATCTTCATAGCTGCCGTCCGTGATGACTGGGACCTGTTTGCGCAGCTCAATTAAGCGCTTGTAGAAATAAAATACGGAGTTTAAATCTGCTACAGCAGACTCGGCATTGATTTGCGGATAATTCTGCGCGACCTCGAGCCAAGGCGTTCCTTTGGTGAAACCAGCATACGGTTGGCCATTCCATTGCATAGGAGTTCGAGAGTTATCTCGTGATTTCTGAGCCAGAATAGCCATCATTTCCTGATGCGATACCCCGTCGCGATTGACCATAATGTCGTACATGTTAGTACTCTCGACATCACGATACTGACTGATCTCGGTATAACCCGGATTCGTCATGCCAATCTCTTCACCCTGATAAACATAAGGCGTACCCTGCATCATGTGAACAGACGCTGCCAGCATCTTCGCAGACTCTGTGCGGTACTGCTGATCATTACCAAGTCGACTGACCACACGTGGCTGATCGTGGTTACACCAGAACAGTGCTCCCCAGCCTTTACCGTTTAATCCTGTCTGCCAGTGATTAAAGATTTGTTTGAGCTGAAGAAAGTCAAACGGCGCTTTTGTCCACTTTTCGCCATTGGGGTAATCCACTTTTAAGTGGTGGAAGTTAAACACCATAGACAGCTCTTTGCCATCTAAAGACGAATATTGCTGGCAGTGCTCAAGAGTGGTCGAAGACATCTCTCCTACGGTCACACTGCCGTGTTTTTGAAATACCGCGTTACTTATCTCTTGCAGGTACTCATGCACCCGTGGGCCATCGGTATAAAAACGACGACCATCGCCAATATCATCGCTCGGGAAATCTTGCTGCTTGGAAATCAGGTTAATGACATCCAGACGGAATCCGTCCACGCCCTTCTCTGCCCAAAAGTTGATCACGTCTTTAACTTCTTCGCGAACGACCGGATTCTCCCAGTTTAAGTCCGCTTGTTCTTTCGCAAACAGGTGCAAGTAGTACTGACCAGTGGCTTCGTCCAGTTCCCATGCGTTACCGCCAAACTTAGACTGCCAGTTGTTTGGCTCAGCCCCGTTTACAGGATCTTTCCAGATGTAGTAGTCACGATAAGGGCTGTTTTTGTCGCCCAATGCTGACTGGAACCATTTGTGCTCAGTTGAGGTATGGTTGACGACAATGTCCATGATGATTCGGATACCAAGCTGATGAGCCTCCACCAGCAAAGAATCAAAGTCAACCATTGTGCCGAATTCAGGGTTGATCGAGTAGTAATCGGAAATATCGTAACCGTTATCGATCATTGGCGATGCGTAAACCGGTGTCAGCCAAATTGCATCCACACCAAGGTGTTTCAGGTAATCCAGCTTAGAAATGATCCCTTTGATATCTCCGGTGCCTTTGCTGCCACTATCGCAAAAGCTTTTCGGGTAAATTTGGTAGATAGTTGCGGTTTTCCACCAGCTATCAACTTGCTTGGTCATTGTCATTTCTAACACTCACTTACCTATAATTTAAAGAAGGTTGCGATGGCCTACTGGGTGAGTAGCCATCGCTTGTTTAAGCTTATTACGCGCTTGCTGTCTCAAGCTCGCCTTTGGCTTTCGCACGTTTATAAAGAATCAGCGTCAATCCAGCAGGCACCACTATCGCCACTAACATTGCGAGGGCGAACACACCCCAGAACTGTGGCTGGATAGACAAGATACCTGGCAAACCGCCAACACCAATGCCGTTTGCCATTACGCCAGCACTGCCACACACAGCGGCTGCACATGCACTACCAATCATTGCGCTCAGCATTGGGAATTTGTATTTAAGGTTGATACCGTACATCGCAGGTTCAGTAACACCGAGATAAGCGGAGATAGCGGCTGGAACGGAGATTTCACGCTCATCTTGCTTTTTGCTGATGATAATGATGCCTATAACGGCCGATGCCTGAGCAATGTTTGAAAGTGCAATCAAAGGCCAGATTGGTGTACCACCAAGCTCTTGCATCAGTTGGAGGTCCACGGCGTTGGTGGTGTGGTGAATCCCCGTGATAACTAACGGCGCGTATAGGAACCCGAAAATTGTTGAGCCAATGATGGCAAAATCACCAGTCATGGCAGCTTTAGCGGCGAATGCCACGCCATTACCCAGCATGCGTCCAAATGGACCGATGATAGAGTGCGCAAGAATCACCGAAACAATGATGGATACAAACGGTACGATAACCAGATACAGGTAAGATGGTGTGATGCGTTTTAGGTATTTCTCAATATACGCCAGTACCACACCCGCGAGCATGGCAGGAATCACCTGCGCCTGATACCCTACTTTTTCAATCACAAACCAACCGAAATCCCACACTTCCGGTGCTTGTTTACCGATCAAATAGGCGTTCATCAACTGTGGAGAGACCAGCGTCACACCCAATGTGATACCGAGAATCGGCGTCCCACCAAGCTTTTTCACCGTTGACCAACAGACTCCTACTGGGAGGAAGAAGAAGATCGCTTCGCCAATCAGCCATAAGAATGAATGCACCGTCGCCCAGAACTGGCTGATTTCCGTCAGCGTTTGGCCATCAAACATCTTGATGTCGCCAATCACGTTACGGAAACCAAGAATCAGACCGCCGGTGATAATGGCTGGTAACAGAGGAACGAAGATTTCTGCAAGGTGAGAGATGCCACGTTCAACGATATTCATGTTCTGACGCGCCGCATTTTTTGATTCATCTTTGCTGGCTTCGCTTTTACCAGTTATCTCGATCAGTACCTTATAAACCTCATCAACTTCAGTGCCGATAACGACTTGGAACTGCCCTGCATTGGTAAAACAGCCTTTAACTATTGGCAGTGCTTCTAACTGCTTTATATCAGCCTGCTCCGTCTTATTCAGCACAAAACGTAAACGAGTTAAGCAGTGGCTCACACTAGCAATGTTGTCAGAGCCCCCGACCAACTCAATAAGACGCTGTACATCTTTACGCGCAATCTTACTCATAACTTTGCCCACCCTGTATTGGATATGTTTAACTTTTCATTGTATTTATTATTAATGGGAACATTCCCATGAAGTGGTTTTATATTGCCACCTGAAGATAAAAAACAAAATGGGAACAGTCCCATTAATTGAAAAGGATCACAAACTAAGTCTAGGGCAGAATATCCGTTATGCGACTACAGCATATGAACAAGTCACTACTGACTAACGGGCTTCTGGGTAAAGTGAAGTAAAGAAGCATTGCCGTTCAACTGATTAATCAGCATGTTAGAGGCTTTTTTACCGGCATGAGCATAGCCGGGATCAACGCTGAATACTTTTGGGAAAAGAAAGGAGAGAAGTTCATTACCACCAACACCGGTGACCACCACATCTTCGCGGCCCAGTTCTTGTAAACGCTTGATAACGCCCAGAGCAAGTGTATCACTGGCACAAACAATAGCTTGAGTGTCCTCTTGCAATACTTGCTCTGCCAACTGGTAAGCACTCTCATGGCTAAGCGCTCCGGTCTTAAAACAAGGCGGGATATTTCTGCTCTGGCACCACAATAGGTAAGCATTCAAACGCGCGAATCCCGTTGTTCTGTCGTCAGAGTCCACGCCAATATAAGCAATTCGAGAAAGCGATTGTTGCTCTAAATGGGACAGGGCCATATCAATCACACCCTCGTTATCGTAATTGATAGACGAAACGTCACTCGTATCCATGGCGATCACCACAATGCGATTGCCCCACTCCGCGAGTGCTTGTTCATCACAGCCGGTAAAACCAAACACAATTACACCATCGACATTACGCCTTCTGAGCACTTCTAAATGCTCAATGGTTTTTTCACGATCGAACTGACTTTCCATGATCACTACGTCATACCCAGCAGAATATAACTCTTTGAGCATAGTGCCCACGGCCTGATTTTCTGATGGAGAATCCAAACGAGAAATAATCACGCCCACCACCTTTTGACTGCCACCTCGCATCGACTGAGCAGACTTGGAAGGTACATAGCCTGAATCACGAATGATATTTTCAACCTTCTTACGCGTTTCTGGCTTTACTTTCGGATCGTTAGTGAGCACACGGCTAACCGTCGACTTGCCAACGCCAGCCAATTTTGCGATATCAAGAATGGTGAGTTTTTTGCTCATAGGTGATCAAACTCAAGTAGGTAGAAATTTAGGTAATTGAACTTTAACAACAAATAGAGAAAAGGGAAGCCAGTGCTTCCCTTTATAATAGACAGACAATGCTATTTATTTAAATAAGCTGGGACGTCGGCAATACTATCCAGCACCACAGTCGCCAGTGCTTCACCTTGCTCTGTAATTGGTTTGCCAGTACGCACTAGAATCTTGGTTCCTACGCCAGCGGCTTCTGCTGCCATCATATCTTCGGCTTTATCACCGACCATTACCGACTTTTCCATATCGATCTTCAGGAAATCGCGTGCAGAAATGAACATGCCTGGTTTTGGTTTGCGGCAATCGCAATCTTGTTTGTATTCACCGACACCATGCTCTGGATGATGCGGACAGTAATAGAAGCCATCGAACTCAACGCCGTGGTCGACAAAATTCCAGTCCATCCACTGAGTCAGGGACAAGAAACGGTCTTCACTGAATTTACCGCGTGCAATACCTGACTGGTTAGTAACGAGCACCAATAAGTACCCCTGGTCCTTCAGCGCTTTCGTCGCCTCAAACACACCGTCAATGTACTCAAAATCATGTTCGTCATGAACGTAACCATGATCAACGTTAATCACGCCATCACGATCGATAAAAACAGCTGGTTTTGCCAAAACGTATTTCTCTATTAACTCGGTTTAAGCAGATTATTACATACCTTATAAGCTTCAACACTATCTATTTGGATTGACATCGCGACAAAATAAGACGCGACATCTCAAGAATCGTTGAATATTGGGGGCTGAAATATCATGCGTAAAAATACAGGTCTAATATAATCAGGTTTCTATATCAGAGCGCTTGCACATTTAGACGTCTAGACGTAAAAATATCTATTGACTTAAATCAACTTACCCCATAGCATCAACTGTAAATTGAGATAGAGCTCAACATTAAGTTCTGTCAAAAGCCGTTTTTGACAACGAAGTTACCCATATCTCTATGCAGGTTGAAACATGATAGAAATACAAAACGTCAATAAAATGTTCTACCAAGGCAATAAAGAAATACTTGCCCTGAAAGACATTAACCTACATATCGCCAAGGGCACCATTTTTGGGGTGATCGGCTCTTCAGGTGCTGGTAAAAGTACTCTGATCCGCTGTGTGAACATGCTAGAAGCACCGACTTCTGGCTCAATCATCGTAGATGGCGTTGACCTGACTAAATTAAGTAAATCACAACTGGTAGAAACACGTCGTAACATCGGCATGATCTTCCAGCACTTTAACCTGCTGTCGTCTCGTACCGTGTTTGATAACGTGGCACTGCCTCTTGAACTTGCAGGTAAAGATAGCTCGCATATCAATGCAAAAGTAACCGAACTGCTTAAATTAGTCGGCTTGGAAGACAAACACGAAAGCTACCCTGCGAATTTAAGTGGCGGTCAAAAACAGCGTGTGGCAATTGCCCGTGCACTGGCATCCGATCCAAGCGTTCTGCTGTGTGATGAGGCCACCAGCGCACTCGATCCAGCAACCACTCAATCGATTCTTGAGCTATTAAAAAAGATCAACCGTAAGCTCGACATTACTATTTTGTTGATCACGCATGAAATGGAAGTGGTAAAAAGCATCTGTCACGAAGTGGCGATCATCGGCGGTGGTGAACTGGTTGAGAAAGGCACCGTTGGTGAAATTTTCGCTCACCCTAAAACAGAATTGGCGCACGAATTTATTCGCTCGACATTGGATCTTTCGATTCCAGAAGATTATCAAGCCCGACTTCAATCAAATCGTGTTGAAGGCAGCTACCCTCTGGTCCGTATGGAATTCACTGGCGCGACGGTTGATGCTCCTCTGATGTCTCAGATTTCACGTAAATACAATATTGATGTGAGCATCCTAAGTTCAGACCTTGACTACGCTGGCGGCGTGAAGTTCGGCATGATGGTCGCAGAACTGTTTGGTAATGAAGAAGATGATAACGCAGCCATCGAATATCTGCGTGAGCATAACGTGAAAGTAGAGGTACTTGGCTATGTCCTTTAATACTGTATCTGAATGGCTGAGCCTGAATAGCTCTCTTCTACTAGGGGCGACTTGGGAAACCTTATACATGGTAGCGGTTGCGGGCATTGTAGGCTTCGCCATCGGTATCCCATTGGGTGTCGTTTTACACACGACCAAAAAAGGTGGCCTGTTAGAGAATACTAAGCTCAACAGCATTCTGGGTGCCGTTGTTAACGTTGGCCGTTCCGTACCTTTCCTAGTACTGATGGTTGCAATTATCCCAGTAACAAAAATTTTGGTTGGTACCTTTATCGGCACAACCGCAGCAATCGTACCACTCACCATTGGCGCAATCCCTTTTGTTGCTCGCCTAATCGAAGGTGCCTTGCTTGAAGTACCAACAGGTCTGGTGGAAGCGGCACAATCTATGGGCGCTACACCTGTACAAATCATTACAAAAGTTCTGCTGCCTGAGGCAATGCCGACTATTGTTAACTCAGTAACGATTACACTAGTGACGCTAGTTAGCTACTCAGCGATGGCAGGTACCGTTGGTGGTGGTGGCCTTGGTGACGTTGCTATTCGATACGGTTTTCACCGCTACGATGTGACCATCATGGCTGTAACCGTGGTAATGCTGATTGTTCTGGTACAAATTATTCAATCTATTGGCGACGCAGTGGTACGCCGTGTAGATCACCGATAAGCAATAAATTATAAGGAGATACAGATGAAATTTAGCCTTAAAGGTCTTTTGACTGTCGTAACAGCAGCTTCTGCTCTTGCACTTACTGGTTGTGGTGAAAAAGAAGTTGATGTTAGCAAAGTAAAAGTCGGCGTTATTGCTGGCGCTGAAGCACAAGTTGCTGAAGTTGCAGCGAAAATTGCAAAAGAGAAATACAACCTAGATGTTGAGCTGGTTACTTTTACTGATTACGTAACACCAAACGCAGCACTAGACGACGGTTCTGTTGATGCAAACGCATTCCAGCACAAACCATATCTGGATCAGCAAATCCAAGACCGTGGCTACAAACTGGCGATCGCTGGTAACACCTTCGTTTACCCAATTGCTGGTTACTCAAAGCAAATTAAATCTGTTGACGAAATCCCAGATGGCGCACGTATCGCAGTACCAAACGATCCAACGAACCTAGGTCGTTCACTGCTTCTTCTGCAACAACAAGGTTTGATTGAGCTACGTGAAGGCGTTGGTCTGCTTGGAACAGTACGTGACGTCGTAGGCAACCCTAAAAACATCGAAATCATTGAGCTTGAAGCACCACAACTTCCTCGTTCACTGGATGACGTAACGCTGTCTATCATCAACACAACATACGCAAGTTCTATCGATCTCTCTCCAGAGCGTGACGGTGTATTTGTTGAAGACAAAGAATCTCCATACGTAAACCTAATCGTAGCGCGTGAAGACAACGTTAACGCTGAAAACGTACAAAACTTCGTGAAAGCTTACCAAACTGAAGAAGTTTACGAAGCAGCAAAAGAGCTTTTCAAAGGCGGCGTTGTAAAAGGTTGGTAATCAATACAGGCCGTAGTAGATAACTCTGCTGATATACGCACAAACAAAAGGGCTGATGTGAAAACATCAGCCCTTTTACTATTATTCAGTAAGTTAAAAAGACAGTAACTTAAACAAAAGCCTTACTTAAGATGATCCCAGGATATATTCGAGACAATTCGGCAGTCATCGCACTTAAAGTAGAAGATGTCATGCAATGGTTCTTCTAATAGCCACTCCCCTTCACACTTCGGGCACTTACGCGCTTTTTCACTCTCAAGAGACTGACCGCCCACACGATACTGATAGTAGTAAGTCGGAATTTTAGTGATGTATTCAATACGTCCACGCAAATCCCAGCCTCGACGGAACAACACGCTGTCAACGTCACAGATTTCGTGCAGTGCGGCGTGCTCAGCACGGCATCCGCCCGCCATTTGGATTTCATCGCAGGCTTGCCATTCTGTTTGCCACTTAATGACCGCTTTGTGGTCACCGTTCAATGTTGGTTCATTGCGGTACAGAGGGATTGGCAACAACGTTTCACCGCTACGCAGAGGTGAGCAGGTATGCACGTAAGTGGTGTAAAGCACTTGCCAGCTCGGTGTTGCTTCTTCCGCGGCTTGCTCAGAATTCAGATCACGACCAAGCATACGCATTTTGGGGGCGAGTAAGGATGCGTCCGATAACCGATTCATGCACACTTTGACAAAATCAGAATGGTAACGCGGATGCAAACTGTCTTGCTCAGGGCAAACCACACGAACAAAAAACTCACCATCTCCCATCACAATCGGAAACTCACGACCCAGTACCTGACCGTTATAGCGCAGCGCATCCATCAGACCATTGATGGCCTTATCTACTGCACTGATAGTGGTGTTATCAAAGCACTCAAACTGTAACTCAACAACGTACATGCTTACACCGCTGCCTCTAGGTTGGTCAGAAACTCACTCACATTATCTGCAAGCACATCACGCTGAGACGTCCCCAGACGTTCAAGAATCACGTTACCAGTTAAGTTACAAATCGAGATCACATCCAGCTCTGCGTCGGTCGCGGCAATAAATACCGTTGGCTTGAGCTTAAGACGACGCTGAGTCACCAGATGACCAAGAATGTTTTCTTGCAGACGTTCAAAATCGTCATCGCTCCATACCTGCAGCAGTGTCAGTTCATTTCCCTTCCAGGTGGCGTCCATGTCTGCACTGTATTGCGAACCATAGAAAGCTTTAATGTCATCGTGCAACTTCAACTCAATCGCATTTTCTACATTAGTAAAATCCGCCATTTCTTCACGTGGGAAAGATTTCCATAGTACAGCCCCATCACGTTTCTCTTCGACACATGGAGATACAAGATCCGCAAGCTCTTCGCTGCGAGGCAAGTCATTGTGTTTAGTTTGCCAGGCTTGTTGGTAGCGCAGGCTGAAGTCTTGTAACGCCTGAGTAACGGGTTGGGTCATGAATATCTCCTCATTCCTTAGTTGTCAGATAGCAGATTGGTTCGAAAGCGAGATTGTTAGGTAGCAGGTTTGTTAGAAAGCAAGTCTGCCGGATAGCAATTAATCAGCGGATTCAGTAAAATTCTTGTCATTCTAATCGAAAATGACCACAAAGTATGAGCAAATATTCTGACTCGAAAGAGCTTGCTGGCCTGACTCTGGGCAAAAAGACCGAGTACGCTAACCAATACGACGCAAGTCTGCTGCAGCCGGTTCCTCGTAGCCTGAACCGTGATGACCTTGAACTGGGTGAAACCCTGCCGTTCCTTGGCCATGACATTTGGACGTTATATGAACTGTCGTGGCTCAATAGCAAAGGCTTGCCACAAGTTGCCGTTGGAGAAGTATATATTCCGGCAACCAGTGCCAACCTGATTGAGTCAAAGTCATTTAAGCTATACCTGAACAGTTACAACCAAACCCGTTTTACGAACTGGGAAGAAGTGACAGAGCGTTTAGTACAGGATCTTTCAGCTTGTGCTGGTGAACAAATCATCGTTGAAGTAAACCCGGTAACGCATTACACCGATAAGCCTATCGTCACGATGCAAGGCGAGTGTATCGACGATCAAGATATTGAAATCAACAGTTACGACTTTGATGCAACGCTTCTTCAAGGTGCTGCTGGTGAAGAACAAATTGAAGAGACACTGCACAGCCACTTGCTAAAATCAAACTGTTTGATCACCAACCAGCCTGACTGGGGTAGCGTCGAAATCCGCTATCAGGGTGCGAAGATTGATCGAGAAAAACTGCTGCGTTATCTGGTTTCATTCCGAGAACATAACGAATTCCATGAACAGTGTGTGGAGCGTATTTTCACTGACCTGATGAAATATTGCCAACCAACCAAGCTAACCGTGTTTGCTCGTTACACGCGTCGTGGCGGTTTGGACATCAACCCTTATCGTTCGACAGAGCAAGACAAGCCAGAGCACAACCATCGTATGGCTCGTCAGTAATTATTTAGTAGCAGAGACACGTTCAGCAATCTATTGGATTGCTGAACTTTTTATCGGCCAAGCATGATATTATACCTAAGCATCTCAAGGTAACTTGGGGATATCAGCTAAATCTAAACCAGTTCGAGGGAACGAAAGGATGTTTTGGGACAGATCGCGTCTATTCAGATTATTAGGCTTTTTCTGCTTGTTATTAGCACAGCCACTTCACGCGACCATTTTATCTTCCGCTTTGCTCAATGAAGCCCAACAACTGGCCGAAATCGACCCATCGAAAGCGAGGCAGGCTGCGACAAACTACCTGATGCAGCGAGAGCTGATTGAGCGCAGTGAAAGCGATAGCCCTTCGGCAATGTCTCGCGAAGAAACTGACCGCAGTATCCGCACACCCAGCAGTACGATAGAAGCCTTTAAAATCATTGCCCAGGCAAACTACACGATGGGCGATGTAAGCGCGGCAATTAAAAATCTCAATGAAGCACAAGTTTTAGCCAAAAAGTACGAGTTGCCTTACCTGAATTTGGATGTAAAGCTTATTCGCAACCAAATGATATGGATGGGCAATAAAAACTACGCCGCAGCGGAAGAAAACCTGAATCAGATTGAAAAAGAACTGGACCAAGCAGATGCCGTATTGCAACGAACAGATAGTATCCGCTATCGATTGATCATGCAGCGCGCCTTATTAGAATCTTATCGTGGTGACACGGTAAGCGCTGAACGCTTTTATACACAAGCGAAAGCAATGCTGGAAATAAACCGCTCCGACTTAACGCTGATCGATTACTACACCACAGTCGGAGAGTTTTACCTTAACGATAAAAAGTACAACCTGGCACTTTCAGAGCTTTTGTACGGTTACTGGCAGTCGATTGAAAGTGACAGTGGAGCCAGACTGGCGAAAGTAAATCGTTTACTGGCCAGGCTGTTTCAGGAGCGACGCGTATACGACAAAGCCATGGAGTACTTGTCGCAGGCTGCAGATTTTTATGATGCGTATCCAAACTCACCAATCTTAGCTGACGTGCTCGAACAAATGGGCGACGTTTACTTTTATCAAGGCAAATTTAATCTCGCTTTGGTCCACTACTTCAACGTGTTGGACCACGAGAGCACGAGTAAAAGCATTAATCGCATGATTCAGATTCGCTTGAGCCTTGCCGCAACGTATCTGCAGCTTTTTAACTACGCGCTTGCCGAGCAATACTTAGACAGCTCCACCGAGCTGTTGGAATATGCTGATCTACCGGAATTAAAAGCGAAGGCCGCCCTTCTTCAATCCGGGCTTGCTTACCACCAGAACGACAGTGCAAGCGTGATTAAAAATGCGACAAAAGCACTCACGTTCATCGAGTCATCACCAGAACAAAACAATTTTATCAGGCAACAGTCTTACCGTTATCTCGGACTAGGTTACGAGCAGGCGGGTGAATATCAACGCTCTTTGGAAGCGCATAAGCAATATACCCGCCTTGTGAAACTGGAGCAGGTACAGCTAAACCAAATCAGCGAAGACGCTTTCCGCCAACAAAAAGAGTTCGCAGAGCAGACAATCCATTATGTGGGATTGACCGATCGCCTAACTCAAGTGGAACGGGAGCATCGTAAATTCCAGAAAATCTCCTTTGCGTTGTTCATTACCGTACTGGTCATGTTTCTGTTCATCATGCGCCGTGGTGTCATCATTCAACGCCAAACAACCGAGATCGAAAAGTTGCGTAATGATTTATTTACCCACTCACGCTCGCGATTAAACAACTTGCGTATGCTTAATGTAAAACTATCCCGATCTCTGAAGAAATCGAGCGATACCTTCGAACAATGGCAGTTGGGCGAGTTAATCCACGAACCGCTTAATGACCGTTTGCGCTTTGTGATGATAGACCTGCCTTTTCTACGCAGCATGTATGTTCAGAACGGCTATAAAGCCGGGCTAGAGTTAGAGCGCGCATTTGGTGAATTCCTGGCAGAAAAAGTCCACAAGCCAGCGCGTTTGTATCACTTCTCTGACGCGAATTTGCTTTATATCGAACCAAATGCAGATCGAGATTCATCGGCGGAATTAATGTTTGATAAGTTCCAAACCTGGGTAGATGAATTCGCGAGACAGCATAATGTGAGTCGTACCGTCCGTATGGGGATCAGTGATTACCCGTTCTTACCAAGAGCATACACGGCAATAAATGATGCAGAGTTACTGGATCTGTTGCTGCTTGCTACTCATATCGCGCGCGAAATCAGTCTGAAAGATAAGCAAAGCCACTGGGTATTCCTGAAAGCGATAGACAATGCGCCCGCAGCCAGCTTTGCTACGGGTGATATCAGAAAGGCGTGCCAACACGCTATCAATCAAGGATTAATCAAGATTCACTCTTCATATAAGAATGAGGATGACATCAAGAAAATATTAAAAAATGGATAATTAACTGGCTCTTAGAATTAATAACAGATGACGCTATAAGGATTTTTGTTATTATCAGGTGATTGTCAATCGTACTTGGATTTAAACACAGTCGTTTCATGGGAATCTTGGAATCCGATATTCAGGCGCAGCTTCATCAGCTAAGTTGTCAACTTGATCAGCTCAAGCTGACACACCGTGATAGCTCGCTGAAATTTAAGCGCGAACAACAAGTACTCAAACGCGTTGTGGCATCGTTGTCTGCAGCTTGTTATGGATGCGATTCGCAATTATCCCGCTCCCTGCATGAAGTTCAGCAAGAGCTGCAACATCAATCTGACATCAGTGCTTTAATCCCGCGTTTAGCGGTGCTGGAGAGAATGCTCAAACAGCAGGCTAAAACGTCGGAAAAACAGAGTGCACACTTGTCCACGCAAGCCAAACGAAGCGGGGAAACATTACAGCGTGTGACCGGATTACCGCCCCAACTCAAGCGAGAATTACGAGATCTGCTGAGCTTTTCTGAAGTTCACTCGGAAACAACCATCGCGCAAGCGACCAAACTGCTCAGCATTTACGACCGAGCGCTAAAAATCATCACCGCGAATTCCCGCTTACATCTTACCAAATTCGATAATCATCCAGATAAGTCTCAGATCGACTGCCTGACTAGCGACTTGCAGCACACGATTACCGAGCTGGATTTTGTTGGTGAATTCGGAGAAAAACTGCTTGATGTCAGAACCAAGCTGCTCTTAGGAGTGAATGTAGAGTCTTTGATTGAGCTGACATTAACCACACTAAAATTCGTGGTTGAAGCGACAAAATCCGAGCGAGAAGCATCAAGTCAGTTCCTGGATCAGTTAAATACAGCGATTGCAAGTAACATAAAAACCGTTCATCAAAACGCAGAACAACATCAAACTTACTTTGAGCACCGCCAAGAGCTGAATACTGAAATGAACACGTTGGTTGAACAGAGCCAACGGTCTTTGAGTCAGGCTCAGGACCTGTCCGAGCTGAAGAAGGAAATGTCACCGCTGCTTGCGCAAATGGCCTCATTGACCGAGCGTTTGCAAATGTTCGAGTCACGAGAGCAAGCACTGCAAGAGCGTATGAATTACAGTAAAAATCAACTGGATGATGTATTTGAGACGACTAAAGACTATCGCCGTCGCCTCGAAGACCAAGCGCAGCGTATGTTGCTTGATCCACTGACAAAGGTCTACAACCGCACGGCGTTTAATGACCGTCTGGAACTGGAATATCGTCGTTGGATCCGCTCACAGCGAAATCTGCGTCTGGTGATGTTTGATGTTGATAACTTCAAGTCAGTGAACGACAGTTATGGCTATACGGCGGGTGACAAAGCGTTGAATATCATTGCCCGTACCATCAGCAAACGGGCGTCAGATTTAGAAACTGTGGCTCGATTCGGTGGTGAGGAATTCATCTTACTGATCCCAGAACAAGCGGAAGAGTACACGCTGGAGTTGATGAAAGGTATCCAGCGAGAGATCGGCCAATTGCCATTTAAGTTCCGTGAGAAAAGTATCATGATTACACTGACTGCAGTATCGACTTCATTCAGAGAATCCGACACGCCAGAACACGTTCTTAGTCGTCTTGGGAAGATGTTACAAGATACGAAAAAACTCGGTACGAGCCAGCTCAACTGGAGTTAATTTGTTCAAAAAACGAGCAAACAAACAGGTTTCATCCTTTTATCCTGCTTATATTCACCAATTTTCAACAAGTTATCACATTTATCCTTTTGTAGTCTGCTAAGCTTCTATTATCCAACCTACCAGTCACCTACCTCAAACAACACGTATAAACCAAAAGGTGATGTAGTACTTTCCCTCATAATAACCACAACAAGGAGGCGTTATGATTACCCATATAAGCCCCGCTGGTAGCATGGAGTTGCTATCACAACTGGAAGTTGAGCGTTTAAAGAAAACCGCTTCGAGCGACCTTTACCAGCTTTATCGTAACTGTACGTTAGCGGTCTTAAACTCTGGCAGCCACACGGACAATTCAAAAGAGCTGTTAGACCGCTACCAATCGTTCGATGTGGATGTGCTTCGCCGTGAGCGCGGCATCAAATTAGAACTGACTGATCCGCCAGAACATGCCTTTGTCGACGGAGAAATCATTAAGGGGATACAAGAACACCTATTTTCAGTGCTACGCGATATCGTGTATGTGAACATGCATCTGGCCGATAGCCAGCGTCTGAATCTGACCAATCCTACTCATATTACCAATCTGGTTTTTGGCATATTGCGTAACGCTGGCGCACTAACGCCGGGTATCACCCCCAATCTGGTGGTTTGCTGGGGTGGTCACTCTATTAATGCGACCGAATATCAATATACCAGAGAAGTTGGTAACGAACTCGGTTTGCGCGAGCTTAACATTTGCACTGGTTGCGGTCCCGGAGCAATGGAAGGCCCGATGAAAGGAGCGGCAATTGGCCATGCAAAACAGCGATATACTGAGCAACGTTACCTTGGCCTAACAGAGCCATCAATCATCGCTGCTGAGCCGCCAAACCCTATCGTAAATGAGTTGGTTATCATGCCAGACATAGAAAAACGTCTGGAAGCATTTGTCCGTATGGCGCATGGCATTGTGATATTCCCGGGTGGCCCGGGTACCGCCGAGGAGCTGCTTTATGTTCTGGGCATTATGATGCACCCAGAAAATGCGGATCAGCCGATGCCGATTGTTTTGACGGGTCCAAAAGAGAGTGAGGCCTATTTCCAGTCTATCGACGAATTTATTCGCGATACACTCGGCGAAGAGGGTCGAAAACATTATCAGATCGTGATTGATAACCCGGCAGAAGTAGCCCGGATAATGAAACGCTCGATGGATGATGTTCGTACGCACCGTAAAGAAAAAGGCGATGCATACAGCTTTAACTGGTCACTCAAAATCGATCCTCAATTTCAGCTGCCATTTACACCCAACCACGATTCGATGGAACAACTGGATCTGCACTTTGGTCAGGAGCCCCAAGTGTTGGCAGCCAACTTACGTCAGGCATTCTCTGGCATCGTCGCCGGCAATGTTAAGGCTGAGGGCATCCGCGAAATCGAATGCAGAGGCCCATTCACCATTCATGGCGATCCAGTTTTGATGAAAAAGCTCGATAAAGTGCTTCAGGACTTTGTTGAGCAGCACCGAATGAAACTCCCTGATGGTTCCGCGTATGAACCTTGTTACCGAATCGCTCATCCTGAAAATGATGGTCGATAGTCAGGCTAGCATTCGTTACACTAGGGGCATTACGCCCCTTTTTATTGCTAAGTCATTATGTCTATTCATCTTGTTATTATTGATGCCCTAAACCTAATCCGTCGAGTGCACTCCGCTCAGCCGGATCCTAGCGACATAGCAAGAACCATCACCACCACACAAAGAACCCTGACTCGCATCCTGTCAGAGTCTCAACCAACCCATATCATTGCGGTATTTGATCATCATGAACAAGACCGAGGTTGGCGAGCGAAAATACTTCCCGACTACAAACAGAATCGTAAACCTATGCCAGAGCCATTGATGCAAGGTCTCGATGCGATTCAGCAAGCCTGGTGGGAACAGGGTATTGATTCATTACTGTCGGAAGGTGATGAGGCCGATGATCTGGTCGCAACACTGGCCACCAAAGTCGCTGGTCACGGCGAAAAGGTCACCATAGTTTCGACCGACAAAGGGTACTGCCAACTGCTCTCACCTACGCTGCAAATTCGTGACTACTTCCAGCATCGCTGGCTGGATGAGCCCTTTATTGACAAAGAGTTTGGGGTTAAGCCGAATCAGCTGGCTGATTACTGGGGACTGGCAGGTATCAGCTCCAGTCAGGTGCCTGGTGTACCGGGCATTGGTCCTAAAGCAGCGAAAGAGATCCTTACCCAATTTGAAGATATTGAAGCCGCTTACGTCAGCGATGAACTCGCACCTAAGTATCGTAAAAAGCTGGACGAACATATCGAATCAGCTCGTTTATGTAAGCAAGTCGCCGCCCTTAAATGCGATATCGAGCTTGGTTTCAACCTACAAGACATTCGCTTTACTGGGCCAAATAAAGTGGAGTAACAAACATCATGTAACAAAAAGTACCTATTCGAAGAGAATAGGATTCTATAGATTGAAAGTGTTCACTGTACACTCATCACCGTCATTCCAGCGAGCCTTAGCGAGACTAGGAATCTAATATCAGCATGCGGTGAAGTATTAGGAACGACCTTAGCGACAAAGCGCTCGGAGAGTAGATTCTGAATCACGCTCGTGCCTCGCTGTTCAGAATGACGAGGTGGCATGGCCATGCTGCTCGATAAGAAAGCTGCATGGCCAGTTCAAAAGGCGCTTTTTGATCCTAGAAGATTAGTGCGGAGAGATGTTTGACAGACACTGAATGTGAATCGTGATCTCTTCACGGTCGTGGTAAAGGTGCTTCGCTTGCAGCTTAAACTTCACTTTGTTCTCAATCAGGAAGGTTTTTAAGTTCTCAAGATCTTGCAAAACCTCGTCGTAACGACCTTTCATCGGCAGTTTTAAGTTAAAGATGGCCTCTTTCGCCCAACCTTTAAGAAGCCACTGTCCCATCAGGTGTGCAACACGCGCTGGTTTCTCGACCATGTCACACACAATCCAGGTGACATTCTTACGGTCTGGTTCAAACTTGAAGCCATCCACCATATGGTGCTTGATCTGGCCAGTTTCCATCAGGCTGTCTGCCATCATGCCGTTATCTACACAGTGAACGAACATCGAGCGCTTCACCAGTTGGTAAGTCCAGCCACCCGGACACGCCCCCAGATCGACACCCCACATGCCAGGCGCAAGACGCTCGTCCCACTCTTCACGTGGAATAAATACGTGAAACGCTTCTTCAAGTTTCAGTGTTGAACGGCTTGGAGCATCTGCCGGGAACTTCAGACGAGGGATCCCCATGAAGAACTGCGAGTTATTACCCGGGAATGAGTAACCCACGTAACAATGACCCGGTGCGACAAAACAGATATGCAGTACTGGCTTCTTCGCGTTGTCTTTATCCCACATCAGGCCTTTACCACGCAGAGCCTGACGCATTGGCACGGTAAATTTACGGCAAAACTTGAGTAACTCTTTTGCTTCATTCGTATCTGGCGTTTCAATACGCAGATCACCACAACGAGGGAAGTCTTCGACTTCAGACAACGCCTCAAGAATTGGACTGATACGATCTTCGCTTGGCAAAGATTCACACTCAGCCGCAACAGCAAACATTTGGCGTGCAAAGATCAACGAGCTGAAGTCCAGACCTTTAACCAGTTTGTCTGCGTCTCCATCCTGGTAACACTCGAAGACAACATAACCTGAGTTTTTCTTCACTCGCGGGAAGCCATACACTTCCAACTGTGTCGCTTTGTCCTGAATTTCACCAGCACACTCTTTCTCAAAGCCTGAACGGCAATAGAGCATTAGTTGTTTCACTTGGAGACCTCTTTGATATTAAACGCAGCAAAAAAGAACAGACACCAACCGATCATGAACATCAACCCTCCCATAGGAGTGATTGGTCCAAACCACTTAATACCCGTCAGCGCCAGCGCGTATAGACTGCCACTAAAACAAAAGATGCCGATGATAAAGCAAATCGCAGCGATGAAAAAATACTTTTGTGCTTTTTGTCCCAAATTCATCACCAGTAGAATTGCACAAAATGCGATCGCTAAAGTATGGATGAACTGGTACAAAACTCCGGTTTCAAATACATCAAGGAGATACGGCGCTAACTTCGCTTTTAAACCATGAGCAGCAAACGCTCCCAACGCCACAGAAACCAGACCGGACAATCCCGTAAAAGAGAGTAACCACTTACTTTTCACTATTAATCTCCTCAATAAAGCCAGCTAAGTGTTCAACAGCCAGTGCAATGTTTTCCGCTTCCGTGTAACCAGAGCGCTTGCGTGGTTGAAAACTATGGTCGCCATCTGGAATAAAAGTCACCGTAACCTGATCCGATAAAGTGAAGTTTTCAAACTCTTCTCGCTTTCCAAAGGTATCCCGCTCGCCTTGAAGAATCAGCGTTGGTTTCTCAAGCGTTGCCAGATGTTCACCTTTGTATTTTTCTGGCTTACCGGGTGGGTGAAACGGATAGCCTAAACAGGCGATTCCCGCCACCAGCTCGTTATCGGCTAACAAACTCGACATCCGGCCACCCATTGATTTACCACCAATAACAATCGGTTTATCAGTAAAGTGAGTGATTACTTCGCTATAAGCTTCAAGCAATTTAGGCGCACGATCTGGCGGACGCTTTTTACCATCTTCGCCACGTTTCATCATATAAGGGAAATTAAAACGCACCACTCGAGTCCCCTTATCAACCAACCCTTTAGCGACGGCAGACATGAAGTCATGCTCCATGCCTGCCCCTGCACCGTGTGCAAAAATAAACAATGGACCGTTCTCAGGCCCCTCAACTATCCACTGGCTCATCTAATACTTCCTCTTGTTCTTTTCTTGCCGTTGCCAGCATCCAGTCTCTGAATGTCGCGATGCGTCCCATATCCGCTTGCTGCTCATGACACACAACGTAAAACGCATTTTTAGAGATCAATACCTCATCAAATGGCGCGATAAGGCGTCCTGCTTCCATTTCAGGCTGAGCTAACACGTTATTACCTAATGCCACGCCTTGCCCGTGCACTGCCGCCTGCAGAACCATCGTCGAGTGGCTGAATATCGGACCATGATTCACATTAATACCTTCGATGTTGTAGTGACGAGTAAACTGCTTCCAGTCTTTACGAGAAGTATCATGTAACAAAGTGTGTAATCTGAGGTCGTTTAGGGACTCCAGCGGCTTACTCCCTAAAAGTAGCGAAGGGGAGCAAAGTGGGATCAAAAACTCTTGATACAATTTGTCTGCACGCAAACCCGGCCAATTGCCGCGGCCATAATAGATAGCGACATCCACATCATCAGTCAGAGAGCCCTCTTCCATATCCACAGCTTTAATTCGCACATCAATATCTGGCTCCTGAGCATTAAAGTCAGCCAGACGTGGGACTAGCCACTGTATCGCAAAACTGGGCGGCAAGCTGATGGTCAATGCACCTTTTTCACTACGTTCCAATACCTTATCAGTTGCTTCCGCAATTGAAGTAAAGATGTCTTTAATGTCTAAAAAGTAACTTTGCCCTTCTTCGGTCAATAACAAAGAGCGGTTGCGACGACGGAACAACTTAAGCGATAAAAACTCTTCCAGCGCTTTGATCTGGTGACTGACTGCGGCTTGAGTAACAAACAGTTCTTCCGCTGCGCGAGTAAAACTAAGGTGACGTGCTGCAGCTTCAAATACTCGAAGAGAATTTAAAGGAGGCAATCTGCGAGACATAGGGGACCTCAAATAGGATTAGTTTTTTTTATCTGAAACATTATAAAATGTCCATTGTCGAACAGCCAGATAAATTCTATATTTCACCCCGCAACACGAGCCTGAACGGCTTGATTTCCTTTAGAAATCAATTGGCTTCGTTGTTGCGATGTTGTGTTTGCAAACTCGTTTTTCGAGTTAGGTAGATTTCTACCGTGATGTTTTGTCTACAATCCCTGAGGCAAAACAAATACTTCCTGTATTTATTTTTGACCTGTCTGTCAAATTTCTTACACCGCCTTTTTTGGGCGGTGTTTTTTTATCTACCGAAAACAATCCTAGCAAAATAACACTCCATATCAAGATTCAATTACAGTGATTTTTGCCACCATTTCATATTCCAACCTTTGAATATATAACAACACAAAACCAGAATTTCTCGACAAAAGCACACTCTGATTTCAAGCAACACGAGAGCGAGAGACATAAATTCATATTCATATGTCCTACAATCAACTCAAACTTACTTATGGAATCGGTCTCACTACTCTGGCGCATTTCGGATTAATTATCGTTATATCAACGCAAGCCAAAAAGACTGGGAGATTCTCCAATATAGCCAGCCAATTTGAACAAATGTCGGCGAATCGAGATATAAAAAAAGCGCAAACTGATCGCTCAGTTTGCGCTTCTCTATGGTTGATTCACCAGATAATTAAGGGCGGTAAACCTTAACGTTGTTAAAGCCTTGCTCTTGCAGGTAAAGTGCTTGCAGACGGCTCATGACACCACGGTCACAGTACAGTAGGTAAGTTTTAGATTGGTCTAAGTCACCGAACTGAGTGCCAAGCTTGTAGAAAGGAATGTGTTTTACATCAACACCATCAATTTCTAGCGGCTTATCGTCTTCCTCTTCAGGACTGCGGATATCAAGAACGATCGCATGTTCTTCGACGGCTTGAACTTGCTCAACTTCAGGCGCTGCTTTCTCGGACTCTTTCGCGATATCACGAATATCCATGACGCGTGCTTCTCTCACGACATTTTCCAGAATGCCGAAATCGAACTTCTGTTCTTCCGCTTCTAGCTTCGCTTTCACTGCTTTTACTGTTGGCTTCTTAGAAATAACACCACAGTATTCAGGCATGGTTTTAGCGAAGTCTTCCGTACCGATTTCACGTGCAAGATTGATGATATCTTCTTTGTCCCAGTTAATCAGTGGACGGAGGATAAGTGTATCTGTCACATTATCGATATGACGAAGGTTTGTTAGCGTCTGGCTGGAAACCTGACCCAGAGCCTCACCAGTAACCAAAGCTTCAATCTTGAACTTCTCAGCGACCATACCTGCTGCACGCATAAACATACGTTTCAGGATTACACCCATCTGGCCGTCATCCACTTTCTCAAGGATTTCTGCCACGACAGGTTCAAAATCGACCGAGATAAAGCGTACTTTTGCTGAAGAACCGTATTTATTCCATAGGTAGTAAGAAACCTGTTTAACACCGATTTCGTGCGCAGGACCACCTAAGTTAAAGAAGCAGTAATGTACTTTTGAACCACGCTTAATATGCAGGTAGCTTGATACACCAGAGTCAAAACCACCAGAGATCAGGCTAAGCAGATCTTCTTGGGTACCCAGAGGGAAACCGCCCAGACCTTTGTGACGCGCCAGAATCTGGTTTAGCTTGTCATCCGAAACTTCGACTTTTACTGTCACATCTGGGTTTTGCAGTTTCACACTTGCGCTTTCTACTGCCTGATTCAGACCACCGCCTACATAGCGTTCAAGCTCGATCGAGGTAAAGTCATGCTTACCTCGACGCTTGGCTCGTACCACGAAGGTTTTGTTTTCAATCAGTGGACCGTTGAGTTCCAGCACTTGCTCATAGATGTCGTGCAAGTCTTTAAACCCAGACTGCTTCACTTCAAGCACGTGGTGAATACCAGGGGTGTGCGTCAGGATTTCTAACACTTCAGCGTAATATTTGTCGCTCTCAGAGGTCACTTCTATGTGATCACGACGGTTAAATACCGCAACGGATTCCGTACGGCTCTTAACGATGTTACGAATGTTACACTCTAAAATCTTTGTGAAGCGCTTACGCACCGATTCACTTTTTACAAAAATTTCTGGATGGGGCTTTACAATAAATTTCATAGTCTAATTCGCAGGTTAGTTTCGCAATCAACAAAGAGTGATGCTCAACCTCAATGCTTCATACGCAGTAAAACCGCGTTCTGGTCACAAAAGATTGTCTGAGCTCACTTCAAAGGCGCAAGATTATACACCCAAGCCGATTAGAAAGACAAAAAAAGCGAGCTCTCGATCACTTTTTATCGCTCATGATCATTCAAAACTCGCTGTTATTGCTCTCCGTTATTGAATCACAGGCACCTCATCACTGTAGAGCGGCTCACCCTGCATAATGCTGATTTCGATACGGCGATTCAGAGCACGATTATTATCTGAATCGTTAGGCCCCAACGGCTCAGTATCGGCCATTCCCCTAACTCGCAAACGCTGATGAGAAAACCCTCTGACCTTCTCCATCTCTTGCGCGACGGACACCGCTCGCTGAGAAGAGAGATCCCAGTTTGATCGATACAATTCTGAGTCCAGCACCTGGTTATCGGTATGTCCCGACACGCGTACAATGCCCGGCACATCTTTCACAAGCTCTGCAATCTGCCGCACTAATGGGCGGAATTTAGGCTGCAAAAATGCGGACCCTTCCGGAAATGCGCCTTTCTCACGCATACGAATAACAATCTGCTGGCCTAGATTTTCGACGTCAATGGCACCTTGCTCAATTTCCCGCTCCAGCGCTTTCTTGATGCTCTCCATCAAGGTGTCCATCTCTTGTGACATCTGTTGAGATTGCTGCTGTTGTAGGTCAGATTGCGTTGCCTGACTGGTGTGAGCCGATGTCTCCGGTGACTGACCACCGGTCAATTTACCTTGGTCTCTCTTGGTACCACCAGCACGATCGGATTCACCTTCGTGAAACTCCAGCGTCTGCTGTGTGATGTCCATGGTCTGCTGCATAATCACATCAATCGGCGTTGGCTCAGGGCGACCTGGTCTGAACTCCTGTGCGATGATACTGGTGCCTTTCGGAATATCTTTTACTTCAAGCTGACTCTGTACACCAAAGGCGTATTTCATTGAGCCCGCGATCTGTCTGAATTTGAGCACATCCATCTCTGAGAACGAGAGCAACAGGACAAAGAAACACATCAACAATGACATTAAGTCAGCGAAAGTACCCATCCACAATGGGAGGCCAGGCGGCGGACAATTGCAGTTGTTTCCATCATCATCCATCTCAACTCTCCCGACTACTCATCCATCTCAAGGGCACGCTTGCCTTCATTGAGATAGTTTTTCAGGAAACTGTCTATCACTCTCGGATTCTGACCGTCCTGAATCGCAAGAACCCCGTCCATAATCAAACGGCGGTTAAGCGCTTCCTGATCTCGGCGTAAGGAGAGCTTGTCGGCGATTGGGAAAAACACCATGTTCGACAGAATCGCCCCATAAAGTGTAGTTAAGAGCGCAACCGCCATGGCCGGGCCGATGGATTTTGGGTCATCCATATTAGAAAGCATCGCGACCAAACCAACTAAGGTGCCAATCATCCCCATCGCGGGTGCAACATCGCCAAACGCGCGGAAAACCCCTGTCCCCTGGGAGTGTCGTTCACTCGTCAGTGCAATGTCTTTTTGCAGTGCTGAACGGACGACATCAGCATCGTGCCCATCCACGAGTAAGTCGATACCTTTTTGCATGAAGCTGTTATTAATTTCCATCTCTTCTAATGCCAGAAAACCACCTTTACGTGCGGCATCTGCCATTTCTACTACTTTCGCGATCAAGTCTTCCGGCTGGTCCGCTTTAAACATAAATGCTTTGCCCGCGATTTTTGTCGCACCGAAGAACTGTCCCATCGTAAACTTCATCAACACGACAAAAATTGAGCCACCGACAACGATAAGGATCGAGGTGACATCGACGAACATGCCGATGCTGCCACCTAGCACCATCGCCATCACGACGAAAGCCATACCACCGATCAAACCTACTAGGGTTGCTAAATCCACAAAGCACTCCTCTCGCTCTATTTAACGATTGCCTGTTTAGGCGAATTACTCACTGTATCGACAACCTGCAGAGAACTTTTAGCAAAATCTTAGCTAGCCGATCACAAATTAATACCCGCAACCTTTAGTAAAATGAGCACTTTCACCGCCAAGACACATTTAGAGCCAATTTTGTGACAATTATGTAAGGTTAAATTTGACCAAGTTACTAGGCTAAGGTAACTTTCGTGCATTCCATGAAAGGCTTAATTAAGGCAGAGAAGAGATGGCGGTTAAGAAACCAGAAAACATGACCTTCGAAGCAACCATTGAAGAGCTTGATAGCTTGGTTGATCAATTAGAAAATGGCGATCTTGCCCTGGATGATGCCCTCCGTAAATTTGAGCGAGGCATTGCCTTGGCTCGTGCTGGCCAAACAAAGCTAAGCGACGCAGAACAACGCGTAAGCATTCTTCTCAGTGAAGATGATGAAGCACCACTCAGTGACTTCACCCCAGATTCAGAATAACAATCAGTAGTGAGCAATGTGATGCAACAGACATTGACGTCTTTTCAACAAAGAAACAATCAGCAATTGAATTTGTGGCTCGAACAGCTCCCATATCAAGAGCAGCCGTTGATTCAGGCAATGAAATATGGCCTTTTGTTAGGTGGAAAACGCGTTCGCCCTTTTCTTGTCTACATCACAGGTCAAATGCTTGGTTGTGAACCAGAAGATCTGGACACACCCGCTGCTGCGATTGAATGTATTCACGCTTACTCGCTTATTCATGATGATCTGCCTGCGATGGATGATGATGAGCTGCGCCGTGGTCAGCCTACTTGTCACATCAAGTTTGATGAAGCGACAGCGATACTTACTGGTGATTCACTGCAAACTCTGGCTTTTACCATTCTTGCCGATGGCGCTTTAAATCCAGAGGCAGAAAAACAGCGTATCAATATGATAAAAGCCTTGGCTCAAGCGTCTGGAGCCAATGGTATGTGTGTAGGCCAAGCGCTGGATTTAGGTGCAGAAAATCGTCAAATATCTCTTGCAGAAATGGAAGAGATACATCGTAAAAAAACCGGAGCCCTGATTGACTGCGCTGTCAAATTAGGCGCGCTGGCTGCTGGTGAGAAAGGTATCGAAGTTTTACCTCATTTAGAGCGCTATTCGAAAGCAATTGGTTTGGCGTTTCAGGTTCAAGACGATATTCTTGATATCATCAGTGACACAGAAACATTGGGTAAGCCTCAGGGTTCTGATCAAGAACTTAACAAAAGCACTTACCCATCCCTGCTGGGTTTAGAGGGAGCCGTCGAGAAAGCTCACTCTCTGTTAAAGGAAGCACTTCAAGCATTGGAAGCTATCCCATACAATACTCAGTTACTAGAAGAGTTCGCCCGATATGTCATCGAGCGCAAAAATTAACACTATAAGCGCGCATTTATATGACTCTTGATATTTCAAAGTACCCAACACTGGCGTTAGCAAATACACCGGAAGAGTTGCGTCTTCTTCCTAAAGAAACATTACCAACACTGTGTGATGAGCTTCGAACGTATCTGCTAAATTCAGTGAGCCAATCAAGCGGACACTTAGCGTCTGGCTTAGGCACAGTGGAGCTCACCGTTGCCCTGCATTATGTTTATAACACTCCCGTAGATCAGTTGATTTGGGATGTTGGCCATCAGGCTTACCCACATAAAATCCTGACCGGACGTCGTGACAAAATGCCGACTATCCGCCAGAAGGGTGGGCTTCATCCATTCCCTTGGCGTTCTGAGAGCGAGTACGACACCCTGTCAGTGGGTCACTCTTCGACTTCTATCAGTGCTGGACTTGGCATTGCCATCAGCGCACAAAAAGAAGGCAAAGGACGTAAAGTCGTTAGCGTAATTGGTGACGGAGCCATTACCGCTGGTATGGCTTTCGAAGCCATGAACCACGCTGGTGATGTTCATCCGGATATGCTGGTGATTCTGAACGACAATGAAATGTCGATTTCAGAAAACGTTGGTGCACTGAACAACCACTTAGCCAAATTACTGTCTGGTAGTCTGTACACGTCTATTCGTGAAGGTGGCAAAAAAGTACTTTCTGGTGTTCCGCCAATCAAAGAGTTAGTTCGCCGTACTGAAGAGCATCTCAAAGGCATGGTTGTGCCGGGGACACTGTTCGAAGAGTTCGGCTTTAATTACATCGGTCCAATTGACGGGCACGACGTGAATGAGCTGGTTCAGACTCTTAAAAATATGCGTGAGCTAAAAGGCCCTCAATTCCTGCACATCATGACCAAGAAAGGCAAAGGTTATGAACCCGCAGAGAAAGATCCCATCGGCTATCACGGTGTACCTAAGTTTGACCCGTCACACGATTGCCTGCCAAAAAGCAGCGGTGGTAAGCCAACGTTCTCAAAGATCTTTGGTGACTTTCTGTGTGATATGGCCGCGCAAGATCCTAAGCTAATGGCTATTACGCCTGCAATGCGTGAAGGCTCAGGTATGGTTCGTTTCTCGAAAGAGTACCCAGAGCAATACTTTGATGTCGCTATCGCAGAGCAGCACGCTGTAACGCTCGCTACAGGCATGGCTATTGCTGGCAATAACCCAATCGTTGCTATTTACTCGACCTTCTTACAACGCGGTTATGATCAGCTCATCCATGACATTGCGATTATGGATTTGCCAGTGATGTTCGCTATCGACCGGGCAGGTTTGGTTGGTGCTGATGGCCAGACTCACCAAGGTGCGTTTGACTTAAGCTTTATGCGCTGCATTCCGAACATGGTGATCATGGCGCCAAGCGACGAGAATGAATGTCGTCAAATGCTGTACACTGGTCACAAGCACACGGGTCCAAGTGCGGTTCGCTACCCTCGTGGCAACGGCATGGGCACTGAAATTGAAAGCGAGTTTACCGCGCTTCAAATTGGTAAAGGTCGAATAGTTCGTGAAGGCGAAAAAGTCGCTATCCTGAGCTTCGGCACCTTCCTGCCTAACGCTCTAGAAGCAGCAGAAAGCCTGAATGCGACTGTAGCTGACATGCGCTTTGTTAAACCACTTGATGAAGCCTTGATTCGTCAATTAGCTGAAGAGCACGATGTTCTTGTCACTCTTGAAGAGAACGCCATCGCTGGCGGTGCGGGTGCGGGCGTACTTGAATTCATGATGAAAGAAAAAATCATCAAGCCAGTGCTCAACCTCGGCTTGCCTGATAAATTCATTCACCAAGGTACTCAGGAAGAACTGCACGAAGAACTTGGTCTGGATGCAAAAGGGATTGAACAATCCATTCATGACTATCTGGCGAAGTAACCTTCACTGAAGTTAACCTTTGATACTAAAAGGGATGCATGATTGCATCCCTTTTCTATTTTGCACTGATTGAGTGTAAAGCTTACTAGTTCATCCAGCCTGCATAGTGAGCGACTAAAAACAGTACAATACCCGCCATAATGCCTGCCACGATGTCATCGATCATGATGCCTAGTCCACCATGAACCCGCTTATCCAGCCAGCCGATTGGCCAGGGCTTAACCATATCGAAGAAGCGGAATAAGATGAAACCCGCTAGCAGCCATTTCCATTCGCTCAATGGAATGTTCAGCGCAGGCACAATGCTCATCGTAATCCAAAAACCGGCAAATTCATCCCACACAATCGAGCCATGATCGTGAACGCCCATATCATCAGAAGTCACCTGACAGATCTTCACGCCAATCACACACGAGATAAGTACCACAACAACATACGCGGTGAACGGCAGCTGAGCTAACAACAAAAAGAAAGGTACTGAGGCTAACGTTCCCATGGTTCCCGGAACAATAGGTGACAAACCGCTGCCAAACCCTGTCGCTAACAAATGCCATGGGTTCTTTAATGAAATCAGTGAAAGAGGATTGGTCATATCCTTAAACCTATACTGCGAGTTTGATGTCTTTCTTAGTTACTTAAAGTGGTCGAAACCGCTTAAGTCCCAGTCGAGAGATTGATTGTTATCGTGAAGCTCAAACGTACCATTTGGTCGAATCTGACCAATGCATGTCACTTTACACCCGATATGAGATAAAGCACTTTGTAATGAGCCATGGTTTTGTTCTGGTATGGTAAAACACAACTCATATTCTTCACCGCTGGATAAAGCATACTGCTGCGCACTGACCTTATCATCTAAAAACTGTACCAGTTCTGAAGATATTGGCAATTGGGACACATCGATGCTCACTCCAACTTGTGAACGTTTGAGGATATGCTTGATATCAGAAATCAAACCATCCGAGATATCGATAGCAGAAGACGCCAAACCCACTAACGCCTGTCCAGCTAAAACACGGGGAGTACTTAAGTAGTGGGCTCTTTCCAGGCTATCTGCGCCAACACGACTACGTAGTGATTCATCTAAGATGACATCCAGTCCCGCTTTCGCATCGCCGAGATTACCGGTCACATAAACCCAGTCCCCTACTTTTGCCCCTGAGCGCATTAAGGCTTTCCCTTCCGGAACAAAGCCTTGTACTGTCAGAGTTAAGCTCAGAGGGCCTTTCGTCGTATCCCCGCCGATGAGCTGAATACCGAAATAATCCGCCAGTTCAAAGAAAGCATCACAGAAAGGTGCTAACCACTCCTCATTAGCTTCCGGCATGGTTAACGCGAAACTCACCCATGCAGGTGTCGCCCCCATCGCAGCCAAATCACTGATGTTTGATGCGAGTGCTTTATGTGCGACCCAAGCAGGATTCGCATCAGCAAGAAAATGCGTCCCCGCAACCAAGGTGTCAGTGCTAATCGCAATCTGAACATTAGCTGGAGCCTTGACCAGCGCACAATCATCCCCTGCCGCAAGGAAAACATCTTTTCGTTGGCTTTGGCGGCCAACAAAGTACTTGTCGATCAGGTTAAATTCACCAGGCATAATTCATCTATCTTTTTAAATAAACAGCTTTTGATATAAAAGCTTTTGACATAAAAAAGGTCAGCAAGTGCTGACCTTTTTAATGAAGAAATATTATTTCTTACGAACGTGAGGCGCTGCTTTATCTAGCACCCCATTCACAAATTTGTGACTGTCTTCTGCTGCGAAAACTTTTGCAAGCTCGATCGCTTCATTAATCACGACTTTGTAAGGAACATCTTCGCGACGCGTCATTTCATACATAGCAAGGCGAAGAAGCGCAAGTTCCATCATATCCAGGTCCTGCATAGGACGTGATACGTATGGACGAATCTTACTGTCTAATTCAGTGTGGCTAAGTACAACACCGCTTAGTAGTTCACGAAAGTACTCTACGTCAGTTTCTGGAGCTGCTAGAGCCGGTTCTGATGCATGAAGTTCTTCTTCATCGTATTTGTCACCAGACAAAAACTGTTCTTCAATCTTGGCAACATTCTCTTTAGTAATTTGCCATGAGTAGATCGCTTGTAGAGCGAATTGACGTGCATTACGACGTGCGGCTGGTTTCACACTGGCCCCCATTAGGAATCAATTTCAGATAGTACATTAATCATTTCAAGTGCGCTTAGTGCAGCCTCTGCACCTTTATTACCAGCCTTGGTTCCCGCGCGTTCAATCGCTTGATCGATAGTATCAACAGTCAAAACACCAAACGCCACTGGAATGCTAAATTCCATCGACACTTGTGCCAGACCTTTATTCATTTCACTACAAACATAGTCAAAGTGAGGCGTTCCACCGCGAATAACTGACCCTAGAGATACAATAGCATCAAATTTGCCGGTTTTAGCAACACGTTGAGCGACTAGAGGTAGTTCAACGGCACCTGGACAACGAACAACAGTAATGTTGTCATCGCTTACTTGTCCGTGACGCTTTAGTGTATCGATCGCACCAGATAGTAGGCTTTCGTTAATAAAACTGTTGAAACGAGAAATAACGATAGCAATTTTTGCATTTGGCGCTGGGAAGCCACCCTCGATCACTTTCATAAGCTTTCCTTTAACTCTATTTTTAAGTGAAATATGTTCATCAAGTGAGAATCGCCGGATTCTAGCACAATTGTGTGAGCAATATCTAATGGAAATTGGCTGCGAGTAGCCTGTTCCTGGTCATGAGCAGTATCCGCTCGTTCAAGACCAGGAACTTATCGTTCAGTTGTTACTCGCAAACGTATTCAACTACGTTAAGGCCAAAACCGCCTAACGCATGGTATTTTTTATTGGTTGACGATAGCAGGCGCATATCACCAACACCTAGATCAGCTAAGATTTGTGAGCCAACACCAACTCGACGTGATGTGCCCTGTTTCTTCGCTAACGTAGGAGCTTCGCCTTTGTCCTGCGCTTCAAACATCTTCACGCGATGGATCAGAAGTTCGCTTGAGTCCTCATGGCCAAGAACAACCAGAACACCACCTTCTTCGCCAATGCGCTTCATCGCTTTCTCCAGTGTCCAGCTGCGCTCAGCATTGCGGTCACTGCGCAACAAATCCGTGAAGACATCTTGCAGGTGTACACGAACTAACGGCGCTTTTTCTTGCAGGTCACCCTTACACATCGCGTAGTGTACCTGGTTATCGATCGTGTCTTTGTAAGTCACTAACTTAAACTCACCAAACTCTGTCGGCAGCTTACACTCAGCAACACGCTCGATGGTGGTTTCAGTGTTGTTACGGTATTCAATTAAGTCAGCGATGGTACCCAGTTTGACACCGTGCTTTTCGCCAAAGATTTCAAGATCTGGTCGACGAGCCATAGTGCCGTCATCGTTTAGGATCTCAACAATAACTGATGCTGGCTCAAGACCTGCCAGACGAGCTAAATCACAACCCGCTTCTGTGTGTCCTGCACGTGTTAATACACCACCATCCTGAGCAGCCAGAGGGAAGATATGACCCGGTTGAACCAAATCAGCCGCTTTCGCATTAGGCGCGACTGCTGCCTGAACAGTGCGAGCTCGGTCTGCGGCCGAAATACCCGTAGTCACACCTTCAGCCGCTTCAATAGAAACAGTAAAGTTCGTGGTATATTGCGCATTGTTATCTTGTACCATTGGAGGTAAGCCTAGATCTGCACAACGCTCTTTTGTCATTGTCAGACAAATCAAGCCACGTCCATAAGTAGCCATAAAGTTGATCGCTTCCGGCGTAATATGCTCGGCAGCCATGATCAAATCACCTTCATTCTCACGGTCTTCGTCATCCATCAAGATGACCATTTTACCCGCGCGAATATCATCAATAATTTCTTTTGGTGTACTGATTGGCATATTCTGTTTCCCGTTATTCTAAATAATTTATTCTTGTGGCAACAAAGTGTTAAAACCTGATGGCAAGTCACTCACGCATAGTTTGTGCCTTGCATACGGTAAGTCAATTGCCCAGCTAAGGTTCTGTGAATGTTGTCGTTATTAAGCAAAACCGTTTTGCTGCAAGAATTCCATGGTAATACGGGACTCTTGCTTCTCTTCTTGCTGTCCTTGCAACAAACGCTCCATGTAACGAGCGAGTACATCCACTTCCAGATTAACTTTGCGGCCAACCTGAAATTGATCAATGGTGGTTTCTTCACTTGTATGAGGCACAATCGTCAGCTTGAATGCATTCTTACGTAAGTCATTCACTGTCAGACTAATCCCATCAACGGTAATTGAGCCTTTGCCCGCGACATACTTGCTTAGCTCAGATGGCATTGCCACCCAAAACTCAATAGCACGACCTACCTGATTACGTTCAACAATTTCACCCACGCCATCAACATGACCAGATACAATATGCCCACCAAAACGTGTGGTTGGCAGCATGGCTTTCTCTAGATTAACCTTGTCACCAACTTGATATTGTGCAAAACCCGTCATTTTCAGTGTCTCTAACGACAGATCCGCACTGTAATAATTGCTTCCGAAATCAATGACAGTCAGGCAAACGCCATTGGTAGCGATACTGTCACCCAGCTTCACGTCGGACATGTCCAAATTACCCGTTTCGACTGTCACCGTGATGTCTTCGCCTTTCGGCGTAATTGCAGCAAGTTTGCCTACTGCTTCTACAATTCCTGTAAACATAATGCTTCTTTTCTAGATTTCATTGCGCACGATGTTGGCGGTGATGCGAATATCGCAGCCCACCATACGTACGTCAGTAATATTTAAATCGATGACTTGAGCCATTTCAGTTAAACCAAGCGCACCAATCAGGCCACGACCATCGCTACCCATTAATTTTGGAGCAAGATAAACGATCAGCTCATCTACAAGATTAGCCTTAATTAGAGCGCTTGCGAGCGTCGCACCCGCCTCAACCCATAAGTGATGGATTTGATACTCGCTCGCGACTTCTTTCAGCGTTGGGACGAGATCGACTCGACCTGTCTCATCCAGTTTAGGCGGTATATCCCCGGTCTGGCTGACAATGATGCGATCACCGTCTGTGCTGAACAATTTGAGTTCATCCGACAATTGGCATTGGCGATCCAAGATAATACGAGCGGGTTGGCGAACCTCTTCAAGCGCATACTGCACCTGTACACTTTGGGGCAAATCATCCCAGCGCACATTCAATGACGCATTGTCATCAATCACGGTTTTACTGGTCGACAGGATACCGCCACTGATGGCTCGGAAACGTTGAACATCCTGACGAGCTTGTGGGGAGGTGATCCACTGGCTCTGACCGTTACTGAGTGCACTTTGCCCGTCTAGGCTAGCTGCCATTTTTAACTGGACGAAAGGCATGCCTGTTTGCATAAACTTGATGAAACCTCGATTCAGCGCAATAGCATCGCTTTCCAGCAAGCCCACCTGAACTTCTATCCCAGCATCACGCAGCATTTGAATACCACGACCCGCTACTTTGGGATTTGGGTCTTGCATCGCACAAACGACTCTCGCCACTTTTGCTTTTATCAGCCCCTCGGCACAAGGCGGAGTGCGCCCATAATGGGAACAGGGTTCGAGAGTAACATATGCCATTGCGCCTTCTGCTTTATCCCCTGCCATTCGCAGTGCATGAACTTCGGCGTGTGGCTCTCCCGCGCGGTGATGGTAGCCTTCACCCACTATATGTCCATCGCGAACAATAACGCAGCCAACATTAGGGTTAGGAGAAGTCGTATAGATGCCGCGCTGTGCGAGTGAGATCGCACGCGACATCATAGAAAAATCTTGAGGGGAAAATGCACTCTGAGGTGTGTATTGAGCCATGTGTTATTCAGTCTTCCAGACGGGCTATCTCTTCGCCAAATTCGCGGATATCTTCAAAACTGCGATAAACAGAAGCAAAGCGGATATAAGCGACTTTATCCAACTCTTTCAGTTGGTCCATCACTAAATTACCAATCATCTGGCTAGGCACTTCACGCTCACCTGTCGCGCGAAGCTGGGATTTAATCATACTTATCGCGAGTTCTATGGCATCAGCACTTACCGGGCGCTTTTCTAACGCACGCTGAATACCGCCAACCATTTTATCTTCATCAAACGGTTCACGGTTGCCATTCGATTTGATCACCTTAGGCATGACCAATTCCGCGGTTTCAAACGTCGTAAAACGTTCATTACACGTTAGACACTGGCGACGACGACGTACCTGGTGACCATCCGCAACCAGGCGAGAATCTATAACTTTTGTTTCGTTCTCGGAACAAAAAGGACAATGCATATCACCTCCAAACAAAGCGCTCTTAAAAGCCAAACTAGTGTAGCGGAATTGGTAAGTGAGAGAAAACAAAAAGGGGCATTTCGCCCCTTTTTCGTTCAATATCGTGTTGAATATGTTAGCTACGTGCTAAGTAGTTTGCTTTACCTACCCATTTGTAGCTGGTCAGCTCTTCTAAGCCCATAGGACCACGAGCGTGCAGCTTCTGAGTTGATACGGCAACTTCTGCTCCAAGGCCGAATTGTGCACCGTCAGTAAAGCGTGTAGCCGCATTCACATATACTGCTGCAGAACCCACCGAATTGATGAACAATTCAGAGTTTTCCAGACTGTTGGTCATGATCGCATCAGAGTGGCTGGCATTGTGCACACGCATATGGTTAATTGCGTCTTTTACATCAGCAACGACTTGTACACCTAACGTGTAGCTTAGCCATTCTGTATCGAAATCGCCTTCGGCCGCATCGCGAATCTGTTTTGCGTCGCTCATCAGTGCTTTTGCTTTTGGCTCAGCAACAAACGTGACTTTATCGTTCATGCGTTCCACCAGCATTGGCAGAAACTCAGCCGCAATCTTTTCATGTACCAACAAAGTATCCAGCGAGTTACATGCAGACGGGCGCTGAACTTTTGAGTTTTCAACGACGTTGAGCGATTTCACAAGATCCGCTGATTCATCAACAAAAATATGGCTGATACCAAAACCGCCAATGATGACTGGAATTGTGCTGTTTTCTTTGCACATTTTGTGCAGGCCAGCACCACCACGAGGAATGATCATATCCACGTAGTCGTCCAGTTTTAGCAACTGTGACACAAGCTCTCGGTCTGGTTTTTCAATGTATTGAACTGAAGCCGCAGGAAGATTCGCTTTTTCCAGCGCAGACTGAATAACTTTAACCAGTTCCATATTAGAGAAGAACGTCTCTTTACCACCGCGTAGAATGCTCGCATTACCGGTTTTCAGGCACAGTGCCGCGATATCAATGGTCACGTTTGGACGCGCTTCGTATATCACGCCGACGACACCCAGAGGGACACGACGGCGAGACAATGACATGCCGTTCTCGAGTACTTTGCTATCAATTTCACTGCCCACAGGATCATTTAGGCTGATCACGTTACGAACATCATTCGCAATACCTGTCAGGCGCTCTTCATTGAGCAGAAGACGATCTAATAACGCATCAGTCAGACCTGCTTCGCGGCCGAGTTCAATGTCTTTTGCGTTAGCCGCCAGAATAGCCGCTGAATTTTGTTCCAGCTCATCAGCGATAATGGCCAGAGCTTGGTTTTTTTGTGAAGTTGACGCTGTCGCCAATTCGAAAGCTGCATCTTTAGCAGCTTTACCCATGTTCGTTAAATCCACTTTGCTTTCCTTAATTTCTATTCCTGAATGACGACAAGATCATCTCGGTGAATAACTTCTGAACCGTAATCATGGCCCAAAATCAAGATGATATCTTTACTGTGCTTACCAGAAATTTTTGCCAGATCGTCACTTGAGTAGGCGCTAATACCACGCGCGACTAATTTACCGTGGGAGTTCGTTACACGAACAACTTCACCACGAGCAAAATCACCACTTACTTTCGTCACGCCTTTGGCTAACAAACTGCTGCCAGTACCCACAACGGCATTCACAGCACCATCATCGATAATGATATCGCCCGATGCTGTTGGACCAGCTAAGATCCAGCGCTTACGGTTTTCCAGTGCTTCAGAGCAAGGTAAGAAACGCGTCCCTTGTGGATGTTCACTCAATGAGTCCACAATCACGTTGATTGCACTACCCGCAGCAATGATAACTTCAATACCTGCGCGACGAGCAATGTCTGCGGCTTGAAGCTTGGTTGCCATACCACCAGTGCCGAGCGTTGTACCACTGCCACCTGCAATTTTACGCAGTGTGTCATCAATGGTTTTAACTTCTTTGATCAGCTCTGCATTCGGGTCTTTACGCGGATCCGCAGTAAACAGGCCTTTCTGGTCAGTGAGGAGCATTAATTTATCTGCACCACATAAAATCCCCACTAAAGCAGACAGGTTGTCGTTGTCGCCAACTTTAATCTCACTTGTTGCTACGGCATCGTTCTCGTTCACTATCGGGACAATATCATTTGCGACCAGAGCATTGATGGTATCGCGCGCATTCAGGAAACGTTCGCGATCTTCCAGATCAGCACGCGTCAATAACATCTGCCCAATCTTAATACCGTAAATACTAAACAAAGACTCCCAAGTTTGAATCAAACGGCTTTGCCCTACTGCAGCAAGCAGCTGTTTGCTCGCCATTTCGTTGGGCAGTGCGGGGTATCCAAGATGCTCACGGCCTGCTGCAATTGCACCAGACGAAACTATTACTACTGAATGGCCTTGTTTCTTAAGCTCTGCACATTGACGCGCCAGCTCAACCATATGAGCACGATCTAGCGCTAATGTACCGCCTGTCAGCACACTTGTACCCAGTTTCACAACGACAGTTTGTGGTTGCGAAACAACTGCATTTTGTTGATTCGTTGTCATGATGTCTTCTGAAGTGAAAAACAAATAAAGAGGATGTTTTAACAATCAAATGGGGATTTAACAAGAGAAAAGGTGCGAAAACGCACCTTTTTGTTTTATAGCAATAGAAAAGGGTCAAATTAAGCGAAGTCAAAGGACTCTGTGTGGTATTCGACCTCTAATTTGAAGTTCTCTTCTAAGGTATCAATGAGCTTTTGATGGAAAGTACTTTGAGTCAAGTAAACTTCCTCTACCGACTTTTTAGGCAACGCTTCCGAGTCCCATTGCCCCTCTTTGTTGTACTTTCCAATGTGGTATTTCGCAGTAAAGCCCCCTTCGGTGGATTCTAACTCCATCCACCAGCCCCAAAACTCACGTTTTTCAGGTGATTTTTTATCGTCTACGCACACTGACAAACAATCAAAGTAATAACATCCTTCCTGTGATTGTGGTTCACGCAGGTAAGGCCCTATCGCCTTTAGCTTTGACATCAAGCGAAAGTGTGAAGGCCCCTGAGTCGTCTCTGACATATGAATCTCCGTTTCCATAATAAAAAGTGAAAATCATTATTATTTTTAATTTTCATGAGCTTAATTTTTGCTCAAGTATCCACTTTAACTCAATGGTAAGGTTTGTCATCTTAATAATTCATCTTCCAACCACTTTATGGCTAAATCGAGGGATTGCTCATAACCTTTTGAAATTGACTTAGCACTGATTTTTTTCGCCTGTCCGTACTGACTAAATAGCGCAACCAACTGATTATCACTATACGGTGAGACCGGGTCTCCCTCCAGGCCTAATGCCAGAATTGGCACCTTAGTTCTACGGTTGGTCAAAAAGCCTTGAACCTTCAAGGACCACGCTTTCATTTGCCCCGCCATGCTGTTGATATCTACAACACTTTTACCTAATCTCGATGCAAACAGGTCCAGATACATCTTCGGCATTTTCTGCAGTTTCGCAGGAGATGAAAACAGATCATGCACAGGGGCTCCCAACGCCACACACGCTTTGATCTTCTCTTGTTCAAGGAACGAAAGACGAACCATCGCATTTCCGCCAAAACGAAAACCAACCAAGCCGACTTTATGATGATCAACATAAGGAATCGAGTAGAGCTCATTTAAAACTGCCTGGTGAAGACAACTCGTATCTTCAGTTAAAGGCCAGTGAGAGCTGTATCCTACCGAAGGCATATCGACGGTCACCATCGCAATATCTCTAGGCGCTAAGCGATTTCGGAACAAGCGCCACATATCCGTTTGCAAACTGTCCAAACCCGCGCTGACCATGACAACGGGCAACTGTTTGTCCGTCCTCGGCAAATGTAAGTTGGCAATAATTTTGCGATTTTGGTATGGCACTTCTATTTGCTTGATCGTGTATTTGGTTTTCTCGGCTGCTTCTGAATACGCTTTATTAGCCAGAACCTGAGCCTGAAGTGCCAAATTATCACTCTTCAAATGCGGGTAACCTGCGATACTAAAACACAGTGATGCCGAAAAAAGCTGCTCCGCGGCCTCTTCTCCTTGTAACTGCTCCGAGCGTTTTTGATGCTCCATACCCAATTTGATCCACTCGAATGTCCAGTTACCACTGTGGTAGCCCATTACGGTATCTAACCATTCATCTTTGGTACGTGAGTGCGTTGAAGAAGCAATTCTGGATAACACCTCTTCGATCTCTATTGGAGAAACACCTTGCCATGCCCACTGCAGACGCAGTAAATGACGATACCAAGCACTGTCACCCATCTCTTCCCGTTCGTCGAGAATTTTTTGGCTGGATGGCATGTACTGAGTAAGTGCAGAGGTTTCTTTTGCTTGCTTATGGTTCACAAACAAAGTTTCAGAGAGATTTTTACTGATTTCTTCAGGCATATGAAGAATCCTAGGCTATTTGCAATAGATATAATGATAATAAAAAAAATGCCCCTAAACAGGGGCACTTCTCAATATTCTTTTGACTGCAATTATTTTTGCTTGCGATTTACAGGTTCAACATACTGGATTGACATATCCCATGGCTGTTCAATCCACGTATCTTGTGCAATATCAACCACGTAATCGTCAAGCAGCTCTTTACCAGATGGCTTCGCGCATACTGCAATTAATTTTGCTTTCGGGTACATTTCACGTAGTTGACGTGCAGTATCACCACTATCTACCAGGTCTTCAACGATTAAGTAACCTTCACCGTCACCTTCTGGCGCTTTAAGCACAGACATGTCACGCTGATGGTCGTGGTCGTAGCTTGAAATACAGATAGTATCCACATAACGAATGCCTAGTTCACGAGCCAGGATGGCGCCAGGAATTAAACCACCACGGCTTACTGCCCAGATACCTTTCCATTGCTCAGCTGGCATTTGTTTTTCCGCCAGTTCACGACAGTAAGTCTGCATCGTATCCCAAGTGATAATGAATTTTTTACTCATTGTAATAACCTAATAATTTGAAAATATGCATCCCCAATCTTTAGTCGAATGGCTCTTGAGTTATCATTTCAACTGATATCTCAGATTCAACTAATCTCTCAAACTGAACGAGACGGGGCTATAAGCTGCGCAAGCGATTATTCTACCGAAAGCCCATTTTAATACCAATGGTGATATCAAATTTCTCCACATTTGTTCCCAAAGGACGTCAAAGTGCAGAAAAATCGATTTCGGTGAACAACGTTAAAATAAAAGCCAGTGCGAACGAGTGCCCGCACTGGCTTTTTTCGAGATTGGATTAACCTACAAGGTATTTCACGATGAAGATGGCAGACATCACCCAAACACTCATCGATACATCACGACCTTTACCACTAAATAGCTTGATAGCCGCGTAAGAGATAAAACCTAGTGTGATACCTTCTGCAATAGAGAACGTCAGTGGCATAACAAGGCACGTTACAACGACCGGAGACGCTTCAGTCAAGTCACGCCAGTCTATGCTTACCAGACCAGAAAGCATTAGAATCGCGACGTAGAATAGTGCACCTGAAGTTGCGTAAGCTGGAATCATACCGGCAAGAGGTGAGAAGAACAGAGCCAGAAGAAACATAACGCCGACAACAACAGCAGTTAGACCTGTACGACCTCCAGCAGCAACACCAGCAACACTTTCAATGTAAGATGTCGTGTTTGATGTACCTAATAAAGCGCCAACTGAAGTCGCTGTTGAGTCAGCAAGCAGCGCTTTGTTCAAACGAGGAATGTTACCGTTTTCGTCTGTTAGACCCGCTTTCTGTGAAACACCAACCAGCGTTCCTGCAGTATCGAACAAATCAACGAATAGGAAAGCAAAAACCACGGAGATCATGCCAACTTCAAACAGGCCTGAGAAGTCTAGTTGTAAAAACGTTGGCGCAATGCTTGGTGGTGTTGACATAACACCGCCCCACTGAACATCACCGAATACTAGTCCTAAGCCTGTTACAGCCAGGATCGCAATCATCACCGCACCTTTCACGCCGCGATGAACCAGTGAAATAGTCAGGAAAAAGCCAACCGAAGCCAGCACTGCTGGTAACGAGGTAATATGTCCCATAGAAACCAATGTTGCTGGGTTATCAACCACAATGCCGGCATTTTTAAGTGCAATGAACGCAAGGAAGAGACCAATACCAGCCGAGATACCGGTACGCAAAGAGTGAGGGATTGAGTTGATGATCCATTCACGAATCTTAAAAATACTCAACAAAATGAACAACAGACCTGAAACGAATACCGCAGCTAGTGCTACCTGCCATGTGTAGCCCATACCCAATACAACAGAGTAGGTAAAAAAGGCGTTAAGTCCCATGCCCGGAGCCTGTGCGATCGGATAGTTCGCGACTAAGCCCATAATAAAACAGCCAATTGCTGCTGCAAGACAGGTCGCTACAAAAATAGCGCCACGATCCATACCGGTATCAGAGAGTATTGCTGGGTTTACAAAAATAATGTAAGCCATGGTAAGGAAGGTAGTAATCCCTGCGATGATCTCAGTGCGCACATTTGTGCTATTTTCACTAAGTTTAAAGAGCCTTTCGAGCATGATCGAATCCTGTTAGAGGTAAAAAGTAAACGGTTGCGTAATCGATTGGTGTGAATTATAAAGTTATCAAATAGCAAATTCCAGATAGAATTTTCACTCTAAATGGATTTTTTTGCAGGATATGAAACCCGTTATCTAGCATTTTTAGTGCTCATTAGATTTAAAGCTTATGAAACAATAATTAGCAAGTTTTCATCCAGAAAGCGAAAAGAGTGCAAACTGAACAATGTACTAAACTTTCAGACGAAAACACCGACTTTATCGTCAAATGTATGCTGCAATCAGGTAAGAATTGGAATAAGACAGGCAAGCTTGATTGGAACCGGGACTCAGCGACTATATTTTAGTCAAAGAGAAGAAAAAGAGATAAAAAAACGCCACTCAATTTGAGTGGCGCTGAATCATGTCAGTAGTGATACTGAAAAAAAATTCCAATTTATAGGGGTGAACAAACTGTTCAAGTCACATGCGTTGACTACTAGTCATCATCCAAAGAATGAATCAGTAACCAAAACTTGTTGGGTATACAAAGTTGCCGGTATAAACAGACTTGCTATTCCAGAACATTGTACTCGGTAAACCTTTCATAACTATCACCTTCTCTCGCATTTAATCATTCGTTGATTTCTCGGTTCCCTGGAGGCGATATACGGACTCATCCTTTGAGCATTTCATTCTTCTCTACTGAAGATGGTTACAAATATACCACAAGGAAATTAAGTTACAACACTTTTAGTGATACAAATCACATAAAATTCAAAATTAAGCTAAATTCTCCGACTTAATTGTAATTTAATTACAATATTGTAAATAAAGTTATCTTTATTATATGAGAATAGTAGCACTTGCTCTTCAGCTTGTTCATAAACTGTGACAATAGAGGGAGAAATCCTTACACATACGACTACTAGTCGCACTCTTCAAATGGTATTCTTGCTCTAATTCCTATCAAATATCATTAGCATTTTCTGCTAGATATACGCAACTTTTAAATAAGATATTTGGTAAATTAGATTACAAGGAGCTTTACGTGTCTGACTTTCATTCAGAAATTAGTACCTTATCACCAACTCCGCTATGGCGTTTTTTCGATAAGATTTGTTCTATCCCTCATCCATCAAAGCATGAGGAAGCTCTCGCACAATACATTATCAACTGGGCAACAGAGCAAGGCTTAGATGTTCGTCGTGATCCTACCGGTAACGTATTCATCAAAAAACCTGCAACTCCAGGTATGGAAAACAAAAAAGGCGTGGTTCTTCAAGCACACATCGACATGGTGCCGCAAAAGAATGAAGAGACAGACCACGACTTTACCAAAGATCCAATTCAGCCTTACATCGATGGTGAATGGGTGACTGCGAAAGGCACTACCCTTGGCTCAGACAACGGCATTGGTATGGCCTCTTGTCTTGCGGTTCTTGCTTCTACTGAGATCAAGCATGGTCCAATTGAAGTGCTGCTGACCATTGATGAAGAAGCGGGTATGACGGGTGCTTTCGGGCTTCAATCAGGCTGGTTAGAAGGTGATATCCTGCTAAACACCGACTCAGAGCAGGAAGGCGAAGTGTACATGGGTTGTGCTGGCGGCATTGATGGTGCGATGACATTCGATATCACTCGCGATGCCATTCCTGTCGGCTTTATTACACGTCAACTGACACTCAAAGGTCTGAAAGGTGGTCACTCTGGATGTGATATTCATACTGGTCGTGGTAATGCGAATAAACTGCTTGGCCGCTTCCTGGCTGGTCACGCACGTGAACTGGATCTGCGTTTGGTTGAGTTCCGTGGTGGTAGCCTACGTAACGCGATTCCACGAGAAGCATTCGTAACCGTTGCGCTTCCGGCAGAAAACCAAGACAAGCTTGCAGAATTGTTCAACTACTACACAGAGCTACTAAAAGCAGAGCTAGGTAAAGTAGAAACCGGTATTGTTACCTTCAACGAAGAGATCGCAACAGACGCTCAAGCGTTTGCTTCTGCAGACCAACAACGTTTCATTGCCGCGCTAAATGCTTGTCCAAACGGCGTAATACGTATGAGTGACGAGATCGAAGGCGTGGTTGAAACGTCTCTAAACGTTGGTGTGATCACCACTGAAGAGAATAAAGTAACCGTACTTTGTCTGATTCGCTCTCTGATTGATTCAGGACGTAGCCAAGTTGAAGGTATGCTGAATTCCGTTGCAGAGTTGGCTGGTGCCCAAATCGCATTTTCTGGCGCTTACCCAGGCTGGAAGCCAGATGCAGACTCTGAGATCATGGCAATCTTCCGTGATATGTACGAAGGTATCTACGGTCACAAGCCGAACATAATGGTGATTCACGCGGGCTTGGAATGTGGTCTGTTTAAAGAACCTTACCCAAATATGGACATGGTTTCGTTCGGCCCGACGATCAAATTCCCTCACTCTCCAGATGAGAAAGTGAAGATCGATACTGTTCAGCTATTCTGGGATCAAATGGTAGCTCTACTTGAAGCTATTCCTGAGAAAGCATAACAGTGTGTTCGATAAAATTAAAAAGGGTGCCCGCCGAGGCACCCTTTTTTAATTTAGTAAATCTTGCACTCATTACGCACGAGTTTGCGCATACGCAGACAACTCATCCATAGAAGTTTTCGCGACTACTTCACCATCAATATAGTAAGTAACAAAATCACCTTCACGTACACCCATTAGCTTCGCTGTGTCGCCATTATTGTAGGTGATGTCCATTTGAATCGTATTCTCGTCAATTTGTTGCATCTGCCCTTGCTCAATAACACGGATATTAGTTAATGGACTCATTGGGGCAGTCGTTAGAGATTTATCTAACTGGTGGTTAACATCAATATAAGTATCCACCTTAGAATCGAAAATATGTGGTTTACCGTTTAGTGGGTTTTTACCTGTCCAGAATTCCAATGAGTTAAATACGATGTAATCTGCTGCGATCGCAACGCCGTATACTGGTGCCATAAGCATATTTAGACCACCACGAGCATAACGGTTATCAACAGCTTTTAGGTTAAACCCCATTACATAACCAGTTACTGCATTACTGCCCACACAGCCAGAAAGTGAAACTGCAACAGCAGTCATTACGCCGATTTTAGTCATTGTCTTTTTCATCAAAACCTCAAGATAGATATTAAATAAAAATCGGCGCGGATATTAGCGAATAAAAAATGAGGTAAAAAGGTCAATTTTGTCTCTAAAAGTTTCATTATTATTTTTAAGACTCAAACAATTACCTGAACAATAATTAACCCCAAAATCTATAGCGGTGACGATGTATAACGCCAAAAATAAAAGTAATATTGACAACATAAATCTCACAAGAGATTATTTTTTATTCTCATTAATTAAAATATTTTGTCGTATCCTTAACTAGAAAGATTAGTGTGATTATGACGCGATTGTTACATTGTTGATAACATATATGACAGAGATGTTTTATGGCTAGAAGTAGAAATAAAAGAAATAGAGTATTTGAACTACTCGGGCATCAAATACAGCCAGGACAGCGATTAGAGATCGAATTCGAAGCGGCACAACTTTACACCCACTCACCTTTATCCATTCCGGTGGAAATCATCCACGGTAAACAAGAAGGTCCGGTGCTGATGGTGAATGCCGCAATCCACGGAGATGAGCTCAATGGCGTAGAAATCGTTCGTCAGATCATAAACCAATTAGATCCATTAAAGCTAAAAGGCACGGTGATAGCAGTACCTATTGTCAACGTATTTGGGTTGATACATAAATCACGTTATTTACCTGACCGCCGCGATCTAAACCGTTGCTTTCCCGGCAGCGAAAAAGGTGCTCTCGCTTCTCGAATGGCGCACGGTTTCTTCAATAACATTGCCAAGCGCTGTAACTATATTCTGGATTTACACACCGGTGCGATACACCGAACGAACCTGCCACAAATCCGTGCAAACCTAAGTAACCCAGAAACACTACGTATTGCCAAAGCATTTGCGACACCAGTGATTATTGATTCCGCTTTACGTGATGGCTCTTTGCGCAGTGAAGCCGAGAAATGTGACATTCCGGTTCTCACTTACGAAGCGGGTGAAGCATTACGTTTCGATCCTCTATCAATCAGTGCTGGCGTAATGGGTATTCAGCGTGTAATGCAGGCGATTGGTATGCTACGAGCGAGCCGTAAGAAGTTCCCTGACCCAGTGATAGCAAAATCCACCAGTTGGGTACGTGCTCCAGGCAATGGTATTTTGCGTACTGTCGTTAATCTGGGAGATAAAGTTGAACAGGATGAAACGCTGGCTTATATCAGCTCACCTCTTGGACATGTTGAGATAGAGCTTAAAGCACCTAAAGGTGGTCTGGTCATCGGTCAGCAGACATTGCCACTGGTCAATGAAGGTGATGCTATTTTCCATCTTGCTTATTTCAATCAGGGAGATGACGAAGTAGAACAAGCGGTAGAAAGCTATATTGAAGAATTGAATGAATTTGATGTTGATCCTGTGACTACAGGGCAAATACCGCTCGACGTTCAATAAAAGTTTGCATGCTCTAATACACCAAAGTCGGCATATTATGTGCCGACTTTTTTAATCCAAAAAAATAGCCCCGAAGTGGACTTCAGGGCTTTTTCTAGCACTACCGACTCAGTAAAACACAAGTCGGAAATAGGCCATTATTCTTCGTCAGCTTCAGCGTCGCGCGCTTGACGAGCTTCTTCTTTGCGAGCTTTTGCCGCAAGCTGTTCTGCTTCACGCTCTTGACGTTGAACTGCTTTTCGCTCATTACGAACGACTTGGTTTTGAATAAAGCCAGCCAGTTCTTTTTCAGCCCAAGCTTGTGCTTGTTCTTCACTTTCAAAAGCACTCTCACGTTTTGAGACAATCGTCTTGCGAGAGGTGACTTGACGAGTAATTTCTGCAGTCCAGCCGTTACGTTTTTCAGTTACACGGATAGCAAATTTTGGATTTTTAGACATCTATTTCAATTCCTAAGGGATTAATCAGGGATTCGGTCAACTTGATCACTCTATCTAAGCTGTATAACCACCATCCCTTGGTAAGCGCGGTATTAGAGCATAATTGCTTCGTCTTTGCGCGACTTTTTTAACTGTAGGTGAGAATTTTTGTTGGTAAAAACAAAAAGCGCAGACCTTTTGATCTGCGCTTTGCTCTTTGGATAAGAGTCAGAATTAACCGATGTTCTTACGTGCGTTTTGGAACATACGCATCCAAGCACCGTTTTCACCCCAGCCTTCAGGAGACCAAGAGTTTGCAACCGTACGGAATACACGCTCTGGGTGAGGCATCATGATGGTTACACGGCCGTCTGCTGTCGTCAGACCGGTAATCGCATTTGGTGAACCATTCGGGTTATTCGGGTACTGTTGCGTTGGGTTACCGTTATTATCTACGTAACGTAATGCTACTGTACCTGATGCTTCAATTGCGTTCAGGTGCTCACCGCCACGAACTTCCACACGACCTTCACCGTGAGAAACCGCGATAGGCATGCGAGAACCAGCCATACCATCAAAGAATACAGAATCAGATTTCTGTACTTCTACCAGGCTAAAGCGAGCTTCAAAACGCTCAGATTCGTTGCGGACAAAACGTGGCCACAAGTCTGCACCAGGGATAAGTTCTTTTAGGTTCGATAGCATCTGACAACCGTTACATACACCTAGAGAGAAGGTATCTTCGCGGTTGAAGAATGCCTGGAACTGCTCACGAGCCTGCGCATTAAACAGGATAGACTTCGCCCAACCTTCGCCTGCACCTAGTACATCACCGTAAGAGAAACCACCACAAGCAACAAGACCTTGATACTCATCAAGCACCGCTTGGCCTGTCAGAATATCGCTCATATGGATGTCGGTTGCTTCAAAGCCAGCGCGGTCAAATGCCGCCGCCATTTCAACGTGAGAGTTAACACCTTGCTCACGAAGAATTGCCATCTTAGGTTTCGCGCCTTTAGCAATGTATGGAGCTGCGATATCTTCGTTCACATCAAAGCTTAGAGATACGTTCAAACCAGGATCTGAGTTGTCTTTCTTCGCTTCAAACTCTTGGTTTGCGCATGCTGGGTTGTCACGTAGAGCCTGCATCTTGTGCGTCGTTTCTGCCCAGATAACTCGTAGGTCTGTACGTGAACGCTCAAGTACTACTGAATCACCAGAAGTGATAACAAAGTTGTCAGAAGCTTCAACAGAACCAATCACGTGTGAGCACGCTTCCAGGCCATTCGTTGACAGCGTTGCCAATACAGAGTCCAGCTCTTCGTTCTTAACCTGAATAACTGCACCTAGCTCTTCGTTAAATAGAACTGCCAGTGCATCGTCGCCCAGACCTTCGATGTTCGCTTTCACGCCACAGTGACCCGCGAATGCCATCTCAGCAAGAGTAACAAATAGACCGCCGTCGCCTTTATCGTGGTAAGCAACCAATTTGTCGTCACGTACCAGTGTTTGCATCGCATCGAAGAAGCCTTTTAGCTGCTCAGCGTTGTCTACATCTGCCGGCTTATCACCAAGCTGCTTGTAAACCTGCGCCAGTGCTGTTGCACCCAGACGGTTTTTGCCGTTGCCCAGGTCAACAAGAACAAGTGAAGAGTCACCTTTGTCAGTACGAAGCTGAGGCGTTACTGTCTTACGTACGTCTTCTACGCGGCCAAAAGCTGTGATTACTAGTGATAGCGGTGAAGTGACTTCTTTGCTCTCACCATTCTCTTCCCATTTGGTCTTCATCGACATTGAGTCTTTACCAACAGGGATAGTCAGACCAAGTGCAGGGCATAGCTCTTCACCGACTGCTTTCACCGCTTCGTAAAGACCGGCATCTTCACCTGGGTGACCAGCTGGAGACATCCAGTTCGCAGACAGCTTAATACGTTTAATATCACCGATGTCGGTTGCAGCGATGTTAGTCAGAGACTCACCGACTGCCAGACGAGCAGATGCGCCGAAGTCTAATAGAGCAACCGGAGTACGCTCACCCATTGACATCGCTTCACCGTGGTATGTGTCGTAACTTGCAGCCGTAACCGCACAGTTAGCCACAGGGACCTGCCAAGGACCAACCATCTGGTCACGAGCAACCAAACCCGTTACCGAGCGATCACCGATAGTAATCAGGAACGTTTTCTCAGCTACAGTAGGAAGACGAAGTACGCGATCTGCCGCTTCGTTGATTTCGATACCATCGCGTGCAATCGCCGGGCTATCTACTTTCAGTGTCGTTGCTTCACGGTGCATCTTCGGTGTTTTACCAAGCAAGATATCCATTGGCATATCAATTGGTGTGTTATCGAAGTGAGAGTCTTCCAGAGTCAGATGACGTTCTTCTGTTGCAACACCAACTACTGCGTATGGTGCACGTTCACGCTTACAGATTGCATCAAATGCTTCCATATGCTCTGGCGCAACCGCAAGAACATAACGTTCCTGAGATTCGTTACACCAGATTTCCAGTGGGCTCATGCTCAATTCATCATTTGGTACATCACGTAGCTGGAACTTACCGCCACGCTCGCCGTCGTCACAAAGCTCAGGAAGTGCGTTAGAGATACCACCCGCGCCCACATCGTGGATAAATGCGATTGGGTTATCTGCACCTAGCTGCCAACAACGGTCGATAACTTCCTGACAACGACGCTCCATCTCTGGGTTTTCACGTTGTACTGAAGCAAAGTCCAGATCTTCTGCTGACTGGCCAGATGCCATTGAAGACGCAGCACCACCACCAAGACCGATATTCATTGCCGGACCGCCAAGTACGATTAGGCTCGCACCAACTGGGATCTCTTTCTTCTGAACGTGTTCGTCACGAATGTTACCCATACCACCAGCAATCATGATTGGCTTGTGGTAACCACGCACTTCTTCACCAGCGTGTGAAGTCACTTTTTCTTCGTAAGTACGGAAGTAACCTAGTAGGTTTGGACGACCAAATTCGTTGTTGAATGCTGCGCCGCCTAGTGGACCTTCTAGCATGATATCTAATGCGTTTACGATACGACCAGGTTTACCGAAGTCGGTTTCCCATGGCTGTTCAAAGCCAGGAATACGTAAGTTAGACGTTGTGAAACCAACCAGACCCGCTTTTGGTTTACCACCGATACCGGTCGCACCTTCATCACGAATTTCACCACCAGAACCGGTTGATGCACCTGGCCATGGAGAAATCGCTGTTGGGTGGTTGTGCGTCTCAACCTTCATCAAGATGTGCGCATCTTCATGGTGGTAAGTGTATTGACGTGTTTTCGGATCAGGGAAGAAACGACCTACTTTAGAACCTGTCATTACCGCTGCGTTATCTTTGTACGCAGACAGAACGTGGTCCGGAGTCGTTTCAAACGTATTTTTGATCATCTTAAACAGAGACTTCTCTTGGTCTACGCCATCGATAGTCCAGTCTGCATTAAAGATTTTATGGCGACAGTGCTCTGAGTTCGCCTGAGCAAACATCATCAGCTCAATGTCGTTTGGATTACGACCTAGCTTAGTGAAGTTCTCCACCAAGTAATCAATTTCATCTTCTGCTAGCGCTAAACCAAGTGAAACGTTGGCTTCTTCAAGTGCAAGACGACCACCAGCCAAGACATCAACGTGTGCCACTGGAGCAGGCTCAGCAACGGTAAACAGAGCAGAAGCCGCTTCAAATTCAGTGAATACCGTTTCCATCATGCGGTCATGGATAAGGGCTTTTACTACGTCAACTTGCTCTTGAGACAGTTCAGACGAAACTTCAACATAGTACGCCGTACCACGCTCAAGACGCTTAACTTTAGTCAAGCCACAGTTTTTAGCGATATCGGTAGATTTAGAAGACCATGGTGAAATAGTGCCAGGACGAGGCGTAACAAGAAGTAGAAGACCTTCAGGCTCGTGCTCTTCGATCGTTGGGCCGTAAGTCAGCAACTTTTCTAGCTTTTCTAACTCTTGGTCATCAAGGTCAGATTTTAGATCCGCAAAGTGCATAAACTCGGCGTATATGCCGGTTACAGGCAGATCTTGTTCACGACAAAGTTCCAATAGTTTATTAACACGGAACTCAGAAAGAGCTGGGGAGCCACGCAAAATTCTCATGTGCTTAGGTCTCTTATGCAATTGATTAAGGTGATATTGGAATAAATTCATACAGTTAGCTACAAAAGCTCGAACTTATGCCGATTCCACCTCTCCTTTGCGAGCGCATTATATAGTAATTGTTTTTGTGATGTAACACCAAAAGCAACCGTTTGCGTCAATTTTTTCATCAAATTTGAATTATACCCAAATAACCTCAAGGTGCTTGGTTCAGCGAGAATGACTTGGCTGGCAGACGCGGCAACGATTTGAAGTTTTAGTGGTTCTAAATCAAAAATCGTTAACAAAGTATGCAAGCCAAGGCAACTCTCCCTTCGGGAGCGTGTCACTGAAACAATTTCAGCGTCAAATAACTTGGAAAGAGCTGGCTATTACGCTGCGTTATCTTCCTTGAACTTGAGTCAGTGACAGCGCTCTGAATCCTGCACCTTGAAGTCATTTGGGTATATCACCAAAATGTCGATAAAACACGCAATGTCGCACTCAATCGGTGCGATTCACTTTGCCCCACCACTTCGCTTTGATATAAAGGTGATTAGAAATTTTCCGAGAAGTACCAATTAATGCAAATTAGCCAGTTCAACCGACTTAAGCGCAGCGTCCTACTTTTCGCTTCTGTGCTCCTACTTTCTGCCTGCCAAATCGAGTCGGCTCCTAAAAGTGAATTCCAAAAAATCCAAGAGCGTGGCGTTCTTCGCGTTGGCACACTTAACAACCAACTCTCTTACTACATCGGTCCTGATGGCCCTGCGGGACTGGATTACGAACTTGCACGTAAGTTCGCCGAAGAGCTAGGTGTAAAGCTTGAGATCAAACCAGCGTTTAGACAAGCTGATCTTTTCCCTGCTCTTAAAAAAGGCGATATTGATATTATCGCAACGGGCTTGAACCAGACTTCTCAAGCGATAAAACGTTTTCGACCTGGGCCTGCCTATTACTATGTCAGCCAACAAGTTGTCTACAAAAAGGGGCACTTCCGACCACGTAATATCGAACGCTTAATTAAGTATCAAGCAACGCAAGGTGACGATACGGAACAAGAGGTACCTGTCGGCACGGGTACTCTGCAAATCGTCGAACAATCTCAATATGTTCCAACACTGACGTCATTAAAGAAACAGTACCCAGAACTACAATTTGAAATCATCGGAGATGCTGACACGAGGGATTTATTGAGAAAAGTCTCCACCGGAGAACTGCGCTTTACGGTGACCGATTCCGTTGAGTTATCTCTGGCTCAGCGACTCTATCCAGACTTAGCGTTAGCCTTCGAGTTAACAGAAGATCAACCCGTATCCTGGTTTACTCGCCGTTCAGAAGACGAAAGCTTATATGGAATGTTGATCGAGTTCTTCGGCAACATTAAACAGTCAGGTGATCTCGCCTTGCTTGAAGAGAAATACATCGGCCATATTGAAGCCTTCGATTATGTTGACACTCGCGCTTTCATTCGTGCTCTTGACGATAAATTACCTAAGTGGTCTCCTCTGTTCCAGAAATACAGTGAAGAGTTTGACTGGCGTTTAATCGCCGCTCTGGCTTATCAAGAGTCTCATTGGAAACCAAGAGCAAAATCGCCTACTGGTGTTCGGGGAATGATGATGCTGACTCTTCCTACCGCAAAAAGTGTCGGTGTCAACAATCGCCTGGATCCTGAGCAATCGGTTCGTGGCGGTGTGGAGTATCTGCGTCGTATCGTTGCTCGGGTTCCCGATACCATCAATGAACACGAGAAAATTTGGTTTGCGCTTGCCTCTTACAACATCGGTTATGGGCATATGCTGGATGCACGGAGACTGACGAAAGCGCAAGGTGGAGATCCAAATGCGTGGGCCGATGTGAAAGACAGACTGCCTTTACTGCGTCAAAAACGTTACTACAGCCAAACACGCTATGGTTATGCCCGTGGTGATGAGGCTCGTAACTATGTGGAAAATATTCGACGGTACTATCAGTCTATTATTGGCCACGTGAGCCAAAGTCCAGCGGTAGACGATGACACCGATGACTTGCAGGTTATCCCCCCGCTGAATCCGGATATCATCATCTCAGGTGCGGTAGAGAGTGTTGCAGCTGAGGTTTCCGGTGCTGTTGAAAGCGTAGAAAACTTAGACGTAGAAAACCTAGAAACAGATGAAGCCGTTTCAGGCTCAGTTGAGACGGTCACCGAAGAAATTTCCAGTGCTTCCGACAGCACAGCGGAAGAAGAGTCAGAAACAGAAACAGAAACAGAAACAGAAAACATCGTAGACTAGCGAACAAAAAATGACGAGTAACACGCTCGTCATTTTTTGTTGAGTCTAAGAAAAAACTTCACTAAAATCGACGGTTCCGAGTCAGGTCAACATAATAACGTACGTGCAAACAAACTTTATTGACCAACACCATAACCTGCTAATATTTAAGATTTTATTTGGATATATCGAATATGGAAGACTCGGTTGGTTACCCTCTCCCGATTAAATGTAACTCTGATCATTAGCCTGTCATCTAATGAATGTTAACTAATCTGAGATCGGGATCTGAACGTCGTAACGATTTAACGCAAAATTGGTTACGCTCGGCCTTCTGTCAGTCATATTATTTTCCACGTAAAACGAAGACGTATCAACCAATAGCTAGCTAAGCGCTATTATGTTGATAAGTATGACTTTTAGCTCAAAAATATGGGACTGACAAGCTTGGTTCATCGACGTTTAGAATAATAAGGCGCTGCAACATGCAGCTTCTTAAAGAGGGATGTTCGTAGTCTTGTCTACTAGAGGTTTCGAATATGAGAAGACGTAAAGTGCAGTCGAAGCGCTTAAATAAAACCGTGGCTGCAATTCGCCGTAAACGCAAACTAACGTGCATGAAAAAGAAGATCAGTTCGCGTCATCGTGTTTTCGTTCACTTAGTGAATCACTGAGAACTTGAAGCAAACATCTACCAATACGTAGATGTTTGCTGAAATTCACCTACTCGCTTCGATTTTCCTGCCCACTCTGCAACACTTTTTCTGCCTGTTTCTTGGCTTTAATTTCTTTACGGCGTCGCTTAAAGAATGCTTGCAACTGATCACGACACTCTTCTTCCAGCAACCCTTTTTCAACCGTTGCGTAGTGGTATGCAGCCTGACTTTCAAACAAGTTTAATACCGTCCCCGCAGCACCTGCTTTAAGATCAGGAGCACCGAAGACCACTCGCTTTACACGGCTGTGTAGTATTGCCCCGGCACACATCGGGCAGGGCTCTAACGTCACGTATAGCGTGGTGTCTAATAATCGATAATTCTCTAACACTTGCCCAGCTTTACGTAATGTCTGAATTTCCGCATGAGCGGTAGCGTCATGAGCACAGATCGAACGATTCCAACCTTCAGCAATGATCTCTCCATCTTTTACCAAAACTGCACCAACGGGTACCTCGCCTTCCGCTTCAGCCAGTTCTGCCAGCGCCATCGCACGGCGCATAAATTGTTCATCTTGGAAAGTGAATTGAAGGTCTGACAAGGGGGCTCCTGATCGATAAATTAGCGTGAGACGCGCCAATATTACCACTAACTCGCTATACGCTACAGTAACGCTAGCGATTCCCTATCCTATCAACAACAAAAAAGCGCAGACCTTACGATCTGCGCTTTCCAGTTTAAGCTTTATGCCAATTACATTGTGTAAGTGTAAGGCGCTTGTATACCTAGAGGAATACCAATCATCCAGTATACGATTAGGAAAATCGACCAACCGATCAGCATAGCTATCGAGAATGGCATCATCAGTGAAGCAAGCGTACCAATCCCCGTAGATTTAACGTAGCGCTGGCAGTACACCACCACAAGCGGGAAGAATACCATTAGAGGTGAGATGATGTTTGATACAGAGTCACCTACTCGGTATGCCGCCTGAGATAGTTCAGGAGAGATACCAACTGCCATTAACATAGGAACCAGAATTGGACCAATAAGAGCCCACTTCGCAGATGCAGAGCCAATAAGCAGGTTCACAGAAGCGGTTAGCAGAATCATACCGATGATGGTTGCTTCACCCGGAAGGTTCATTGCTTTCAGGCCTTCCGCGCCGTATAGCGCCAGCATAGTACCAATGTTTGACTGCGCAAATGCAGACAGGAACTGAGCACAGAAGAATGCCATCACAATGTAAGCACCCATGGTCGACATTGTGTCAGCCATTGCTTTGATAATGTCGTTACTAGACTTGAATGTGCCAGAAACTTTACCGTAAACATAACCCGGGATGATGAACAGAATGAAGATCAACGGAACGATTGACTTCATGATCGGTGCAGAGAATGCCGTAATCTCACCTTCAGGCGAACGCAGCGCTGAGCTTTCAGGAATCAACGCCACCACAAGAAGTGCGATACCCGCCAGCATTGCCCAGCCTGCATAACGGAATGCTTTTGACTCTATCTCAGTGAATGACCCCAGATCAGGAGCCGTTTCTGCATCTTCATCTACTGGTGTTCTTGCCAAACGAGGTTCGATAATTTTCTCTGTAACGTACCAACCGATAGCTACGATGATGACTGATGAGATGCCAGTAAAGAAAATGTTTGCTAACGGGTTTACTACGTATTCAGGGTCAAGAACCTGTGCTGCTGTCTGAGTGAAACCAGCAAGTAGAGGGTCAATACCAGAAGGAATAAAGTTTGCTGAGAAACCGCCCGACACACCCGCGAATGCAGCCGCAATACCCGCTAGAGGATGACGACCAGCTGCATGGAAAATGATACCGCCCAGAGGGATAACTAACACATATCCGGCATCTGCTGCCGTATGCGATACGATAGCAACCAGAATCAGCATCGGTGTAAGCAGCTTCGCTGGTGTAAAGCTCAGCATCTTCTTAAGACCGGTGGTGATAAAACCCGAAGAATCGGCTACACCGACACCCAACATCGCGACCAACACGATACCTAGTGGTGCAAAGCCAGTAAATGTCGTCACCATATTCGCAAGGAAGCTTGCTAGTGCATCACCAGTTAGAAGGTTTGTAACCGCCAAAGCTTCGCCAGTTCTAGGGTTCACCAGATCGAAGGTCACATTCGATAAGAGTGCAGACGCACCCCATGTGATAATTAGTGCCCAGAAAAATAAAATCGCAGGATCAGGAATCTTGTTACCTGCTCTCTCGATAAAGTTTAAAAAGCGATCCATCCCACTCGGCTTAGAAGATGGCGCCTTATCAATTGCTTGGTTACTCATGGTAACTCCATAATAAATGATGTTGTTACTTTAGCCTTTTGGAATAATTTATTGCGGCCTGTTATCAAGCAAGTATTCTAGTAAAAACCAAGAGTAAAAGGATAAGCTGCTAAGTTTTTTTTCATATTTGGAGACATATTTTGCAAAAACAGCATCTCAATTAAACATAATAAAAACAGTAGCACATCATTCATGTTAACAGTTCAAGAACCCTCCATTAACTGATGAAAATAAAGCCGAAAAGTGCGTAGGAAAAAGGCGACAGCGTTTTCGAGAAGGAAAAATAAAACTCAAGTCTGTTTATTTATCGAATTCGCTGTAGCGTGAAAGCATCGTTTTCAATTGAACAGATTGCGTTTGTCCCATTCTGTCTTCCCAGCTTGAGGTAATAACAATTGTCTTGAGCGATCCTGAGACTGTCGCGGGCGGTACTTGCCACTGAAGGGTGTAATCTCCTGCCGTGGAAGAACCTGTAGCAATAGCATCAAAGTTAGCGATGGGCATCACTGGTACAGCTTCAGAAGCACCTCGGGTTCGGAACCATTCGAGTTTCTGCTCTGCAAGGTTAAGCGCTTGAACACTGTGCTTCGCGTAGTCTGCTCGTTGCTCCACGTTAATCTGCAGCTTAATTAACCCTAAAGACGCAATACCAACAAGCAAGAAAGAGAGCAGAACTTCAATCAAGCTAAAACCCTTTTGCTTAGTTTGCATACCAACTCCCTGATTTCCACTTGAGCTTCTTCAATTTACTTAACGGTCTATCAATAACATCCCGGTTGTAAGTAAAACTGACTGATGAGTTATAGACGGCATAGGTTCCCGGCGCGTCCATTACGTATCCGCCGATAGGATAAAACGAACCATTTTGAAAATATGCGGTGTTGGCAGTTTCTACCCCTGATACGGGCCCTACAGTACCATCCAAAAGGTTTTTTTGCCCCTCATCCAACGCCTTCCATAAACCTGCATCTGGAACAAATTCAGGGTTGCCATCACTATCATTCGAAACAAAATGGTAGATCATGCCTTTAAAATCTAAACTTCCCGATGTAGATAGCAATCCGTTGTGAATCATTAAAATCACACCACCAGGGATTGGTGAAGCACCAGATGTTGGGGTAATAGCTGTTCCCATATTGGTTAAGTCTGAACTATTAAGGTGGCAGCTTCCGTACACCCAAATTAAGTCTTTACCGGATTTAATGGCGTTAGTAATTTTTGTTCCGCAATTATTGACAACGGCTGGTTCAGGAAGGTCCGATTGCTGATACCGCATATTTCCATTCGCATTCGTTAACGGGTCATTGGCAATTTTTACAAAGCCGTTTAACGACATGACATCAAACCATTCATCTCGAGGTACATCAAAAAGGTCTTCAAACGGTTTCTGTGAGGCATCGAGGACAAAGTCTTGTTGCAAGCCTGCAGGCGTATTGCGATTACCAGTGGTTGTGGTTGAATAGCTATCTCCAGAATCTTTTTTACATTTCTGACCGGAAGGGAATCCGTGATAGGGCAGAATACTATTGTCCAGGTCTTGATTATGTATCGTTCCATACACTTTAAAATCGTTGCTATAGCGAAGCATCGTGCATCCCCACTCATTATTGCCTAGCCTTTTTCCAGGATCTGGTCTCATCGTCATTCCACCAGCAAAGTACAAATTGGACGTTGCTTTCATAACACCGGAGGCACCCGTACCGGGTTGCTTAATGATCTTCTGGATCGCAGCATTACCGTATTTAGAGGTCACTTCTTTTAACCTATCTTCTGGTGTTGAATAGGTAAATTGGATTGCTCCATTGGTGTTGCAGTCAGGTATGGAGCTTGCGGTAGGAACAGCATTGTTCAAAAGAGCTTTACTAAAAATGCATTCTAAACCGCCCTCAGCAATCCATTGCTGCTGCCGAGTCTTAACTTCATTATGGGCACGCTTAATCTGGTAGAACAACGTCTTGTATGAGCCCAAAGTAAAAACTAATGCGGCAACCAGTAGTAAACTCGTAACCAGTAATGTGGTCGCTCCTGACTGATTTCTATACACCATTACCAGTTCCTCTGTTGTGCTTTAATTACCATGGTATGGGTGACACTGGCATCATTCACTAGCGAAGCACTCATCGAGATAACATTAAAAGCACTACTAATTGAGTCACTCATTGTTTCAATAGTCGATACATGAAAACTGTCTACGCTAATTTGATTCGGATCGAATAAGCTGTAGCAATTTCCTTTAACACCCGATACCGCAGCCGACATTGGAGTTAAAGGTACTGAGTGGTGTTTTTCACAGAGTTGAAGCAAGTCGGCACTGGAAGGCTGAGGCTCATGCTTATACACGACACTGCGAAATACCCTCACTCCAGCTGAAGTCGTTCGATAGAGAAACCCCAACATATCGGGAGATGTCTGAGTATGTAAGACATGAGTTGCGCCAGACAGGATGCCACTACCAGCATTGATACCGTTGTAGCCCGCTCGCAACATGTCCTCTTTCATCTGATGCATGACACTGGTCATATTCTGTAATAGCAGCAATTCCTTACTGCGCTCGGTTGCGGTTTTCTTTCCAGAAATAAATACATTCCCTACAATGCCTAAAGCAATCAACCCAAGTAATGAGGCAACCATAAACTCTATTAGGGAGCTCCCTCGTTGCCTAACTTTCGCATTTTGGATAGCCATAAACCGCCTCCTTTTTTCCACATACGACTACCCTTGATGCACCATAAGATCCTCGCAAGCGCATAGTTTGGTTGCTTTTTCCAACAGGGCTGAAATAGATACTGCCGTTTTTTACTTTTCCTCTCACGCCATCAAACTTTATTTGCTGAGAGGTATAATCAGGGTCAAAGGTGATATTGGTATAAGGTGAACCCGATAAAAAAAGAATCGGGTTACCACCAGGAACAACTGAATCTGTCAATGTAATTGACCACTCACCGGTATCTACTGGGTCACTCGCGACATCAATATGTGCCCACAAGTCTTGATTGCGAAATACTGCTTCCGATTTAGCCTGGATCATAAACCCATGTAGTTCGTCGGCTAGTCTCTGCATTTTGTTGGTTTCAATAACATTTTTGAAAGACGGCGTAGCTGCAGCCAGTACAATACTCAGCACCGATACCGTAATAAGTAGCTCCAACAACGTAAACCCGCGAGGCATTTCCCAAATTCCTATGCAAACAACTAATTAGCTGTAATTCATCTTGCACAGATGCTATCACCTGCCAAAAATAGGCGGAAAAGTGAAAAGGAAACTACTCGTAATGATTCGAATTTATCGTTGTAACAGCTACAAAATAAGATTAAGCGGGATGACATTGATCGAATTACTGATAGCAGTCGTGATCGTCGGGATCATTTCTGCTGTCGCTTATCCCTCGTACACAAACCATGTCATTAAGTCGCATCGAACAGTGGCACTAAGTGATATCAGCCGTATCCAACTCGCGTTGGAAACCTCTTATGATGGAGGATATAACTGGAGCTCCATTATTGTAGGTGGCAATTGTGCCATCTGTGACTCAGATAGTGACCGATTTACTTTTTCGATAGTGAGTTCCGCTACAGCGGCTTATACCATCACGGCAACGGCCAAACCTGATCGGGGGCAAGATGGAGACCATTGCTTTCCTGCTGGGGTAAATACCATCACACTGACTTCAGCAAATGTTGAATCACCAAACACGTGTTGGAACTGATAGTCGTTAAAAACGAAAAAGGCCTGCATCTCTGCAAGCCTTTGTCATTTTTTAATTGGTGGTCGCTTTAGCTCGTCAGATCATCGAAGAACTTTTTAACGCCATTGAAGAAACCTTCTGACTTAGGTTTGTGTTTTGTCGCCGCTTCACCACCACAAGACTCTTCAAACTCTTTCAGCAATTCTTTCTGACGTGAGCTTAGGTTCACTGGTGTTTCGACAACCAACTTAACGATTAAGTCGCCAATACCACCACCGCGGACGCCTTTCACACCTTTGCCACGCATGCGGAACATACGGCCAGTTTGTGTTTCAGAAGGCACTTTCAGATTGACTCGACCATCCAGTGTCGGTACTTCAACTTCCCCACCAAGTGCTGCCATAGCAAAGCTTACTGGCACTTCACAGTAGAGGTTGTTACCGTCACGCTCGAAAATATGGTGATCTTTTACGTGAACCTGAACATATAGGTCACCCGCTGGTGCGCCCATTTCTCCCGCTTCACCTTCGCCTGATAGACGAATGCGATCGCCAGTATCCACACCGGCAGGGATCTTAACGTTAAGTGTTTTAGTTTTTTGCTTACGGCCCTGGCCATGACATTCATTACAAGGGTCTTTAATGATCTTACCTTTACCATGACAGGTCGGACAGGTTTGCTGCACAGCAAAGAAACCCTGGCGCATTTGAACTTGACCGTGGCCATGACAGGTACCACAGGTTTCCGCTGAAGTGCCTTTCTTCGCACCGCTGCCATCACACGAGTCACAATGGACAAGCGTTGGAACTTCGATCTCTTTTGAAACACCACGGACTGCTTCTTCTAACGTCAGTTCCATGTTGTAACGAAGATCAGCTCCACGTTGTGCACGATGAGCACCACCGCCACCACGACGACCACCGCCAAAGATATCACCAAATACGTCACCAAAGATGTCGCCGAAATCAGCACCGCCGCCACCAAAGCCGCCGCCACCGAAACCACCGCCGCCTTGCTCAAAAGCAGCATGGCCGTACTGATCATATGCGGCTTTTTTCTGAGAATCGGTTAGAATTTCGTACGCTTCTTTTACTTCTTTAAACTTATCCGCAGCAGAATCATCACCCTGGTTACGGTCTGGGTGGAATTTCATAGCAAGACGCTTGTAAGCCTTCTTGATATCACGTTCTGATGCATCACGGCCAACGCCTAATACTTCGTAAAAATCACGTTTTGACATGTTCTTCGTCACCAATGTAGTACTGCAAACGGCCACTGCCGCTTGGTGTTAATATCGTTTTAGATAAAAGCTTTCTTGTAAAAGCGTTTAGCTAGAAAGACTGGGCTATTCACAAACATGCGGGCGTCAGAGTCACCTCAAACGCCCGCAAAGATTCAGATAAGTGAGTTTCCAACCGGGCAATTTTCTGCCACCGCAGCAAACTACCCTAACGTTGAATTACTTCTTATCGTCTTTAACTTCTTCGAACTCTGCGTCTACAACATCGTCATCAGCAGACTTTTGAGACTCTGCTTCAGCACCTTGTTGTGATTGAGCTTTTTGCTGAGCGATTTCCATCAGTTTTTGAGCAGCCGTCATAAGCGCCTGAACTTTAGCGTCGATAGCTTCTTTATCTTCGCCTTTACGCGCTTCTTCTAGCTCAGAAATAGCAGCTTCAATCTTCTCTTTCTCTTCAGCCGGAAGTGCATCACCTGCTTCTTCAATTTGCTTACGAGTACCGTGAATCATTTGGTCTGCTTGGTTACGTGCAGTTGCTAGCTCTTCGAACTTTTTGTCCGCTTCTTTGTTAGCTTCTGCTTCTTGTACCATTTTCTCGATATCTTCATCGCTCAGACCGCTAGAAGCTTGGATAGTGATCTTCTGCTCTTTACCAGTCTGTTTGTCTTTCGCTGATACGTGCAGGATACCGTCCGCATCCAGGTCGAAAGTTACTTCGATTTGTGGCATACCACGTGGCGCAGGCTGAATGCCTTCCAGGTTAAATTGACCTAGAGACTTGTTGTAGTTCGCTTGCTTACGCTCACCTTGCAGAACGTGGATAGTTACTGCGTTCTGGTTGTCTTCTGCTGTAGAGAAAACCTGGTTCGCTTTAGTTGGGATAGTTGTATTCTTCTCAACTAGCTTAGTCATTACGCCACCCATTGTCTCGATACCCAGAGACAGTGGAGTTACGTCTAGAAGAAGTACGTCTTTCACTTCACCAGCAAGTACACCACCTTGAACTGCAGCACCCATTGCTACTGCTTCATCAGGGTTTACATCGCGGCGTGCTTCTTTACCAAAGAACTCAGCAACTTTCGCTTGAACCATTGGCATACGAGTCTGACCACCAACCAGGATTACGTCAGTGATGTCGTTTACTGATAGATCAGCGTCCGCCAGAGCGACTTTTAGAGGGTCAAGAGAACGTTGTACCAGGTCTTCAACTAGAGATTCTAGTTTCGCACGAGTCACCTTGATGTTCATGTGCTTAGGACCCGTCGCGTCTGCAGTAACGTAAGGTAGGTTTACGTCAGTTTGAGTAGTAGAAGAAAGCTCGATTTTCGCTTTTTCTGCTGCTTCTTTAACACGCTGCATCGCTAGTGGATCGTTCTTAAGATCAATGCCTTGCTCTTTCTTGAACTCGCCTACTAAGTAGTTGATTAGACGGTTATCAAAGTCTTCGCCACCTAGGTGTGTGTCACCGTTAGTTGCTAGAACTTCGAACGTTTTCTCGCCTTCAACTTCATCGATTTCGATGATTGAAATATCGAATGTACCACCACCAAGGTCATATACAGCGATAGTGCGGTCACCGCCTTTCTTATCCAGGCCGTACGCTAGCGCTGCTGCTGTTGGTTCGTTGATGATACGTTTAACTTCTAGACCTGCGATACGGCCAGCATCTTTTGTTGCTTGACGCTGAGCATCGTTAAAGTAAGCAGGTACTGTGATAACTGCGCCAGTTACTGGCTCACCAAGGAAGTCTTCAGCAGTTTTCTTCATTTTCTTTAGAACTTCAGCTGAAACCTGAGGAGCTGCCATTTTTTGGCCTTTCGCTTCTACCCAAGCGTCACCGTTATCTGCCTTAACAATTTTGTAAGGCATGATTTCGATGTCACGCTGAACTTCTTCGTCTTCAAAACGACGACCGATAAGACGCTTAATTGCAAATAGCGTGTTTTCTGGGTTAGTTACTGCTTGGCGTTTCGCTGGTTGACCTACTAGTGTCTCACCATCAGTGTAAGCAATAACCGATGCAGTAGTACGTTCACCCTCTGCGTTTTCAATTACACGAGGTTTGTCGCCGTCTAATACAGCAACACATGAGTTAGTAGTACCTAAGTCAATACCAATGATTTTACCCATCTGGCTATCTCCGAATAAATTCTATTTTCGTCTGGTTATAACCCCAATGTGGGGGGAGGAGAATCGGGTTTCAACCCTTGCTCACAAACAAAAATAATCAATGTTTGCTTCTCTATGCCACATAGATAAGGGCGGCAAAATGCTTTTCAAGGGCAGAATTAAAAAAAAGCGTCTTTTTTCTAATTTATTGGCTTTCTTTATGATTAGTTGGCAATACGTCACAGAATCGTCGCTGGGTAAATCACCGCTTTAACTGCCTCTAATTACTTACTTAAAACAGAAAGCGAGCCCAATGGACTCGCTTTCTGTTTGATATCGTAAAGATATTCAGAACATTACGCGCTTGCCTGAACAGGCTCTGCATCAACAACTTCTTCTTTACCTATCTCACCTTCTGATTTCGCAACGATAGTATTTACCGCCGTATCACCGACAACATTAGAAGAGGTACAGAACATGTCATTAATACGGTCAACGGCTGCAACAATTGCTAAACCTTCAGGCGGCAAACCTAGTTGGTGAAGTAAGACGCCAACCATCACAACACCACCGCCAGGAACACCACCCGCACCAATCGATAGCAGAAGGATCGTCAAACCAAGGGTGAAAATGTCGGCTGTGTTAATTGGCTGGCCAAAAGCGTTTGCCACAAACAGCGTTGCCAATGCGATATAAATAGATACGCCAGACATGTTCATGGTTGCACCTAGTGGTACACCGAAACCAGCCACTGATTTTGAAACCTGCAGTTTTTCTGTCAGGGTGCGCATGGTGACAGGAATCGTTGCGTTTGAACTTGCCGTAGATAGAGAGAACAGAATTTGTTCATGTGTCGCACGTAAGAAGGTCTTTGGAGAAGTACCTGTCGCAAGACCGACCGCAACTGGATAGAAGAAGAAAATCCAGAATACCAGCATCGACACGACGAGCGCGACATAACCAGCGACAGACATCAGCGTGTTCGCATCCAACGTTGCACCCAGTTGAATCATGAGAGCAAATACACCGTAAGGCGCTAGGCTCATAACCAGACCAACGAGTTTCATCATGATTTCGTTCGCCATTTTAAAGGTACGAATAGCCGGACCACCACGAGAATCCAGAGCTTGAATTGCCAGACCAGTCAGAATCGCCATAAAAATGATTTGTAGCATGTCACCACTTGCAAACGCCTGAATAGGGTTGCTAGGTACAATATTCACTACCAGAGAAAAGATATCCGGCGTTTCAGTTGTGGTCAGGTGAACGGATTCAGAAATCGTTCCCGCAAGGTTCGCACCCGCTCCTGGTTGGAAAATAAGGCCAACCGTCAGTGCCGCGGCAATCGCAATAATCGTGTTGACGATATAAAGCGCGAAAGTTTTACCACCAAGACGTCCAAATGCACTGATATCTTTAAGATCGACAATACCACATACAATTGAGACATAAACCAAAGGAACCACAAGCAGTTTGATAAGCGATACAAACATACCGCCTGCGCCCTCTGCGGCTCCAAGCAGATAAGTATCAAAAATCGCAATACCGCTAAACAAATACTGAATAGCCGTCCCCAGCACTAAGCCGGCAAACAAACCTATAAAAATCTTTTTAGAAAGCGATTTATCCATCGTAAATCTCCAATACGTTATGTTTACTATTTACGTTTTTATAGTTATATCTGCTTAAATATGAAGCAGACGTCGCAAATCATACACAGAGAAGTTACAAAATAAAGTGAATCTTTTCATTTTTGTTAACAGAAAATCTCAGCAAAAATCACCACGTTCTGAACAAGATTTCAACACAAGTGTTTTCAGCCCTTGTAATTACAATAGGTTATGAAGCCAAACTTCATAATGCGGGGGAAAATTGAACGGAAATTTACTATTGGAAAAAACATTCCCAATAAGAAAAATTATGAAGAAGATCAAATTTTGGTTTTTAAGGCAGTAAAGCGGCAAAATGCAATGAATTGTATAAAAAAATGCCTGTCACAATGTAACAGGCATTTTTAGGATTATTTCACCAGTAAAGAAACTTACTTAGCAACCATTACCATTGCAGGACGAACGACACGGCCGTTTAACTCGTAACCTTTTTGCATTACGAACATAACCGTGTTTGATTCGTGATCCGGACTTTCTTGGATCGACATCGCTTGGTGTAGCTCAGGGTTAAACGCTTCACCCTCAGGATTAATTTCTTTCAATCCAAACCTAGCGACAACATCGACAAACGTTTTATGAGTAAGCTCAACACCTTCAAGTACCGGCTTAATCACTTCGTTTTCTGTATCAGCCGCTTGGATTGCACGCTCTAAGTTATCAATCACAGGAAGCAGTTCTTCTGCAAACTTGTTCAGCGCGTATTTACGAGCTTTATCGATCTCTTGCTCTGTACGGCGACGCATGTTCTCTACTTCTGCTTTTGCTCGAAGAACAGAGTCTTGCTGATCTTTAACTTTTGTCTCGCTAGACAATAGCGCCGCTTCTAGTTGAGCAATCTTAGCGTCTTTCTCATCACCAATGTCTTCAAGTTCAGCTTCAGCTTCTTGAGCTGCTGCTTCAGCTTTTTCAGCCTCTTCGATGATTTGATCAAGCTCTTCTTCGGTAACTTTATTTTCTTCGTTGCTCATGATATCTCCAGAATTCAACGTAATTCTCTTAAAGCAATGCGTGTTCTGTGGATTTTAACCACATAAAAATTCGCATATTTAGTTAACTTGCCATTATTATGGGGATGAAGATTCCTGATTCAAGCCTCTTTAATGCGGAAATGCTATGAAAAATCCATGTAACGTGATCGCGATTATCGGAAAACCAAGAGATCAACAAGCGATTCAGACTCATAGAGAGTTATATCAATGGTTGACCTCCGAAGGTTACAAAGTATTTATTGACGATCGTCTTGCTGCAATTTTAGACGAGATCCCGCAAAAACAGTTTGCGAGTTTAGTTGAGTTAGGGAAAAACTCAGACCTTGCGATAGTGGTTGGTGGTGACGGTAATATGCTCGGCGCCGCACGTATTTTGTCACGCTTTGACGTGCCCGTTATCGGTGTTAACAGAGGTAATTTAGGCTTTCTAACCGATTTAAACCCGGATGACTTTCAAGCGGCTCTCAAAGCAGTACTCGATGGTGAATACATTGAGGAAGAGCGTTTCTTGCTAGAAGCAGAAGTGCATCGTCATGGTCAAATAAAAAGCCATAACGCCGCCTTAAACGAAGCGGTTCTTCACCCTGGCCAAATCGCACATATGATTGAATTTGAAGTTTATATTGATGAAAGCTTCGCTTTTTCACTGCGAGCTGATGGATTAATCGTATCGACACCAACAGGTTCAACCGCGTACTCACTTTCTGGTGGTGGCCCAATCCTTTCACCGAGCCTAAACGCAATTTCTTTAGTGCCAATGTTCCCACATACGCTTTCCAGCCGCCCATTGGTTGTCGATGGCAATCGTCGTATCAAATTACTGGTCTCTCCAGAAAATCGTGGCACGCAAGAAGTCAGTTGTGATGGACAAGTTTCGTTGCCAGTCTCCCCTGGTGATGAGATCCACATATACCAGAGCCCTAACGTACTAAAACTGATCCACCCGAAAGATTACAGTTACTATCACGTTTTGCGAAACAAACTGGGCTGGTCAAGTAAACTGTTTTAGCCCCCTTCCCAATCTACACCGCGCAAGCCTTTATACCGCTTGCGCTTGTTGATTATCCAGCTAGGCATTACTTACCTACCCCCATCACTCTACGTACCGACAAGTTTTAGAACCACTTCCGTAACTCTTTCAATTTAAATAAATCATAATGACACAGAGCATTATTCTTCCTACCTCATCACAAAAAATCGTACCAGCAATAAAAAAGTTCAAACCCACCTTTACTGTATAAAGAAACAGTATATACTGTTTTCTTATACAGTATTGTTCAGTTATACAGGTAGATAAAAATGCTGGCTCATCTAAGTGTTAATAATTTTGCGATTGTTAAGTCTTTACAACTCGAGCTTTCTAAGGGAATGACCACCATTACAGGTGAAACAGGCGCAGGTAAATCTATTGCAATTGATGCCTTAGGCCTCTGCTTAGGTGGGCGGTCCGATGCAGGCATGGTGCGACAGGGAGAAGAAAAAACCGAAGTGAGTGCCGCATTTTTACTGGATAACAACTTACATGCAACGCGTTGGCTAGAAGATAACGATCTGCTCGATGGCAGTGAATGTATTTTGCGTCGCATCATCACGAAAGAAGGCCGCTCAAGAGCCTTCATCAATGGCAGCCCAGTACCACTTTCACAACTAAAATCACTCGGGCAGCTTTTGATTAACATCCATGGTCAGCACGCTCATCATCAATTGATGAAAAGTGATCATCAGATGGCCATGCTGGATCAATATGCTGGTCACTTAAATCTACTAAAAAGTACTCGAAGTGCCTATCAACACTGGCGTCAAGCAGACAATAATCTCAGACAGCTAAAGGAAAATAGCCAGCAGAATCAGGCACAAAAGCAGTTGCTTGAATACCAAATAAAAGAACTGAATGAGCTATCGCTAGGTGAAGAAGAATTTGCAGAACTCGAACAAGAGCACAAACGACTGTCCAACAGTGGTGAGCTCGCCGCTACCTGTCAGCAAGCCATCGAACTTATTTACGAAGGTGAAGAAGTCAATGCGCTTGGTATTTTGCAATCAGCCAATCACTCCCTAATCCAACTAGCAGAGTTGGACGAGAAACTGTCTGAGCTACCAAATATGTTAGCGGAAGCCATGATTCAATTGGAAGAGACTAAGAACGAACTGCGCAATTACCTTGATGGTATCGATGTCGATCCCGGCCGCATGGCATATGTGGAAGAACGTTTTTCCAAAGTCATGTCGATGGCACGTAAACACCACGTTATGCCAGAAGAGCTTTACCAGCATCATCAGGATTTATTAGCACAAATAGAAGCTTTGGATTGTTCTGATGAAAGACTCGATGAACTCGCTCAGGAAGTTGAACAAAAATACCAAAACTTCTTAAGTTCAGCCGAGAAACTGAATAAATCACGCACCCGTTACGCAAAAGAACTGAATAAACTCATCACCCAAAGCATGCACGAATTAAGCATGGAAAAAGCCGTGTTCAATATTGAAGTAAATAACGAAAATACGCACCCTTCTCCATTGGGTATGGACAGTGTTTGCTTCTTAGTTTCAACTAACCCAGGCCAACCACTACAACCAATAGCGAAAGTCGCTTCTGGTGGTGAGTTATCGCGTATCTCGTTAGCGATTCAAGTTATCACGGCTCAGAAAGTAGATACTCCTAGCCTGATCTTCGATGAAGTGGACGTAGGTATCAGCGGGCCAACCGCAGCTGTAGTTGGCAAAATGCTTCGTAAACTAGGGGAATCGACACAAGTATTATGTGTGACTCACCTTCCGCAAGTAGCAGGTTGTGGCCATCAGCAAATGTTTGTCGCGAAGCACACCAAAAAAGGACAAACAGAGACCCAAATGCATGCTCTGGATGAACAACAACGTGTGGCAGAATTAGCCCGTCTGCTCGGTGGTAGTCAGATTACCGACTCAACCCTTGCTAATGCCAAAGAACTGCTTATCGCTGCATAAATTATTCTACAGAGTCATTGGAAGTACCAATGACTCTTTGTTTATCCCCCAACTTCCACTACCTTTACGCTTGTGCTAAAACATCTCTAACAGTGAACGTGAGTGAATATCTAGCAATAAATGCAACTCAACTCAAAATTCGTTGTCAGATTCCCTACCATACGACGCATAGCTTTTTACATCTGCGTCGAGCTTGTTTATTATCAGCGCAGTATTTTAAAGGTTAGTAAGAAATTATTATGCAATTAAAGAAGTGGTTAGTTGCCGTACCATTAGCAATGACATTGCTGACAGGATGTTCGGTATTAGAAAAACTGGTTTATCGCATTGATATCAACCAAGGCAACTATGTAGAACAAAGTGCGGTAGATAAATTAAAGTTTGGGATGACTAAAGCACAGGTTCGCTTCGTACTTGGATCGCCAATGCTTATCGAGAACGGTTATCCAAACACATGGTATTACATATACCATCACACCCCTGGACACGGTGATCCTGTTCAGAAAGACCTCGTCGTTAACTTCGATGATCAGGGTACACTGGCTGACATTAACGGTGACTTCCCGAAAAGCGACGAGTTTTACGAGAAAATCCAGTAAATCAAACCTTTATACAAAAAACCTCCCAATTGGGAGGTTTTTTAGTAATTCTGAGTTTAACTCTTACGTACTGCGTTAGTCTTACTACCAGTAACTGGTTCGGCATTGCCCGCCTCTTTCGCTTGTTCCGCACGTTTACGGCGAATCTCTTTAGGGTCAGCAAGTAGTGGACGATAAATTTCGATTCTGTCTCTGTCACGCACCGTCGCATCCAGCTTCACATTACGGCTGAATACACCAACTTTATTCTTCGATAAATCAATTTCCGGATATAGCTCAAGCACGCCAGATAGACTAATGATCTCTTCAACCGTTTCGTGCTTATTCACCACTAGATTAAACACACGCTGTTCATGTGGTAAGGCGTAAACAACCTCAACATGAATCATATCTGATTCAATACTCATAACACTCGTACACCTGTTTCGCACGTTTAGTAAAGGCATTGACCATGTTGCTAGTCAGCTCGTTAAAAATCTTACCAAAAGCCAATTCGATCATTTTACTAGAGAACTCAAATTCTAGTTTGAGTTCAACCTTACAAGCTTGCTCATCCAGAGCAGTAAAAAACCAACCGCCACGTAAAGTCTTAAAAGGGCCATCAACCAAGTTCATCATGATCGACTCGCCAGGAATAAGTTCATTTGAAGTGGTAAAGGTTTTACTGATCCCAGCTTTCGCCACATCTACAGAAGCCACCATACCATCATCCGAAGCGTTTATGACTCTAGATCCCGAGCAACCAGGTAGAAACTCAGGGTATTTAGCAACATCATTGACCAGATCAAACATCTGCTCTGCACTAAACGATACCAACGCTGAACGGCTGATTTGCTTCATACTTACTCCTATCGATACATGTCCAGATTAAAAGCGAGAGCCAATTTTACTTTTATTCAGCGATTGCGCAAACAAAAGGATTTCCTAACCGATATCCAAGCCGTATAATGAGGCCATTATGGCAAAGACAAAATCAAAACAAAAAGCGGGTAGTAGCACTATCGCGCTTAACAAAAAAGCTCGCCACGAGTATTTCATTGAAGATGAAATCGAAGCTGGCTTAGAGCTCCAAGGTTGGGAAGTGAAAGCCCTTCGCCAAGGTAAAGCCAATATTTCAGAAAGTTACGTATACATGCGTAACGGTGAAGCCTTTGTGAGTGGCATGACAATCACTCCTTTGAATCAGGCATCGACACACGTAGTGGCGAACCCTACCCGTGTGCGTAAATTACTTATGAGTCGTCGTGAACTCGACAACCTACTCGGTCGTGTGAACCGTGAAGGTATGACATTAATAGCACTTTCTCTGTACTGGTCTCGCTCTTGGGTGAAGATAAAAATTGGCGTAGCAAAAGGTAAAAAGCTGCACGATAAACGTACGGATTTAAAAGAAAAAGATTGGGCAAGAGAAAAAGCGCGCGTAATGAAGAGTTCACTGCGTTAATCTTGACCACTTAAACGCATAGGGCTGGACAGCTAATACTTTTCTGTTACTATGCGAACAATACCTTGGGGCTGATTTAGGATTCGACGGGAATTCAGAAGTCTGAGGTGCATGCCGAGGTGCGGTAGGCCTCGTTAACAAACCGCAAAAAAATAGTCGCAAACGACGAAAACTACGCACTAGCAGCTTAATACCCTGCTCAGAGCCTCTTTGCCCTAGCTTCCGCTTGTAAGACGGGGAATTACAAAGAGTCAAACCCAAACTAGCTAGCCCGGATTCTCCCGCCTGAGAGATGAACGGCGAATTATAATTCAGGATAGTCATTCATTAGCGTGTCGGTTCGCAGGTGGGTGGTGAATTTAAAGATCGACTAAGCATGTAGTACCAATGATGAAAGGTTTTCGGACGGGGGTTCAACTCCCCCCAGCTCCACCAAACGTTTGGAAAGGGCGATAACTCTCTGAGTTATCGCCCTTTTTGTATTTCTATCTTCGTGTTTAGGCAGTTTGTACTCACTTTTGGTACTAAAACATATTACGAACAACCTGCATGACTGAACAAACAATTAACGCCCCACTCCCTATCGCAGCTTTCATAGCTAAAACCATCCATTCGGCTCATCAACAATTTTGACTTACAGGTTATGAGTAACTATTTACTCACAAAGAGTCTCATTACACATTAATGAGTAAATAGTTACTCATAACTTGAAGGTAAAGGACTTTAAGCGTAAAGTTTTACTCATTGCTAAGTAGAGGTATTGTCGATGGAAGAACTAACCGTACAAGCTTTTATCAAAGGTGAATGGATAGATATTGGGATCATCTCGTTCCCTAAAAGTAGCCAACATAATTTCCGAGTGACAGAACTCAACTACCTCAGCGACTATGCACTAGAACATCTTGATAAAGATGACTTTCACGCTGTTTCACTAAACCACCCTGTCTCGTTCTTCTTTGATGACATGGGTAAACCTGGATGGTTAAAGTTTGTAGACGATATTATGCCTAGCGGCGCTAGTAGACGATACTGGGTTAAACACCTAGATATTGAAGATCTTAGTTCAGACGAGCAAGACTATGTTTTGCTCAAGTTTGGCACGATGTCGCCTATTGGCAACTTAAGAATAAAAGACTCTCTTCCTGAACGCTACGAAGTAGCAGACAACCTCTACTTCTCTGTGGATGATGTTAAAAATAGAGCAGGTGATTTCCTCGACTATGCACAGCAAAGAGGGGCAGCCGCAGGTGGTGCAACAGGGGCTGGAGGTGAAGCGCCAAAACTGATCCTCCGATGTGGTTTCGATCATAAATCTGGCAGCGAAAAAATATGGATTGATCCATACCAAGATGACAATAGCAACCACGACTTACATTACTTAGTAAAGTACCCTAGAGGCTCAAGAAGCACCATAGACTGTAATATTCTAAGAGCAGAGTTCTACTTCTACCACGCGCTAACTGATATGGGGGTCGAAACAATCTCCACCGAAGGTATGCGCTTGGAGGAAGGATTAAGCTATCCTTCCTTATGGCTTCCTCGATTTGATGTTCAAATTACTAATCAACAGATAGAGAGATTTGGCATGGAATCTGTGTATTCCATTTTGAACAAAGGCGCAGGAGTCACTCTTGACCACGAAACGACCATCCGAACTCTCATAGAAAAAATCACTGAAAGTAATATGGTTAAACACCAAGGATATATGTTTGACACCCAAGCTTTCGTCATTGAATGGGTGAAGAGAGATCTACTCAACATCTTGTTTGGTAATAGTGACAACCATGGCAGAAACACCTCATTCTTAAAGGGTGATGGAGTGATAAAACTTGCTCCCATTTACGATTTCGCACCAATGAAAGCTGACCCTGAAGGAATTCCAAGAACGACAAAATGGAAAGCCCCACTAGAGGTTGGCGGAACTTACGACTTCGTCGGAATAGCGGATACCTTATCTGATCTCGTGCCAAAGGAAGTGTTATTACAAGAGCTAAAGGTAACTGCAAGAAAATGCATTGACCTGAAGCAGAGACTGACTTTACAAGGAGTGCCAGAACAAATCTTGGAGATGCCAGCCGTTGGACTTAATTATATATCAGAAAAGCTCACTAAATGGGGGCTACTATGAATAAGCCAAGCAACAAAGAGTCCGTACAAGAAACGGTGGCTCGTCTAAGAGCAAGCCGAAATCAGCAGCAGGCCAAGACCGGGAAGAATACAACTTATTCGACCGAAGAGCGTTCTCCACTTAATACTCCGACCAGATCGAAAGCCTCAAAAAATGCCAAAGCAGTAAATGCAGCAGAACGCAAAACCGAGGCAAACAAGATCATCAAACACTTATTACTTGGAGAGCTAACACAAGGCCAAGCGTTGAAAAGCTTACGCGTTAATATACTGGGACTCAAACAGGATGTGTTCGCAAGACTTGTCGATGTCTCAAGAAAAACACTCTCAGATATAGAGAATGATCGGGGAAGCTACAATACAGAGATTCTCAACAAGGTATTCAGGCCATTTGGCTTAAAAGTCGGACTGCTACCCTCTTCTCCCGACGTGTTAAGATCGCTATTAACAGATGGTGAGGAAGGGCAATGATTCTTTGATTTATTGACATTTTAAAGTAAGAGGACGCGGATTCAGTTCCTTTTGAAGCAGGAAATGGATGTAACATTCAATGCAATACCAAACTAAAACAAGCGAATAACCTAATGCATTGAATAGTAGTTATTCGTCACTATGGTTTTGCATGAGGCGCAAACATTATTATCCCCATCCCAATCAATGCCACACTCACTCCGACGAGATCCCAAACTGTCGGACGTACTCCATCTACAAGCCATAACCAAAATAACGCAACGAAAATATACACGCCACCATAAGCCGCATAAACGCGTCCTGCGGCAGTCGGATGCAACGTCAATAACCAAGCAAAAATCATCAAACTTAGTGCTGCTGGAATGAGTAACAACGCTGATTTATCTTCTCGCAGCCATAAATAAGGGAGATAACATCCGATAATTTCTGCTATAGCCGTCAGTACAAATAGCGATAGCGTTTTTATTTCAGGCACGTTGTTCCTTACTTAACAGAGTATTCGTCGGAGACCAATAGAGTAATCGACGACATATCAAAGGTATTAACACAGAAGGGTATCCTTTGTATTCGCTCAGTCACCTGATCCAGAGTTTAATCTTAAGTGACCGAGCCAAAGAGGAAGGATTCACATGGCTAATGCCTTTATCCTTACCCATGTTGTTATAATTTATACCGCGCTGTAAACGAGATAACCGTTGTAGGCTACGTAACACAATAAAAGCAATAAGCCTTCTGCGCGAGAGATAGTTTGTGCCTTCCCAAAGCGCACAGCGGTTAACAGTAGAAGTGCCGTGACAAAAATCATTGACGTCCAGTCACGCCAGAATACTTCTGCACCTATATTCGAGATCGGTTCAATAGTGCCCGCAATCCCGACTACGGCTAACGAGTTAAACATATTCGAGCCAACCACATTTCCAACCGCAATGTCGTGCTCACCTTTACGAGCGGCGACAATAGATGCGGCTAGTTCAGGAAGAGAGGTACCTAACGCAACGATAGTTAAACCAATAAGCAAATCACTGACGCCAAGTTGCTGGGCAATTTCAACCGCTCCCCATACGAGAATTCTCGAGCTGATAATGAGTAACACTAAACCTGTAACCAGCCAAAAAATCGACGATTTGAGCGACATCGCCTGATTGGCTAATTCCTCATCCATCTCCTGCTCTAAATGATCGCCTTTTGCGCGAATAGCACTCCAGATCGACCAGCCTATGAGTAGAAAGAAACCACCTATCAATATCCAGGCTTCAAGTGCACTAATGTGGTGGTTCCACAACATCCCCCCAATCACGAGAGTAACCATCAAAAGGATAGGTAACTCTTTGCGAATAATGCTTGAGTGGACGGCAATCGGAGCAATGATCGCTGTGACGCCGAGTATTAAAGTGATGTTTACAATATTAGAACCAAGCGCATTTCCCAAAGCCAGCGCAGGATTTCCATCCATTGCTGCCATTGCAGAAACCACCATTTCAGGGGCTGACGTGCCAAATCCCACGACCAACATACCGATGAGTAGTGGCGGCATTCCCACGTAGTTGGCGCTTGCGGCTGCGCCCTCTACAAATTTATCTGCGCTCCACACAAGCAACGCGAAGCCAGCAACAATGGCCAATATTGACAATAACATGTTGATTACACCTAAATGAGATAACGTGAAAGTAGAAAATAACCACCAACTTGAATCAACAGACAACGTAAAGCACCACTCAGAAAGCGGTATACAAGTCTGAAAAAATCATCAAGAACAAGATTGGCAGTCACAGACGAGGCTCTAGAATCCATAGCAATTTATGCCATACAACTGGGTTCAAGACGCTCTGTTGTCGAAAATAAATAAGTAAGGTGTCAATGTGCGGGGAGATCGAAGCTGGTAAGTGGATTAACTGAGCAAAACTGGAAAATGAGAGAATTTCCCTGTTCTCTTGTTGAACGCCCCCAAAAAACAAAGCACACCATACTCTCACAGTAGGTTTCCTTTTATCAATTGGGTAGGCAAAACGACAAGCAAAACTCCGACCCTACCCGAATCGATGTTTTGCTTAAGTCTTGCCAGAACGTAGTGAACGTGAATACCACAAGCGTGTTGCTTGGAGACTGTTGATATTCACTCCTCTTCAAAAGAGGAAGGCTACTCCCTTAAACGTGACTGATTGTAGCGAATGAATTCACTTTATATCAACCATTAAGTGAATGAATACATTTCAGCCCCTAATATAGCCAATCAAAACAACTACATAACACACTCACCGCTAGCTTTCGCATATTCAATGGCTTTTTCTATCAATGATTTCACTTCGTCGCTCTCCATTGATGCCATCATACCGCTCACAGTACTGTCTGCTTCCGATTCAGATGTCGACTCGACAAAACATTGATAGCTGTTAGCAACGCTATTTGTCGCACTCTCAACGGCTTGAGAATCACTAAAATCTACATTCATTGCCTCTTTTACTGCTTCTGAAAACGCCTTTGCTACCTCAGAGGTTGCTGCGAGTTGTTCGAAATCAAACGTAACAGAGTCGGCTTGTTCCTGCATAGCGTCCATCTGTTCTTGAACAACTTCAGTCGCCTCGCTGGCGGTTTCCTGAACTTTATCCATAACTTCAGCCGCTGACTCTTGTGCACTATCCACAGCTTCAGTAACTGACTCTTTTACACTATCCGTTGCGTTATCACTCTTTTCACAACCAAATAGTGCAACGGCCATCATTACAGCATAAATCGCATGTTTCATTTTTTAACCTTCATCCGTATACGCAAACACTTTGATATTTTAGTCTATCTTCTCGAATAGTGTGCAAAAGTCGCTCTACAATTTGTATGGCGATTATGATTACCAACAAGCCAGAGATCTTTAAGTAATTCCCCATTGAAAACTTCTTGATATTTGTTTCAGCATAATTCTGCTTTGTATCTATTAGAAAGGGCGATAATTCATAGAATCATCGCCCTTTTCATTTTGTCTGTTTCGAACATAACAACTGATAAGCATAAACACTTAAGTAGTTGTAACTAGTATCTTATTCTCTATAGCAAATCGAACAAGATTAGGAATATCAGAGATATTTAACTTCTTCATGATGTTTGAACGATGAGTTTCAACCGTTTTGATACTGATGCAAGTATCATCTGCTATTTTGTTTGTTGAATAACCTTCAACGATTAATTGAAGAATCTGTCTTTGTCTGCTGGTTAATAAGTCCAGAGGTACCGCATCTGGTCTTCTACCCAACAGGTCATTGAGCATAGACTTATCTATCTTTCGGCTAATATAATTTCCACCACTCATGACAGAAGCGACCGCCAGTTCTAATTCTTCTACGGCTGAATCCTTAAGTAAATATCCTTGCGCACCATTTCTTAAGCTTCTTGCAACGTATTCGATATTTTTATGCATAGAGAGCATCAAAATATTAACGGGGATCTTATGCTTTCTGATGATACTAATTAGCTCTATTCCATTGATTCCTACAATTGAAATATCCAGAATAAGTAAATCTGGTTTTAATTTCTTCAAGTTAGGGATCAAATTTAAACCTGTATTGCTCTCCCCAACCACCTCAATATTTGGCAGTGTTTTTAATAAACTACAGATCCCTGCTCTGACTATATCATGGTCGTCAACAATGAATACTTTACTTGTATATATCATAATTCAATTCTGCCAATATTCTTGTTCCAGCATTTAACTCTGATTGGATATGGATTTTTCCGTTATGACGCGCAGCTCTTTCCTCTATACCCAGTAGACCTAGATGTAGGTGAGTATTAACTTTACGTTTTATTTTATCTATTTCAAATCCAATCCCGTCATCAGAGATTTCGACAGTAACTTTATCTTTATCAAAATCTAGATTAACTAAGATATTACTCGAATTTGCATGGCGGATGGCGTTATTTACTGCTTCCTGAATTATTCTGAATAAGTCCGTTTTTAATTGTTGATTTATATCTGGAAATTGTTCTTTGAATTTAAATTCTATTTTATTGTTTAATGTCGAAGACATTTTTTCAAGAAGACGCCTAATTGCGTTGATAAAACACACTTCACTGATAATACCAGGTCTCAGTTCAGCAGATTTATGTCGCACTTTTTCTATAACATCCTCAATCAATAAAATCGAATCATCAACTCTACTACTATTATTGCAATGTTCTTTTTTATGTAGCTGTAAGTTGATTTGTATAGCGGTTAGTACCTGACCAAGGTCATCATGCAACTCCCTTGATATACTGGCTCTCTCTTCTTCCTTGCTAACTTGTAATTTTTCATTAAGAAACCGTATCCATTTATACGGATCTTCTAATTTTGCACAATCCATGTGGCTCTTACCCCGATTTATAGAACCATTTAACTAGCAATGAATTCAACACTCTACTAAACTAGTTTACTAGTACACATACAAATAGTATGTTGTTCCAAGAGTGCGCATTTATCCTTAATGCATTCATTTACATTTGAATAACACTATTGATTTTTTATATCAACTTAAATAAATAGACAGGACTAAATTAAGAGCGTAGCAATATCTACTGCTACTGATTGGTTTATTGATTAACTATTTTACAGATAGGACTAAACGTTAGTAATTAACACCGATTTACAATGGTTAATTAGATTCTTGTCGTGGAGGCGGTCTTACTTAAGCTTTAAATTTTTGGAAGCAAGGTCAACCATAAAACTAAAGACTTGTTGAGCAAGTACTCTAGATCACAAAAATAAGATAAAAACGGCAACAAGAGACACCATAAATGTTATGTCGCTCAAAAACAAGCATATATCCACTAAAGAGTAAGATGTAGCCCGAAATATTCCCACCTTTACACTACCGCCCTATTCTTCGCGTACTTTTCATTGAATCTCATACAATTTAAAAAATCAGGGATTCCCTGATATCAGAAAGTAAGGTCATTCGTTATTTTGATTTGATGGTAGAGGATCTACCTGAATAAATTGCTTAAAAATATATAGTCAAGGATAACTAATGAAACTCAGATCAAAGATGGCTGTGTTGCTGTCAGCGTTCACGCTGCTCACATCTGTCGCACAAGCGGCGCAGCTCCAATCACAGAACCTAAAACAACTCATCGCTGATTCTGAAAGTATTATTTCGGGTCAGGTTCAAAGCGTCACTGATGGCATTTCTGAACAAGGCTTCCCTTACACAGAAGTCACCATCAAAGTAGGCGAAGCGGCTTTAGGTAACCACGCCGAGGGCTCTGAATACACATTCCGTCAATTTGGCTTGCTTAAGCCTCGTATTCTGCCAAATGGCAACAAAATGATAGCGATGACTCCAGAAGGTTTCCCTCGTTGGCACCAAGACGAAGTCGTTGTCGTCTTCATGCATAAAGCAGCGTCATTGACAGGCTTGCGCTCTACCGCAGGTCTGGCGAACGGTAAGTTCATCCTCCAAGGTGGCAAGGTAGTCAACGAATTTAATAACCAAGGCATTTTTGACAATCTAGAGTTTGCTGAAGACACGCTGACTCAATCAGAACAGCTAATGGTAGAGACTCAAGGTGCCTTCAACGCGCCTGAATTTATGAGTGTTCTGGGTAAAGCCGTATCTGAGCAGTGGATCAGCAATGGGAAGATGAAATAATGAAACGTAATACATTAACAATTGCGATTGCAGCTCTACTTACGACCAGTGCGGTACAAGCGGGTGGTCCTTTACTCACAACTGACGATGGCAACCCGACGCCTTTCGTGTGGGATACCTCTAATGGCCCAATTCCCATCTATGTCGATGGCGGCGAAGCTTTTACGTACGACTACGATGGCACGACGCCATTTTTATCCATTGAGCAAGCACGACAAATCACTCAGTTTGCTTTCAGTCAGTGGAATAATGTTGAAACGTCAACGTTTAGCGCCGATGTAGAGAATCTCATCACAATTGAATCGCAAACAGGCGTTGCTGACGTAACGGGTTCAAATGCACTACCGTTTTATACTCAACAAAATGGCTATGGCTTTTGGGTACTTTACGATACCGATGGCAGCATCTTAGAAAATATGTTCGGTGTTTCTAAGGAATCCGTATTAGGTATCTCCTTCCCAAAAATTGTCGATGGTAACAACAAGATTATCGAAGCAACGACCGTCATCAACGGTTGGAACGTATGGGATAATGACAATGAAGGCCTGCAAATTGCTGGCGTGTTTACGCACGAAATCGGACACGCGATCAACCTGTCTCACTCGCAAACCAATGGTCATATAGGTTACTCCAGTACCCAAGCTTCACCGAAATTCCCTGGTGTTGCAGGGTGTGACGTAGAAGCGGTTTATGCTCATGACTCAAAAAGCGCAGTAAACCGCGCTGATCCTGAGATCATTGAGACCATGTATCCGTTCATCGGCCACCATGGTGCAGGTGCGGTAGCGCAAAGCACTGTGAACGTATCGGATGACCGTGTGGCGATCTCCAACCTTTACCCTACTCAAGAATATCTGAGCCAATTGGGGTCAATTGAAGGCACTCTGCACTTAAAAGATGGTTCTACTGGTTACAGCGGTGTAAACATCATCGCCCGTAATGTAAATGACCCTCTGATTGATGCGATATCAGTGCAATCGGGTAACTTAACCCAAGGCAAAGTCGGTCCTGATGGGTACTTTAAAATCAATGGTCTGACTCCAGGTCAGAGTTACGTGTTGTACACCGAAGAGATCACCAGCGGCTCCTACCCAACAGATACGACGGAGATCCTTTCTGCTGCCGAATACTGGAATGATAACGAAAGCAACAACCCTATCTCAGATGACCCATGTGACGTGACACCGATCGTCGCAGAAGCCGGTCAAACCAAACAAGCTGATTTAGTGTTTAACGGCTACGAAGATGGCGTCGATTTCAAACCTATTGTCTACGCACACCTCACGGATTTGGCAAAAAATGGTAAATCGTCAATCGGCATGTTAGGCAGCACGCCGTTCGTTTGGGATGAAAACAAGGGCATTAGCACACTGCCGAGTTTTCTCAGTACTAGCTCAGCCAAAATGAGCGCGAATGGTAATAAACTTCTACTCAATTCTGATCATGACAAAAACGGAGTAACCGCTCCGGTCATTTGGACGGCTTCGAATGGCGTCCTACCTTTGGGTGATCTTAACGGCAATACTTGTGGTGGTAGCAGTCAGCAAGGCACCTCTTCTGCAGTAGGTTGGGATATTGACGCGTCAGGCAATACCGCTGTTGGTACTGCATACAAGGACGTCGATGGCAATGGTACATGTGTCACATACTTCGGAGGTGAAATCGTTCCGTTCATCTGGACCGAGAAAAAAGGTATGCGCGAACTAGACACCAGCAGTGTTGATTGGGCAAAAACCTCTTGGGCTCGCGCCCATGCGATTTCAGGTAACGGCGAAGTGGTACTCGGTTCACTTGGTGGCAACAAAGCGGTGGCGTGGGTAAATGAAGGCAAAATGATTAACCTCTATGAAGCGGCTGGAGCACTCGGTGCCTACGCCTCTTCTTATGACGGTAAACAAGTTGCTCTGCAAACCAACACAAATAACGTTCTATTGTGGGACCACACTAAAAAAGGCGATGCGGCCTTTACCGACATCGGCAGTCTGGAATGGTGTAACGATGTGCCACTGGTATTGGTAGGTCGTAATTTCTGTGAAAACTTCGGTGTTGACTGGGTTCATGCCAATTACGCTAAATACGTTGCGATGTCACCTGCTGATATGAGCGACAATGGTGACGTGATCATTGGACGTGGTGGTAGTGTTAAAACTGGATACGTTGGTGCCATCTACATCAAAGGTCTTGGCTGGATGACATTAGACGAATTCTACGAGAAACAAGGGGTATTAGAAGCGGAAAATGCCTACATGGATAACCCACTATCCCTTGATGGCGCAGGCTCGAAAATGGTAGGTGGTCTCGCAGGTTACTCAGTCTCTTTCCACGTAGACATGTCTCAGGTATATGTTTGTGAAAACGGGGCTTCGGTTAAGACCGGCTTCCCGAATGGACTGGTTAATAAGATCAAGTCTGGCGCGGAATTTGGTCGCTGTGAACACTTGGCGGATTAATTTCCACTGAAACGAAAAGGTGGCTAACGAATCGATAGCCACCTGCTTAAAACTAAATAGTTTTGACAGACACCTTAATATCCTTCTACAGCAGGATAACGAACAAAAATTGAACATCCAGAGGATCACTGGATGCGACTCTCTTTAGGGATGATTATGAAAATTTTGAATAAATCGCTTATCGCGATGGGCATTTGCTTGTCGTTTGGCGCACACGCAGCCGATGACCGATACATCATTCAAGTTGACAGCGCTAACAAAGGCGTGGTTAAAAACCTGGCCAAAAAACTCGGCGCAGATATCAATGTTGAAGGTCAGGAATTTTTTGCAGCGACGTTTACAGGTAAAGATTTAGCAACCGTTAAAGGCCTGCTAAACAACCCGCACATCCAACTTATCGAAGAAGACGCAAAGCGTAAACTGCTTAGCTACAGCGATGACATTGGAGACGCACGTGAAACTCAGCTGACACCATATGCCGTATACCAATCTCAAGCTGATCAACTGACTTTTCAACCAAATAGCGCAATTAAGGTCTGTGTGATTGACTCGGGCTTAGACCGTTCAAACAATGACTTCGACTGGGCAAGCATTACTGGTGATAACGACTCGGGTACTGGTAACTGGGATGAAAACGGTGGCCCTCACGGCACACACGTAGCCGGTACGATTGGTGCAGCA
>NZ_JBSUGF010000017.1:0-84850 GCF_054064025.1 Vibrio limimangrovi
AGATGAGTTCTCCCTGATACTTAAAGTATCCTAAAGGGTTGTCGTAGACTACGACGTTGATAGGCAGGGTGTGTAAGTGCTGTGAGGCATTGAGCTAACCTGTACTAATTGCCCGTGAGGCTTAACCATACAACACCCAAGGGGTTTTGATGGACTCAAAGCAAGAACAGAATTGAATGTGTAGAGAACACAACAGCTTTCCGAATTTTCTCTAGAAATAGAGAGTAAGAATTTGCTTGGCGACCATAGCATTTTGGACCCACCTGACTTCCATTCCGAACTCAGAAGTGAAACGAAATAGCGCCGATGGTAGTGTGGGGTTTCCCCATGTGAGAGTAGGACATCGCCAGGCTTTAATTTTGGACGTTCGCTTTAAAGCGGATGATACCACTGCGGAGTGGTAGTTCAGTTGGTTAGAATACCGGCCTGTCACGCCGGGGGTCGCGGGTTCGAGTCCCGTCCACTCCGCCACTTATTCGAGAGTCGTCTCATTAAACACGAACTTCAGGGGTGTAGCTCCAATTGGCAGAGCAGCGGATTCCAAATCCGCGTGTTGGGAGTTCGAATCTCTCCACCCCTGCCATTATTAAGAGCCTCAGTCGAAAGACTGGGGCTTTTTTTACGTTTGTAGGTTACGGGTTGTAGAATCGTTCCAATTGGCAGAGCAGCGGATTCCGCCAATACCAAAAGATCAGCGCGTGTTGGGAGTTTGTGGAAGCAAGTCCCATCGAATCTTTCCCCCTGACATATCTAGAGCCTCAAAAGTCTGGGGCTTTTTGGCGTTTGTATATACGATGAGTGATATGAAATAGACTTCCTGCTATGATCACGGCTTAAGTCTAATAATTGGAACATAAATTATGCCGCATTTTCGATTTCGTGCTGTTGAGCCTCAAGCGGTTCAAACACTATCAAAACCTCTCACTGATGCACTTCAACCTTTGATGAATAGCCCTCGTGAAGACTTCACTTTTGAGTACATCTACACCACGTTTTTTAGTGAAGGAGAAGTCAGTGCTGCTTATCCGTTTGTGGAAGTGCTTTGGTTTGACAGAGGACAAGAAGTGCAAGATAAAGTCGCTAAAATCGTCACTCAGCAAGTTCGTGGTATCGTAGGTGAAGATATCGCTGTCGCAGTAATATTTACCGCACTCTCCCCGCAGGCCTACTATGATAATGGTGAGCACTATTAAGGAGTGATGATTATGAAGCTGAGTGTTTTGTTCTGTTCTAGTCTTTTATTCTCGGCTTCTATTTTTGCTACACCGTGGGAGAAGATCTCGACTCCCACGCACAACTCTTCTTCCTCTATTGGCAGTTATGCTAATGGCTGTTTGGATGGCGCCTCTCCGTTACCTCTTGAAGGCAAGGGATATCAAGTTCTGCGCAGTAGATCGAATCGCTTTTATGGTCACCCTAGCACTATCTCGTTTATAAAACAGCTCGCATTCAAGGCCAATCAAGAATTAGATACCACTTTGCTTATCGGTGATTTGTCTTTGCCTCGTGGTGGGCGCTTTTCGTCAGGTCACTCTAGTCATCAAACTGGCTTAGACATTGATATATGGCTGCGATTAGCTGACCAGCCACTTTCGTACAATGAATTGCAACTTCCCAAACCAATGAGTGTGGTCGATCTAAAGGGTTACTCAATATTAGACAAGCGATGGGATGACCGACACTTTGAACTTATTCGTTATGCAGCGCAGAGTGAAGGGGTAGCTCGTATTTTTGTTCATCCTGTCATTAAGGAGCAACTGTGTTCACAGGAGGATGGTAAAGATCGTAAATGGCTACGTAAAGTCCGCCCATGGTGGGGACATCACTATCACTTTCATGTCAGATTAGCTTGTCCTAGCACAAGTCTTAACTGTGTTGACCAGAATCCGCCTCCACCAGGAGATGGTTGTGGTTCTGAGCTGGCGAGTTGGAAGCCTAAGGCTGTTGTATCATCCAATCCTTCTTCAGGAAAAGTAGTTGAGACGCCAAAACGCGAGTACGTCATTCCATCTAAATGTCAGCCACTTATTGTTACTAATTAACTGGTTGTGATCGCTCTCATCTCGGCTTTCGAATCTCTGTTATGAAACTGGAGAAACAGCATAGTTTTGTCTACAGTGAATAATACCAATATAAAAATTAACCTAATTAGTTTGGGTGACATGCTTTAAGAATCTAAATAAACAAAGGGTTACGTATTTCTAGGTGATAGTAACGGTTTTTTAAGTTCTTTTGTCGCGCTACTTTGATATCTGCTCAATATGTTTGTGGCTTGGTACAACAAAATAGCAATGCAGACAAAGGTATTGAATTGGGTTGAGTGGTGTTACCTATCAATAGAGTTAATTAAGGATAAAACCATGACTATGATTTGTGCAAAAGAGTTTGCTGCGTGGTTAAGACACAGGTTTAGCAGTGAGACCAAAGGGGTCTTCTTAACTCGAGAAGATCTGAATCATCTGACAGGGCGTCAACGTCTTGATCCGGGGTTCGTTAATGATGTGCATTACGAGTTGATGCAATATGGGATGGCGTTCGTTACTGATACGAGTCGGGAGAACTTTTATTTAGTACCAGTTTCTCAAGCTGAAAACTGGCGGGATCGACTCGAATATCATTTTGAGAAAGAGTTATTTTGCAACATCTATCCCATCGAAAAATCGGGATGAAAAAAAGGTTCAACTTTGTCCGCAAAGTTGAACCTCATTATTTATGCTAACCCTTGGATGATCACAAACTTCTCTAGCAATTGCGCTTCCGTTTCAACGTGATTCGGGTCAGTGATAATGCATTTCGTGATAGGACAAACTGATTGGCAGGTCGGCTTATCATAATGGCCTTTACACTCTGTACATAAATTAGGGTCGATTTCGAAAATACTTTCCCCCATGCTGATCGCACCATTTGGGCACTCCGGATCACACATGTCGCAGTTAATGCATTTATCGGTAATGAGTAACGCCATGATTACTTACCAGTTGGGTTACGGGTATCCTGACCAGAATTTAGGTTGCGCATTAACAGACCAAATTCTAGATCCATGTCTTCTGGAACTGGAATAAATACAAAGTGGCCGTTACCTTTTGCGTCTTCGATTGATTGTGATTTACGGTTTTCCATCGCCTCAAGCGTGAAAACAACGTTTCCTTTTGGCGTCATTAGTTCAAGACTATCACCTACAAGGAACTTGTTCTTCACTTCTACTTCAGCCATGTCGCCGCGGCGTTTGCCAGTGAATTCTCCGACAAACTGCTGTGCGTCAGACACTGAGTAACCGTAGTCGTAGTTTTGGTATGCGTCATGGGTATGACGGCGTAGGAAACCTTCTGTGTAACCACGGTGAGCCAGGCTTTCCAGCGTGCCCATTAGGTTTTCATCAAATGGTTTGCCTGCTACTGCATCGTCAATCGCTTTACGATAAACCTGAGCAGTACGAGCACAGTAGTAGAACGACTTAGTGCGGCCTTCGATTTTTAGTGAGTGAACACCCATCTTAGTCAAACGCTCTACGTGTTGTACCGCACGCAGGTCTTTTGAGTTCATGATGTAAGTGCCGTGCTCGTCTTCGTAAGCTGCCATTTTTTCTTCTGGACGGTGAGCTTCAGACAGTAGAACAACTTCATCAGTTGGTTTGCCACGACCAATTGTGGTTTCAGGACGTTCGTCTTGAACTTCGACTGGTTGAGCCTCTGATGGGTCAAATTTCTCAACGATATCGCCTGTGTCGTTTTCTTTGCCTTGTTCAACTTTGTATTCCCAACGACATGCGTTCGTACATGTGCCTTGGTTCGGATCACGTTTGTTGATGTAGCCAGACAGTAGGCAGCGACCTGAGTAAGCCATACATAGCGCGCCGTGAACGAATACTTCTAGTTCAGTTTCAGGACAGTGCTCCCGAATTTCTTCGATTTCTTCCAGAGAAAGCTCGCGAGACACAATAACACGTTCAACGCCGTTTACAGCCCAGAACTTAACAGTTGCCCAGTTTACCGCATTAGCTTGTACAGAAAGGTGAATTGGCATTTCTGGGAAAGCTTCACGAACCATCATGATTAGACCAGGATCAGACATGATAAGCGCGTCAGGACCCATTTCTACGACGGGTTTAAGATCGCGAATAAAGGTTTTTAGCTTCGAGTTGTGTGGCTGAATGTTACATACCACGTAAAGCTTTTTGCCTAAGGCATGCGCTTCATCGATACCGATTTGTAGGTTCTCGTGGTTAAACTCGTTGTTACGTACACGAAGGCTGTAGCGAGGCTGGCCAGCGTATACCGCATCAGCGCCGTAGGCGAATGCGTAACGCATGTTTTTAAGGCTGCCCGCAGGAGACAGTAGCTCGGGTACGAATGCTTTCTCAGTTGTCATTGCTCAATTCTCTTATATCTGATCACAAGTCAGGCCAATTCCACCTTATGGAAATGGGGCGCAAATTTTACGTCAAAATGTGAACTGTGACTAGGGGAATTGTGCTTTTGGTGAACAAACGCCCCATAAAAAGTAGGGGCGTAGCTAGCGGAAAGTAGGGTTATTTTAGGCGTTTGGGTTTGGTAGCCCGCCTAATGCGTCATATAGGCTTGGTAGGAACGCACTAAATTCACCGCACATAAGTGAAAAGTCGGCATCGAATCGCGCGGCTTGATCTTCACGTGGGATATCGTCATTTTGGTCTTTCAGTTCATCTGAGAACTTCAAACGTTTAATGCCTGAATCCTCTGCCATGATGAACTCGATTCGATCTTGCCAGTTAAGTGCAAGTTTAGTTACAACTTTGTCTGCAGCGATATGATTGCGGATTTCGTCAGTGGTCAATTCTTGCTTCTTACAACGAATCACCCCACCTTCTTCCAGAACGGATTTCAGTTCTGCTTCATCCATCATCGTAATGCCTTGTGGCGTGTCACCAGTTTTCACCCATTCAGTCAACGTTGTTTCAATTGCAACTTCTGGAATAGCTGGAACGACCGGCAAACTCCCCATGGTTTTACGCAGCAGTGCGAGAACATCTTCTGCTTTCTTGTAGCTGCTCGCATCCACAAGGATAAAACCTTCTTTAGGCATAATTAAAACATAGGTATGGCTGCTGCGGCTGAATGCGCGAGGCAGCAAATCCATTACGATGTCATCTTTTAGGTTGTCTTTTTCTTTTTTCTTAAGCGGACGGCCTTCCTGTGCTTCCATCGCTTCTACTTTGGTATTCAAAGAGTCTTTAATTACTGACGCAGGAAGCATTTTTTCTTCTTTCTTGGCGCAAATCAGAATGCGGTTTTCTGATACGTGAGTCATCATGTCGCCATGTCTGCCCATTGCACTGACCCAGCCAAATTTCTGCTTATCCTGGCTGCCACAAGGGGTGAATCGAAACTCGGCGAGTTGAGTTTCTAGTTGTTCTGCGTTGAAGTTAACCTCTCGGTTAACGCGGTATACTAGACAGTTTTTAAACCACATAAATCTTCTCTAGGCTTGATGACAAGGGACTAATCATAGGGAATTTTATTGCTGATGTCCTAATAGAAATGAAAAATATCAGGATGAATCTCAAAAGAAAGTTATATGAAAATTTGTTTGCAAAGGTCACAAAAGTGTCATAATTGGTAGTGATAATGCTTATGCATAGAGGGGCGCTTTGTCCTTAAATTTATTAGTTCAACAAACATAAGGTTATTCAAGTATGTCTAGAAGGATTCTGGTTGTTGAAGACGAAGCTCCGATTCGTGAAATGCTCTGCTTCGTACTTGAACAGAAAGGTTATCAAGCGGTGGAAGCGGAAGATTACGACACTGCTGTAACCAAACTGGCTGAACCCTTCCCTGATTTAGTTTTACTGGATTGGATGTTACCTGGCGGTAGTGGTATCAACTTCATTAAGCACATGAAACGTGAAGAGTTAACGCGCAATATCCCCGTTGTGATGCTTACAGCTCGTGGAGAAGAAGAAGATAAAGTTCGTGGCTTAGAAGTCGGCGCGGATGACTACATCACCAAACCTTTCTCACCTAAAGAGCTGGTTGCTCGTTTGAAAGCGGTCATTCGCCGCGTGACACCAACTGCGCTTGAAGATGTCATTGACGTCCAAGGTTTGAAGCTTGATCCCGTCTCTCACCGCGTTACAGCAAATGATGAAGCAGTCGATATGGGACCAACTGAGTTCAAGATGCTGCACTTCTTCATGACTCATCAGGAGCGTGTTTACAGTCGCGAACAGCTGTTAAACAATGTATGGGGCACCAACGTGTATGTTGAAGATCGTACGGTTGACGTTCATATCCGTCGTCTGCGTAAGGCATTAGAGGCCGCCGGTCACGATAAGCTGATTCAAACCGTGCGTGGCGCTGGTTACCGCTTTTCAACTAAGGCATAAATTCACACGCAGTTTATCGTTACCATTTCTGGAGTAATGAGTGGTTGAAAGATTAACGTGGAAAAAGCTGGCCTGGGAGCTGGCTTTTTTTTACACCCCTTGGGTGATCGTAGGTTGGATATTCGGTTATATGCCGTGGTTGCTATTAGCAGCGACGGCATTGCAGCTTGTGTGGCATTTACATAATCAAGTGAGATTGTCGTCTTGGTTATGGGACGAAAAGCGACTAACTCCACCTTCAGGAAGTGGTAATTGGGAGTCACTGTTTAATGGTTTGTACCGCTTGCAACAACGTCAACGTCGTAAGCGCAAAGAGCTGACCAATTTAATCCGACGCTTTAGAAATGGTGCGGAATCGTTGCCCGATGCGGTGGTGGTATTCCGCGCTGAAGGCAATATTGTCTGGTGTAACAAGTTAGCTCAGCATCTTTTAGGCTTCCACTGGCCAGAAGATTCGGGTCAGCCAATCTCAAATCTCATTCGTACGCCAGACTTTATTAAGTATCTCAACAAACAAGACTTTTCAGAGCCGTTAGAAATGCATTCTCCACTCAATGTTGAGCGAATGCTGGAACTGCGTATCGTACCTTATACCGAGGGCGAGCACCTGATGGTTGTACGTGATGTAAGCCAGTTAAAACAACTTGAAGGCATGCGTCGCAATTTCTTCGCTAACGTTTCTCATGAGTTACGTACCCCAATGACGGTTCTGCAAGGCTATCTGGAGATGACAGAAGATCCGGATATGATCGTAGGTCCTATGTGGTCTAAGGCGCATGGTGTTATGACCGAGCAACTTAATCGTATGAACAGCTTAGTGAATCAGCTATTGACGCTATCTAAGATTGAAGCAGCTCCGATGCATGAACTGGAAGATGTCGTGAACGTTCCGGCAATGCTTGAGGTATTGGAAAAAGAAGCGATCAGTTTGAGTGGCGATGACGAGCACAAGCTCAAGTTCGAAGTCGATAAAAGTTTGCGCGTATTTGGTGATGACGATCAGCTGCGTAGTGCAATATCTAACTTAGTGTATAACGCGGTGAAATATACCCCGCCAGGTGCCAATATTAATGTGCGTTGGTACCAGACTGCTCAAGGTGCGTGCCTTGAGGTAGAAGACAGTGGTGATGGTATTGAGCCTCAACACTTACATCGTTTGACAGAACGCTTCTACCGCGTCGATAAAGCGCGTTCCAGAGATACTGGGGGAAGTGGCCTAGGTTTAGCGATCGTTAAACACGCGCTTAGCCACCATGATTCTCATTTAGAAATTCAAAGTGAAGTTGGAGTAGGGAGTAAGTTTTCTTTTGTACTTCCTAACCGTTTGGTGGCGAAGTAATGGTATCTCGAGTGAGTAAGTTTTTAGGCCCAGTAGCTTTAATTGCTTTAGCGTGTACAGGTGCAGCTTCGGCAATGGATAAGCCGCTGCCTGATTACCACAAAACAACGGGTATCGTCGGTAATCTGCTCTCCGTTGGCTCAGATACATTAGCTGGCATGACGACTTTATGGGTTGAAGAGTTTCAAACCATTTATCCGAACATTAATGCTCAGGTGCAGGCCTCAGGATCATCAACTGCGCCTCCTGCGTTAACTGAGCAAACGGCACAGTTTGGACCTATGAGCCGTTCGATGCGTCTCAGAGAGATTGAAGCGTTTGAAAGTGAGCATGGGTACAAGCCGACGGCATTACGTGTTGCGATCGACGCTATTGGTGTCTTTGTTCATCAGGATAACCCAATTCCGGGGCTCAACTTTAACCAGCTAGACGCGATGTTTTCAGCTACGCTGCGCTGTGGTGAAAGTCAGTTCATTACTAACTGGCAACAGCTGGGCGTAAAGTCTGAATGGGCCAAGCGAAACGTTCAGCTATTTGGTCGTAACTCGGTGTCAGGAACATATGGCTATTTCAAGAAGAATGCTCTATGTGGTGGTGACTTCAAGACTCGCGTAAATGAGCAGCCGGGCTCCGCCTCAGTGGTTCAGTCTGTGGCGTCGACGATAAGTGGTGTCGGTTATTCAGGGGTTGGATATCGGGTGGCGGGGGTTCGGCTGATTCCTATTGCAAAATCTGGCGCGAACTACATCAGCCCAACGCAAGACAATATTCGTTCAGGTAAGTACCCGCTATCGCGTTATCTTTATGTGTATGTGAACAAGCATCCCGATTATCCGCTCACACCGATAGAGGCAGAGTTTATTCGGTTTATTTTTTCTGCTCAGGGACAAGCTTTAGTTGAAAAAGATGGTTATGTTCCTATTACGGCTGACTTCGCAGCTAAAGAGCTAAAAAAAGTCGGCTTATGAGCCGACTTTTTGAGTTTTTGGTACTACTTTTTGAGACGCACACTTTGTTAAAAAGTGAGTGTCCACTTCGCACTTTCCCAACGTGACTGCTCTTCCTGTAAATCCGCATTCAACAACTTGTTGTTTTCCAGCCAAGTTTCATCTGTACACGTGAGCGACCACTCTTCATCTTTGATGGTGAGTGTAAGCTCAGGCAAAGGATCGTCGTTGCGTTGCCCATTTAGGACAATCGAGAGTCGTAAGATTTTAATAAGACTCACTATATCGTTCTGTTTGTACAGGTTAAATTCTGGTAATTCATTGAGCTTCAGAGCCTTACGCTGAAAACGCGCCAGCGTAGCCAGAACTAACTGTTGCTCGCGGTTGAAACCTTGCAGTGTTGAGTGCAGAAGAATGTAGAACGAATGGCGATGAAAACTGCGTAAGTTAATACTCAGTCCAACTTCATGCAGGAGTGCCGCCCATTCTAATAAGTCGAAAAGATCGCTTTTCTTCTTAATACCTAACTCGGAATGAACTTGTTCTAACATATCTCTGGCATGGCCTTTAACACGTGCAGCGTGTTCAAGGTCTACACGATGTTTCTGCGCCAGATTTTCCGTAGTGCGCATACGTATATCGGAGCGGGCAAAACGCTCTTCCATTTCATACAACAAACCTTCTCTCAGAGCGCCGTCGGAGAAAAACATCTGTTCAATTTTCAGTGCCTGGAAAATAGCACTCAGAATCGCAACACCTGCTGCAAAAACGGGCTTGCGCTCATCCGTTAATCCAGTGAGCTGGATGTCGTCTATAGAGTCAAACTCACACAAGGCCTCGATTAGCTTACTGAGTCTTTTTTCGGTAATCAGACCATCTTCAAAACCGAGCCCAATGAGCACTTCTTGAATAGCTTTAATCGTGCCCGATGAGCCAAGAGCAATGTCCCAGCCCTTTTTGCGATATTTGCTGGCGATGGACTCTAGTTTCTGTTCCGCTGCCAGCATCGCTTTAGCGAAGTTTTTGCTGGAGAGCTTGCCATTTTTGAAGAACTGCTCGGTGAAACTTACACAACCCATCTGCTTACTGTTCAGGAGTTCTGGTTCGAACTCCTGGCCAATAATCATCTCGGTACTACCACCGCCGATATCAATAACGAGCTTTGAGTTTGACTCAACCTGTGTATGTGCGACACCTAAATAGATCAGACGAGCCTCTTCCTCTCCCGGGATGATTTCGATCGGGAACGGCATCACCTCTCTGGCGCGGTTAATAAACAGGTGCGCATTTTTAGCTCGCCTTAGTGTGTGCGTAGCTGCAATGCGGACGTTGGATTCGTCGAACCCTTGCAGACGTTCGGCAAACATAGCCAGGCATTCAAGAGCACGCTCCATGGCTGCATGGCTGATATTCATTTCACTGTCGAGGCCAGAAGCCATGCGAACTCTTTGTTTGTGACGGCTAATTAGCTGTAGATCGCTACCAACAACCATCGCCACGACCATGTGGAAACTGTTGGAGCCGAGGTCGATCGCTGCTATGTAGCGTTCATCTTGTTCAAGTATCTGAGACATCTGGTTTTTGTCTTCTGGTTTGCTTTTCTATATTTTTAAGATAGTCGTAGATAGCAATTTGTGAGCGAACTTTTTTCCGGTTACCTCGCGGAACGTAACTGTTGCTCATCTCTTTATCTATCAATCGTGCCTTTACTGTATCGGTAAAGTGGATGTTAGTTATATCGATAATTCTCTGTTTCAAACGAGGATCACGAATTGGTGTCGCGACCTCGATGCGATGATCGATGTTACGAGTCATCCAGTCCGCAGAGGAGATAAACACCTGAGGGTCGCCATCATTGTGAGTAATGATAACCCTTGGGTGCTCTAAGAAGCGGTCTACGATGCTAATAATACGGATATTTTCGCTGACGCCAACAATACCCGGAACCAGAGAACACATGCCACGAATGATCATATTTACTTTCACACCGGCAGTACTTGCCGCGTAAAGTCGGGTCACAATCCCTTTATCGACGAGGTTGTTCACCTTGATAGTCATACTGGCTTTTTTACCTGCTTTCGCGTTAGCAATTTCGCCATCAATGAGACGGTAAATTTGCGAACGTGAATTACGCGGCGACACCATCAGGTGATTGAACTTCACTGGACGGTATGGGTTCTCAATGTAGCCGAAGACATTCCGTACTTCATTGGTGAGCTCCTGATCGGCGGTAAGCAGGGCAAAGTCGGTGTAAATTCGAGCCGTCTTCTCATGGAAATTACCGGTACCGATATGAGCATAACGGACAATCTCTTCGCCTTCTAGTCGACTGATGAGCAGTAATTTAGAGTGAATTTTCAAACCTGGTGCACCAAAAATGACGTGTACACCGGCTTCTGTCAGTACTTTGGACCATTCAATGTTGGCTTCTTCATCAAAGCGAGCTTGTAGTTCGACCACTACCGTGACGTTTTTACCATTGTGAACAGCATCGATTAGAGAGTTCATTAAACGTGAGTCTTTCGCAACACGATAAATATTGATTTTTATACCAAGTACTTTGGGGTCAAAGGAAGCCTGACGAACCAGTTCACTGATGTGATCAAAAGTATGATAAGGGTAGTAAAGCAGAATATCTTTGGCTTTGATGGCATCAAAGCTGTTTGCGTAACCTTCAAAGTCAGCACATTTCAGCGATGGCATCGGCTTGTTTTCTAGGTAGTCTCGTCCCACGTTCGGGAAGGAGATGAAGTCCTTGAAGTTTTGGTAACGTCCACCCGGAATAAGGTTGTCGTAGCTGGAAATCTTCAGCTTGTTGCAGAGAATGTCGAGCATCGCTTTTGGCATTTCTCGTTCATAGACAAAGCGAACCGGCATTGCTGTCAGGCGCTGACTCACCCCTTCGGACATCTGCTCCAGCAAACTGTATTCGATTTCGTTGCGTAAATCGTATTCAGAATCCCGAGTCATTTTCATCGCATAGCCAGCTAGCTCATCATAGTCAAAGAAGCCTTTAAACAGCTCATCTAGACAGTAGCGAATAATGTTATCGAGCAAAATGATGGTCTTGCGACGTTTGCCTTTTTGTTCTGGTACCATCACAAAGCGAGGCAGATGATCGGTTGGAATTTCGATCAACGCATACTTAGAATGTTCATCTTTACGCAGCTCAACAGCAAGGTAAGCGTATTCGTCTTTGAGGAACTGAAGAACGTCAATTTCGTCCTTCATCATCAACGGCGTGATATGTGGCATGACTTCATTACGGAAGTACTTGGTGATCCACCTTTGTTGTGCCTCATCCAATTGCTGCTCATTCACCAAGAAAATGCGACGGCGAGCCATTTCTCGTATTAACTCACTGTATAGCTCGTCGAACTGTTCGTTAAGCTTGTGGGCTTTAGCTTGCATCCGTGACAATAAGCGCTTGGAGCTGTCACTACCGCCTCGCTCCTGGTTGATCAGAATCCTGCGCTTTACGTCTGCAAAGCGTACTTTATAGAATTCATCCAGGTTGTTGGAAAATATCCCGAGGAATCGGATACGCTCGATCAGAGGGACAGTTTTGTCGGCAGCTTCTTGCAATACGCGTTCATTGAAGGACAACCAGCTAAGCTCTTTTTCTATATATAATTTTTCAGTGCTCATTATCTTACCTAGCCAAAAGGTGAAAGTTGCATATTCATCAAGGAAAATATAGTTGAGTGAGAACATTATGAGATTTTTGTTACAGTTTTATTTCAGTACGCCTGCCGGAGCCAGAGTTGTTTTCTTTTCAGGTGGTTAATGCGTTCTGTAATATAATTGTCATCTTAAAGACATATTCTGATACTTAGTAAAAAAAGGTAGAGAGATAAATGGCACAAGCCGAGTTTTCATTGCAGGAAAAAGATAAGAAGCGGCTGATGAAAGATCGTTTGGTCAGGCTTGCAGTGACTTCTGGTGGTGTCAGCGTGCTCGCTGCACTGATTTTGATTTTTGTGTACTTAGCCATGGTGATCTTTCCTCTGTTTTCGGATGCGAAAATAGAGACGAATCATTCAACCAGAAGTGCGGAAGTGGGGCTGCCATTAGCGATATCCGTTGACGATTACGCTCAACTTGCTTTTGTTCTGACCAAAACGGGTCAAGTACAGTTCTTGTCCATGAATGAGCCGGACAAATCTGCGTTATATACCCAGCAGATCGTGTCTGATCCCATGTCTTTTTCCCAAGCGGCTCCCGGGCGTGATTGGTACGCCGTAGTCGATGGTCAGGGGAAGGCACATATTTTTACGCCTGAGTTTAATGCCACTTTAAGAGAAAATACCCGGCCGCCGGAAATCATCACTCTTAATACCGACATGAACTTACAGTTGACCGATGCGTCTGATCCCGTTGTTCAGTTTGCTTTCACTGCCTCATCTAAAGCACCAACGATTGTTTGGCAGACGCGCAGCGGTGGAGTGAAAGCCCGTTGGCAAGTGTCATCTCTTGCAGGCGGCGAACCAGATACAATCGATTTTACGTTTTCTGCAGGGTTTCATTCTCCGGAACAGATGTTGCTGACACCCGATGGGGAGACCCTCTATCTACGTGATGGTCCAGAGCTAATCGTTTTACAGAAAGAGACGTTTTCGTTTGTAGTACGTGAGGTGGTTGACCTGACACAAGGTAATAGTCATCATTCGGTGCGAACCATGGATTTGCTATCGGGAGCTTATTCTCTGCTGGTTACACATAATGACGGCAGTGTGTCTCAATGGTTCGATACGCTACAACGAGAAAAACGAACGCTGACCCATATCCGAGATTTTAAGTTGGCTTCCGAGCTTAAATACCTATTACCTGATTCTCATCGCAAAGGATTCTACAGTTTCTACACTAACGGGACGGTGCAAAGCCACTACACCACCAGTGAAAAGCTAGCCCTGTTTAAGCGCGCCTATAAGCAGGCACCTGCTATTGCAGCGATGTCGAGTAACGAGCGCTATTTAATTACCTGGCAAGAGGGCAATCTCAGTGTCGCTGTAGTTGATAACCCACACCCGGAAGTTTCTCTGTCCTCTTTGTGGCAAGAAGTCTGGTATGAAGGCTATCCAGAACCAGAGTTTGTCTGGCAATCCACTTCAGCAAGTGATGATTTTGAAGCTAAATTTAGCTTAGTACCCATCGCGTTTGGCACCATTAAAGCTGCGATGTTCGCCATGCTATTCTCGGTACCACTTGCGGTACTGGGGGCGATTTATACGGCGTATTTTATGTCGCCTCGGATGAGAAGAGTCGTCAAGCCGTCGATCGAACTGATGGAAGCACTGCCAACGGTGATCATCGGTTTCCTTGCCGGGCTTTGGTTTGCACCTATCGTTGAGGATCATTTGACCACCGTAGTAGTGATGTTATTTGTTTTTCCGTTAAGCACGATGTTGATAGGTGGCTTATGGGCTTTGCTTCCACGTTCATTACGCAACAGATTACCAAATGGTTGGCATGCACTCGTACTGATGCCAGTGTTATTGTTGCTCATCGGCGTGGGGATCTGGATTTCACCAACAATTGAGCAGGCCTTTTTCACGGGTGATATTCGATTGTTCCTTACTGAACATGGCATTGGTTTTGACCAACGTAACGCGCTAGTCGTGGGGCTCGCGATGGGCTTTGCCGTTATTCCAACCATTTTTACTATTGCGGAAGACGCCATTTTCTCGGTTCCGAAGCACCTGTCAGATGGCTCTTTAGCTCTTGGTGCGACGCCATGGCAGACGCTGATTTATGTGGTTCTCCTGACGGCAAGTCCGGGCATATTTTCAGCCATAATGATGGGCTTGGGGCGCGCTGTGGGTGAAACCATGATCGTGTTAATGGCGACGGGGAATACGCCTATCATGGACTGGAATATATTAGAAGGTATGCGAACTCTGTCGGCAACTATTGCAGTCGAGCTACCAGAATCAGAAGTGGGCAGTACGCATTTCCGATTATTGTTTCTTGCTGCATTAATTTTGTTTATGTTCACTTTTGCGGTGAATGCGCTTGCAGAATTTGTCCGCCAAAGACTGAGAGATAAATACCGTGCGTTGTAATCATAGTTTGAACAAAGATCGGGTAGTCGCGTGTTAAATTGGATTCGTTCCGGCGCACCTTGGATATGGCTAACGGGGGGAGCAGTAAGTATCAGTCTGCTTTCCGTGCTCGGCTTATTATTGCTGATTGGTTGGAAAGGTTTAACGTTTTTCTGGCCAGCGCCATTGTATCAATGGAATGTGACGGCATTGACACCAGTACAGGGCGAAATACTGCAGGAAAATAGCAAGCTGATTGGTCAGGTTTACGAGCGAAGCTTTGTACCGAAAAGCTATTTACCGGAAAGTGCAGCAGAGAAACTGGCTGACGATGAGGATTTTGCAACTCGCTTAAGTATCAAAATCGCTAACCGTGAACTTTATCCGGCGGATTTTATCTCTGTATTACAAATGCAGTTGGATGAGCCTACTACACCCGAAGAGTTAGCGGTCATAGAGCGCAGCAGTGGTGGGTACTTTTTTGGCAAAATGCTCGCCTTCCAGGATGGGGATAAGCGCTACTATGGCGATGTTCGGAGCATATTAGATAAGAAGTTAGATAACGCCCAAATATTGCGTCACGAAATCAAGGTGCTGGTGGATAGCCAACTGCAGGATCTTGGCTGGAAGTTAGAACAGCTAAGATTAGATAAGCGTAAACACGAGCTAAACAACACCATTACCGATGCATTTTTAGCGGATAATCAGAAGCGCAGGGAGCACATAGAGCAAGAACTGGCGAAGGTGAACTTGCAGCTGGATGGCCTTCGTTTGCAGTTGTCAGGTTATGCTTTGATTGTCGAAGATATGACTGGTACTCAGGTGTCGATTCCACTCGAAGACATTTTGGATTACTGGTATCCAAACCAAATGTCACTACCGGGTAAAGTGGTGCATTGGGGTAAGCAGGTCTGGAAGTTTCTTTCTGAAGATCCCCGTGAATCAAATTCGGAAGGCGGTGTGTTTCCTGCGATTTTTGGCACGGTATTTCTTGTGATCATTATGTCGATCATCGTGATGCCACTGGGTGTCGTTGCCGCGATTTATCTTCACGAATACGCCAAGAACAACGCATTAACCCGATTGATCAGAATTGCGGTGATTAACCTGGCAGGTGTTCCTTCGATTGTGTACGGTGTTTTTGGTTTAGGCTTTTTTGTTTACACCATCGGTGCGTCGATAGATAACGTGTTTTACAGCGAGAAGCTACCCGCACCGACTTTTGGTACTCCGGGATTGCTATGGTCCGCATTGACCCTTGCCGTGTTGACGCTACCAGTTGTAATAGTGACAACAGAAGAAGGTTTAACTCGTATTCCGAGCTCCGTCCGTCACGGTTCGTTGGCGCTTGGGGCAACTCAATTTGAAACGCTGTGGCGTGTGGTTTTACCGATGGCGACTCCAGCCATTATTACTGGATTAATACTTGCGATTGCACGCGCCGCCGGGGAAGTTGCACCGCTTATGCTGGTGGGTGTAGTAAAGATGGCCTCAAGTTTACCTGTCGATGGACAATTCCCTTATGTGCATTTGGACAGGAAGTTTATGCACTTAGGCTTTCATATTTATGATGTCGGGTTCCAGACTTCCAATATTGAAGCTGCGCGTCCATTGGTGTACGCGACCTCGTTCCTACTCATTACTGTGATTGTCGGGCTAAACTTAACAGCAATCAGTATCCGTAATAATTTACGCGAAAAATACAGAACCTTAGGACAAGATTAAGTATGTTTAATTTTGATAATACATTGGGTTATGTGCCGCCACTGGATGTACATAATCTGACGGATGAACAAACGGCAATCTCAATTGAGAACCTTAATCTTTTCTACGGACAAACTCAGGCACTGCACGATATTTCGATGCGAATCCCGAAAGGTCGGGTCACCGCGTTTATCGGGCCTTCGGGGTGCGGTAAGTCGACTTTGCTGCGCTGCATTAATCGTATGAATGATTTGGTGGAAGGCTGTAGGGTCACCGGTGAAGTGTGTCTACATGGCAAGAATGTTTACCATCCTAATGTCGATGTAGCGACACTCAGACGCCGAGTAGGTATGGTATTTCAACGCCCGAACCCATTCCCCAAATCGATTTATGAAAACGTGGTGTATGGTTTGCGTTTACAGGGTGTGAAAAACAGCCGGGCCTTAGATGATGCGGTTGAACGTTCACTGCGATCAGCGGCGTTATGGGATGAGGTTAAAGACCGCTTGCATGAGAATGCATTTGGGTTATCAGGTGGTCAGCAACAGCGTCTGGTCATCGCTCGTGCGGTGGCGATTGAACCGGAAGTGCTTTTGCTTGATGAACCCACATCAGCTCTGGATCCAATCTCCACTTTGACTATTGAGGAGCTTATCAATGACCTCAAAACTCAATATACTGTGGTTATCGTTACCCACAACATGCAGCAAGCGGCGCGCGTAAGTGATCACACTGCATTTATTCATATGGGTAAGTTGATTGAATATTCGGATGCAGACACGATATTTACCTCGCCGATGAAAACACAAACGGAAGATTACATCACAGGGCGTTACGGCTAACACTGGATGCCTCAACACTAAATAGAAGGAACATCATGCACTTTGGACGTCATATTTCAGGACAATTTAATGTAGAGCTAGAATCGATTCGTACTCATGTTTTAACCATGGGTGGTTTGGTTGAACAGCAACTGTCGTATGCTATTCAGGCCTTGCACAAGGAAGATATCGAGCTTGCACGTAAGGTTGTGCGTGATGACCACAAAGTGAATGCGATGGAAGTGTCGATTGATGATGCCTGCACTCGTATTATTGCCAAGCGTCAACCTACGGCGAAAGATTTGCGTTTGATTATGGCGATCATTAAAACCATTACTGATCTCGAACGTATCGGCGATGTGGCAACGCGTATAGCCTATGTCGCTATCGAAAGCCCTGCATCAAAAGAGCGTCAGTTTCAGGTTTCCCTGGAACCTTTGTGCCGTCAGGCTATTCAGATGTTGCATCAGGTGCTTGATGCTTTCGCCCGCATGGATGTTGAGGCCGCCGCCGCCGTTCATAAGCAGGACGATAAGCTGGATGCCGAGTACGAAGCGGTGATTCGTCAGTTAATGACCTACATGATGGAAGACCCGAAAAATATTCCTCATATCTTACAAGTGATGTGGTCCGCACGAGCTATCGAGCGAGTAGGTGACCGCTGCCAAAACATCTGTGAATACATTATCTACTTCGTGAAAGGCAAGGACGTTCGTCATCTGGGTGACCAGAGCATCGATGATGTGCTGAAGTAAAGACACCGAATGGCAAACAAAAAGGCCAGTTTATACCAGCAAATGCCGTTCGTTTAGCGGCGAACGGCATGTTTAAGCACCCCGTCATCCTGAACAGCGACGAAGGAGCGTGATTCAGGATCTAATTACCGAGCACTTTATGACTAAAGGTATTTCGTTAAGTGCTCAGCGCGCTTCTATTAGATTCCTAGTCTCGCTAGAGCTCGCTGGAATGACGCAGATAAAATCGTTAAGCGACAGGCACTAAGCTTATTAAGGCTGCTCTTTTTTGTTGAGAGATCTGGGCTAATACTTATCCGGCACAAAGGTCTGATCATCGATAGGGGCTCTGACATAACCTTCTTTGTGCAGATCAGGAAGTTCTACGGGTGGATATTCAAGTGCCTTGTAATCAATTTGACTCAAAAGATGGCTGATGCAGTTTAGGCGAGCTTTCTTTTTGGAATCGGATGGAACAACCCACCAAGGACAGTTTTTGGTGTCGGTATAGGCAAACATCTTATCTTTCGCTTCCGAGTATTCAGCCCAGCGATGACGAGATTCCAAATCCATCGGACTGAACTTCCAGCGTTTTATCGGCGTGTTAATGCGGCCTAAAAAGCGCTTCTCCTGCTCTTCATCGGAGACAGAGAACCAATATTTAATTAAGATGACGCCGGAACGTTGCAGCATACGTTCAAATTCAGGGCAAGAACGCAGGAACTCCTCATATTCATCCGGGGTACAGAAGTTCATCACCTTCTCAACACCTGCTCGGTTATACCAGCTTCGGTCGAACAAGACGATTTCACCAGCGGATGGTAAATGCGCAACGTAGCGTTGAAAATACCACTGCGTCTTCTCTTTCTCTGTTGGCGCTGGCAGAGCGACGACGCGGCATACACGCGGGTTAAGCTTCTCGGTAATGCGCTTAATAACCCCACCTTTTCCGGCAGCATCACGGCCTTCGAATAGCACAACTACTTTTAAGCCTTTGTGTTTAACCCACTCTTGCAGCTTAACCAATTCTACTTGTAGCTTTTTGAGCTCAGATTCGTATTCCTTTTTCTTCAGTTTCGACATGCTTAATTCCTCATTCCCTGATAATCAATATGTTAGCACTCAATCGAGCCGCATTTCGAGTTTTCTATCTGAGAGCTGCGATTACGTCGGAAATGGCTTGTGAGCTGGTGACAGGAATCGTAAAGTCATCGACATCAGTAGCACCCATTTTGCTTTGGCTGGCGACAAAACTCATGTGGCTTCGGCGTGTACTTTTACCCGAAAGGTGTATTTCTTGTACCTGAGTTTGTTGCGCCAGTGTGCGTACGTTCTCTGAATTAACACCCGCGCCAGCCATGATGCTAATGCGTCCATTGGCTTGTTCTACCAAAGACTTTATAACTTCACTGCCCTGAGGGGCGGTTGGAGCAAGACCTGAGGTCAGAATTCGTTCACAACCTAAACTTATAACATCTTCCAAGGCTTGTTCGGCATTACGGCACTGATCAAAAGCGCGGTGAAAAGTGACCCCTAATTCAAGCGCCTGTGCAAATTCACACAGTGCTGTAGCAAAGGGAAGATGAATATCGCCTGCGTGGGTTAATACACCCAGAACCACCCCATTTAAACCTGCGTGATGTACGGCTTCGATGTCCTGGCGCATGATTTCAATTTCCTCTTCGATATAGAGGAAATCACCCTGACGCGGACGAATCATTGCATAGACAGGAACTGTAGACAGCTTGGCGGCTTGCCGCATAAAACCGTAACTCGGAGTCAGGCCACCTAAGGCAAGCGATGAGCAAAGTTCAATGCGAGTTGCTCCACCAGAAATGGCATGATGAAGAGATTCGATATTATCGATACAGACTTCTAACTGAGTGATCACGTTGTTGTTCCGAATGATTATTTACTGCTAAATAGTATCAGGCACAAGTATGAGAATCTTGGTGGGAGGTAAGGAAAATAGAGGTAAATTTATTGCTTCGTTGTTACCTCGTTTGCTTTACAGGCAGGAAAAATAAAGCCCAGAGTGAATACTCTGGGCTTTGATTTGACTTTACTTAGACTGATTGGCGTTTGCGGATTTTCCGCTATAGCTTTTGCTTTATATACATCCAACCATATCACCCATTGAGCTTGGGTGAGGGTCTATGATTACGCTAGGTCACCAGCGAATTCAGATAGGAACGCTGCAACACCTTGTGGAGATGCGTCCATACCTGCTTTACCTTCTTCCCACTGAGCAGGACATACTTCGCCGTGCTTTTGGTGGAAGTTAAGAGCGTCAACCATACGTAGCATTTCGTCGATGTTACGGCCTAGTGGTAGGTCGTTAACTACTTGGTGACGTACAACGCCTTCTTCGTCGATTAGGAAAGAACCACGGAAAGCAACGCCTGCTTCTGGGTGCTCAACGTCGTAAGCCTTACAGATTTCGTGCTTAACGTCAGCAACTAGTGGGTACTTAACTTGACCGATACCGCCGTTTTCAATAGCAGTGTTACGCCATGCGTTGTGAGAGAACTGAGAATCGATAGAAACGCCGATTACTTCAACGCCTTTAGCTTGGAAATCAGCCAGACGGTTGTCGAATGCGATTAGCTCAGATGGGCAAACGAAAGTGAAATCTAGTGGGTAGAAGAACACAACGGCTTTCTTACCTTTAGTGAATTCTGCAAAGTTGAAGCTATCAACGATTTCACCGTTACCTAGAACAGCTGCTGCAGTAAAATCAGGGGCTTGACGACCTACTAGTACCATTTTTTGCTCCTAAGAAATTATGGTTAGTTCCAAGACGAATACGGTATTGTTGTCTTGGTCCGTATTAATTCGAGACAAACTATAGTACAGATTGTAGTATTGAAAAAAGCGAATTAAATAGATTGAGTTAATCGAAAAAAACGATAATAAAAAAACATTACCTCGATCACTAGAGTAGTGGTAAATATTAATACAATTATGAATAAGTGGCCTAGCCTAAAGCAGTTACACTATCTGGTGACGCTGCATGAAACACGACATTTTAGTGAAGCTGCAGTACGATGTTTTGTCAGTCAGTCAACCTTGAGTAAAGGGATTCAAAACCTTGAAGATTTGATTGGCTGCCCTTTATATGAAAAGAAAGATAAGAAGAGCCCGTTAGTTTTCACACAGACTGGCGAAATTGTCGTAAAGCGTGGTCGTGAATTACTGGCGAAAGGGCAAGATTTAGTCGAGCTTGGCCGAATGTGCCAGGGCGATGACATGCAGGGGCAGCTAAAAGTAGGTTGTATTCCAACGATAGCGCCTTTCTTGCTGTGCGACCTGGTTCAGGAAGTCAATTACCGTTTTCCGCAACTGAACCTGTTACTTAGAGAAGATACGACAAATAACTTGTTGCAGGCACTGCGGCACGGCGAACTGGATGTGCTAATCCTTGCTTTACCAGTAGAAATAGAAGGGATGGAAAGCCGTGTGGTGGGCAAAGACCCATTTCGTATGGTTATCAGCGCAAATCAAGTTGATTCTGTGCCGATACCGATTCGTTACGCTGATCTGCCAGATGAATCCGTGTTTCTTCTGGAGAAAGAACACTGTTTGACCGAACATGCCGTATCGGCTTGTAAGTTGACAGATAAAGAGAAGATTAATCCATTTACCGCAACCAGTTTACATACTTTGGTGCAAATGGTCGCGAATGGATTAGGGACAACCTTTATTCCACAGATGGCCATCGATCACGGGCTCCTGCATAACCAAAACTTAGTCGTAATTGATCCTCCCGGTCAACAAGCTTACCGCGAAATAGGTCTTGTCTGGCGTCCAAGTTCATCCCGCACACATACATTCAATCAACTTGCAGATGTCGTATCTGAACTGCTTTAGCTATTAGTATTAGCCCACTTCATGCCAATATCCCCCTAAAAGCACACTAGAAATGGTGTGCTTTCTAGCATTTTATTCTGTTGGTAAACTTTAACTTGTAAAATTTTACAGCTTTTCTTTGATGAAGATTTCATAAAATAGTGAAATTACACAATGTTAATTTTACACATATCACTCAGTGTCGTGTTTAAGCTTCGTTTGAATTCATCCATCCCGTCCTTGTGAATACAAGGATTCCCCGCCTAATACTCTATTCATACAGCTGTTTTAAATGATTATTATGTCAAAAAATTTATGTAATTTAATTACGTAATAACTTACAAAAACGACTCAAATATAAGCTGTTTATTTGGTGCCGAATAAAACTTCGAATTTCAGTTTTTGTTTATCTTGGGGGTTCCTCTAAATCCTTTGTTGATATAGCTTATTTGAAGGCCGGTAAGACTTATGTCTAGATTGAAAAAGCACGCTGATTTACGCAATCTACACATACGGCCTTCAGAGATGAACACAAAGTTTAAAGATGTAATTTGTTGTTCATAACTTACAAATGTAGCTTTTCGCTGACTGCCCAAGATTGATAAAGCACGTTAAGGATGAATGATTATGCTTGCTCAGACAGAACAAAAAACACAACCAACGAAGCAGACCCAAGGCATGCTTGAGGTTACTGGTGCACTTGCTCCGGAACATCAGGCAATTTTCCCTTCAGAGGCCCAAACCTTCTTATCACTGCTTTGTGAAAAATATGCCGGACGTGTAGAACAACTGCTGCAAGCTCGAGAAGAAAAACAAGCACGCATCGATGCGGGTGCACTGCCAGACTTTTTGCCAGAAACACAAGACATTCGCGAAGGAAGCTGGAAGATCTTGGGGATTCCACAAGATCTACAAGATCGCCGAGTGGAAATCACTGGTCCGACGGATCGCAAAATGGTGATCAACGCTCTGAATGCGAATGTAAAAGTGTTCATGGCAGATTTCGAAGACTCGATGTCCCCAGCTTGGAGTGCTGTTCTTGATGGTCAGGTAAACCTGCGTGATGCCGTTAACGGTACCATCAGTTACACCAACCCAGGCAACGGTAAGCATTATCAGCTGGCAGATGATCCAGCGGTGTTGATCTGCCGTGTACGTGGTCTCCACTTAAAAGAAAAACACGTGACATGGCATGGTCAGATCATTCCAGGCGCACTGTTTGATTTTGCTTTGTACTTCTACAACAACTACAAGGCGCTATTACAAAAAGGCAGTGGCCCATATTTCTATATCCCTAAGCTGCAATCTCACCACGAAGCGAAGTGGTGGAGTGAAGTGTTCCATTTCACCGAAGAATATTTTGGTCTGGAAACTGGCACGATTAAAGCGACCGTTCTTATTGAAACGCTGCCAGCTGTATTCGAGATGGATGAAATTTTGTTCTCTCTGAAAGAGCACATCGTCGGTCTGAACTGTGGCCGCTGGGATTACATCTTCAGTTACATCAAAACACTTAAGAACCACCCGGACCGTGTTTTACCAGACCGTCAGGTCGTGACTATGGATAAGCCATTCCTGAATGCTTACTCACGACTACTGGTACGCACTTGTCATAAACGTGGTGCATTTGCGATGGGCGGCATGGCAGCTTTCATTCCTGCCAAAGACCAACAAGAAAACCAGAAGGTTCTGGATAAGATTCACAACGATAAGTCTTTGGAAGCCAACAATGGTCACGACGGAACTTGGGTTGCGCACCCAGGTCTTGCAGACACTGCGATGGAAGTGTTCAGTGCCATCCTCGGTGAGCGCTCGAACCAACTGGATGTTAGTCGCTCAGAAGATGCACCAATCACGGCTGCTGAACTGTTAGAGCCATGTGAGGGACAGCGTACAGAAGAAGGTATGCGCCACAATATCCGTGTTGCTTTGCAATACATCGAAGCATGGATCTCTGGCAACGGCTGTGTGCCAATCTACGGCCTGATGGAAGATGCGGCCACAGCAGAGATTTCTCGCGCTTCTATCTGGCAATGGATTCAACATGGTAAATCGCTGGACAACGGCCAACAAGTTACAAAAGAACTGTTTGAGTCCTACTTACAAGAAGAAGTGGAAGTAGTGAAACAAGAAATAGGAGAAGAGCGTTACCAAGCAGGTCGCTTTGTGGAGGCTGCGCAACTGATGGCGAAGCTGACAACCAGCGATGAGCTGACGAACTTCTTAACCATTCCAGGGTACGACTACCTGGACTAAGAATACAAATATTTAGATTAACAATATAAACACAAAACCAATAACGTGAAGGACTTTGACGGCAGAGATGGATGTACTGCCTGAGAACGGGAACTCAACGCACATACAAAAAGTGCAAATTATAAAGAGGGATAGACCAATGACATTAACTCGCCGCCAACAAATTGAAGCTCTAGAAAAAGACTGGGCAACGAATCCACGCTGGAAAAACGTGAAACGTACTTATACTGCTGAAGAAGTTGTTGAGCTTCGTGGCTCTATGGTGCCTGCAAACACAATTGCACAACGTGGTGCAGACAAATTGTGGTCACTGGTCAACGGTAGCTCGAAAAAAGGTTACGTAAACTGTCTGGGTGCACTAACGGGTGGTCAGGCTGTTCAACAGGCAAAAGCAGGCATCGAAGCGATTTACCTTTCTGGTTGGCAGGTTGCTGCGGACAATAACACCGCTTCAACAATGTACCCAGACCAATCACTATACCCAGTAGACTCAGTCCCTTCTGTTGTTAAGCGCATCAATAACTCTTTCCGTCGCGCTGACCAAATTCAGTGGGCGAGCGGCAAGTCTCCAGAAGATGAAGGTGGTATTGACTACTTCCTGCCAATCGTAGCGGATGCGGAAGCAGGCTTTGGTGGCGTACTTAATGCTTACGAACTGATGAAATCTATGATTGAAGCGGGTGCTGCAGGCGTTCACTTTGAAGACCAGCTAGCGTCAGTTAAGAAGTGTGGTCACATGGGTGGTAAAGTACTGGTTCCGACTCAAGAAGCGGTGCAAAAATTGGTTGCAGCTCGTCTGGCAGCAGACGTAGCGGGCACAACAACGCTGGTTATTGCACGTACGGATGCCAATGCGGCAGACCTTCTGACTTCAGATTGTGATCCATACGATCAAGACTTTATCGAAGGCGAGCGTACTCAGGAAGGTTTCTACCGTGTGCGTGCTGGTATCGACCAAGCTATCTCTCGTGGTCTGGCTTACGCACCATATGCAGATTTGATCTGGTGTGAAACAGCAACCCCTTGTCTGGAAGAAGCTCGTAAGTTTGCAGAAGCGATTCACGCTGAGTACCCAGATCAACTACTTGCTTACAACTGTTCTCCTTCATTTAACTGGGAGAAAAACCTGGATGCAGAAACCATTGCTAAGTTCCAGCAAGAGCTTTCGGACATGGGCTACAAGTACCAGTTCATTACTCTGGCGGGTATCCACAATATGTGGTTCAACATGTTTGAACTGGCACATGCTTATGCTCAAGGTGAAGGTATGCGTCATTACGTTGAAAAAGTACAGCGCCCAGAATTCCAGGCAGCAGAAAAAGGTTACACATTCGTAGCTCACCAGCAAGAAGTAGGTACTGGTTACTTCGACAGAATGACCAACACGATTCAAGGTGGTAACTCATCGGTTACAGCACTAACGGGTTCTACAGAAGAAGACCAATTCTAATTAGTTAGGCAAAATTTCGATTTCCCAAAACGACGCCAGTAGTGGCACATTGAGCGGCAAAATTGCCGCTCTTTTTTTCACTTCAGAAATGATGTTTACTTTAACTTAACGCGATTTTTAGAGTGTTTCTTCGTCTGGCTCGATCTCTTCTGGTTCGACTTCTTCTTGTAGCTCAAGCAAGTTAATCGCGATGGTCACAAAGTCGCTATCTGTAATAATTCCGACCAAGTGCCCTTTATTGACCACAGGTAAACAGCCGACTTTATGCTTTTGCATATAGATGGCACTTTCTTTTAATCCTGCTCGCGGCTCTGCAGTCATGATGTTGGTGTGCATCATTTTGTCGAGACGCGTATCTAAAGTGAAAGATTGTTCAGCCTCATCAGGATGCAAGCTAGATTCTTGCGCGGCGAGAATATCACGTTGAGTCACCAAGCCTTGTAAATGTCTATCGGCATCAACAACCGGGATGTGGCGAATTTCGAGCGCTTCCATCATATTTTTTGCATCACGCAGGGTGTGCGATCGAGAAAGAGTATGAGGGTTGCGAGTCATCATGTCTTCAACCTTGATCATAGAGACCTCCAATGACGTTATCCTTTTTCTAAATATAGAAAATATTTAACGATATATCTGAGACTCACCCCGTTTTTTATCAATAAAATATCTTGATGAAACCCGCTCTGTTTTTTACTGCACAGTGAGTTATTTATCTATAATTTCATCACTTCGAAGCGGCCTGTTGATGTGCGAGTGAGTTGGATTAGCTCGCTTGCATTGTTAACGATTTTTGAATTTAAACCACTCGAACTTTAAATCGTTGCCGCGTCCGTAAACCAAGTCATTTTCGCTGAACCTAGCATCTCGAGGTTATTTGGGTATACTAGTCTGCCGCGAAAAACTCGTCGCAATTTTATCGCCCTCGTTGGTATGATTTGAACCATTTAAAAGACAAGTAACATGCAAGTATCAGATTTCCATTTCGACCTTCCAGATGAACTCATCGCTCGCTACCCTCAGCCAGAGCGTACTGCCAGCCGACTACTGCAAATGGATGGTAATACTGGTCAGATTGTTGATGGCACATTTACCGATGTATTGAATCAAGTTCAACCGGGTGACCTGGTGGTTTTCAATAATACCCGTGTTATTCCTGCACGAATGTTTGGTCGCAAAGAATCTGGCGGCAAGCTCGAGGTGTTGGTGGAGCGTATGTTGGATGATAAGAGCATCCTGGCTCATGTGCGTTGTTCCAAATCACCAAAACCGGGTACTACCATAATTGTTGGCGAGAACGATGAATATTCAGCTGAAATGGTGGCTCGTCATGATGCACTATTTGAGCTGAAGTTTAACTCTGATAAGACGGTGCTGGAGATTCTGGAAGAAATTGGCCATATGCCACTTCCACCATACATCGACCGCCCAGATGAAGACGCCGATAAAGAGCGTTACCAAACGGTTTATAACCAAAAGCCAGGTGCCGTAGCTGCGCCAACAGCAGGGCTGCACTTTGATGATGTTTTATTAGACAAGATCAAGGCAAAAGGCGCCGAGTTTGCGTATGTTACCTTGCATGTTGGTGCGGGTACGTTCCAACCAGTTAAAGTCGACAACATTAACGATCACCACATGCATGCAGAGTATGTAGAAGTACCGCAAGAAGTGGTGGATGCTATTCATGCAACTAAGGCTCGTGGCGGTCGCATTATCGCCGTGGGTACGACTTCAGTTCGCTCGCTGGAAAGCGCAGCGCAAGATGCGCTGAAGAAGGGCACGGAGCTCGTTCCTTTCTTCGGTGATACCGAAATTTTTATCTACCCTGGTTACGAATACCAGCTGGTGGATTGCTTGATTACGAACTTCCACCTGCCTGAATCTACATTGATCATGTTGGTGAGTGCGTTTGCTGGTTACGAGAACACCATGAATGCCTATACGCATGCGGTAGAAAATAAATACCGCTTTTTCTCGTACGGTGATTCAATGTTCATCAAGAAGAAAACTGCATAGCTAATAATAGCTTTACGAGTGCTAGCAGTAGGCTAGGAAATAAAGCGGAAACTCTGCTTTGTCTCTCGCAAGGAAAGGCGACCGCTCCTTAATGGGGACTATCCCGAAAATATCGTCAGACTGTTTCTCTGACACCCGGAGGCATCGTGAAATTAAAATTCGATCTTAAGAAGAAAAACGGCACTGCTCGTCGTGGTCAATTGACTTTCGAACGTGGCACTGTGCAAACTCCAGCATTTATGCCAGTCGGTACGTACGGTACTGTTAAAGGCATGACACCGGAAGAAGTAAAAGGTACCGGCGCAGAAATTCTGCTAGGTAACACATTCCACCTCTGGTTACGTCCTGGTCAGGAAGTGATGAAAATGCACGGCGACCTGCACGATTTCATGAACTGGCATGGTCCTATTCTTACCGATTCAGGCGGTTTCCAGGTATTCAGCCTGGGTAAAATGCGTACTATCACTGAAGAAGGTGTGCATTTCCGCAACCCAGTAAATGGCGACAAGATTTTCATGGACGCAGAAAAGTCGATGGAAATTCAAAAAGATCTGGGTTCTGACATCGTAATGATTTTTGATGAGTGTACGCCATACCCAGCGACACACGACGAAGCGAAAAAGTCGATGGAAATGTCATTGCGTTGGGCGCAACGTTCACGCGATCACTTCAATAAGCTTGAAAACCCGAATAACTTGTTTGGTATTGTACAGGGCGGTGTTTACGAAGACTTACGCGATGTGTCAGTTAAAGGCTTAACAGAAATTGGTTTTGACGGCTATGCTGTTGGTGGTCTTGCGGTAGGTGAACCTAAAGAAGACATGCACCGTATTCTTGAGCATACGTGCCCACAATTGCCAGAAGACAAACCTCGTTACTTAATGGGTGTTGGCAAACCAGAAGATTTAGTAGAAGGTGTACGCCGCGGTATCGACATGTTTGACTGTGTAATGCCAACGCGTAACGCGCGTAATGGTCACCTATTTGTGACTGGTGGTGTGATCAAGATCCGTAATGCGAAACATAAAACGGATACAACACCGCTAGATCCGCACTGTGACTGTTACACTTGTCAAAACTACACTAAGTCGTACCTTCATCATCTAGAGCGTTGTAATGAAATATTGGGTGCACGTCTTAATACGATCCACAACCTGCGTTACTACCAGCGTTTGATGGAAAGTATTCGTAAGGCGATTGATGAAGATCGTTTCGATGAGTTTGTTGAAGAGTTTTATGCTCGTCGTGACCGCGAAGTGCCACCACTAAGCAAAGCTTAAAAAATGAAAGCCTTTGGCATGTCGCCAGAGGCTTTTGCTAATAAAATAGGCTAACGCACGTTATTTTTGAGAGAGTGATCTCTATTAGTCACTTTCATACTTGAATCTTAACTGCGAAAGCCCAATTTGTTGGATTATCAATAAAATATAATGAGGATGTTTTAATGTTTATTTCTCAGGCTCATGCAGCAGCAGAAGGCGCACCAGCAGGCGGCGGTTTTGAAATGCTAATCATGCTTGGCATGTTCGCAGTGATCTTTTACTTCATGATTTACCGCCCACAAAGCAAGCGAGTAAAAGAGCACAAAAATCTAATGTCTTCTATGGGCAAAGGTGACGAAGTTCTAACCAGCGGTGGTCTAGTAGGTAAAATTACTAAGATTGCTGAAGACAATGATTTCATTTCAATCGAGCTTAATGCAAACAATGAAGTTGTAATCAAAAAAGACTTCGTAACTGCAGTGCTGCCTAAAGGTACGCTTAAGTCTCTATAAAACAGCTAAAGGGTCCTCGCTGTGCTAAACCGTTACCCATTATGGAAGTACTTGATGGTGCTTTTTGCTGTCATCACAGCTGCATTATATGCACTTCCAAATATCTACGGTGAAGATCCGGCTATTCAAGTTACAGGGGCGCGCGGCGCCTCTGTAGATATGTCAACGCTGGATGCTGTCACTACTGCTCTTGATAAAGAGCAACTCTCTCATAAATCCATTGCTCTCGAGAATGGATCAATTCTTGTCCGTTTTACTGACACTGATACTCAGATTAGTGCCCGTGATGTCATCAGCGAAGCGCTTGGCAAAGACAAAATTGTTGCACTTAACCTTGCTCCTTCTACTCCTGACTGGTTAGAAGCCATTGGTGCGTCTCCACTAAAATTAGGCCTTGACCTGCGTGGTGGTGTTCACTTCCTGATGGAAGTGGATATGGATGCCGCCATGGAAAAACTGGTTGGTCAGCAAGAAGAAGCTTTCCGCACTGAACTTCGTGACGCTAAGATTCGTTACCGCGCAATCCGCCCTTCAGGTAAAGAAGCGGTAGAAGTACTCCTTCGTGATGAAGCGCAGTTGGCTGAAGCGAAAAGTACGTTGGAAAAGAATCACCCTGACATGAACTTTGTCGAGTCTGATTCTAATGGTCGCTTTGCTCTGGTTGCGACGTTCACTGAGCAACGTTTACAAGAGATTCGTAACTACGCGGTAGAACAAAACATCACCATTCTTCGTAACCGTGTAAACGAACTGGGTGTTGCTGAGCCACTTGTTCAACGCCAAGGTGCAAGCCGCATTGTGGTTGAACTGCCTGGTGTTCAGGATACCGCCCGTGCAAAAGAAATTCTGGGTGCAACAGCAACACTGGAATTCCGCGAAGTGGATGATAAAGCTGACTTAGCAGCGGCGGCCAATGGTCGTGCGCCAGCAGGCAGTGAAATCAAACAAGATCGCGATGGTCGTCCTGTTGTGCTGAAAAAGCGCGTTATCTTGGGTGGCTCAAGCATCACGGATGCGAGCTCAAGTGTTGATGAATATGGTCGTCCTCAAGTTAACATCTCGCTAGACAGCGAAGGTGGTAACAAGATGTCTGCGTTCTCGAAGAAGAACATCGGTAAGCTGATGGCGACGGTGTTTGCTGAGTACAAAGACAGCGGTCGTAAAACGCCAGAAGGCAAAGTTATTCTGACGAAGCACGAAGAAGTCATCAACCAGGCGACGATTCAGTCTGCGCTTGGCCGTAACTTCCGTATCACAGGTATCGACTCTGCTGCAGAAGCTCACAACCTTGCGCTACTACTACGTGCGGGTGCTCTAATTGCCCCTATCTCTATCGTGGAAGAGCGTACCATTGGTCCGTCAATGGGTCAGCAAAACATCGATATGGGTATTCAGGCATGTATCTGGGGTATGGTCGCGGTAATGCTGTTTACACTGCTTTACTACCGTGGTTTTGGTCTGATTGCCAATATTGCATTGATGGCTAACTTGGTGCTGATTATCGGTGTGATGTCGATGATTCCAGGTGCGACGATGACGCTGCCGGGTATCGCCGGTATCGTATTAACCGTTGGTATGGCGGTTGATGCGAACGTACTGATTTTTGAGCGCATCCGGGAAGAAATTCGTGATGGTCGCAATCCACAACAAGCGATTCACCAGGGTTACGCGAACGCATTCAGTACCATTGCCGATGCGAACATCACTACACTTATCACTGCAATCATCTTGTTTGCTGTTGGTACAGGCGCAGTGAAAGGTTTCGCAGTAACGCTATCTATCGGTATCTTAACTTCAATGTTCACCGCCATTATTGGTACACGTTGTATCGTGAACCTTCTGTACGGTGGCAAACGCGTTAACAAACTGTCGATCTAAGGCTGGGAATTAATATGTTTCAAATTCTAAAAGCAGAGAAGACGATCGGCTTTATGCGTTGGTCGAAAGTGGCATTTGTTTTTTCAATCTTCATGATTGCTGCTTCTATCTTCACATTATCAACCAAATGGCTGAACTGGGGCCTGGACTTTACAGGTGGTACGTTAATTGAGGTGGGCTTTGAAAATCCAGCTAACCTTGAAGAAATCCGTACATCTCTAGATGCAAAAGGTTTTGGTGATGCGACCGTACAGAACTTTGGTAGTTCTCGTGAGGTGATGGTTCGCCTTCGTCCACGCGATGATGTCTCTGGTGAAACGCTGGGCAACCAGATCATCAGTGCAATCAAAGTTGGTACTGGTGAAAGTGTAGAGATGCGTCGTATTGAGTTCGTCGGTCCAAACGTTGGTGATGAACTAACGGAAGCGGGTGGCTTGGCGATCTTGGTATCGCTACTCTGTATCCTGATCTACGTATCAATGCGATTTGAATGGCGTCTTGCTGCAGGTGCAGTATTGGCACTGGCGCACGATATCATCATCACGCTAGGCGTCTTCTCATTCATGCAAATTGAAGTTGACCTTACCATCGTTGCTGCATTGTTAACGGTAGTCGGTTACTCGCTTAACGATACGATCGTCGTATTTGACCGTATCCGTGAGAACTTCCGCAAGATGCGCAAAGGTGAACCTGGAGACATCATGGATGCTTCAATTACTCAAACATTGAGTCGTACACTGATCACTTCAGGTACCACATTGTTTGTAGTGATTGCTCTGTTCTTACAGGGTGGTGCTATGATCCACGGTTTCGCAACCGCGTTACTACTTGGTATTACGGTTGGTACTTACTCTTCTATCTATGTTGCATCGGCACTTGCCCTAAAACTGGGTATCCAGAAAGAGCACTTGATGCCACCTCAAGTAGAAAAAGAAGGTGCAGAGTTCGACGAGATGCCATAAGGCAGATTGAGAACCTGATACAAAAAAACCGCTGAATGTTCAGCGGTTTTTTTGTATCTGATAAACTTGAAAATTGCAATTTTCTTTGACGTGTTTCTAGCGGAGTATTCTACGTTTTGATTGGCTAATTAAGACAAGCTATGTTTAGACTTTTTCCGGAGAGAGAAATGTCAAGACAAGCAGAAATCAAAGTACAGCTGCTGAAGTTTATAGAGGTTTCGTACAAGTTCAATAAAGGGATAACTACAAAGTTAGTCACCGGTGGAAAACGATTTAAGTTAGCCGTTGATGATTCTGGAAAAGTCACTCTATCGGGTGAGTTAGGGTTTACAAAGTTCGAAGTTTCAAGAGAATTAGTTGAGGAGCTAGGCATCAAACTCCTCTCAGTATCAGTCACTTTCCAAAGCAGTAGCGACGGGGTGTTAACCTACAATGGAAGTGTTTCATTTTTTGGTGTCGTGGCTTTTGGTGTTACAGGTCAAGTAAATATACGAGAACTCGTCGAACAGTGTGAATGGGGATTGTGCAAATACAGGTTTAAGCCGAGTAAAATTGATCAAGCTCTTCGTGAAGCTGGAGTGTAAGTTGTCATGGTCAAAAAAATCCTGACTATCCTATGTCTGACGGGTTTACCTAACATATCTATTGCAAACAAGTTTTACGACACATATATGTCTATAAGACTTAGCTTGTATAAGATGCAGTACGATGAAGTTATTAAAGTGATAGCCCAACCCGACCTTACTCTCAGTGAAATCGATGACATTAAATCCCATCCAGTCAAATTTGGTCACAAGTTTCCTTTTGTGTCTTCAATTTCATCGAGTTTAATTACAGAGCTCTCTTACTTTGAAAGTACAGATAAGGATGGTTCTGTAGGTTGCCTTTCCGTAAACGGATTTGGAGATATATATCAACCTGTCACAGTCTCTTTGTTATTCGAATTGAGCGAACAAGTATGGAAAGTAAAACAGGTAAAAATAGATCAGCTAGCTGACTATGATCGATTTTACAAAGAAGCTGACTGTTCAAAATAAAAAAAAAAAAAAAGCCCCGCTCGGAGAGCAGGGCTAATCAAGATTCATCAGCGTGATAGGCTGACTGCAAAATCTATTACTTAAGGATCGCGCTGTTACCGTTTTCGCGAATGTGCTTAAGGATAGATTTCACGCCACGAGCGCTAGAAGCAACGATGTTGCCAGACTTCAAGTAGTCAGTACCGCCAGCGAAGTCAGTCAGGATTGCACCCGCTTCACGAGCAATCAGCTCACCTGCAGCCATATCCCAAGGTTTTAGACCTAGCTCGAAGTAACCATCAACACGGCCAGCTGCTACGTAACATAGGTCAAGCGCAGCAGAACCACTACGACGGAAGTCTGCACATTCTGTAAATAGAGAGCCAACGATTTTGATGAAAGACTCAGAGTGCTGCTTCTGCTTGAATGGGAAACCTGTCGCAAGAACAGTACCTTGAAGATCTTTAAGCGGAGTAACACGGATACGTGCGCTGTTTAGCTGTGCACCAGCACCGCGTTGTGCAGTGAATAGCTCGTTTTGCATTGGATCGTAAACACAAGCAACTTCAGTTTTGCCTTTGATACGAACTGCAATAGACACAGCGAAGTGTGGGTAACCTTTTACAAAGTTATTGCTGCCATCCAGTGGGTCGATGATCCATTGTACGTCTTTATCTTTACCTTCGATAAGACCTTGTTCTTCAGCAACGATGCAGTGCTCTGGGTAAGACTGCTTGATAGTATCGATGATGATGTATTCTGCTTCTTTGTCTACGTTAGTGACAAAGTCATTAGTGCCTTTAAGTGTAGATTCTACTTTATCTGTGTTTTCTAATGATTTAGCAATATGATTGCCTGCCTTTCGCGCAGCGCGAATAGCAATGTTTAGCATTGGATGCATACGAATTTCCCAACGGATGTTAAAGAACGAATAAAAGCGGCGGCGAGTATACCAAAGATAAATGAAAAAGGAAGTGGTTATTTTTTGTTCTAAACCGGGGCGGTGTAAAATCCACTTACTGTTTGGTATACGACATCTATTGACGAGAATGCGAATAGCGCGCCGCTTCACCCTAGGGTGTGTTAAAAAATTATGTTACTATCCAGCAGTTTTTAATTAGGTAGCAAACACAGATGTTGGATCAAGTAAAAATCGTACTCGTCGGTACCTCTCATTCTGGCAATATTGGCTCAGCAGCTCGAGCAATGAAAGTCATGGGATTAAGCCAATTGGTATTGGTCGATCCACAGTGTGAAGTGGATGATCAAGCGTTAGCGCTAGCGGCAGGAGCAAGTGATATAGCTCAAAATGCCACGATTGTCAGCACGCTAGAAGAGGCGGTTGAAGACTGCGGTCTGGTGGTTGGATCAAGTGCTCGTTCACGCACTCTTGAATGGCCTATGCTTGAGCCACGTGAGTGTGGTGAGAAATTTGCGGTGGAAGGCCAAAAGCACCCTGTTGCGTTAGTTTTTGGTCGTGAAAGAACCGGCTTAACCAACGAAGAGCTACAACGATGCCACTACCACGTCTGCATTCCTGCGAATCCTGAATACAGTTCACTGAATTTAGCCATGGCGGTCCAAACGCTCAGCTACGAAGTTCGTGTTGCGCACCTTAATCTGGAGCAAAGTCAGTTCACACCCGCTGAGCAGGAAGAATATCCTCGTCATAAAGAACTAGAAATGTTCTTTGAACACCTTGAAAAGGTGATCGTGGAAACCCAGTTTATTAACAAAGAGCAGCCTGGGCAGGTGATGAATAAACTGCGTCGTTTGTTCTCGCGAGCACGACCAGAGGCTCAGGAACTCAATATTCTTCGTGGTATTTTAACTTCGATAGAAAAGAAATTCTGATTAAAAATTAACCTCTTTAATTGTAAGGCTAAATACCTGAGTAAATTGGTCAGATAAATACTTGACTAAAACAGTCAGACATGGAAAAATCATAACCATTACAAACCATGTGGATACGGTGTGGTATGAAACTTACATCTAAAGGAAGATATGCGGTGACAGCCATGCTGGATGTGGCACTGCATTCGCAACAAAACCCGGTACCTCTTGCTGATATTTCAGAACGTCAGGGAATCTCGCTCTCGTACTTAGAGCAACTATTTTCTAAATTGCGTAAAGCAGGTCTTGTTGCCAGCGTTCGTGGTCCAGGTGGTGGTTACCGACTTGGTGCTGACGCACATAGCATCGCAATTGGTACTGTGATTGCTGCCGTCGATGAGTCAGTTGACGCAACGAAATGCCAAGGCAAAGGTGATTGCCAAGGCGGCACGCGTTGTCTAACTCATACACTATGGCGTGATTTAAGCTCTCGCATTAGCGACTTCTTGAACAACATTACTCTTGGTGAGCTGATGACAGACAATGAAGTGCTAGAAATTTCTGATCGTCAGGATATTGATCTGGCGGTAAATAATGGGTTTACCAACAAAAATACAACCGCCGCGCCCATCGGTGTAAACGTCCGCTCTTAGCGGTCAGCTATTTACATTGGAGTAGAGAATGAAACTGCCGATTTATCTTGATTATTCCGCTACATGTCCGGTTGATCCACGTGTTGCTGAAAAAATGGTTCAGTGCATGACAATGGATGGTACATTTGGCAACCCAGCGTCGCGTTCGCACCGTTACGGCTGGCAGGCAGAAGAAGCAGTAGACACTGCTCGTGAGCAAATTGCTGACCTTCTAAATGCAGATCCTCGCGAAATCGTATTCACATCTGGTGCGACTGAGTCTGACAACCTTGCAATTAAAGGTGCTGCACACTTTTACTCTAAAAAGGGTAAGCACATTATCACTTGCAAAACGGAGCACAAAGCCGTTCTGGACACATGTCGTCAGCTAGAGCGTGAAGGTTTTGAAGTGACTTACCTAGCGCCAGAATCAAACGGTTTGATCGACCTGGATAAGCTAAAAGCAGAGATGCGTGATGACACAGTGCTTGTTTCTATCATGCACGTGAACAACGAAATCGGCGTTATTCAAGACATTTCAGCGATCGGTGAGCTATGTCGCGAGAATAAAATCGTATTCCATGTCGATGCGGCTCAGTCTGCAGGTAAAGTGCCAATCGATGTTCAAGAAATGAAAGTTGATTTGATCTCACTATCGGCACACAAAATTTACGGCCCTAAAGGTATCGGTGCGCTTTACGTACGTCGTAAGCCTCGTATCCGCCTTGAAGCGCAAATGCACGGTGGTGGTCACGAGCGTGGTTTCCGCTCTGGTACTCTGGCGACTCACCAAATTGTAGGTATGGGCGAAGCTTTCCGTATCGCAAAAGAAGAGATGCAGCAAGATTACGATCACGCGCTTGCTCTTCGTAACCGTCTTCTGAATGGTGTAAAAGATCTTGAAGCAGTATCGGTGAACGGTGATCTTGAACAACGTGTACCACAAAACCTAAATATCAGTTTTGCTTTCGTAGAAGGTGAATCACTGCTGATGTCGCTAAAAGATCTAGCGGTATCTTCTGGTAGTGCTTGTACTTCTGCGAGTCTAGAGCCATCTTATGTTCTACGTGCTTTAGGCATGAATGACGAACTGGCTCACAGCTCGATTCGTTTCTCATTCGGTCGTTTCACGACAGAAGAAGAAATTGATTACGTAATTGAACAAATTCGCGTTGCAGTGACCAAGCTACGCGACATGTCTCCTCTATGGGATATGTATAAAGAAGGGATTGATTTGAGCACAGTTGAATGGGCTCACCATTAATCTCAGGGATGAAATAGAGGATTCGAGGTAATTTATCATGGCATATAGCGAAAAAGTAATTGATCACTACGAGAACCCACGTAACGTTGGTTCATTTGACAAAGAAGACCCATCAGTAGGTAGCGGCATGGTTGGCGCGCCGGCTTGTGGTGATGTTATGAAACTACAAATCAAAGTGACACCAGAAGGTATCATCGAAGATGCGAAGTTCAAAACATACGGTTGTGGTAGTGCAATCGCATCAAGCTCACTGGTAACAGAGTGGGTTAAAGGCAAGTCAATCGATGAAGCGGCAGCAATCAAAAACTCTGAGATTGCTGAAGAGCTAGAACTTCCACCTGTGAAAGTTCACTGTTCAATTCTTGCTGAAGATGCAATCAAAGCAGCGGTTGCAGATTACAAGAAAAAACACCAAGAATAATTATTCCGTAATATAATGGGAGCCGTAAATGCTCCCATTCCAATCGTAATTCAGACAAACTTAAGGTGCAGTATGGCCATTTCAATGACAGAAACAGCGGCAAGTCGCGTAAAAGCATTCCTGGATAACCGAGGAAAAGGTATCGGTTTACGTCTTGGTGTGAAGACGACTGGTTGTTCCGGCATGGCTTACGTACTTGAGTTTGTTGACGAGCTGAACGATGCAGAAGATGAAGTTTTTGACCTTTCTGGGGTGAAAATTATCATCGACAAAAAAAGCTTGGTATACCTAGACGGTACAGAACTGGATTACGTGAAGGAAGGGTTGAACGAAGGTTTTGAGTTCAATAACCCTAACGCGAAAAGTGAATGTGGTTGTGGTGAAAGCTTCAACGTCTGATTGATTGTCCTTCTGGGCAAACGAGTCCGGAAGGCTTTATTAGGACCCGAACTTAATGAATCACTTTGAATTATTTGGGCTACCAAGTCAGTTTCAACTGGATGGTAGCCTTCTTTCTTCTCAGTTCCGAGAATTACAAAAACGTTTTCACCCGGACAATTTTGCTACCGCGTCTGAGCGTGATCGCTTATTGGCCGTGCAAAAGGCAGCGCAAATTAACGATGCGTATCAAGTCCTGAAACATCCTATCTCTCGTGCGGAGTACATTCTGGCAGAGCAGGGGTTGGAAATCCGTGGTGAACAGCAAACCATGCAAGATCCAATGTTCTTAATGGAACAGATGGAACTGCGTGAAGAATTGGAAGACATTGCTGACAGCTCTGAACCTGAATCGGCGCTTTTTGACTTCGATTCCAAGGTCAGCAAAATGTACAAACAGCATTTGGCAAGCGTTGAGCAAGAGCTCAATGACGGTCTTTGGGCGGAAGCCGCAGACCGCGTTCGTAAGCTGAAATTCATTGCCAAACTAAAGAACGAAATTGAGCTGGCTGAAGAGAGACTCCTCGGCTAGTTAGTGTGACAAGGACCAATCATGGCACTACTTCAAATCGCAGAACCGGGCCAAAGCTCGGCACCTCATGAGCATAAGTTAGCAGCAGGTATCGACTTAGGTACGACCAACTCTTTGGTCGCCACGGTACGCAGTGGCGATGCCTCTACTTTAATCGACGATCAGGGTCGTAGCATTCTGCCGTCAGTAGTGAACTACTCTACTGATTCCATCATCGTTGGTGATGATGCGAAAGTAAGAGCAGAGTTTGAACCAGAAAATACGATTATTTCTGTAAAGCGTTTAATCGGTCGGTCGTTAAAGGACATTCAATCGCGCTACCCATCGTTACCTTATCAGTTTAAAGAGAGCGATAACGGCTTACCTGTTTTGCAAACGGCTCAGGGTGATAAAAACCCGATTGAAGTATCGGCTGATATTTTAAAAGTACTGGGTAAGCGCGCGGAAGAAACGTTAGGTGGTGAACTCGCTGGTGTTGTGATTACGGTTCCTGCGTACTTTGATGATGCTCAGCGTGCTGGCACAAAAGATGCCGCTAAGTTAGCAGGACTGCATGTACTTCGCCTTCTTAACGAACCTACCGCTGCTGCAATTGCGTACGGTTTAGATTCTGGTCAGGAAGGTGTCATTGCGGTTTACGACTTAGGCGGTGGTACGTTTGATATCTCTATCTTGCGTCTGTCTAAAGGTGTATTTGAAGTACTGGCAACTGGTGGTGATTCAGCCCTCGGTGGTGATGATTTCGATCATCTGTTTGCGGATTTCCTAATGGAGCAAGCGGGACTTGAAGCGCCACTATCTGCAGAAAAAAACCGAATCCTGCTAAATATCGCTACCGCAACTAAGATCGCTTTTTCCGAGCAAGACAGTGTTGATGTTGACGTATTTGGTTGGAAAGGCACAGTCACTCGCGAGCAATTTGAAGAACTGATTCGTCCGCTAGTAAAGAAAACATTAATGTCTTGCCGCCGTGCGCTGAAAGATGCTGATGTTGACGCTGATGAAGTGCTTGAAGTCGTCATGGTCGGTGGTTCAACTCGTACTCTGTTAGTACGTGAAATGGTTGGCGAGTTTTTTGGTCGCACACCACTAACGAGCATCAACCCTGATGAAGTGGTCGCGATTGGCGCAGGTATCCAGGCGGATATTCTGGCTGGTAACAAGCCTGATTCGGAAATGTTGCTGCTGGACGTGATCCCGTTATCACTCGGCATTGAAACCATGGGTGGTCTGGTTGAAAAGATCATTCCACGTAATACCACGATTCCAGTTGCTCGTGCGCAGGAGTTTACGACGTTTAAAGACGGTCAAACGGCCATGAGCGTACATGTAGTGCAAGGTGAACGTGAAATGGTGGATGATTGCCGTTCTCTGGCTCGTTTCTCATTAAAAGGTATTCCTCCAATGGCGGCAGGTGCGGCTCATATCCGTGTGACATACCAAGTGGATGCTGATGGTTTGCTTTCAGTGACAGCAATGGAAAAGAGTACTGGTGTGCAGTCTGAAATTCAGGTTAAGCCATCTTACGGCCTAAGTGATGATGAAGTTGCAAACATGCTGCGTGACTCAATGACTCACGCGAAAGAAGACATGCAAGCTCGTGCGCTCGCAGAGCAGCGTGTTGAAGCGGATCGAGTGATTGAAGGCTTGATAGCGGCAATGCAAGCTGATGGTGATGAACTACTATCAGAACAAGAGAAACAAAACCTGGTTAAATCAATCGAAGCACTGATCGAGCTGCGTAATGGTGATGATGCGGACGCGATTGAGCTAGGCATTAAAGATACCGATAAAGCGAGCCAAGACTTTGCATCGCGCCGTATGGATAAATCGATTCGAACTGCATTGTCAGGTCAATCAGTAGACGATATATAAGAGATAAGTAGTTATGCCTAAGATTATTGTATTACCTCACGAGGATTTGTGCCCAGAAGGCGCAGTGTTGGAAGCAAAGACTGGTGAAACCGTTCTGGACGTAGCGCTAAAGAATGGCATTGGTATTGAACATGCGTGTGAAAAATCATGTGCGTGTACAACTTGTCATGTGATCATTCGAGAAGGTTTTGATTCTCTTGAAGAGAGCGAAGAGCTGGAAGATGACATGCTGGATAAAGCGTGGGGTCTTGAGCCTGAATCTCGTCTTGGCTGCCAGGCGAAGGTAGCGGATGAAGACTTGGTTGTTGAGATTCCTAGATACACGCTGAACCACGCGTCAGAAGATCACTAAAAACGAATTCCTCTATCTCAAGGAGGAAGAAAAAGGAACAAGAGCAATGAAATGGACAGATTCTCGCGATATCGCGATTGAGCTTTGTGACAAGTTTCCAGATGTGGATCCGAAAACCGTGCGCTTTACCGACCTTTATCAATGGATTATGGAGTTAGATGAGTTTGATGATGACCCAAACCATTGTAATGAAAAGATCTTAGAGGCCGTCATCATCTGCTGGATGGATGAAGCAGACTGATGCTCAATTCGGTGGTAAAACGCCGCCGAGTTAACAATTCTTACTAAAAAAAGCGGACCCTTAGGTCCGTTTTTTTATCAAGTTGACATTTTTACCCTACATAATGCTAACATCCGTGAGTAACTGAAAAGAAGCGGCGTAGGTAACGCCCTTATAAGACAAGGAGAAACCATGTCTACACAGATGTCTGTATTTTTAAGCCAAGATCCTGCAGCTCCTCATTGGGGGGAAAAGGCACTGCTTTCGTTTGCGGAAAGTGGCGCGACCATTCATATCGGTCTGGGTCATGATCTTGGTGCAATCCAGCGAGCAGCTCGTCAGCTAGATGGTCAGGGAATTCGTTCTGTTCTACTTTCTGGTGATAACTGGGACCTAGAGCAAATCTGGGCTTTCCACCAAGGCTACCGTAACCCGAAAAAACACGGCACGCTTGAATGGGCGGCACTGGAAGAAGAAGCTCAGGCAGAGCTTCAGGCCCGAATTCTCACCACCGATTTTACACGCGATATCATCAACAAAACCGCTGAAGAAGTTGCACCTCGTCAACTTGCAACAATGGCGGCTGAATTCATCAAATCTATCGCGCCAGAAGGCACAGTGACAGCACGAGTCGTTAAAGATAAAGATTTGCTGGCTGAAGGCTGGGAAGGCATTTACGCGGTTGGCCGTGGTTCTGATCGTACCTCTGCCATGCTGCAACTGGACTACAACCCAACGGGCGATGAAAACGCACCGGTATTTGCTTGTTTAGTGGGTAAAGGGATTACTTTTGACTCAGGCGGCTACAGCCTGAAAACGTCAAACTTTATGAGTGCGATGAAAGCCGATATGGGCGGTTCAGGTACGATTACAGGTGGTTTGGGCTTAGCTATTCTGCGTGGCTTGAACAAGCGTGTAAAACTGATCCTTTGCTGTGCAGAAAACATGGTGTCTGGCCGCGCGCTCAAGCTTGGCGACATCATTACCTACAAAAATGGTAAGACCGTTGAGATCATGAATACCGACGCCGAAGGCCGATTGGTACTGGCGGATGGTCTAATCTACGCAAGTGAACATAACCCTGAGCTTATTATCGACTGCGCGACATTGACAGGCGCGGCGAAAAACGCGCTGGGTAATGATTACCACGCATTGCTGAGTTTTGATGAAGAGCTCTCTCATCAAGCTTTAACAGCAGCAAATCAAGAGAAAGAAGGTTTATGGCCACTGCCTCTTGCTGATTTCCACCGCGAAATGCTGCCATCAAACTTCGCTGATTTATCAAACATCAGTTCTGGTGATTACACTCCGGGGGCGAGTACTGCCGCCGCATTCTTGTCTTACTTCATTGAAGATTACAAGAAAGGTTGGTTGCATTTCGACTGTGCGGGTACTTACCGTAAATCTGCATCAGATAAGTGGGCTGCAGGCGCGACTGGTATGGGCGTTCGTACTCTTGCTCGCCTTCTTAACGAGCAAGCAGATAAATAACTTTTATGGCCGCACCGGCCGTTTGCTTGGTGCGGCTGTAGTCAAGTAAGTCACTTTTAAACACTATTATTACAAATACAAAAAAGGGAAACTTTATGGCTCTAGAAAGAACGTTTTCAATTGTTAAGCCTGACGCTGTGGAAAGAAACTTAATCGGTGAGATTTACAACCGTATCGAGAAGGCTGGCCTGAGTATTATTGCGGCGAAAATGGTTCACCTGACAGAAGAGCAGGCGAGCGGTTTTTACGCAGAGCACGAAGGTAAAGAATTTTTCCAGCCTTTGAAAGAGTTCATGACCTCTGGTCCTATCATGGTTCAGGTGCTGGAAGGTGAAAATGCGATTGCTCGTTACCGTGAGTTGATGGGTAAAACGAACCCGGAAGAAGCTGCCGCTGGCACACTTCGCGCTGATTACGCGTTAAGCATGCGTCTTAACTCGGTACATGGCTCTGATAGCTTGGAGTCTGCGGCTCGTGAGATTGAGTTCTTCTTCCCTGAGTCTGAGATTTGCCCTCGTTAATTTTGAATTAGCTTGTGCTCGTAAAGATAGTAAGCCTCGGAAATTTCCGGGGCTTTTTATTGTCCGATAACCTCACATCGTTTAAGTTAAGGCTGTTTAAATTTTAATCACTATAATTTTAATGCCTTAGCAAACTCAGGGTTTTAGACCCCTTGTTGTCACTGCATAAAGGCTGTACAATTCGCGCCCTTATTCTTGTTTCAGTCATTGAGAGGCTACATGACCACTGAAAAAATTAATCTACTCGACTTTGATCGCAAAGGCATGCGTCAGTTTTTCGCGGAAGAACTAGGCGAGAAAGCGTTCCGTGCTGATCAGGTTATGAAGTGGATCTACCATTTCGGTGTTGATGACTTCGACAACATGACGAACATCAACAAGAAGTTACGTGAAAAGCTGCAGTACAAATGCGAAATCAAAGCGCCTGTCGTTTCTGAAGCTCAGCACTCTTCTGATGGCACCATTAAATGGGCCATGAAGGTTGGCGATCAGGACGTAGAAACGGTCTACATTCCAGAGGATGATCGCGCGACATTGTGTGTGTCTTCTCAGGTTGGTTGTGCACTTGAATGTAAATTCTGCTCAACGGCTCAACAAGGCTTTAACCGTAACCTGAAAGTGTCTGAAATTATCGGTCAGGTATGGCGTGCTGCCCGTGAAGTGGGTCTTGAGAAAGAAACGGGACGTCGCCCAATTACTAACGTGGTAATGATGGGTATGGGCGAACCGCTACTGAACATGAAAAACCTGATTCCTGCATTAGAAATTATGTTGGATGACCTTGGTTTTGGTCTTTCGAAGCGTCGCGTCACCGTATCAACATCAGGCGTAGTGTCTGGTCTTGATCAGATGACAGGAAAAATCGACGTAGCATTGGCAATCTCACTTCATGCACCAAACGACAAGTTGCGCAGTGAAATCATGCCAATCAACGACCGCTGGGATATTCAGGATTTCTTGGCGTCTGTGCGTCGTTACATTGCTTCTTCAAACGCAAACCGTGGCAAAGTGACCGTAGAGTACGTGTTGCTAGATCATGTGAACGACGACATGGATCACGCGCGAGAATTAGCTGAGCTAATGAAAGATACACCATGCAAGATCAACTTGATTCCGTTCAACCCGTACCCTGGTTCACCATACAAGAAACCAAGTAACTCTCGTATTGACCGTTTCCAAAAAACGCTGATGCAGTATGAGCACACAGTAACCGTGCGTAAAACTCGCGGTGACGACATTGATGCGGCATGTGGTCAGTTAGTCGGTGATGTTATCGACCGAACTAAACGTACCGCTATGCTAAAAGCAGCACGAGGCGCGGATACCATTGACGTAAAAGCGGTTTAAGTCGTACAAATTATGAAATAGCCAGAGCCATTTTTGCTCTGGCTATTTTGTTTGCAGAGCTCTTCGTACGCCAATGACTACCTTACCTTAGCGGTATGGTTATCTCTCTGCGAAATATGAAAATTATTTACGCTTGTGGAATAAACTATTTAAGGTTATTTAGGCGAGTAACTCAGTACCATTAGTGGAATTGCGTTGAATTTCGAATTACAGTGTCAAAGTTTGGACAAAAGCTTGAGCAATCTGTTAGTTTGAGTGGAAAGAGTTTTTGTCTTTGTTATACATTCGCTTATCATGTTGTATAACACTTATGATGACATCGAGAATTCTCAGCTTTCTCCTCATACGCTTTGCTGGCTTTCGCACAACGGGTATTCGCATTCCGAGCGCAGAGAATTTCTTAAAATTAATATTTTGGTTAACACGGCTAGCCTAGCTATCTTTAAGTTGGGCGTAAGAAAAAGAACAAAAATCAATAACCGTGTTAGCGACTAAAGCAGATTAAAAAACCACCATTATGACAGAACACGAAAATACAAATGAAGTACCGCTTTCTATCGAAGTGGGTACACTATTAAAAAACAAACGCGAATCTAAAGGTATGACGCAGAAGCAAGTTGCTGATCGCCTGAGACTTCGCGTTTCTGTTATCGAAGACATTGACAACAATCGCTTTGAATCGCAACAAGTGGCGACTTTTACTCGTGGCTATTTGCGATCATATGCGAAAGTGGTTGGACTTGATGAAAAAGTTGTTCTAACCGCGTTAGAGCAAACGGTGGATATCAAGCCGAAAGAGCAAGAAATCGAAATGCAGAGTTTTTCTCGTAAAACAAAGCATGAAAAACACAATAGCCGAATTATGTTTCTGACCTGGGTCATTGCGATTGTGATTACCGGGATTTCTGCTGCCTGGTGGTGGCAAAATCAGCAGGAAAATAGCCTTGCTCAGATAGCCACAGATGCCAGTGTCGAAGAACCTCAACCAACGGCTGAAGAGTTGGCGGATATTGATCAAATGAGTGCAGATGAGCTGATTGCACGCACTCCTGCAGAGATTGCTGTTTCAGAAGACGTCATTTCAGCAGCAGGGACAACAGATACCGAATCAAATAGTTCATTAGAAGCTGATGCTCTGCCTGTGGCTAGTGAAGACGCAACAAGCTCAGAAGAAGTAGAAGAGCCGGTTGCAATCATTGAAGAGGCAGTTGAAGAGCCAGCTATCATTGTGCCGGAAGGTATGAGTCTGCTAACCATGACATTTAAAGCGGATTGCTGGATTCAGGTTAAAGATACTAATGGCAAAACGCTGGTCAGCGGCACTCACAAACCTGGTCAAGATGTAGAACTTACCGGAAAAGCCCCATTTAAAGTGATATTGGGAGCACCGGAAGGGGTTACAATGACATTTGCAAGTGAACCTGTCGACCTTTCTGGGTATACTTCAGGCAGAGTAGCTCGATTCACTTTACCGTTATAAAAAATTATGCAACACGAATCTCCAATTATCCGTCGTAAATCGACGCGTATTTATGTGGGTGATGTGCCAATTGGTGATGGTGCGCCAATTGCTGTACAGTCAATGACTAACACTCGCACGACTGATGTGGAAGCGACAGTCGCACAAATCCGAGCACTAGAAAAAGTCGGCGCAGATATCGTACGTGTTTCTGTACCAACGATGGATGCTGCTGAAGCTTTTAAGCTAATCAAACAGCAAGTGTCAGTGCCGTTGGTTGCGGATATTCACTTTGACTACCGTATTGCTCTTAAAGTGGCAGAATACGGGGTCGATTGTTTGCGCATCAACCCAGGTAATATCGGTAACGAAGAGCGAATTCGTGCTGTTGTCGATTGTGCCCGCGATAAAAATATCCCAATCCGTATTGGCGTCAATGGCGGCTCTTTAGAAAAAGATCTGCAGATGAAGTACGGTGAACCGACACCGGAAGCTTTGGTTGAGTCTGCAATGCGTCACGTGGATCATCTGGATCGTCTTAACTTTGATCAATTCAAAGTGAGCGTAAAAGCATCTGATGTTTTCCTCGCAGTCGACTCTTACCGTTTGTTGGCTAAGAAAATCGACCAGCCTCTGCACTTAGGCATTACAGAAGCGGGTGGCGCACGCGCCGGTGCCGTGAAGTCATCTGTTGGTCTTGGTATGCTGCTGGCAGAAGGTATCGGCGATACTTTGCGTATTTCTCTTGCTGCAGATCCTGTAGAAGAGATCAAAGTTGGTTTCGATATTCTGAAATCATTACGTATTCGTTCACGCGGCATTAACTTCATTGCGTGCCCTAGCTGTTCACGTCAAGAGTTCGATGTTATCGGTACTGTTAACGCTCTTGAAGAGCGTTTAGAAGACATCGTCACGCCAATGGATGTGTCTATTATCGGTTGTGTCGTCAATGGCCCTGGTGAAGCAGAAGTTTCCCACTTAGGTCTGGCAGGCAGTAACAAGAAGAGCGCGTTTTATGAAGATGGCAAACGCCAGAAAGAGCGCTTTGATAACGATGACCTTGTGAATCAGCTCGAAGCTAAGATTCGTGCGAAAGCATCTATGATGGATGGCGAAAATCGCATCGAAGTAAAAGTACAAGATTAATCTCAACGAGAATTACGGTAAGTATTGTGGCAAAAACAATTCAAGCAATTCGAGGCATGAACGACTGCCTCCCAACTCAATCGCCACTGTGGCAGAAACTAGAAAACACAGTGAAAAATGTAATTAGCGCATACGGTTACAACGAAATGCGCATGCCAATCGTTGAGATGACACATCTATTCAGCCGTGCTATTGGTGAAGTTACCGACGTGGTTGAGAAAGAAATGTACACATTCGAAGACCGTAATGGCGATAGTCTGACACTTCGCCCTGAGGGTACTGCGGGTTGTGTACGTGCTGGTATCGAAAACGGTCTGCTGTACAACCAAGAACAACGTGTTTGGTACATTGGTCCAATGTTTCGTCACGAGCGTCCTCAAAAAGGCCGTTACCGTCAATTCCACCAATGTGGTGTGGAAGTGTTTGGCTTAAATGGTCCTGATGTCGATGCGGAACTTATTATGATGACCGCTCGTCTATGGCGTGAACTTGGTATCGACAAGTATGTTCGTCTTGAGCTGAACTCAATTGGTTCTCTTGAAGCTCGTGCAAACTACCGTGAAGCACTTGTGGCCTATCTGGAGCAACATATGGATGTTCTGGATGAAGACTGCAAACGTCGTATGTACACTAACCCTCTGCGTGTTCTTGATAGCAAAAACCCAGATGTACAGAATATCCTAGGTGATGCACCTCGCCTTTCTGATTACTTGGACGAAGATTCTAAGCAACATTTTGCAGGTCTGTGTGAACTTCTTGATGCTGCTGGTATCGAATACACTGTTAACGAGCGCCTTGTTCGTGGTCTGGACTACTACAATCGCACTGTATTTGAGTGGATCACTGAAAGCTTAGGCTCGCAAGGCACCGTATGTGGTGGTGGTCGCTACGATGGTCTGGTTGAACAGCTAGGTGGTAAAGCGACACCTGCTGTTGGCTTTGCAATGGGTCTTGAGCGTCTGGTACTGATGTTGGAAACGTTAGAGCTGACAGAAGTACGACGTAGTGTTGATGTTTACGTAGTGACGGCAGGTGAAGGCACCATGATGGCAGGAATGAAACTTGCGGAGCAGCTTCGTGAAAACATCCCTGGCGTACGTGTGATGAATCACTTTGGTGGCGGTAACTTTAAGAAACAGTTTAAACGCGCAGATAAAGTCGGTGCTGTTGTAGCATTGGTTCTGGGCGAGAACGAGGTTGCAGATAATACCGTAGTATTGAAAGACTTGGCTGGTGGTGAGCAACACACTTACAACCAAGCAGAAGTTGCTGAAAAGATCGCAGCACTGATTTAAGTCTTTTAGTAAGCTAGTAATTTTATCCTGGTTCGTTAATTTAGGCTCCCTGTTGTGGAGCCTTTCAACGAGATGGGAACAATGGCAGCTTTGCTGTCATTTACATGTTTTAAGAGGACAGGAAGTGGAACTTTACGATACTGAAGAACAACAAGTTGAAGCCATTAAAGACTGGTGGAAAGAGAACGGCAAAGCCGTCATCATCGGTGCCGTTGTTGGCTTAGGTGGTCTATTTGGTTGGCGCTACTACCAGGATTCAGTGATTCAGGCGAGTGAAGCGGCTTCGCAAAACTACACGACAGCGATCAGTGTTCTGCAGGAAAAAGGTGTCGACGCGCAATCTGAAGTTCAAGCTTTTATCGACTCAAGTGAAGTAAAAGAATACTCAGTATTGGCAGCGCTGCAATTGGCGAAAGTTCAAATTGAAGCGAAAGACCTTGCCGCTGCGCTTGAGCAACTAAAATGGGCGCAAAGCAGCACTAAGGACGCCGCATTATCTCCACTTATCAGTTACCGTATTGCTCGTATTGAAGCAGAAATGGGTAATTTTGATGCCGCAACGACTGAACTAAGTAAAGTCACTGACGCGGCATGGACAGGTCGTATCGCAGAACTTCGTGGTGATATTGCACTTCGTCAGGGCGACAAAGATTCAGCTTATGCGGCATACACTGAAGCCCAGCAAGCGACGGATGCAAGCCCGACACTACAAATGAAATTGGACGATTTGGCGAAATAAGGACCGCATTGGATGAAAAGAGTCTTTAAGAAAGCCTTGTTAGGGGCATTAACGATGGGAATTCTTGCTGGCTGTGCGAGCGAGGAAGATACCATCGTTATGGCACCTCTGCCTCAAGTCGATAGTGAGTTTACGACTAACACGGAGTGGAGCACATCGGTTGGTGATGGCGTCGGTCATTACTTCTCAAAATTGGCTCCAGTCTATGATAATGGCACATTATTTGTGGCCAGCCGTGACGGGACCGTAGAAGCGCTTGATCCAGAAAATGGTAAATCGCAATGGCAGGTTGATCTGGAAGATAGTGTGGTTGCACGACTTTCAGGTGGTATTACAGCCGCTTACGGAAACCTCTACATTGGTTCTGATAATGGCGACGTCATTTCGCTATCTCAAGAAACTGGCGAAGTAAATTGGCGTGTTAAGGTTGGCGGTGAAGTCCTGGCAAAACCTGTTGCAGACTCTGGTTTGATTATTATTAATACCAGCCGAGGCATGTTAGTTGCGCTTAATGAGAGTACTGGCGAACAACGCTGGGCATTAAGTACAGAAGTCCCTAACTTGACTTTACGCGGTGACAGTACTCCTGTCGCAATCGGCGGTGGTGTTTTCTGGGGTACTGCGAATGGCCGACTTGCGGCAGCGATTGTTGAACGCGGACAGCTTATTTGGCAACAACCCGTCGGTACACCGAAAGGCGCAACTGAAATCGATCGTTTGGTTGACGTAGACTCTTCTCCAATTGTGCTAGGTGGGGTTCTTTTTACCGTTGGGTATAACGGCCAGCTGATAGCGATTGATTTGCGCTCTGCAAACCCTATTTGGAAGCGTAACTATTCGTCCTCAACGAATATGGCAACGGATGGTAGCCGTCTGTTCGTTATTACAGAGAAAGATCATGTTGTCGCAGTTGATGCTCGAAGCGGGACAGAACTGTGGGAAAATAGCTTATTAGAGCATCGTCAACTTACTGCACCTGTGGTTATAGGTAATTACGTAGTAGTTGGTGACACACTGGGTTATCTGCACTGGATAGATCGCTCAACGGGTGATTTTGTTGCTCAACAGCATGTTGATGATAGCGGCTTTGCGGTTGGTCCGACGCTATTGTCTGATGGTTATGTGCTTACCACTCGCAATGGCGATGTAAAGAAACTAACCATTAACGAATAATATCGTGATATAATTCACATTCGGCTCCTGGCTGGTGACAGTTAGGAGCCGTTTTGTTGTTTGAATTTATTGTTTATTTATTAAAAGTTATTCCTGACGTGGTTATAGGTAAAAAGCTGGTTTGATTTGGCATCAGGCAAGTCGTTACCTATAACTACAGAAGAAAGATTATTGTAGAGGTTGTTATGGTACCTGTTGTGGCCCTTGTCGGGCGTCCGAATGTAGGTAAATCTACACTATTTAACCGATTAACTCGCACTCGTGATGCGTTGGTTGCGGACTTTCCTGGCCTGACGCGAGACCGTAAATATGGCCAAGCGAAACTTGGTGAAGAGCACGAGTTCATTGTGATTGATACCGGTGGTATCGATGGCTCTGAAGAAGGTGTGGAAACTAAGATGGCAGAGCAGTCGTTAGCGGCAATTAATGAAGCTGACGTTGTGCTATTCCTTGTTGATGGTCGTGCTGGTCTAACGCCTGCAGATACTGCAATTGCGGCACATCTGCGTAAAATTGAAAAGCCAGCCATGCTGGTTGTTAATAAAATTGATGGTATTGATGCTGATGCTGCTTGTGCTGACTTCTGGCAACTGGGTGTCGATGATATGTACCAAATCGCTGCTGCTCATGGACGTGGCGTGACCGCACTTCTTGAGCGTGCTCTGGCACCGTTCTTTGATGACTTGCTAACCAGTGAGTCAGAAGAAGGTGAGATTGAAGATCTGACTGAATTCGAAGATGCGGATATCCTAGAAGAAGAGTACAGCGAAGAAGAAGCAGAAGAAGAGCTTCAACGTTTGCAAGATCAACCAATCAAGCTCGCGATCATTGGTCGTCCAAACGTTGGTAAGTCAACATTGACCAACCGTATTCTTGGTGAAGAGCGTGTGGTTGTTTACGATATGCCGGGAACGACGCGTGACTCTATTTACATTCCAATGGAACGTGATGGGCGTGAATACGTGATCATTGATACGGCTGGTGTTCGTCGCCGTGGACGTATTAATGAAACCGTCGAGAAGTTCTCAGTGGTTAAAACACTGAAAGCGGTAGAAGACGCAAACGTGGTTCTACTGGTTATCGACGCGCGTGATAACATCTCTGACCAAGACTTGAGCCTGCTAGGTTTTGCACTTAATGCTGGTCGTTCAATCGTACTGGCCGTGAACAAGTGGGATGGCCTGGATAATGAAGTGAAAGAGAACGTGAAGAAAGAGCTGGATCGCCGTCTTGGCTTCGTTGATTTCGCTCGTATTCACTTCATCTCTGCGCTGCACGGTACTGGTGTTGGCCACTTGTTTGAATCGATTCAGGAAGCGTACAAATCAGCGACAACTCGTGTTGGTACTTCGGTTCTGACCCGTATCATGAAAATGGCTACAGATGATCACCAGCCGCCAATGGTCCGTGGTCGCCGTATCAAACTGAAGTACGCGCACGCAGGTGGTTACAACCCACCAATTGTGGTGATTCACGGTAACATGGTGCGTGAGCTGCCAGATTCGTACAAGCGGTACTTGATGAACTACTTCCGTAAGTCTCTGGAGATCATGGGTACACCAATCCGTATTAACTTCCAGAACAGCGATAACCCATACGAGAACCGCACTAACAAGCTAACGCTTTCTCAGGAACGTAAGCGCAAGCGTATGGTGTCTGCGGTTAAAAACCGTAACAAATAATTGAATTCAATCAAATACCCAAGTTTTTCTTGGGTATTTTTTTATCTTTAAGAAATACAGATATACGAAATATGACTATTAATGCGACTAAAATCCATTGCTGCCATTAGACATGGTAACTGCGTAATGAGGTGATCGTCGTCAATGTCATGGTGACAACCTTAAGGATTCGCACTACTGGAAGTAACGCCTCGGAGAGGGTGAAATGCCGTACTCCCTTGTGGTGGAACGCATGTGATTCATTTGAATGAGCTTGAAACATTACGGCTCAGATTAATCGAACTGACCCTCAGACAATGGAAATGCACACCGATGTAAAAGGGCTTTTCGCTAGTTAGATCTTTTTATTAAACTCTGTATTGTTGGTTATTGAACTTAATATTGGTTATTTATGTCGTATAAAATTGAAATGCAGGATATGTAACTTATGCTTTCGGTGTGTGGTGATATAAATATTCTTTTAAGGGGTGATCGCTGATCAAATGGGAAATATCCGATGATCAGAGTAAGATCTTCCTAAATCTGGATAGCGAAAAGGGTGAATCTTCTTGTCAGATACAGTGATGCTAATCAAAGTTTGTAGGGATAAAATATGAATACTTAGATGAAAAGTATTCAGTAAAGGTGAAAGAATTATGCAGCCGAACATCTGTCCGACTTGTAATGTAGAATTAGCGTGGACGGGTCAGTATCACTGTAACCAGTGTGACTCGGACTTCAAAAAGGTAGGGTTTTGTCCCGATTGTGATGCTGAGCTAGAAAAGCTTCAGGCTTGTGGTGCGGCGAATTACTTCTGTAATACCTGCAATGAACTCAAATCGAAATCTCGCGTTCGATTTGAGTTTCACAAAATTGACTGACAGTAGAATAGGTTAGTTAACGGTAGAGCGAATCTCACCATCTGCTAGACGGGTGACCAGACGGTCGCCTGTTTTAACATCTTCAGCTTGAGTAATCACCTTGCCTTGCTCTGTCTGCGTGATTGAATAGCCACGTTTAAGGGTTGCAAGTGGGCTTACTGTGTCCAATTTCTCTGCCGCAATAGCCAGTTGGTGACGCATGGTCAGCAGTTTACGATCCATCGCATCCATGAGTTTTTGCTCTGCGCGTTCGAGAGTGGACTTCTGCTGCGCAAGTTGTTTGGCAGGGGAGTTCAACTGTAGGCGATAGTGTTTACGTTCAACCGCTTGGTGGCGAGTATCGATGAAACGCTGCATCGCTCTGCGCAGACGCATGTCCAACTCATCAAGCTGTTGTGCTTGACGTCGTAACTGATAGCTTGGATGCTGACGTTCTAAACGATGAAGTAATTGTGTGGTTTGCTGCTTTTGTGTTGCCAAGTAGTAACGCATCGCGCTCGCTAACTTATGTTGACGTGCAACGAGCGTCTGATCTTTATGGCTGTTATCCCGGCTAACCAATTCTGCAGCTGCCGAAGGGGTTGGTGCTCGTACATCGGCGACAAAATCCGCAATCGTCACATCTATCTCGTGGCCAACGGCACTAATGATTGGGATTTGGCTTGCCGCGATCGTGCGCGCAAGGATCTCATTGTTGAAGCACCATAAGTCTTCTAAAGAGCCTCCGCCACGACCCACAATCAATACATCACACTCATTGCGACTATTGGCGCGTCCAATGGCTTGTGCAATCTGAATTGCGGCGTCTTCTCCCTGGACCATGGTTGGATAAACGACCACTGGAAGCGCAGGATCACGGCGTTTTAACACGTCGAGAATGTCGTAAAGAGCTGCTCCGGTTTTTGAGGTGATGACACCAACGCATTTAGGGTGCTCTGGCAAGGTGAGTTTGTTCGTTTGAGCAAACAAGCCTTCTGCTGCCAGCTTCATCTTTAGCTCTTCGAACTCTTGCTGTAATCTGCCGTCGCCTTCAGGCTGCATACTTTCGATAATCAACTGGTAGTCTCCACGTGGCTCATAAAGAGACAGACGTGCTTTGACTAAAACTTGGTTACCGTTTGCAGGTTTGAAAGTTACGCGACGATTGTTACCACGGAACATGGCACATTTAACTTGAGCGCGGGAGTCTTTAAGAGTGAGGTACCAGTGTCCAGAGACAGGTGCTGAGAAGTTTGAAATCTCTCCGACAAGCCAGACGATCCCCATTTCATTTTCCAATAACAGACGGACTTCTGCGTTAAGACGGGAAACAGTGAAAATGTTTTGATTGGTCTGGGAGAGCACAGCTAATCTCGTAGACGTGAGTATGGAAATTAGCGGCAATATAATACATAGCAAGGGATCAATTGCAAGAAAAAAATTAAAAAAAGTGTGGTCAAGCGAGGGGGTTAACCGTATAATCCCTCCGCAATATCTAATCCAAATGTAACTCGTTACCTAAAACGGTTACCCTCATTATGCGAAACGATGAGACTTTGGATTGTTTTTTTTACTCCTCTAATTGTGAGATATTGCAAATGCTAAGAATTGCCAAAGAAGCGCTGACATTCGACGACGTACTACTAGTGCCAGCACACTCCACCGTTCTCCCAAACACAGCTGATCTTCGCACTCAGTTGACGAAAAATATTGCTCTGAATATTCCGATGATTTCTGCGTCAATGGATACCGTGACGGAAGCTCGTCTGGCTATCGCACTTGCGCAGGAAGGTGGCATTGGCTTTATCCACAAGAACATGTCTATTGAGCAGCAAGCAGCCGAAGTTCGTACAGTTAAAAAGTTCGAAGCTGGTGTGGTTACAGACCCTGTAACGGTGAATCCAGACGCAACAATCGCTGACGTAGTCGCTCTGACTGACAAGCACGGCTTTGCTGGTTTCCCTGTTGTTACTGAGCACAATGAGCTAGTGGGTATCATCACTGGTCGTGACGTTCGTTTTGTGACAGACCTTTCTAAGAAAGTATCTTCAGTAATGACGCCAAAAGAAAACTTGGCAGCAGTGAAAGAAGGTGCAACGCGTGCAGAAGTACAAGAGAAAATGCATGAAGCACGTGTAGAGAAAGTACTGGTTGTGAATGATGATTTCAAACTGACTGGTATGATCACAGCAAAAGACTTCCACAAAGCTGAGCGTAAACCAAACGCATGTAAAGATTCTCGTGGCCGTCTACGTGTTGGCGCAGCAGTAGGTGCTGGTGCAGGTAATGAAGAACGTGTTGCAGCACTTGTCGAAGCGGGCGTTGACGTTCTGCTTATCGACTCTTCTCATGGCCACTCGGAAGGTGTTCTAAGCCGTATCCGTGAAACTCGCGCAGCATACCCAGATCTTGACATCATCGGTGGTAACGTAGCAACAGGTGCAGGCGCTAAAGCGCTTATTGACGCTGGCGTAAGCGCAGTGAAAGTAGGTATTGGCCCTGGTTCTATCTGTACGACTCGTATCGTAACTGGTGTTGGTGTACCTCAAATCACAGCTATCGCTGACGCAGCTGAAGTTGCGAACCAACACGGTATTCCGGTTATTGCAGACGGTGGTATCCGTTTCTCTGGCGACATCTGTAAAGCAATCGTAGCTGGTGCATCATGTGTGATGGTTGGTTCTATGTTTGCGGGTACAGAAGAAGCTCCGGGTGAAGTTATTCTTTACAACGGTCGTTCTTACAAAGCATACCGTGGTATGGGTTCTCTTGGTGCAATGTCTCAAGGTTCTTCTGACCGTTACTTCCAGACTGATAACGCAGCAGACAAACTTGTTCCAGAAGGTATCGAAGGTCGTATCGCATACAAAGGTCGCCTTAAAGAGATCGTACACCAACAGATGGGTGGTCTACGCTCAAGCATGGGTCTTACTGGCTCAGCAACGATCGAAGATATGCGTACTAAAGCAGAATTTGTACGAATCTCTGGTGCAGGTATGGCAGAGTCTCACGTGCACGACGTTCAAATTACTAAGGAAGCACCAAACTACCGTTTGGGTTAATCGTTGATAAGCGAGATTTTGAATAAAGATCTCTCGACGTAAACGTTTGCTTTTTCCTTGAAGCATTAATAAGAGGCGAGTACACTCGCCTCGGTTTTAATCACTAGCCTAAAAAAGACTGCTCAAAATGACTAAAAATATCCATGACCAACGTATTCTGATCTTGGACTTCGGTTCTCAGTACACTCAATTAGTTGCTCGTCGCGTACGTGAAATCGGCGTTTACTGTGAGCTATGGAGCTGGGATGTAGAAGAAGCGGATATTCGTGAATTCAACCCAGACGGCATCATCCTGTCTGGTGGCCCTGAGAGTGTAACTGAAGAAAATTCTCCTCGCGCGCCTCAATACGTATTTGACTCAGGTGTTCCAGTTCTTGGTGTATGTTACGGCATGCAAACCATGGCAGAACAGCTAGGCGGTAAAGTTGCTGGTTCAAACGAGCGTGAATTTGGCTACGCACAAGTTAAAGTTTCTGGCGAATCGGCGCTGTTCAAAGATCTTGAAACGACTCAAGACGTTTGGATGAGCCACGGTGACAAAGTAGTAGAAATTCCTGCTGACTTCGTAAAAGTAGGTGAGACAGATACATGTCCTTACGCTGCTATGGCGAACGAAGAGAAGAAATACTACGGTGTTCAGTTCCACCCAGAAGTAACACATACAAAAGGCGGCCTGCAGATGCTTGAGAACTTTGTTCTTGGCGTATGTGGTTGTGAGCGTCTTTGGACATCAGAATCTATCATCGAAGATGCAATCGCTCGTATTAAAGAGCAAGTGGGTGACGACGAAGTTATCCTGGGTCTTTCTGGTGGTGTGGATTCATCTGTTGTTGCTATGCTGGTTCACCGCGCGATTGGTGACAAGCTAACGTGCGTATTCGTTGACAACGGTCTGCTTCGTCTAAACGAAGGTCAACAAGTAATGGATATGTTTGGCGACAAGTTCGGTTTAAACATCATCAAAGTTGATGCAGAAGATCGTTTCCTTGACGCGCTAAAAGGCAAGTCTGACCCAGAAGAAAAGCGTAAGACAATCGGTCACGTGTTCGTAGATGTATTCGATGAAGAGTCTAAGAAGCTGAAAAACGCGAAATGGCTTGCTCAAGGTACTATCTACCCTGACGTAATCGAATCTGCAGCTTCTAAGACTGGCAAAGCGCACGTGATCAAATCACACCACAACGTGGGCGGTTTGCCAGAAGATATGGCTATGGGTCTGGTTGAGCCACTACGTGAGCTGTTTAAAGATGAAGTTCGTAAGATCGGTCTGGAGTTAGGTCTTCCTTACAACATGCTTTACCGCCACCCATTCCCAGGTCCTGGTCTAGGTGTTCGTGTTCTTGGCGAGATCAAGAAAGAGTACTGTGACTTGCTACGTCGTGCTGACGCTATCTTTATTGAAGAGCTTCACGCAGCAGACTTATACAACAAAGTCTCTCAAGCATTCACGGTATTCCTACCAGTTCGATCTGTAGGTGTTATGGGCGACGGTCGTAAGTACGATTGGGTTGTATCGCTACGTGCAGTAGAAACTATCGACTTTATGACAGCGCATTGGGCACACCTGCCATACGATTTCCTAGGTAAGGTATCTAACCGTATTATCAACGAAGTTGACGGCATTTCACGTGTTGTTTACGATATTTCTGGTAAGCCGCCAGCGACAATCGAGTGGGAATAATCCTCAACGATTATGTGTGATAGAACCAGCCTTCGGGCTGGTTTTTTATTGCAGCGAGTTTACTCATCTCCACGTTAACGGTTTTTCAATTCCGCGATTTTTCTCTCGGAAAATTTTTGAAGCCGGTAATCCTTTATTGCAACTGCCGAGTTTCAGTGTGCTGAGCGAGCTGACTTTCACTCGCAAGTTGACCTTCGTTAACCTTAGTATTAGTGAATCTTCATCTTCCTTTTCTTACCCTTTAACTGCTTTTAACACAAGGAGTTAAAGAATGAAGAAAAGAAGTTATGTTACTGCGTTAGCGATGCTGACAGCGGCTCCTGCGGCTTGGTCAGCACTGAACATTCAACCCGATCCGCTAAATCCTACCGGCTACGTTATTTCACGTGCAGATGTTGAAGCTGCGGAGCAACGAAAAGCCGCAGACCCTATGTATAAGATTTGGTCGCAAGCGCTTCGCACCGCACCGAATACCCTAGTTGAATCCATTGAACCTGGTAGTGTGACTAATCCTGACAACGTTAAGCGAGCAGAGAAAGTTTTTCCACAGGCTGAATGGGATTACCTTACCCACATGGCAACACCAGAATACACCTACACGCGCTTTTTAAGAGCGATTGGAAAGTTCCCTGCCTTCTGTGCCGAATACACTGACGGTCGTGATTCCGATGCGATCTGTAAGCGCTCAATTGTTACTGCCTTCGCCCATTTTGCGCAGGAAACGGGCGGACATATCGCAATAGATAACGTGTCTGATAATCCTCTGGGTCTTGAAGAGTGGCAGCAAGCGTTAGTGCATGTACGAGAGATGGGCTGGTCAGAGGGAAAAGCGGGCTACACCACTGGGTGTGGTGAGAACAACTGGCAAAATAAAAAATGGCCTTGCGCAGCAGGACAGGGCTACTTCGGACGAGGAGCCAAACAGCTTTCTTACCACTTTAACTACGGTGCTTTCTCTGAAGTGATGTTTGATGGAGATGCCAGTGTGCTGCTTAATAACCCAGGTCTGGTTGCAGATTCATGGCTTAACCTTGCGTCGGCGATATGGTTCTTTTTAACGCCTCAGGCACCAAAGCCCGCAATGTTACACGTTATCGACCGCTCCTGGACGCCATCCCAGCGTGAAATTGATGCTGGTATCGGCTATGGCTTTGGTACCACGATTAACATCATTAATGGCGGTGTTGAATGTGGCGCACACAACAAAGACAAAGGGCAACCGGTAAACCGAATTCGATACTGGGAAGGGTTATCATCGCACTATCAAATTCCGATTGAGGCGGATGAAAAGAATACCTGTTGGCAGCAAACCGATTACGGTAACTTGAATCTCAACGGAGCGACTGATGTGTTGTATACCAACTGGGATGGCAACTGGAAGTACTATGCTGATCGCCCGGGAGGTCACTCATTTGAGTGTGAGTTAGTGGGTTTCCAGACCGCTTATTCTACTCTTGTTCCGGGTGACTATGAGAAATGTGTTACTAACTTATATTCATCTCATGAAAATTGGCCAGAAGTGAGAGTTGTTGACGCATTAGAGGTCGTAGACCCAGTAGAACCTCCACTTGATGGTATCGCGGCTTGGGATGCCAATAAAGTGTATACCGGGGGCGATAAAGTATCTTACCAAGGTGCTATTTATGAAGCTAAGTGGTGGTCTCAGGGGAATGAGCCGACAAAAGGTGGTCCATGGAAGTTTGTTTCTGGTACCCCAACAACCGTAACGGAGCCTCCTGTCACTGAGCCTGAACCGCCAGTAACCGAACCAGAGCCTCCGATCACTGAGCCAGAACTGCCAGTGAATAGTGATTTTATCTCGTGGGAGCCTGGTGTCTCTCAAGTTGCAAATGGGGATAAAGTGACTTATCTGGGAAAATGCTTTGTTGCGAAAAATGGCCCAGGTGTATGGGAGAGCCCAACTCAAAGCAACTGGTTCTGGGATGAGATTTCTTGCCAGTAAGCCCTTTAACTCTTTAGAAAGGCTCTGCTTTTTAGCAGGGTCTTTTTTATTTGCTTGGAGTCTTATTTGTGGAATCTAAGTTTTCAATAACGGCTTTTCTCTTTTGGTTTAGCGTCCATTAAAATTCGCGCGCATTTTTTATAAACTTTTTTTAAGGTATTTGTACATGTCGACAAAACTGGCTAACCCAGCACCGCTAGGTCTGATGGGTTTCGGTATGACCACTATTCTGCTTAACATTCATAACGCAGGATTTTTCCCACTTGACTCAATGATTCTAGCGATGGGCATCTTTTACGGTGGCCTTAGCCAAGTAATCGTTGGCATCATGTGTTTCAAGCGCGGTGACACTTTCGGTACTACAGCGTTTACTTCTTACGGTCTATTCTGGCTAACACTGGTTGGTCTGATTGTGATGCCTCATATGGGTCTACCAGCTAGCCCAGCTAGCTTTATGGGTTGGTACCTGGCGCTATGGGGTATTTTTACAGGCTTCATGTTTATTGGTTCACTATGTTACCCAACAGCAAAACAAGTGGTATTTGGTTCTCTGACTATCCTGTTCTTCTTGCTTGCTGCTCGTGACTTCACTGGTAGCGAAGTGATTGGCACTATCGCTGGTTTTGAAGGTATTTTCTGTGGTGCTAGCGCGGTTTACTTCGCGATGGCACAAGTACTGAACAATGAGTTTGGTCGTGAAGTGCTTCCAGTTGGTAAAGCGAAAATCGCTCGCAAAGTTGAAGCGGTAGCAATTGCTTAAACGCTCAATTAGTAGATTTCAAAAGCGGACCTATTTAGGTCCGCTTTTTTATTATCTGAGGTCAGTGGTATCAAGTGGGAATGGTCTGATTTATAAATTGTTGTGACATCGCACGAGCTTTTTCTTGGATAATCAGTCATTATTTACACATCCATATACAACGCGTTACATTCATGAAAAAGCATCTATCGTTTATTCTCACACTCGCCGTAGCGGTGATCTCATTTCCACTTTTAGCTCAGAGTAGTGATCCATTGCCGTCGTGGAATGATGGCAAGACAAAACAGGCGATCATCCAATTTGTCAGCGACGTTACCGATCCCGGCTCTGCCAAATTTGTTGAACCGGCGGATCGCATAGCTACCTTTGATAACGATGGGACGTTGTGGTCTGAAAAGCCAATGTACTTCCAGATACTGTTTGCACTTGATCAAATTAAAGCTCAAGCAGATGAGCACCCAGAGTGGAAAACCACTAAACCGTATTCCCTCGTATTGAGCGGTCAGCTGGACAAATTAGCGGCAGATGATCTTATAAAATTAGTTCTACAAACTCATACGGGAGTGATCAGTGACGAATTTACCGCAATGGTTAAAAGCTGGATAAGTACAGCGAAGCACCCGGTAACAGGAGCGCCATACACGGATATGGTTTTCCAGCCTATGCTCGAGCTATTAGATTATCTAGAAGATAATGGATTTAAAAACTTTATCGTCTCTGGGGGAGGTAATGCGTTTATGCGAGCTTGGGCTACGGATGTTTATCACATCCCTTCGGAGCGAATTATTGGTACCCAACTTTCTACTGAGTTCGTAAATGTGGATGGAAGCTATCAGGTTAAGCGCGTACCGGGCGTCGACGTGAATAATGATAAAGTAGAAAAACCGCTACAGATTTATCAACATATCGGCAAGCGCCCAATCGCAGCATTTGGCAACTCAGACGGTGACCTGCAAATGCTGCAATGGACAACGTCAGGAGAGGGGCCGCGTCTGGCGATGTACGTTCATCACACTGATGACAAAAGAGAGTGGCAGTACGATCGTCAATCCAGTGTAGGACAATTGGATAAAGGCTTGGACGAGGCGAAAGAGAAAGGCTGGTTAGTCGTGGATATGAAAAATGACTGGTCACAAATATACCCGTCTAAATAGCTAATTAATCTTCAGATTAAAAAGACAGGGGTTAGCCATTGGTTAGCCCCTGTCTTTTTTATCGCGAGTAGACGTCCTTTGGGCAATTTCTAAAGCAAGTTTATTAACACGAAGCTGGAAAGGATGTTTGTCCATTTCCCTGAGTGATTAGCAGGTAAGGAAAAAACGTTGTTGATGTTCTTTTTCTTAATTGAATAGCTTTTGGTTAATTTGGTGTGGTTTCGTATTTATTTGGTAATTCTATTTATTTTCCTTCTTATATTTCGTTGATGCAGATTTTTATTCTGTTTTATGTGTTGTGTTGCACCTATCAAGGGCGTATTGATCGGTATGTGATCATTTTGAATTACACTTGTTATTGCTCATTGGTTATTTGGTTAACTTTTGGTTTGTGGTGGGATATCTAGTCTTGGCTATTATCTAGACAGTTAATGGCGAATGAGTCGCCATTAGTACAAGGAAGGGAAACCATGAGTAGCACACTATCAAGTTCACTGGAACCAGAATTGACCACTTTATCTGGTCAAACCGATAAGTCTTCTTCAGAACCACGTAAAGCGATTTTTGCCATCTCACTAGGTAATGGATTAGAGATGTATGACTTTACCGTCTACAGCTTTTTTGCCGTCGTCATAGGTGAGTTATTTTTTAATGTTGGTGGCTCAGCTGCAGGGTTATTGTTATCACTTGCGACGTTTGGTGTCGGGTTTGTTATGCGACCACTCGGCGCAGTATTAATTGGGAACTATGCCGACAAACATGGACGTAAAGCTGCTCTCACTCTAACGATTGCTTTAATGACCATCGGGACAGGCATGATTGCGCTGACACCGACCTATGAGAGCATTGGCATTGCAGCCACTATCATTTTGGTTGTTGGTCGCTTGTTACAGGGATTATCTGCTGGCGGCGAAATTGGTGCGGCATCTGCGGCTTTGATGGAGTCAAACAACTATAAGCGTCGTTGTTACATGGTGAGTTGGCAGCTTGCAAGCCAGGGTGCTGCAGCGCTGTTTGGTGCTCTCGTTGGTTTTGCGGTAAATGGCCTGCTAACACCAGAAGATGTACACAGTTGGGGCTGGCGTATTCCGTTTATCCTTGGTCTGTTAATTGGTCCTGTAGGCTGGTACATCCGTCGTCATTTAAAAGAATCACACGAGGCTAATCCGCACTCGAACGATACCCCATTTAAAACGGTTCTTCGTAAACAGGGACGCACGGTTATCACCGGTATGTTAATCATTTGGAGTGCTACCGCGTGTATGTATGTTGAAGTCTTCTACATGCCAACCTACCTGATGAAAGATCTTGGCTACGCTCCAACTACGGCTTTTGCTGTCGCAGTAATGGTGGGTTTCATGCTGATGGTGTTAATGCCAATTTTGGGTAAGTGGGCAGACCGCTTGCGCAGTCGAAAAACCTTGCCATTTCTAGGGATGTTAGGTTCCTTTATCTGTATCTATCCTGCATTTGCTTTGCTTGGCGGTGAGCCGTCCTTACTAAAAGCATTACTGATTATTGGTGGATTAATCACTTTATTTGCTATAGCAAATGGGTCCTTACTGGTTCTGATTATGGAAGCCTTTACTCAGCAATATCGTGCTAGTGGTATCTCAATGATTTATGGCTTTGGCGTAACGGTGTTTGGTGGTTTTACACCGCTACTAGTCGCTACTTTGATTGAGGTTAGCGGAAATAAAATGGTCCCTGCGTTTTATCTGATGACCGCGATTGTGGTGAGCTCGCTGGCCCTGTGGCGCTTCCCTGCGAAAGCACCTCAATAAGTCTCTTCTGAATTAGAATATAAGGAAATGATGATGAACGTACCTGAATTATCACTACTAAAAAATGCTGACTTTGTAGCCAGTTGTGAACAATTTATTCAGACTCGCCATGCCATTCATGCCCACCCTGAACTGGGTGCAGAAGTGCCTAACACGGCTAAGTTAGTGGCTGAACTGTTAATGGAGTGGGGCTATGAAACTCACACTGGTATTGGCGGGCATGGCGTGGTCGGTGTGCTGAAGCTGGGCACTTCTCAGCGCAGTATCGGTATCCGCGCGGATATGGATGCTCTGCCTATTCAGGAAGACACTGGGTTACCATACGCCAGCAAGATAAAAGGGCACATGCACGCTTGTGGTCATGATGGCCACACTGCCATCTTGTTGGCGGCTGCACATTATATAGCGAAGAGTGTATCTTTTGATGGCACGATCAATCTTATCTTCCAGCCTGATGAAGAGGGTTTGTCGGGTGCAAAAGCGATGATTGACGATGGTTTGTTTGATCGCTTCCCTTGTGATGCGGTTTTTGCTCTGCACAACATGCCGGGCAAGGAAGTCGGGCAGGCAGAGGTGCGTAGCGGGGCATCAATGGCATCATCCGACAAGGTAACCATTCGTCTGACAGGGAAGGGAGGGCATGCAGCGATGCCTCACTTGTCAAACGATGTCACTATTGCTATCGGCCATATTATTCTTGGGCTGCAAAGTATTGTGTCGCGCAATATAAACCCTGCCGATCAAAGTATTGTCAGCATTGGCCAGATTGAAGCTGGCAAAACCTCGAATGTGATTCCAAATGATGCGTTGATGAGACTTTCTGTACGCAACTTTAGTGAAGCGAATCAGGATCTAATTGAGCAGCGCATTCGTGAGGTAGTAGCTGGTCAATGTCAGGCATTTGGTATTCAGGGTGAGGTTGAATACCTGCGTCAGGTCCCATCAGTATTCAATTCATCAGAGGAAACTTTGCGCGCTCGTAAAGTTGTTAAGGCAGTACTAGGTGAGGAAAATGTGGCAGGCGATGAGTCTCCCGTTGTATCGGGCAGCGAAGATTTTGCCTGGATGCTGAAAGAGCGCCCGGGATGCTACTTCTTCCTCTCTAACGGTGTTGGCGAATGGCATGGCTGTTCGGTGCATAATCCAGGCTATGATTTTAATGATCAGCTAGTTACGATTGGTGCTGCTTGTTGGGTTGAACTTGTGACTGAATACCTGACCGGATCATATTCGTAATGTAGAATGGCTTTGCTTATTAGGGACAATGAGGTCACATAGTCGGATGAAATTACACCAAGTGAGAGCCTTTTTGGCAGTGAGTCAGGCCGGAAACTTGAAAACAGCGGCGGAACAGTTACACCTGACGCAGCCCGCCTTAAGTAAAGCCATTAAAGAACTGGAGCAACAATATGGTGTCGCTTTGTTTGAACGTTCAGCTGGTGGGTTGCTTCTGACGTTGTATGGTGAGCGTTTATTGGGCTATGCGCGTTTAATGAATGAGACAGCCCGGCGTGCCAAGCAGGACATTGATACCATGCGTGGGATTCCTAACGGCTGTGTGACCATAGGAGTGACACCAGTTGCTTCACTGCTTAAGTCGTTGGCCTCCAGTCTCAACACGTTCATGCACCGCTACCCGGAAGTGACTTTACGAATCGTCGAACTTCGTCCTGCGCCATTACTGTCTCAGTTACGCCAGGGTGAAGTCGATTTCGCTATCACATCTCAAATACCCGTTATTGATAGTACTCTGGAGTGGCAGGCAGTTTGCCGTATCCCCAATGTGGTTGTGACACGCAAGTCACATCCGCTATGTAATACGCGTTCATTAAGGACATTACACCAGAGTGACTGGCTGACATTAGATTCACCTGACGATCCAAGCACCTATTTTTATCAATTATTTTCCGTTAACGGTCTTCCTTTGCCGTCGCGTATTCGTGAATGCACTTCGATGACGCTGGCTCGTTCACTAATACAAAATGCGGATTTTGCAGCGCTGTTTTCCACTGAATCTCTTGATTTGGATTACATTAAAAATGAGTTTGCGGTAGTGCCTCTGTTGGATAATATCCCCGACAGCGTCATTTCCGTGGTGCGTCCAAAACGGGAAATCATGACTCAAAGTGCCATGACACTGTTCGATGGAATATTGCAGGACATGCGAGATATCTATCCCGACTTTTAGTCTGATGATTTAGGATGCAGAAAAGAAAAGGGCCAGCGAAAATTGCTGGCCCTTGGTGTTGTGTAATGTCTGTATTTATTTTTGTATTGTTAGAATGAACTTTCTTCTGCAGTTTCTGTTGTTTTAACCGCGACAGCATGAGCAGACTTACCCGTCTTACGCTTGTATTTCTCTTCCCAGTAATCTGCACCTTTAATACCGAGTGCAACTGGGTTGAAAGTATACTCGCTCACGCCTTCTTTCTGTTGTCTTTCGTAATCAGTCAGTGCCTTAAGGGCAGGTTTAGACATGAAGAAGATAATCAGAATACCGACGATGTTTAACCAAGCCATCAAGCCTACACCAACGTCACCCATTGCCCATGCAAGGTTTGCCGTTTTTACCGTACCGTAGAATACCGCTGTCAAAATAACCAGCTTGAGTAAAAAGATCATGCCATCCACTTTGAAAGTACGACGGATGTAAGCAATGTTCGTTTCTGCAATGTAGTAGTAAGCCAGAATCGTAGTAAACGCGAAGAAGAACAGCGCAACTGCGATAAATGGTTTACCCACGCCTGGAAGCGCACTTTCAATCGCCAACTGAGTGAATACAGGACCGTTCGCGCCAATATCTGCTGGTAGGTTTTGTACCAGGAAAGCACCTTCTACTGCGCCATGAACGTTATAAGCACCAGTGATTAAGATCATGAATGCTGTCGCTGAACAAACAAGCAGAGTATCGATGTAGATTGAAAACGACTGTACAAGACCTTGTTGTGCAGGGTGTTCAACACTTGCTGCTGCCGCTGCGTGAGGGCCTGTACCTTGACCAGCTTCGTTAGAGTAAACACCACGTTTTACACCCCAACCGATAGCTGCACCGATACCTGCCATTGGTGTGAACGCGTCACCAAGGATCATGCCGATAATGCGTGGAACTTCACTTAGGTTCAGAAGAATAATAACAAAGGCGGTAACGATGTAAGCCAGTGCCATAAAAGGAACAACGATCTGAGTAAAGCTAGCAATACGTTTTACACCACCAAAGATGATGAAAGCAAGAATGACACACACAACCGTACCAGTTAAAATTTTAGCAAAACTGATTGTACCGATAGCGGTTTCGACCATGTCACCAGAGCCAAACGCGGCTTCTACTGCGTTACCAATGCTGTTCGATTGAACACCCGGAAGTAGTACACCACACGCAAAGATCGTCGAAATTGCAAAGATCCAAGCGTACCATTTCTGTCCCATTGCTTTTTCAATGTAGTAAGCAGGACCACCACGGAATTCACCTTCGTCTTCTTCTTTATAGATTTGAGCAAGTGTTGATTCAGCGTAAGCCGTTGCAGCACCAAAGAATGCTACGACCCACATCCAGAAAACAGCACCTGGTCCACCGAAACCGATAGCAGCAGCAACACCTGCGATGTTACCTGTACCTACACGGCCAGACAGAGAGACGGCAAGCGCCTGAAATGATGAAATCCCTTTTGTTGAGCTTTTTCCTGATAACAATAAACGCCACATTTCAAAGAAGTGACGAACTTGAACGAAACGAGTCATGATGGAGTAGAATAAGCCAGCGCCCAAGCACAAGTAGATCAGTACTGGGCTCCAGATAATTCCATTTAAAAAATCAACTAATGACTGCATGAGTATTTTCCCTGTTAGTTGTGTTTGCGGTTGTTTTCCACACAATACATTACCTTTTTTTGTAATGTAATTGTTAACTTTTTTAGCTTAAAATCCTTGATTGCGTGATGCTGAACACAGAATGAAAATAGCTCCTTAACATCTGGTTACCATTACTTATCAAGTTACTTTTTGGGCTAAGATTCCTTGTTTGACTAAGTATGCAGTATATATTTATTAAAATTTACTTGGAAATGCAAAAGATTAATATGCTAGCTTATATGCGCTCAGTAGATTAAAAGGCTATTTATTAATCAAGCGTAGCGGAATAAATTTAGCTCGGATTGATCGATTACCTTCGTTGTTTGTCCAGTCATAATGTTAGCAAGAAGTTGGCCTGACCCACATGCCATTGTCCATCCAAGTGTTCCATGACCAGTATTGGTATATAGGTTACTGTAAGGTGTTGCGCCAATGATTGGCGTGCCATCTGGTGTCATTGGTCTAAAGCCGGTCCAGAATTCTGCCTGGCTAAAATCTCCACTGCGAGGGAATAGATCACGGATAACCATCTCGATCGTGTTCTTTCTCTTCTGAGGAATCGAGCCATCAAATCCTGCCAGTTCTGCCGTGCCAGCGACACGAATTCGGTCGTCAAAGCGAGTCATCGCAACTTTGTAGGTCTCATCCATCACGGTAGAGCGAGGTGCGTATTGCTCGTTTTCGATTGGTACTGTGAGTGAATAACCTTTGACTGGGTAAACCGGAATACTGATATCCAGTTGTTTGAGTAAGGCCGTCGAGTAGCTTCCTGAAGCCAGCACGAATTGGTCCGCTTTAAACAATCCACGGTTCGTTTGGACACCTGTGATCTTTTTGCCTTCAGTAACCCAATTGCTGACTTCTGTATTGAACTCGAATCTTACACCATGCGCTTTTGCTAGCTCAGTCAGTTGTTGACAGAACTGGAAGCAGTCGCCGGTTTCATCATCTGGAAGGTACAGTCCGCCTACGATCTTCTCTTTTACTAAAGCTAGACCTGGTTCTTGCTGAATACACTGCTCAACATCCATTAACTCGAAACGCGTACCGCTTTGTTCAAGTAGCTTGAGATCTTTTTCAATTGCCGTTAGCTGCTGCTCAGAACGAAAGACTTGTAACGTACCAAACTGGCGTCCCTGATATTCAATTGCATGATCGTTGCGTAGCTCTTCAAGACAAATGCGGCTGTGGTTAGCGATAGACAGCATGCGGGCTTTGTTAACTTGGTAGCGTGGCAGGGTGCAGTTCGCAACCATTTTTGATGCCCAGCTGATCATATCTGAATTCAGAGTCGGCTTAATTTTAAGAGGAGCATGCTCTTCCATTAACCATTTGATGGCTTTTAGCGGAATGCCTGGTGCCGCCCAAGGAGAAGAGTAGCCGTAGGAGATTTGTCCTGCGTTAGCAAAGCTGGTTTCCATAGCACTGCTTGCTTGGCGGTCGATAACCGTTACCTGATAGCCTGCCTGAGATAGGTACCAAGCCGATGTTAAACCGATAACGCCGCTGCCTAATACGATGACTTCCATTTTGCACTCCACACACAATAATAATAATTAATTATGGCTAGTTTCTTTTGCTTACCTTTTATTAACAATCGATATAAATTACACATAGAGTATAGAAAAACTATAGGCTAAAAAATGAGAGCGAATTTAATAGGTGGTTTGTGGTTATTTAGTCAAGTTGCTGAACATAGCAGTTTTACTGGTGCTGCAAAGTCATTACACCTGACGACAGGGGCAATCAGTCAACAAATTATTCACTTAGAAGAAGCATTAGGGTTTACTCTTTTTGAACGCCACTCCCGAGGTATCCGATTAACTTCAAAGGGGATTCAACTGCAACAAGCCACCCAATTTCACTTTTCTGAACTGGGAAAACTGTTAGATGAGCTAAAAGTCGATAAGCAAAGCAATGAGATTAAATTGAAACTGACGCCGTCGTTTGCCTTCAAATGGCTAGTGCCAAAGCTAGAAAGCTTTCATCTTGAATATCCAGATATACAAGTGCAAATCTTTGCGGAAGTGGCATTGGTTAACAGTGATTTGAAAGACTACGATGTCGCTATCGATTACGGACTGCATCCTTACCGACATAAAGAGGCTGAGCTGCTTTTAGATGAACAGCTACTGCCAGTCATGAGCCCCAAATACCTTGAGGATCACTGGTGGCTAAAAGCTTCTTTAACTCACGATGATCATTTATCTTCAACGGAACAGTGGAAAGATGCGACCTTATTGCATGATGCGTTGCCGTGGGATAAAGCTGCACGTGATTATGAATGGCTTTATTGGGCCTCAGCGATGGGATTGGATTTTAAAACCGATGTCGGACACTTTTTCAACCGCACCGACATGGCGATGTCAGCGGCCGAGGCGGGAGTGGGCATTGCTATGGCTAGGATGGCACTGATAGAAGACGAGTTAATTACCCAACGCTTGGTTTCTCCGTTTGAACCGATACCTGCCAATGCCGGGTACTATTTGATTACGAATACCAAAAGTGACTCGACGGAAAAGTTTCGAAACTGGTTGTTAAAACAAGTTCCGCACGTTCAGTCTTAATAAAGTTGGTTAAACGAGACCGAATCGTTAGAAACGGTCTCTTATTAAATAGCTAATAAATATCTTAATTACAGTTCGTTTAGAACCGCTTCCCAGTTTTTATATCCCATTGAATTAATGCTAACCAATTAAATTTGTATCCAATATTATCATTCAACAAATTTTGATAGAGATTAATAATGGCTAAGAGAAATGGTTTGGTATTAGCCTTAGTTTTATTTTCATCAGGAGCTGATGCTATGTTTTGGCCGTTCAAAAAATACGATGTTGAAATGTCTCCGGAGATTCGGGGAGTTATTACACTTGGTGGTGTGCCACAGATTGGATTAACTGTGTATAGAGAGTTGTATTATGAGGGATATAAGAACGGTAAGGCCTTAAAAGATGAGACTCGAACTGATGAAAAGGGGGAGTTTTCTTTTTATAACGTCATTGTTCATTCACGAACGCCAGGAGATATATTTGGAGGAAGTTTAAAAGTTCATCAAAAGGTTTATTTAGATTGGAACAACGAGCAAAAGAAAATCTGGGGAGCTTGGGCACCACCAGCTGGAACGAAACCATTGCGCTCAATGCTTTCTAATATTAATTGTGAGTTAACTAATATTCAGCGTATTCATGAAGTTGATATTAGTCCGGACAAAGGGGCGTCTATTTCTGTTTACTCAATTTGTGACTGGCATAGTGACAGAGTGACGACCTATGTATACGAAGAAAGCACTGACACTTACATTTCCAAAAAAGATTTGGACGAATAATTATGAGCACAATATCCCCAAATCAAGCTAGTCACTTGGCCTCAGCTGCTTATTCTATAAAGTTGAACTTAGATGATTTAGAAGTTCCTTTAGCGCTTCGGAATGACTTCTCTTTTAAAAATGTAGTGAGAGGTACCAGTGGTGGCTTTTTCTTTCGGGCTGAAACTGGATTTGTTCTGTTGGGAAAGGGAAAAAGCCAACGTTATAAACAAGACCTTGTTTTAGCATTTCGTGGAACTGATGGACTTGCTGATACTATTACCGATTTAACTTGCAGCGGAAAGGGCACCGATACTGGAGAAATGGTACATACTGGCTTCCAAACGACCTTTTATTCAATGAGAAAAGGATTAACCAAATTCCTGCGTGAGAATCCAATATCAGCTAATGGAACTATACATTGTGTCGGGCATAGTTTGGGCGGAGCACTAGCAACATTAGTGGCGAATTGGATCGCAGCATCCCCAAAATTTAATGGAAAAGTGAATTTATACACATTTGGTTCTCCGAGGGTTGGGTTAAAATCCTTTTCGATTAACTCTTCTTCTCGAATATCGAAGCATTTTCGTTGTGTGAATGGGGCAGATCCTGTTACTAAGGCACCTGTTTGGCCTTTTTATCATGTGCCTTATGATGGTTCTGAGTACATATTAAATAGGGCTCAAGGAATACTCCCTAAACTACATTTTATGAGCGAATATGCCTCTTATACCAATTCTGCAACTTGGGATAGCCTTGGCTTCCAAAAGGCAAGTAACGTTTTCAAAAGAGTAGTTTTGAATTACAACAATCGATTACAAGCGAATAGTTCCCCTGATTGGGCAGACAAAATATCAGCAGCAATCCTAACTTTGTTGGTTGATGGTGGTTGTGCCACATTAGTATTTGGGTTGCAGAATGTAGGTTCTGCCATATCCACAATTTATGATGCTATTGCTCGTTCCATGACCAAAATTGCCGAAATTTCCGGTGAGTTTGCAGAACGTGTCAAAGGGTTACTTGGACATATGCTTGTTTTTGCGGGGAAAGGTGCAAACGTTACAATCAAGTTTACCTACTCCTTTATCCGCTGGGTATTTGATTTGGTGTTACGCAAGTTAAATCAAGCTGTCAAAGCCGCACTAAAAAGCGCCATATAATCATGTAGACATCGCCTCAATCTAGGCGGTGTCTATTTGCATCGAACGAAATGAAATCAACGTCTCTTCGTCTACCTAATTGCAACATGACAAACTGTAAAGTCTTACGCATTCCCATATCAACAACAAGGTTGAAGATATGCATTGTGACCAATAGCGAGGTTATTTGAGCTAAAAGCGGGCATGATGAGTGGGATAATTTTCAGAGATAATACGCAGGGAAGAACATGAAAGACGAAACGCTATCGATCCATTTTGGTTATGAAACGGATCCGACCACTAAATCCGTGGCGACACCGATTTACCAGACCGTTGCTTATGAATTTGATAACGCCCAGCATGGTGCCGATCTGTTCAACTTAGAAGTACCGGGCAATATTTACACGCGTATTATGAACCCAACCAATGACGTTCTGGAAAAACGCATGGCAGCATTGGAAGGTGGCATCGGTGGTCTGGTTGTGAGCGCAGGCAGTGCGGCTATTAACTATGCGATTCTGACCTTGGCTCAGGCAGGGGACAACATCGTATCCACACCACAACTTTACGGTGGCACCTACACCTTGTTCGCACATATGTTTCCGAACCTGGGAATTCAGGTGAAGTTCGCTAAGGATGATAAACCGGAAAGTCTGGCTGAGCTTATCGATGAAAATACCAAAGCCGTGTACTGCGAGAGTATTGGTAACCCTGCTGGTAACATCATCGACTTAGAGCGTGTAGCAGATCTCGCACATGCACAAGGCGTTCCTGTGATTGTGGACAATACCGTAGCGACGCCAGTGTTGTGTAAGCCAATCGAGTTTGGTGCAGACATAGTGGTGCACTCTCTGACCAAATATGTTGGTGGTCATGGTACGACTTTGGGTGGTGTGATTGTTGATTCAGGTAAGTTTCCCTGGGCGCTGCACAGCAAGCGTTTCCCGGTATTCAACCAGCCAGAACCGTCTTATCACGGCGTGGTGTATACCGAGGCATTTGGTGATGCTGCATTTATTGGTCGAGCGAGAACGGTTCCGCTACGCAATACTGGTTCGGCACTTTCACCAATGAACTCATTCATGCTAATGCAGGGGCTGGAAACGTTATCTTTACGTATGGAGCGCCATACTGAGAATGCACTTAGGGTGGCGGAGTACCTCAACCAGCACGAAAAAGTCAGTTGGGTCAGCTATGCCGGGTTGCCGGAGTCTCAGCACTATGAACTGGCGAAAAAGTACATGAAAGGTAAGCCTTCAGCCATTTTGTCGTTTGGTTTGAAAGACGGTTATGAAGCGGGTGTGCGTTTCTATGACGCGCTGAAAATCTTCAAGCGATTGGTCAATATCGGTGATGCCAAGTCTCTGGCTTGCCACCCAGCATCAACCACTCACCGTCAGTTGAGTGAAGCGGAACAAAAGCAGGCCGGAGTGTCACCAGAGATGATCCGCTTGTCAGTCGGAATTGAACATATCGACGACATCTTAGCCGATTTGGAGCAAGCTCTAAACGCTTAATCTGTCACTAGGATAGAGCTTTTGGTTACCCATAGGCCAGCCTTTAAATAAGCTGGCCTTTATTTTTGTTATTCTATAATTTTCAATTTGTTATGTTCTTTTGGTTTCCGATGTTCCAAAAGCTCATTGAGGTATGATTTTACTCGCTTGTTCGAGTTGTATTTATCATTATTGTTCGGTTTGTGCGGCCGGCTGTCGCAGTTTGTGTTTCATAAACACCGCGACAATCGCCGCGACCGCAAGAGCAAAACAGTAGTAAGAGTTTGTGACGACTTCCAGCGGAGATAAATTAAATACTGAGCCAAGCAGCAGCACCTGAGCACCGTAAGGTAAGATACCTTGCACGACGCAAGAGAAGATATCTAACAAGCTCGCAGATCGGCGAGGAGAGACGTTGTTCTCTTCTGCTAATTGACGTGCAACGCTGCCCGATACAATGATCGCGACTGTGTTGTTCGCCGTACACGTGTTGACCATTGAAACCAGCCCGGCGATACCCAACTCACTCGCACGGCTGTTCGCATGCTTAGAGTGACTAGAGCCGAAAGTTTTGATCAGGCTGCTGACTAAGTTGGTTAGGAAAGCAAGGCCACCTTGGCGACGCATCAGTTCACTCAGACCACCGATAAGCATCGACAACAAGAATATTTCCTGCATGTTGCCAAAACCGGTGTAAACATCTTGCGCCATATTTGTCAGACCATAGCCATCAATCGAGGCAAGACCTACACCGCCAGCCAGTAGAATGCCAATCGTCAGCACAACAAATACGTTCATGCCGGATACGGCTAAGATCAGAATGGTGACGTAAGGCAGTACTTTCAACCATTCGATTGGGCCTGCTTCTGGTATTTGTGTTGCAGTGCTGTTGTAGGCGAAAACCGCCATCGCAATTAATGCAGCTGGCAGAGCAATGCGGATGTTCTCTCTGAACTTGTCCTTCATCTCACAGCCCTGAGAGCGGGTCGCCGCAATTGTGGTGTCCGAGATAATCGAAAGGTTGTCACCAAACATAGCACCACTTAGTACTACACCTGCCGTCATTGGTAAGCTCATTCCTGCCGATTCAGCGATACCTAAAGCGACGGGTGCTACGGCTGCAATCGTCCCCATGGATGTACCCATGGCGGTTGCGATGAATGCCGAGATAAGGAAAAGTCCCGGTAAAATCATGCTGGTTGGAATCGCTGACAAGCCGAGATTTACGGTTGCATCAACACCACCGGACGCTTTGGCCACTGCGGCAAATGCGCCAGCAAGCAAGTAGATCATACACATAGCAATAATGTCTTGGTGACCCACGCCGCGCATGAAGTGTTCGATAGAACGACTGAGCTTATCTTTGCTTAGCAGAAAGGCAATGATGATGGCAGGTAAAACCGCAATAGGCGCTGGCAATTGATAAAAAGCAAACTCGACGCCTTGCAGAGATAAGTAAGTCCCTACACCAATAAATAGCGCAAGAAATACAATAAGTGGAATGAGTGCGACCGCTGACGGTGCAACTGCTTGAGTAGTGTGCTGGGAACCGGACATGTAAACGACAAATCTAAAAATAAGGAAAGCGAGCAGACTAATATCACAGCGAAATGATGTCAACGTCTAGACGTCTGAATGGCTGAGTGATTATGGTCTTTCAGGTACTAAAAACAGTGGCTATCATTTTATGTTATTGATACTGTTAGTTTTAATTTTTAGCTTAATTATTCAGCAGATTTTGTTTTTTTTCGCTTGATAATGCCAAGTATCATCCATACAAACAAAGCGGCGGCGATGACCCAGATATAGTATTTATATTGAGTGTACAGATGGCTGAGCGAACTCAAATGCTCAAATGCAAAGTGAGCCAGTAAGCTGAACACTAAGACCCATATCGTTGCCGCGAGTGCATTGCCTAACAGGAACTCTTTGCGGGGCATTTTGGCGATCCCACAGGCTAATGGCATAAACTGCTTCATTCCCTCGATAAAACGACTGACGACTAAACAAGCGGGTCCGTATTTTTGGACGACAGTTTGCAGTTTGGTCATTTTAGGGCCGGAGATATAGCCTTTTTTATCCAGCCACCCCTCAAAATAGTAGCCAATCAGGTAACCGCACGTATTACCAATAAAGCAGCTTAACCAGGATACCGACATCACCAGAGTGAGATTCATCACTTGTTCCGAAGAGAGAATTGATGCCGCGACCATTAAAGACTGACCAGGCATAGGAATGCCAACGCCTTCCAGGAAAATACTCACAATCAGTGCCAAGTAACCGTACTGCTCAAGCAGAGGTTTCATGGAGATAAGTAGTTCGTTGATATGTTCCAAAAGCTTTCCCGTAATAAAGTCTGAACAGACTGACGTAGGTTGTTTATATGCGATTTCACTACTGGGAACAACGCCGACTTCTCGTTTACGGTGTCGCTTGTGCTGTATTCAGGCACCGTTCGCCAGCTTCCCGAAATAGGAAGCTGGCGTTTGTTGGCTATTGATCTTTTGCTTTGGTAAAACCGCCATATAAATCGAGGCGTCGATGACGCAGGTTGGTCACTGAGCCTTCGGTGTTAAGTTGTTTTAACTTGGTTAAATCGACATCTGCAAAAATGATCATTTCGGTATTCGCACTCGCTTCTGTTAATGTCGCATCGTGTGGGAAGTAAATATCTGAAGGTGAGAACACGGCGGATTGCGCATACTGAATATCTACGTTGTCCACGCGAGGCAAGTTGCCAACACTGCCGCCAATCGCCACATAACATTCATTTTCGATAGCTCGAGACTGAGAACAGATACGAACGCGTTGATAGCCATTCTTAGTGTCGGTCCAAAATGGAACAAACACGATTTGCGCCCCTTGTTCTGCGAGCATTCTGCCCAGCTCCGGGAACTCACTGTCGTAGCAAATCAGTATGCCAACTTTGCCTGCATCGGTTTCAAACACCTGTACGTTGTCGCCACCGTCGATAACCCAGTCTTTTTGTTCATGAGGCGTGATGTGAATTTTGTACTGAGCGTTGATCTCGCCGTCGCGTTGCAGTAAATAGGCGACATTGTAGAGTTTTCCGTCTTCGATAACGGGCATACTGCCGGCAATAATATTGATGTTGTAAGTCACTGCCATTTGTGAAAAACGCTCTTTAATTTCTGCTGAGAAACTCGCGAGAAAACGGATCGCTTCTACGGAGTTTTGGTCATTTTTCAGCCCCATTAATGGTGCGTTAAAAAACTCAGGGAAGAGCGCAAAATCGGCTTTGTAGTTAGCCAGAGAAGAGATAAAGAACTCCGCTTGATCCAGTAAGTCTTCCAGATCGTTCATCGCTCGCATTTGCCATTGGACGACACCGATACGGATCAGAGTTTTCTCGACATCGTGGACAGATTGAATGTCTTCTTCATAGAAAAAATTATCCCACTCTAAGAGCGTAGCGTATCCTCTGGAGGCACTGTCTTCAGGCAGATAACCTCGCATGATACGTTTTACATCAAACCCATTGGCAAGCTGGAACGACAAAATCGGGTCATGCAGTTCACGGCGTTTCACTTTCGCGATGTAGTCTGCCACGTTCATATCATCGGCGTACTGGTGATAATTAGGAATGCGACCACCAGCCAGTATCGCTTTGAAGTTTTTGCTGCGGCACAATTCTTTGCGCGCATCATACAGTCGACGGCCTAGGCGGAGACCGCGATAATCCGGGTGAACAAAAACATCAAGGCCATACATGGCATCGCCAGTGACCTGGTTCTGAATGACGTTGTTTTCGGTGATGATATCGGTGTAGAGATGAGGAAGTGAAAAGCGGTTGTAGTCGACTTTGATCGTCAGAGCGGCACCAACAATTTTACCGTTGTATTCAATACAAATCTGGCCGTCAGGAAACTGATGTATGAGATCCATGATGGTCAGGCGTGGCCATGAGCCGCCAACATCCGGAAATACCAAGTCCATTAATTCTGCGAGTTCAGGGTAATCCGTTGGTTCTATGGTGCGTAAAGAGAGTTTGGGCGAGTTGCTGTCCATATCCTACTATCCATTTATCCTTTTCAAACAGTATGGATGAGAATGCCATATTTTTAACCATACATACACCGACTACGGCTAAGGTTATCGGAGCCAGCCCTGTTCTTTACATGATGTTGGTTTGCGTATCGACTCATTAGCCAAACAAAGATTTGCTCCGTTCTGACCTCATGAAAGGTCATCAGGCTGTCTGTTGAATGATTAACGTTGAATTGTTCTCAAGATTGAGTTGTTCCCAAGGTTGAAGTGGGTGGTTTGAGGAATTGAGTTGTATTGAAAAAGCAAAGGTCTGACTTGATGCCAGACCTTGCCCCCTACGCTTCAACGGATGTTCATGGTTTACTCTCTGTGCCCCTTACATCACAAAGAGCGAACCTTTCACACCTTATAGGTTGAATTCTCGCTTAAGGATTTCCATGTTTTCTTTCGTCACACCTTCTGGTTCATAACCAGCGGATGTACACATCAGGTACAGCTTGGCACCTTTGTTTGCCACATCAATGTAATCAAATGCCTGTAGAACATCTGCGCCAGAAGCGGTTGCACCGTGTTTTTCCCAGATAGCGACATCATGTTCTTGCAGTGACGCGGTTGTGCCATCTGCCATCTCTTCTGAAGAAGGCAGGCAGTACGGGATCATACCGATACCACGAGGTACGAATGCGCGTACTTCTGGCAGCATTTTCCAGCAGGTATGCGTGAACAGTTCGCTGCTTTTAGATATATCTGGGTGATGAGATAAAGCGATCAACTCTAGTGGGTGAGTGTGAACCACTGATCTATGGTCAGAGCCTGCTTTGATTTTATCAACCAAAATCTTGATGTGGCTGATGAACTCAGAGGTCGGTGCGAAATCATCACTCGCTTTACCACCCCAAAGAATTTGGTAGCCGTTAGCTGCTGAGTTGATTTTAAGCACACAACCAGCGTAGGCAGGATCACGTAATTCACGAATACGCTGACCCGTACCTTTTACGTAGTAAATGCGGTTCGCACTTTCGATTGGCAATTGCAGTGGCAGTGCTTTTTCTTGAACGTCAACTTGTGGAATTTCATCGAATAGGTCAGTAACGTCGACAGAGATGTTGCCGCCATTACGCTCAGCCCATTCACGTTGCCATAGGTATTGAGAAACTTCGCTGACTTTCTCGATTTCGAGCATTACTGCATCGTTTAATTGAATCATAGTATTAGCCTTTTATATCTAGTTAACCAAACAAGCCAGATAGTGAATCTGACTTGTTTGTTGTTGAGCAATTTGAATTAACGTGTTTCTAGGATGGTTGCTTCGTAGTCTTTCACGTCTTTGATCCAATCAAAACCGACTGGGACTTCGTGTTGGTGACAGTGGTAGTTCCAAACCGCTGCCCAAGGCAGAGAATGTGCCTCTTCAATCAGGCCCAGACGTGTGGTGTAGTCGAACGACGCTTCTGCTGCTTTTAGTTGCTCTACTGGTTCTAGTAGGGCTTTAAGTAGCGCTTTCTGAGCGTTACGAGTACCGATAACCCAAGCTGCGATGCGGTTAATTGATGCATCAAAGAAGTCCAAACCGATAGCAACGCGATCTAGCAGGTTGTTACGTACGATTTCACGCATGATTGCCTGAGTTTCGTCGTCGAAAGAAACCACGTGGTCAGAGTCCCAGCGAACCGGACGAGTTACGTGCAGTTGCAGATCGTTTACGTACAGTGAACATGCACTGATTTTGTCGCTGATGACTTCTGTTGGGTGGTAGTGGCCAGCATCCAGACATAGTGCTGTACCGCGAGTTGCTGCGTACGCCAGGTAGAACTCGTTACTACCGACAGTAAATGCTTCTGCGCCGATGCCGAACAGTTTGCTTTCTACCGCGTCTTTGTGGAACGCCGTGTCGATTTTCTCAGCCAGTGCTTTATCCAGAGAATCCGCTAGGCGAGCACGTGGAGACAAGCGGTCAACTGGCTGATCTTTCATGCCGTCTGGGATCCAGATGTTCATGAATGATGCTGAGCCAAGCTCACGGCCGAAGTATTCAGAAATCTTACGGCTTGCTTTTACGTGGTCGATCCAGAACTGGCGGATCTCTTCATCAGGGTGAGACAGAGTCAGACCGTCATCTGCTTTCGGGTGAGAGAACAGAGTAGGGTTAAAGTCTAAGCCCAGATCTTTCTCTTTTGCCCACTCGACCCAACGTGCGAAGTGTTCAGGTTTGATTTGGTCACGCTCGACGTATTCATCGGCATCGAGGTAGATAGCGTGCAGGTTGACACGTTTTTTACCCGGAATCAGAGAGAAGGCTTTTTCCATATCCGCACGCAGTTGTGCTGGAGTTTTTGCCGCGCCAGGGTAGTTACCTGTTGCCTGGATACCGCCACTCAGCGCAGTGTCTGGAGATTCAAAACCACGTACATCGTCGCCTTGCCAGCAGTGCATAGAGATTGGCGTTTGGTTAAGGAGTTCTAGTGCTTTGTCTGTATCTACACCGTACTTTTCGAAAACCGCTTTTGCTTGCTCGTAAGCTGAAATGATCTGCTCTTTGCTCATGGTCAGGTACCTTATTTAGTAATTTGTTGGAATTGGGATTTGATTTGTTCCAATCCCTCAATATTGTTTGCAGTAAAGTTCTTCACATCAGAAGAGGCATCGATAATTTGGCGGCCTTCTTCCAGCGAGGTAATAATGTCGGACGCGATAAATTGGTTAATCACGTTGCCCAGTGCGGAGGCTTCTGTTGGTTCTGTAGAAACCTTGATTTGACAGACATCCGCACAAAGTTGGTTAAGGAATTGGTCTTGTGTGCCACCACCTACGATGCGTAATTCCGTAATTGGTTTGTCGGTAACTTCTGATAGCTCCGTCAGTACTTTGTCGTACGCCAGAACTAAGCTGTCGTAGATACAGCGAATGACTTCGGATAGCGTTTCAGGCGCTTCAAGGTCTCGCTTCTTAAACCAGTTCTTAATCGCTTGTGTCATTGATGCCGGATTTAAGAAGTCGTTGTCATTTGGGTTCACGATGTACTTAAACGGCTCGGCTTGACGTGCAAGACTGGCAATATCAGGGAAAGTCAGTGATGGGTTTTCTGCTTTAATACGCTGAATCAGCCATAAACCCATGATGTTCTTCAGAACTCGGTAACGACCATCAACACCACCTTCATTAGTCAGGTTGTATTGATAAGCAAGCTCACCCGTGTACGGTTCGAAGCTTTCAATACCCACCAGCGACCATGTACCTGAGCTCAGGTAAGCCATCGTGTCATGTGCGATAGGCGTCGCTGCTACCGCTGAAGCGGTATCGTGACTTGCCACAGAACACACAGGGATTTGTACGTCACCTACATGATATTGACCGATAATGCGGTTCGGCATTTTAGGCGGCAGGAACCAATCCATTTTTGCACCGCAAGCGTCAAGTAGCGGCTTGTTCCAGGTTTTATCTTTGCAATCAAGCAGCTGGCTGGTGGAAGCATTGGTGTATTCACAATGTTTAACGCCACTGAGCTTGTAGTTCAGGTAATCTGGAATAAACAACAGCGTATCGATATCTGAGAACCATTCTGGTTTCTGATCAGCAATCGCTTTTAACTGGTAAAGTGTATTGAACGGTAAAAACTGAATACCCGTTTGTTGATAGACTTGCTCGCGGGTAAGTTGACTGTCCTGAAGAAGTTTCTCCAACGTGCCTTCAGTTCGTGCATCACGGTAGCTGACAAACTCACCTAGGTGACGGCCAAACTTATCCAGTAACACAAAATCCACACCCCAGGTATCAATGCCCAGAGAAGTAATTTCAACACCAGTTGCGAGTACTTTATTGATGCCTACTTTAATCTCTTCCAGAATGGAGTAGAGATCCCAGCACGATTCATTACCATGCATCACTTGCTGGTTTTGAAAACGGTGAAACTCTTCGAGATCGATTTTTCCGTTGTTCAGATAACCGACCATGACACGTCCACTTGACGCCCCAAGGTCTATTGCAATCACAGCCTTCATCATGAATACCACCTCTTGTTCTTTAGAGGTATTACACCGCTTTTTTCGATTGAATAACTTCAAAAATCCCCCTGAAAAAACCTATTTGGTGCGTTTTTATCAAGAAGCTCTTGCGGTATTTCAAACTTTTGATAACTGGCCCGTTTAAGCCCGATAAAACCTAGGCTGGAGCGCTGTGGAGTACACGTGTAAAGGGTGTGGTTTTTCTTCTCTTTACAGGGGTTGGTTGCTAAAAATTAACAGGAGTGCGTAACAAAAAAGAAGCCCCGCGAAGTGCGAGGCTTGGAAGTGAGAGTTTCTATTTATCAGGCGAGATAAAACACCGAATCTAACTCTAGCGATTGAGGAGAGTTGTCCGGGTTGGTCGCCATAATGTCTTGCATAAAGGACCACCATTTTTGACAGGCTTCAGTATTCGCTACTTGCTGCCAGCGCTCCTCGCTCTCGATTTCTACATAACCAAACAACTGATTGGTGGTTTCATGAAGAAAGATAGAGTAATTATGACCACCGTGACTTTTCAGTACATCCACCAACTCTGGCCAGATTTCGTCATGTCGCTTTTTGTATTCCACCTTGCAGCCATCATTTAACTGCATGACAAAGGCTTTTCGAATCAGATTATCCACGAGTTGAGTCTCCTATGCTTTATCACGCAGAGTGATCCAGGTGGTTGCCGTGATAAAGTAAATCACTGTCGGATAAATCGCGAAAGATTTAAAGGATTCAAAGGCAGTTTGATAGTCTGCACCAGAGCCCCACACGTTCAGCGCCGAAATCACGATAGCCGCTAGAGAAGCCAGAGCAACTGCGCCTGATACCTTCTCCAGCATACTGGCTGGTTTCGCTTCTGTCTGCTGTGCTTGTTCGCGTTTCGCTAGCTCTGCATGGTACGTTTCGCGTTGTTTTAGCTCTTCATGATATTCCGCTTCCTGATTAGTGTAGTCATCGCCTGCACCCATTGATTTTGCTAATAGGATGTAGATCGCCATAGATAGCAGGTAAGTTGGGACAAATAGGAAGAACAGGTGCAAGAAGCCCAACTGTTCACAAGTCACGGCGAAGACGACGCCAATCGCCCAAGTGATAAGAGCGGCTTTGTTTAGGTCGTTACCTTGGTATTTTGACCATAGTGGTGTCAGACCAATTTTCTTAAATACCCAGTGCTCCGAAACGATGATCGCGCCAACTGGTGCAAGCAATAGGCCCATGTAACCAACAAAGTCCAGCAGACGGGTAAATACGAATGGGAAACAAGCAATAATAGCGGTAACCACACCAACGATAGTCGTGATGTATGCACGTGATTTATTCGGGAAGATACTTTGAATTGCTAAGCCTGCACGATAGATAGTTGGGTTTGAAGTTGTCCAGCCCGCGATAATTACAGCAATAATACCAGTTGAACCAAGCACGGCATAAGCGATACCGCCTGCGTCTAAGTTAGACATGCTGGTTTGCATCAGTAGCATTGCACCAGCACCCATTACGCCAGCACAAATCCATGCGATGTAGTGGCCGAAGAACATACCGAATGCTGAGAAGTAACCGTATTTTGCGCTTTTCGCAAAACGTAGCAGCGCCATATCACCTAGAGAGCCGTGCATTGCCAGGTTACATACCCAAGCGAAAGCTGCAATCTGCCAGAATGTCATTGATGGAGAGCCATCCGGTGTTTGCCCTGTCCAGATGTATTGATCTGCCAGAGATAGGAACTGACCAAATCCAGTAAAGGTTTCACCATTGCCAACGTTGCTTAGTGCAGGAAGGGCTACCATACCGCCAGTCACAAAGACAATAAGTAGCCAAGGTGAACAGACGGTTGCGAACTGAGCACATTTTTGAAAGCCCAGTACCGCAATTGCAACCACGATAGCACCCACTACAAGTGCAACCGCGACAAACGCTGCACTATCTGGATACCAGTGAGTTTGCGCCGGAATATCAAATAAAATTCGCACTGCAGAGGCTGATACGGTAATCATTGATCCGCCCAATGCACAGAACAACACGGCGTTAACCACGTTATAAACTTTGTTGAAGCCAGGGCCAGCGACTCTGCGCAGATATTCGTAGACAGTTAATCGAGATTGGGTTGCGATAGGAGCGGTGATTAATGCCCAGGTAAGTACCGCCATCAGGTTACCAACCAGCAGGCCCATCAGGATATCAAATGTACTGGCTCCCCATGCGACAAAAGCGGCACCGATAACAAATTCGGTACCGGCCACGTGCTCGCCGGAATAAGAACCAAGAAAGTGTCGCCAACCAAGCAGTTTATGTTTGGGCACTCGCTCTTGTTCATATTCATTGAGGGTAACTTCTGTTTCTTGTATTTCTGTAGAGGTAATAGTTTCAGACATGATTGTCTCCTTGCTATTTGTAAGCTTTTGTTTCTTATGTCTTAATTTTTATAATTTAAACTTTTGTTTTATGTTTCCCTCTGGACTGCTGACAGTCGTAATGTTTGCCATCAGAAGGATTAAGGTCAGCTTACAAACCTGACAAATTTTAACCTTGGAGAATTAACATCAATGGGTAGGTATTTTGGTGAGTTTTTTAAGGTGAGCAACTTTGCCTTCACACTTTTGAAAATATCAATAAAGGAGTGAGTAAAAGTGAGATACTCGACTAGGAAAATAGATAGTTAAGCCTCTACATTTAGCCCGTAAATTAAAGAGGTGTGAAATGATCTATCTTAAATCGAGAGAGTTCTTCATGAACTCACATAGTCCGGTCACTACCGAGCTTAGAGCTCCTCAGGATCCTTATCCTGAGCATGCGCACTCATTTGAAGAAATCATTATTGTTTCTGAAGGTTGCGGTACACATGTCATGAATGATGTGCCTATGAATCTGAGCAAAAATTACGTCTGTTTTGTTAAAAAGGAAGACCGTCACTTATTTGATACCGTGGATGATCTTTATTTAAGTAACATCTTGTTTGAAAAAGATAAACTCCAGGTCTGCTCGGATCTGAAGCGTTTTATGCCAAGCGAATCCGATAAGCAAACCGGCTGGTTTATTAATGAAAGTACGGCACAAAGTGTTCGTCAGTTAATAGAACGTTTGCACATTGAGTCACATATCGATAATGAAGAGTCGAGAATGATTGCTCAATTTATTTTCCAGCAGATTATTGTTGAGCTTTGGCGTGGAAAAATACAAAACGTTGATTTACTTAATAGTAATGACAAGGTTATTTACGCTTTATCACATATTCAAAATAATTATGCAGACGTTAATGAGATAGATGAAGTCGCGGAGGCGGTAAAGCTATCATCACGCCAGCTAACGAATAGCATCAAAAAATTAACGGGCATGAACTTTAATCAGTATTTACATTATACGCGAGCCAGTAAGGCATTCTCTGAGATTTTATATACTGATCAGTCTATTACGGATATTGCTTTTGGTGTTGGCTACCAGGACAGTAATTATTTTTCTACTAAGTTTAAGCAAGTATTTAATCAGACGCCAAGAGAGGCGCGCATGAGACATTTCGGCAATTAACGTTTTATTTTTATATGTGTTTGATGTCTTAATGCATACCACTGAATTTAAGACAAAGACCATTCTCGGATGGTCTTTGTCTTTATTTGGGCGGAGCAATTGGAGTTGTCCTCGATAGCGGGGGCTATCGTACAAACGTATAAAAACAGAAATGAGCGCCCTGATGGACGCTCTTGTTTCCCATTACTAAAATGAGACGCTTGATATATTTGAGCAGTTGCCGCTGGCTTGATCACAGACTTGGTAGCTGTACATGCCGTAAGCATCCGTTGCTAACGTATCGGTGTAAGCACCGTCATTGCCCGTTGTCGAAACCACCGTGCCATTGCGGTAAATATCGACTTTACGTACGCTCGCATTTACCCATTCTAGGTTGACGCTGTAGCCTTTTCTGCCTGTCGCTGTGGACGCTGTAAGTTCAATGTAGCCAGCTACTTGCTCACCACAGCCATTTTCTAGCAAGTAATTATGTGCATCGGCCACTTTAACGATACCGTAACCGAAGTGAACATCGTGACCTGACGTACCAGCATCAAATGCGGTTTGCTTCAGTGCATCACGGATTTGACTGCCAGTACACTCTTGGTGATTTGACCACAGCAGGGCAGCCATACCCGCGACTCCTGGGGTTGCCATTGATGTGCCGCTCATAAAGCCGTAATCAGAGCTGCTGATCTCAACACTGATGGTCGCTGATTCATGTAGCAGAGCGCGATCTTTTAAGTCTGCTCCGAC
>NZ_JBSUGF010000018.1:0-77889 GCF_054064025.1 Vibrio limimangrovi
AGATTGCGATCACATTGGCAAGCCCTTTTTCAGGTTTTTTTTGAATTTTCTATCATTCGAATGAAATAGCATCAAAAACACCTAAAAGAGCACGTTATTTCTACAGTTCTTTGAATTTATCCGTGAAAAGAGTCACTTTTTCCCAGTTGGTGTATTCCACCTCTTTCGTTGTATCCGTTTCTCCACCTGTCATCGACATGATGAACTTAATCATCATTTTGTCGAACCATCCGTAGCGTGGATAATAAAGGGCGCCAGCAAACACGCCTATTAACTCTGGTTTCCAGGGTGATTTCATCAAGAACTTACGAATATACGCACTGCCTTCTGGCGTATCTTTACCTTGGTCTTCTTTACGTGCCGTTAGGTTCACACAGAAGAAAGCAACTTTATGCTTTTCCAGTTGATTAAGGTGGCGTTCAATAAATTGGTACAACTTCTTATTCAAATGCCCATAACGAATAGAAGCACCAACCAGCACTTTGTCATAGGGTTCGAAATCAATAGTGTCTACATTATGTAGATCCACTAAATCACAATCGAAGTCCGTCAACTTCTCTTCTATATAGTGGAAGATTTTCTTTGTTTGCCCTTCACGGGAAGAATATAAGAACAACGCTTTTGCCACGATTTCCCCTTAACTACGCCAAAACGTCGGCGTGAGTAGAATGAGTAAGGTAAAGACTTCCAGACGACCAAACAACATTGAGACAATCAGTACCCATTTTGCTTTGTCATTCACATTACCAAAATGCACCGCCACTTCGCCTAACCCTGGGCCAAGGTTATTCAATGTTGCAGCGACAGCCGAGAATGCACTCAGTTCGTCCATACCAGTTGCAATTAGACCCAACATACACACAACGAAAACTAATGCATACGCAGAGAAAAACCCCCAAACGGCATCAACAATTCGTTGTGGTAGCGCAGTACCACCAACTTTAATGGTGTAGACCGCACGCGGGTGAACCAGACGTTTAAGCTCACGCGCCCCTTGTAACGTGAGCAGTAAAATACGGATTACTTTCATTCCACCACCAGTCGAACCAGCGCATCCACCAATAAAAGATGAGAACAACAGAAGCACAGGTAAGAACAATGGCCAGTCGGAAAAGCCAGTTGTTGTAAACCCAGCGGTCGTAGAAATGGAGACACTTTGGAACAACGCTTGGTCGAAAGCATCATAAGTGGACGTGTATGAGTGGTGCTTAAGTAATAATAAGAAGCAGACTACAAACAGCAGCACCTGTATAAAGATGAAGGCGCGAAACTCGGGATCTTTCCAGTAGTATTTCGGATGCACACCACCAGATGAGAATGCCGCAAAGTGCAAGGTAAAGTTACATGCGGAAATCAGCAAAAACACGACCGTGATGAGATTGATTGCGTAACTATCGAAGTACCCCATGCTCGCATCGTGAGTTGAAAACCCGCCAATCGCGATGGTCGAAAAACTGTGGCTGATTGCATCAAACGGTGTCATACCCGCCAACCAAAACGCCATCGCGCATGCAATCGTCAGGCTTAAGTAGATATACCAGAGCGCCTTGGCCGTCTCGGCAATACGTGGTGTCATTTTGGTATCTTTTACTGGCCCCGGGATTTCAGCTCGATACAACTGCATACCACCGATACCTAGCACGGGCAGAATCGCAACCGCTAATACGATGATCCCCATACCACCGAACCACTGGAGTAGCTGGCGATAGAACAAGATCGCTTTGGGTAATTCATCCAGACCAACAATCACCGTCGCACCAGTGGTCGTCAAAGCGGAAAATGACTCAAAAAAAGCGTCCGTAACCGATATATTAGGATTATCAGCGATCAAAAAAGGAATGGAGCCCGCACTACCCAATACTGTCCAGAATAAGACTACGATAAGGAATCCGTCACGCGCTTTTAGCTCATGCTTATGCCTACGGTTTGGAAACCAGCAAACGGCTCCGCAAAGCAGCAGAACAAAAAAGGTCGTGACAAAAGAGACACCCGCACCATCTCGATAAGTAAGCGCGACGAGTGCGGGCGCGAGCATTGTGACACTAAAAAGCGCGAGCAATAGCCCGACGATTCGAATAATTGAACGAAATTGCATGGATTGATTGACTAGCGAAGCTGTCCCTGTCGCTTACTCTTTTTCATTATTTTCCGTCTAGCGGGGTAACAATTGCCTTTGCCCCACTTTTATTGATGATAGCTTGGGTAAATCCGCTCACTTCACGAAGTTCGATTTCTACCACCAGCACGACCTGATCACTGTATTCAGCATCAACTTCCACCGCCCCAAACTGAGGCATAACAGATTGTGCGATAGGCATGAATCCATAGTCTAACGCTAGTCTGAGTTTTGTGGTGATTTTTTTCTCAATAGTTTGAAGCTGCTTGAGCGCTTGTTGAACACCACCACCATAAGCCTTGACCAGACCGCCTGTGCCTAACTTGATTCCACCAGAATAACGAGTGACAACGGCAGTAATTTCCCCAACTCCAGATCCAGACAACTGTGCCAGAATAGGCTTGCCCGCAGTACCTGATGGTTCACCATCGTCGCTAAAACCCCATTTCATCGAATCTTCAGGCCTTCCCGCAACAAACCCCCAGCAATTATGTCTCGCGTCCGCATGCTTTGCTTTTATTTGCTCCACAAACGTTTTGGCCGCTTCAATACTAGGCGTATGAGCAAGATAAGTAATAAACACACTCTTTTTGATCTCTTCTTCAAACTGAGTAGGTTCCGCTGGTACTAAATAAGGCTGGTCATTCATAGAATTAGGTCACTTGTCTCTTTATCTGAAGTTTATCACGAGAGTGATTGACGAGTCGCACAAGATCTGTCCCAGCGCACAATGTTAAACACTTGTTTGAAAAATGTATTGAAATTAAACATTCGCCGATCAAAACTAACATCAATGGTCAAGCCAGAATTACAATAAAACACTTCCTCGATACCTATTTTCCGAGGCTATTTTTACGAGGAAGGTAGCACCATTTAAATAGGTATACAGACAATCCCAGATTGTATGTCATGGAGATAGACAATGATTTACCAAGCCGAAACCCTACAGGTAAAGGAAATACAGAATGGTATTGCAGAGCTTACTTTCTGCTCACCAAAATCCGTAAATAAGCTCGATCTAGAGACACTTGAGTCGCTGGATAAAGCCCTTGATGCACTTATTGCACACCAAGGTCTGAAAGGCTTAATGCTTACTTCAGATAAAGACGCGTTCATTGTAGGCGCGGACATCACCGAATTCTTAGGTCTGTTTGCGAAAACAGATGCAGAGCTGGATCAGTGGCTCCAATTTGCTAACAGCATTTTCAACAAACTTGAAGACCTGCCAGTCCCAACTATCTCAGTAATTAAGGGCCACGCTCTTGGTGGTGGTTGTGAATGTGTGTTAGCTACAGACATGCGTATCGGTGATAAAACCACCAGCATTGGTCTACCAGAAACCAAGCTTGGTATCATGCCTGGATTTGGCGGTTGTGTACGTCTGCCTCGTGTTATCGGTGCGGATAATGCAATGGAAATCATCACTCAAGGTAAAGCTTGCCGTGCTGACGAAGCATTGAGTCTTGGCCTGTTAGATGCGGTGGTAGAAGCAGAATCTCTATATGAATCCGCTCTGCAGACACTGACTTCTGCAATCAATGAGAAACTTGACTGGCAAGCACGTCGTAAACAAAAGACATCACCACTGACGCTAAGCAAGCTTGAGTCGATGATGAGCTTCACGATGGCGAAAGGCCTGGTGGCACAAAAAGCAGGTCCACACTACCCAGCACCAATGACTTCTGTCATTACTATTGAAGAAGGGGCACGCTTCGCACGTAATGAAGCGCTGGATGTTGAACGCAAACACTTCGTTAAGCTGGCAAAATCAGAAGAAGCAAAATCTCTGGTTGGCCTGTTCCTCAACGACCAATACATCAAAGGCATCGCTAAAAAAGCCGCGAAATCAGCAAATAAAGACACTAAACGTGCTGCAGTACTTGGTGCAGGTATTATGGGTGGCGGTATCGCTTACCAATCAGCACTGAAAGGTGTGCCTGTACTGATGAAAGACATCGCTCAAGCCTCATTGGATCTGGGCATGAACGAAGCGTCTAAACTGCTTAACAAGCGTCTCGAGACTGGTCGTCTGGACGGCTTCAAGATGGCTGGCATCCTTGCTTCTATCACACCAAGCCTGCACTACGCTGGCATCGAAAACTCAGATGTGATTGTTGAAGCAGTGGTTGAAAACCCGAAAGTGAAGGCAGCAGTACTAAGCGAAGTCGAGCAAAACGTTGGCGAAGATACGGTTATCACGTCAAACACATCAACCATTCCAATCAACCTGTTGGCTCAGTCACTAAAACGCCCAGAAAACTTCTGTGGTATGCACTTCTTCAACCCGGTACATCGTATGCCATTGGTTGAGATCATCCGTGGCGAAAAAACGTCGGATGAAACCATCAACCGTGTTGTGGCTTACGCAGCGAAAATGGGTAAATCGCCAATCGTAGTGAATGATTGCCCTGGATTCTTCGTTAATCGCGTACTGTTCCCATACTTCGGTGGTTTCAGCATGTTACTTCGTGACGGTGCGGACTTCACTCAAATTGATAAAGTCATGGAACGTAAGTTTGGCTGGCCGATGGGTCCGGCGTACCTGCTTGACGTCGTCGGTATTGATACCGCTCACCACGCACAAGCGGTGATGGCTGAAGGCTTCCCAGAACGCATGGGCAAACAAGGCCGCGACGCGATTGATTCGTTGTTTGAAGCCAACAAATTTGGCCAGAAAAATGGCAGTGGCTTCTACAGCTATTCAGTTGATAAAAAAGGCAAACCGAAGAAGACCTTCTCTGAAGAAATCTTGCCATTATTGGCTGACGTATGTGCGGATAAACAAGACTTCGACGAGCAGACCATCATTCAACGTATGATGATTCCTATGATCAACGAAGTGGTACTGTGTCTGCAGGAAGGCATTATCGCCACGCCTCAAGAAGCGGATATGGCTCTGGTTTACGGTCTGGGCTTCCCTCCATTCCGCGGCGGTGCGTTCCGCTACCTAGACAGCGTTGGAATTGCTGAATACATCGAAATGGCAAAACAATACGCAGAGTTAGGCGCGATGTACCAAGTACCGCAAATGCTGATTGATATGGCGGCTAAAGGCGAAAGCTTCTACGGCGCACAGCAGCAAGGTTCTATCTAAGGAGGGATTCCCAAAATGACTAATCAAACAAGAAATGTTGTCGTAGTAGATTGTCTACGTACCCCAATGGGTCGCTCTAAAGGTGGCGCTTTCCGTAATACTCGTGCTGAAGACCTTTCTGCACACCTGATGAAAGGCATTCTGGCACGCAACCCACAAGTAAACCCAAGTGAGATAGAAGACATCTACTGGGGCTGTGTACAACAAACTCTGGAACAAGGTTTTAACGTTGCACGTAACGCAGCACTGCTGGCTGGCCTGCCAATTGAAATTGGTGCCGTTACCGTAAACCGTCTGTGTGGCTCATCAATGCAGGCACTGCATGACGGTACGCGTGCCATTATGACAGGTGACGCTGAAATCTGTCTGATTGGTGGCGTTGAGCACATGGGGCACGTACCTATGAACCACGGCGTGGACTTCCACCCTGGCATGGCAAAAAACGTAGCAAAAGCAGCAGGCATGATGGGCTTAACGGCAGAAATGCTGGGTAAACTACACGGTATCAGCCGCGAGCAACAAGACGAGTTTGCTGCACGCTCCCATGCTCGTGCTCAAGCTGCAACTCTGGAAGGTCGCTTTAAGAACGAAATCCTGCCAACAGAAGGTCACGCGGCAGACGGCACATTATTTACTCTCGACTACGATGAAGTCATTCGTCCAGAAACAACAGTGGAAGGCCTGTCTCAACTTCGTCCGGTATTCGATCCAGCAAATGGCACCGTTACCGCAGGTACGTCTTCTGCACTTTCAGATGGCGCATCGGCAATGCTGATCATGAGTGAAGAGAAAGCAAACGAGCTTGGCTTGAAGATCCGCGCACGCATCAAAGGCATGGCAATCGCAGGCTGCGATCCTTCCATCATGGGTTACGGTCCGGTACCAGCGACACAAAAAGCACTGAAACGCGCGGGATTGTCTATCGAAGATATGGACGTAGTCGAGCTAAACGAAGCGTTCGCGGCGCAGTCTCTGCCATGTGCTAAAGACCTGGGTCTGCTTGATGTGATGGATGAAAAAGTGAACCTGAATGGTGGTGCAATCGCTCTTGGCCATCCGCTAGGCTGTTCAGGCTCTCGCATCTCAACAACATTGATCAACCTGATGGAAGCAAAAGACGCGAAATACGGGCTTGCAACCATGTGTATCGGTCTTGGTCAGGGTATCGCTACTGTTTTTGAAAGACCTTAGGTATTTGAAGACCCATAGTGATCCACTCGGCAACCTGATGAAATGCACTAATGCTAAAGAAATTTAGTATTAGACTTAAGGGCGACATCCTATGTCGCCCTTTTATTTTTAAGTTGTAAGCAATAGATGCACAAAACGCATAGATTAAATGATGAACTTTCATTTTATTCATAATCAAACAAGACATACACTTAGAGGCAGTTAATATCTTGCTGCTGTGGCGTCTCAGCCACACTACCGCTCACTCGGAGAACCTCATGTTTAATGCTCTAGTTCTAAACCAAGAAGACAAACGTACTATCGCCAACATCGAACAAATGGATGAATCTCAACTGCCGGAAGGTGACGTTCTGATTGACGTTGACTATTCATCGTTAAACTACAAAGACGGTTTAGCTATCACAGGTAAAGGTAAAATCATCCGTCATTTCCCAATGGTTCCGGGCATTGATCTGGCAGGTACAGTGGTAAGCTCTGAAGATGCACGTTACCAAGCTGGCGACAAAGTAGTCCTTACAGGCTGGGGCGTAGGTGAACATCACTGGGGTGGTATGGCGCAACGTGCTCGTTTAAAAGCAGATTGGTTAGTACCACTACCAAAAGGGTTAGACAGCAAAAAAGCCATGATGGTCGGTACCGCAGGTTTCACCGCTATGCTGTGTGTTCAAGCACTGCTTGATGCAGACATCAAACCAGAAGCGGGCGAAATCCTTGTCACTGGCGCAAGTGGTGGTGTGGGATCAGTGGCGGTAACACTTCTGGCTCAACTAGGTTACAAAGTAGCAGCCGTAACAGGACGTGTAGAACAAAACGGCCCGTTATTAGAAAAACTGGGCGCAAGTCGCATTATCGACCGCGTTGAATTTGAAGAACCGGCTCGCCCGCTTGAAAGGCAAATCTGGGCGGGTGCCGTAGATACTGTCGGCAGCAAAGTGCTGGCAAAAGTATTGGCACAGATGGACTACAACAGCGCAGTCGCCGCATGTGGCCTAGCGGGTGGTTTTGACCTGCCAACAACGGTAATGCCATTTATCCTGCGTAATGTGCGTCTGCAAGGTGTGGACTCCGTGATGTGCCCGACTGAAAAACGCATCGCGGCATGGGAAAAGCTGGTTGAGATATTACCTGATAGCTACTTTGAGCAAGCTTGTACCGAAGCCGAACTGGCAGAAGCGCCAAAGTACGCAGAAGACATCACTAACGGCCAGGTCACCGGACGAGTAGTTATCAAACTTTAAGCACTACAATTACAAAAGAGTCAGCATTGCTGGCTCTTTTTAGATCAACCCAGTCCCATATCTTCGATACGCTTGGCAATCAAACGCCCGCATTCTTCTTTAACTATGCCTCTCAACCATTCCTGAGCAGGTGAATGCTCACAGCGCGCATGCCAGATCATCGAGTAGTCAAACGGAGTAAATTCAAACGGCAAAGGTTTAACTATCAGGTCATAGCGTTCAGCCACTAAATACGCCAGGTCAGCCGGAACCGTGATAATGATAGGCAGGGTGTCAACAATCGCCAGTGCCGCTTCCAAATGATAAGCACGCAAGACCATTTTACGCGCAGGCTTATCGATCAAAGCCTGCTCTATAAGTGCATTGACACCATCACTGATGGCAATCATTGCGTGAGGAAAACTTAGGTAACCATCCAGACTCATCTCTTTAGCCGCCAGAGTGTGTTGTTTCGATAACAAACACAGCACTCCTACGCGGCCTAATATTTCACTACGCAGTGGCTCTACAGGACCGGTAGGTCGACAAATAGCAAGATCGGCACCTTCATATGTCAGTTGAACTGACAGCCTGTCGTGCTGCAAGGGCAGAAAATGGAACGACACATTGGGCGCTTCCTGATAAATACGCGGCAAGGCAAACGGCAATATGGTCTGCATCGCGTAGTCTGTTGTTGCAATCGTGAATGTCTGATCACATTGCAACGGTTCGAATTCAACCGGAGAAAGCAGTTGTCGTAACGACTCTAATGGTTCGCCCAACGAGCGATCAATTTCCAGCGCTTTCTGTGTTGGGATCAAATGCTGTCCCTCCCGCGTAAAAAGCGGATCACCCAGCAAATCACGCAGTCGACCAAGCACTCGACTCATCGCCGACTGGCTCAAATTCAGACGGTTTGCCGCCTTACTAACACTGTTTTCTTCGATCAGAACACGCAGTGCGACCAACAAATTCAAATCTCGGCGATATATGTCTTCTAATTCCACAATGACCATATATGATGAAGGGGTTTAATGAATTGTACTCTTCAGGCAAAAAAAATCCCGCCTTTCAGCGGGGAAGCCCAAGAAAAAATGGGGATAGTGTCGGAATGAAGTGCTTGGTAATAAGCTGGTGAAAGTTGCTATGTATTTTGATTGAAAGAGCAGATCTAATTTTCTTGCTCGGATGCATCTAACCATTGATGCACCTCAATCCAAATACCAATAATCGTCGCAATCACGCCTACAAGAGGCAGTAGTGATGTTTCAGCTGGAGCTCTGAGTACTAATCCACAGAAAGAGATAAAACACAGAACTGAGTAAATCGTAAGTCTGTCTAACGCTGTCAGCATCGTTTATCGCCCCTTTCATACCACTTGTTACCAATTTGTTAATTTAAGGTAAATCAAAAATAACATTTTGCCAAGTGGTTATTGAATATTTTTTCCACGAACGTAAAATTCATCACCAAGTTAGCTACGAGAATCACACTATGAGCTTTAATCCTGAACTGGCAACCAAGACATTAGAAGCAGAAGGACTGCGCTGCCCGGAGCCAGTGATGATGGTCAGGAAGACAATTCGCAACATGCAAGATGGTGAAATATTGCTGGTAAAAGCGGACGATCCATCAACAACTCGAGATATTCCGAGTTTCTGCCGTTTTATGGATCACCAGTTGATTGCAGAACAAACAGAGCAACTGCCCTATCAATATCTGATCAAGAAAGGGTTGGAATAATCAAAAACGGCAGCCTTTTGGGCTGCCGTTTGTTTATTCGTCATATTCTAAGGTGCGAAGTTCTGACTGTAGCTTGTTGATCTGTTTCTTCATTGCCCGCATTTCTTCATGCATCGGTATGATATGAGCAACCCGAATCCACGCTTCTACCGTTAAACCGGTAAGAACGAAAGTTCCCGCCACAATCGGTAACCACATATCGGTCAGCGCCAATGCCAACAAGCACAGCGCCAAACCAAAAGTGAATAAATAACTCTGACTTTTTGGGGTCATCCCCATGTAACGTGTAAGCATAAACTTGCCCTCTCGCTATCATTCACATCAATATACAAACTACCATGACAAGTATGACACTAATATGCCTCTCGTCACGCTACTGAACGATTTTAAGCCAGAGTTTGAAATAAGCCACGATTTCGCTACTTGTTGATAATTAGCACCATTTTCATCGACATTTCGTGAACAAAGCTCCCTCTATAGTTTGCTTTGTCCTCGAACGTAAATTAGAAGAATGCAGCACCAACCGCCAATAACACGAATAAAAAGGCGGTCACTTTACGAATAAGCCCCAGAGGCATTTTGTCCGCTGACAGCTTACCAATCAGAACTACAGGGACATTCGCCAGCAACATACCAATCGTCGTACCTAACACCACCCAACTCAAGGCATCAGCGTACTGCGCACCGAGAATTGAGGTTGCGATTTGGGTTTTGTCACCGATCTCAGCGACAAAAAAGGCAATAAAGCTGGCAATGAATGGGCCCCGGTTGGAGATTTCTTCATCGTCATCAAGTTTATCAGGGATAAGAACCCAAGCCGCCATGGCAGCGAAGCTGACCACCAGCACCCATTTTAAAACTTCAGGAGACAGGTAATCGGCCACCACAACACCTAACCATGCAGCCAAAGCGTGGTTAGCAATAGTGGCTAAAAAGATTGCTGCAATGATAGGAACCGGCTTACGGTATCGACTGGCAAGTAACAACGATAGCAATTGGGTCTTATCGCCAATTTCTGCTAACGCGACAGTAGTAATTGAAATAGCTAAAACGCTCACGACATGCTCTTTTGGGGCTGGGATTATTATATTTAACCGTAGACAAACCTCACGCCCCGCCCCGGTTCGTGATGATTTGTCTAAGGTCTTGCTAAACTCGAAGGGCTTCGAGTCTCGAGCGCCATGGTGATTTTGCACCAATTATGTTGACGAACGAACCGGATGAATCGAACATTCATCAGGTAAGCTACTCCCCAAAGACAGACGCAATTCTAGCCAACCTTGTTACGTATCTCAAGCATCAAATCAGACGAAAACTCCCTATTAGGAAAAAAACCGCAGATAACTCGGTAAAAATCCATCAAAGTAGAAAATCGCCCACGAATTAATCAAGATTATCGCTACTCCCATGCTCAATATCTGGGTATACTTGATCGTTAATTTATTCAACCGTAATTACTCCTTATCGCCCTTGTTAGAGTTGTAAAACTCGGCATAGACAGCGAATTAACGAGTAACAAGAGAATCGCGCGAACCTGACTTATGCAAAAATACGATATCAAAACCTTCCAGGGAATGATCCTCGCGCTGCAGGATTATTGGGCTCAAAATGGTTGTACGATTGTTCAACCACTCGATATGGAAGTTGGTGCGGGTACCTCCCACCCAATGACCTGTCTGCGAGCAATTGGCCCAGAGCCAATGTCGACAGCTTATGTACAACCTTCACGTCGTCCTACTGATGGCCGTTATGGTGAAAACCCTAACCGTCTTCAGCACTACTACCAATTCCAAGTAGCGCTAAAACCATCGCCAGACAATATCCAGGAGTTGTACCTTGGTTCTCTTGAAATTCTTGGTATTGACCCACTTGTACACGACATTCGTTTCGTAGAAGACAACTGGGAAAACCCAACGCTGGGTGCATGGGGTCTGGGCTGGGAAGTGTGGCTAAACGGCATGGAAGTAACTCAGTTTACGTACTTCCAGCAAGTTGGCGGCCTTGAGTGTAAACCTGTAACGGGTGAAATCACTTACGGTATCGAGCGTCTAGCTATGTACATCCAGGAAGTAGATTCTGTTTACGACCTAATCTGGAACATCGCGCCAGACGGAAGCAAAGTCACTTACGGTGATATCTACCATCAAAACGAAGTTGAGCAATCAACATATAACTTCGAACACGCTGACGTTGATTTCCTATTCGGTTTCTTTGAGCAATGCGAGAAAGAGTGTCAACAGCTTGTCGCGCTTGAAAAACCTCTTCCACTGCCGGCTTACGAGCGCATCCTAAAAGCAGGTCACGCATTTAACCTACTGGACGCACGTAAAGCGATCTCAGTCACTGAGCGTCAACGCTACATCCTGCGTATCCGTAACCTGACTAAGTCTGTGGCAGAAGCATACTACGCATCACGTGAAGCTCTTGGCTTCCCAATGTGCAAGAAAGAAGAAAACGCGTAAGGGAAGAGAGAAACATGGCAAAAGAATTTCTAATCGAGCTGGGTACAGAAGAGCTACCACCAACGCAACTTCGTACTCTGGCTGAAGCATTTGCAGCAAACTTCGAAGCCGAACTAAAAGGCGCAGAGCTTACTCACGAAGGCGTAAAATGGTTCGCAGCACCTCGTCGTCTGGCACTAAAAGTGGCAGCGTTGGCAGAAAGCCAGTCAGATAAAATCGTTGAAAAGCGTGGCCCTGCTGTTTCTGCTGCATTCGACGCGGAAGGTAACCCAACGAAAGCGGCTCAAGGCTGGGCACGCGGTTGTGGTATCACTGTTGACCAAGCCGATCGCGTGGTGACTGACAAAGGCGAATGGCTGCTGTTTAATCAAGAAGTTAAAGGTCAGCCAACTTCTGATATCGTTTCAGAGCTAGCGGCAAAAGCACTGGCAAACCTGCCTATCGCAAAACCAATGCGCTGGGGTAACAAAACGACTCAGTTTATCCGTCCGGTAAAAACGCTGACCATGCTGATGGGTGCAGATCTTATCGAAGGCGAAATCCTTGGCGTACAGTCTGACCGTACTATCCGTGGTCACCGCTTCATGGGTGAAAAAGAGTTCACTATCGATTCTGCTGATCAATACCCTGCAATTCTTGAAGAGCGCGGTAAAGTTCTGGCAGATTACGAAGCGCGTAAAGCCATTATCCTTGCAGACGCTCAAAAAGCAGCGGCGGCAGTTGGTGGTATCGCGGATCTGGAAGATGACCTGGTAGAAGAAGTGACCTCTCTGGTTGAATGGCCTGTGGTACTTACCGCGAAATTCGAAGAAGAGTTCCTGAAAGTACCAGCGGAAGCCTTGGTTTACACCATGAAAGGTGACCAAAAATACTTCCCTGTTTACTCAGCAGATAAAAAACTACTGCCTAACTTCATCTTCGTGTCGAACATTGAATCGAAAGAACCTCGTTACGTCATCGAAGGCAACGAAAAGGTAGTACGTCCGCGTCTTGCTGATGCAGAGTTCTTCTTCAATACAGACCGCAAACGTCCTCTGATTGACCGCCTTCCTGAACTGGAAAACGCTATCTTCCAGAAGCAGCTTGGCACGATCAAAGATAAAACCGACCGTATCGCGGCGCTAGCAGGCTACATCGCGAAACAAATCGGTGCCGACGTAGAAAAATCAACCCGCGCTGGCCTACTGGCGAAGTGTGACCTGATGACTTCTATGGTATTCGAATTTACCGACACACAAGGTGTGATGGGCATGCACTACGCGCGCCATGACGGTGAAGACGAAGCGGTTGCAGTTGCACTAAACGAGCAGTACATGCCGCGTTTCGCTGGTGACGATTTACCAACTGACGGCGTATCAACTGCGGTAGCGATGGCAGATAAACTTGATACTATCGTTGGTATCTTTGGTATCGGTCAGGCTCCTAAAGGCAGCGACCCATTTGCACTTCGTCGTGCATCACTAGGTGTACTGCGTATTATCGTTGAGTACGGTTACAACGTTGATCTGGTTGATTTAGTACGAGAAGCGAAAATGCTGTTCGGTGATAAGCTGACCAACCACAATGTTGAGCAAGAAGTCATTGAGTTTATGCTTGGCCGCTTCCGTGCCTGGTACCAAGATGAAGGCTTCAGCGTAGACATCATTCAGGCAGTTTTGGCTCGTCACCCAACCAAACCAGCAGACTTCGATCAACGCGTGAAAGCAGTATCTCATTTCCGTGCGCTAGAAGCGGCAGAATCTCTGGCAGCAGCGAATAAACGTGTTGGCAACATTCTGGCTAAATTCGACGGTGAACTAGCACAAGAGATCGACCTAGCGCTTCTACAGGAAGACGCAGAGAAAGCACTGGCAGAAAACGTTGAAGTGATGACTGAAGCACTTGAGCCAGCTTTTGCGACCGGTAACTACCAAGAAGCCCTAAGCAAACTTGCTGACCTGCGCGAGCCAGTAGATGCGTTCTTCGATAACGTAATGGTAATGGCAGACGATGAAGCACTTAAGAAGAACCGTCTGACGTTATTGAATAACCTACGTAACCTGTTCCTACAGGTTGCCGACATATCTCTTCTTCAAAAGTAAGTCACCTGATTACAAGCTGAAGAATAAATCACAAGAAAACCAAAGGGGAAGCGGATGCTTCCCCTTTTTTGTTGCCAACATTCTGATGTTAGAGAAGTTTATTATTCATTTTGTGAACAAGACAAAAATTTGTAGGGTGAGAGACGTTTAACTTGTTGGTACACCGCTCGGATTGTAGAGGTACCTTTTTGTTATAAATGGGCTGTTTATTCGGGGGAAGGAAACAATGAAAAAAACAATTCTCGCACTCTCTATCGGTCTGCTCAGTGCCTGTAGCCAAATACCAGAAAATGCCATTGTACTGAGCGTCGGTGAAGACAAAGCCGTGTTTGAACAGAATGCGCAAGGCTTACTTATTGCGGAGCAAAAACTGGAGAAAGGCAATTACACCTTTACTATCGCCGACAGCAAGCAGAGCTGTGGCAGTAGCTTCGCACTGGCGGAAGAAAGCCGGATCAAATTCAATACGCCATTAAAAATGGATTACTGTGCAACTGACGCTAATATGCCGCTGCACATTTTCAAAGCCAATACTTACCAGTTTACGCTGAACCCAAAGACCAACGAGCTCACAGTGAAGATCAAGCCACAACAATCTCAAAGTTTGGCTTACTCTTGCCCTGTCGCCACAGATACAGCAAAAACCATTAATGTGGGCGAGACCTTCAGTGATGGCACCTTGGTTCGGGATGCACTTTCCGGCCAAGAGATCACAGTAACGAACGGCACTGTAACTCTTCAGCCGGGACCGATGAGTCAGGGCCTGCTGCTGTTAGAAAAAGTAGACCAGCAAGCTGACAAACCATTCAGTTGGGATAACGCGACGGTTTACTTCGTCATGACGGATCGCTTTTACAATGGTAACGCGAACAATGACAACAGCTATGGTCGCAGTAAAGACGGCCAATACGAGATCGGGACCTTCCACGGTGGCGACTTAGCGGGCCTGACCAAAAAACTCGATTATATTGAATCACTGGGCGTGAATGCCATCTGGATAACCTCACCACTGGAGCAAATTCATGGCTGGGTAGGCGGCGGTGATAAAGGTGACTTCAAACACTATGGCTATCACGGTTACTATCATCAGGACTGGACCAAACTTGACGCCAACATGGGCACGAAAGAAGAGCTGCGTACTTTCATCGATACCGCGCACAAAAAAGGCATCCGCATTGTTTGGGACGTGGTAATGAACCATACCGGCTATGCAACCTTAGCCGACATGCAGGAATTTGGCTTTGGTCAGCTTTATCTTGATGAGCAGGAAGCAAAAAAAGTACTTGGTGAAAAATGGACAGACTGGCAACCAAAATCGGGCCAGAGTTGGCATAGCTTCAACGATTACATCAAGTACAGTGACGGTGAAGCGTGGGAAAAATGGTGGGGCAAAGCCTGGATTCGAACCGACATCGGCAATTACGATGCACCTGGGTACAACGACATCACCATGTCTCTGAACTACTTACCGGATCTGAAAACCGAGTCGACCCAGAAAACCGGCTTGCCAAATTTCTTCCGTAATAAAGACACCAGCGCTCGCGATGAGCAGAAAACCCCACGTGAGCACTTGATCACCTGGTTATCCGATTGGGTACGTGATTACGGCATTGATGGATTCCGCGTCGATACCGCGAAACACGTGGAAATGGAAGCGTGGTCAGAATTGAAGACCAGTACCACACAAGCTCTGGCAGAGTGGAAGCAAAACAACCCGGATAAAGCGCTGGACGATTTACCATTCTGGATGACAGGCGAAGTCTGGGCACACAGCGTGGTGAAAAGCCCATACTTCGATAACGGCTTTGATTCAATTATCAACTTTGAATTCCAAACAGACGTGGCACCGAAAGCTTTGAAGTGTTTTGCGAGCCTCGATAGTGATTACCGACGTTACGCGGAGCAAATCAATAACGACCCGCAGTTCAACGTGTTGAGTTACCTATCTTCTCACGATACTCAACTGTTCTGGTCTGCACGTAGCCGCAGTTTCGATGATCAGGCGCGCGCAGCAAACGCGTTAATGCTGACACCAGGCGCGGTGCAAATCTACTACGGAGATGAAGTTGCCCGCGACTTTGGTCATACCGGCTCTGATACCCATCAAGGTACCCGTTCAGACATGCCATGGGATAAGATTCATGGCGAACGTGAAGACTTACTGCAGCACTGGCAAAAACTGGGCGAGTTCCGCAAACGCCATCCAGCAGTGGCACAAGGTCAGCACATCACGCGTAATCAGGAAGGTTACTACGCCTTCGAGCGTCAATATCAAGATGATAAGGTGCTCATCGTCTATACTGGCGAGTAGCATATCCATCTCTCCACCAGCAAGGGAAGCGTAGGCTTCCCTTTTTAATCCTCTTTTCGCTTTATAATCCATTCATCTGGTCTGAACAGACACTTTTTTCTTCTTCGAGCTAATTCACACTTTGCGTCGGAATAACATTAGGGTAAGGTCAACGATTACACTATAAGCTGATGCTCAATCAGTACGATTACATACAAAGCAATCACAATGAATTAGGTATAAGTAAACATGCAGTACTCAAAGTTTGGCGAAAAATTTAATCAGTATTCAGGTATCACACAGTTAATGGATGATTTGAATGATGGTCTGCGTACGCCAGGTGCCATCATGCTCGGCGGAGGCAATCCAGCCGCCATTCCTGCCATGCTCGATTACTTTCACCAAGCCTGTGAGGAAATGCTCGCCAGCGGGGAGCTTATTTCTGCACTGACCAACTATGACGGACCTCAGGGTAAAGATGCGTTTATCAAAGCGCTGGCTCAGCTCTTCCGCGAAACTTACGGATGGGACATCAGCGAAAAGAACATTAGTCTGACTAATGGCAGCCAAAGCGGTTTCTTCTACCTATTTAACCTGCTCGCTGGCCAACAACCTGATGGTTCGCATAAAAAGGTATTGCTGCCTATCGCGCCAGAGTACATTGGTTACGGGGATGCGGGTATTGATGAAGATATTTTTATCTCTTACCACCCAGAAATTGAGTTACTCGACAATGGTCTGTTTAAATACCACGTTGACTTCGAACAGCTAAAAGTTGATGACTCCATCGCTGCTATCTGTGCGTCGCGCCCAACCAACCCGACAGGAAACGTGTTAACTGACGAAGAAATTCGTAAATTAGATAAGCTGGCGCGTGAAAACAACATCCCGCTGATCATCGATAATGCCTACGGCCTGCCGTTCCCGAACATCATTTTTGAAGATGTTGAACCCTTCTGGAATGACAATACGATTCTGTGCATGAGCCTATCTAAACTAGGATTACCGGGCGTACGCTGTGGCATTGTGATTGCCAGTGAAGCAATCACTCAGGCTCTGACCAATATGAATGGTATTATCAGCTTAGCACCAGGCAGCGTGGGCCCTGCTATAGCCAACCATATCATTGGCAATGGCGATCTACTTAAACTGAGTTCAGATGTCATTAAGCCCTTCTACAAACAGAAGTCGCAACGCGCCGTAGAGCTTTTGCAACAAGCTATTACCGACCAACGTTTCCGTATTCATAAGCCTGAAGGTGCAATCTTCTTATGGCTATGGTTTGATGAACTCCCTATCACTACGATGGAATTGTACCAACGCCTGAAAGCGCGTGGGGTATTGATTGTTCCGGGCGAATACTTCTTTATCGGTCAGGAAGATGAATGGGATCATGCTCATCAATGCCTGCGCATGAACTACGTTCAAGATGACGAGATGATGCAGAAAGGCATCGCGATTATCGCAGAAGAAGTTGAGAAGGCGTACCGCGAAGTTAAATAGATAAAATTTCAAAAGAACGAATTAAAAAGAGCGCCTTTTCCATTACGGAAGGCGCTCTTTCTCACTCTATAGTGCAGTAACTTGCGGATTAATTGTTTTCCAGCAGGTTGCCACCGCCGATAGCAATTTTACGTGGTTGCATCGCTTGCGGAATTTCACGAACCAAATCAATATGTAGCAGGCCGTTTTCCATCGACGCGCCAGTCACTTTCACGTAGTCCGCTAGCTGGAATTTACGCTCAAAATCGCGTTCTGCAATACCTTGATAAACGTAGTTTTTACCTTCTTCCGCTTGACGCTCACCCTTCACAATCAGCATGTTTTCGTTTTGGGTCAGATCCAGATGTTCTTCAGCAAAGCCCGCAACAGCCATAGTAATACGGAAGTTGTGCTCATCTTTTTGTTCGATATTGTATGGAGGGTAACCGCCGGAAGAGTTCTTCGCAGAGCCCGCTTCCATCAGGTTTAGCAGACGGTCGAAGCCAATAGCATTACGGTATAGTGGTGAGAAATCTACATTGCGCATAAATCTATCCTCTTATTCAAGCAATAGTCTTAGCCCAGATGACGGTCATCTAAAAAACGAGGTTATGCAAAAACCAGCGCAGAGCTAAGCGATTCTTATCATTCCGCTGGCTGTTATCTTCAGCACGGAGACATGATGTGGAATCTTTAGGGTTAAATTTTGTTGCTAAGACCACGTATCCTCTTCTGAGCGATCGGGTTTTAGCGATTGCAGAGGGCTGAACTTCTAGTCTCTAGCAAGCCAGCTAACCTCTTCATTTCTAGATATAAGGTCTGGAAATGTGCTTTCAAGGGTTAAAAAGAAAATTATTTATGGATTTTGAGGTTCTAGAATCCTAGGTCCTAGGGAAAAACACGAATACTGAATACTGAATATGTTCACCCCTTCCGTAAGCGAAGCGCTCCGTATTCTGTCCTCCAAAACAGCAAGCACCTAAGTTTGCTCTTCTAAATGAACTTACCGCAAACACTTCTAGAACCTAGGACCTAGCCCCCTAGGACCTTTTCCAAAAACAAAAACGCCACCTCTTTCGAGATGACGTTTTTAATCACAATGAGTTGCGAGTTTTCGACTACACGTCTAGGTTAGCAACCTTCAGTGCGTTCTCTTCGATGAAGTTACGACGCGGCTCAACTTGATCACCCATTAGCGTTGTAAACAACTGATCTGCACCTACTGCATCTTCAATCGTTACTTGCATCATGCGGCGAGTTTCAGGATCCATGGTGGTTTCCCATAGCTGATCCGGGTTCATCTCACCAAGACCTTTGTAGCGCTGCAGGCTTAGACCACGACGAGATTCTTTAATCAGCCAATCTAGCGCAATTGCAAAGCTAGAGACTGGCTGAGTACGCTCACCACGCTTGATGTATGCACCTTCTTCAATCAGGCCATCTAACGCTTCAGAGAGATCCGCCAGTTTGCTGTACTCTTTCGAATTTAGGAAATCGATGCTAAGAACATGCTTGTGGGTCACACCGTGAGTACGCACAATAATCTTCGGCAGATTTAGAGCTAGCTCAGCATGCTGCTCTACTTCGAAGCTGTACTGACTTGCACCCACTTCTTTCGCGTTAAGTTGCTCAACTAACTGCTTAGTCCAAGCTTCTACCGCTGCTGCGTCATGACACAGTTCTGCTGTCAGACGAGGCGTGTAAACTAGCTCATGCATCAGTGCACTTGGGTAACGACGACTCATACGATCCGCCAGTTTTACGCCCGCGTTGTATTGCTGAACCAGTTTTTCCAACGCTTCACCCGCAAGAGCTGGTGCTTCTGCGTTTACGTGTAGCGATGCATTGTCTAATGCTAATGACACCTGGTATTGGTTCATCGCATCTTCATCTTTGATGTACTGTTCTTGTTTGCCTTTCTTCACTTTGTACAGTGGTGGCTGAGCGATGTACACGTAGCCGCGCTCAATCAGCTCTGGCATTTGACGGTAGAAGAATGTCAACAGTAGCGTACGGATGTGAGAACCATCGACGTCCGCATCGGTCATGATGATGATGTTGTGGTAACGCAGTTTGTCCGGATTGTATTCGTCACGACCGATACCACAACCCAGTGCCGTGATAAGCGTTGCAACTTCCTGAGAAGACAGCATCTTATCGAAACGCGCTTTCTCTACGTTCAGGATCTTACCTTTTAGCGGCAGGATTGCCTGATTCTTACGGTTACGCCCCTGCTTAGCACTACCGCCCGCAGAGTCACCCTCCACTATGTAGAGTTCAGAGAGTGCCGGATCTTTTTCCTGACAGTCTGCAAGTTTACCTGGAAGACCAGCAAGGTCTAATGCGCCTTTACGACGAGTCATTTCACGTGCTTTACGAGCCGCTTCACGAGCACGTGCCGCGTCGATGATTTTCGAACAAACCATTTTCGCTTCAGACGGGTTTTCAACCAGGAACTCAGACAGCTTCTCACCCATTGAAGATTCAACCGCCGACTTCACTTCAGATGAAACCAGTTTGTCTTTGGTCTGGCTTGAGAATTTTGGATCTGGCACTTTTACAGATACGACTGCAGTCAAACCTTCACGCGCGTCATCACCTGACGTCGCAGTTTTCGCTTTCTTCGAGAATCCTTCTTTATCCATAAAGGTATTCAGTGTACGCGTCAGCGCTGCACGGAAGCCCGCCAGGTGAGTACCACCATCACGTTGTGGGATGTTGTTGGTAAAACAGTAGATGTTTTCCTGGAAACCATCATTCCATTGCATAGCAACTTCAACTGAAATCCCGTCTTCACGCTCAAGATTGAAGTGGAAGATTTTCTCGATGATCGGTGTTTTGTTGGTGTTCAGGTGTTGAACGAAGGCTTGAATACCACCTTCGTACATAAAGTGGTCATGCTTGTCTTCTTCACGCTCGTCAAACAGCTTGATAGAGACGCCAGAGTTAAGGAACGACAGTTCACGCAGACGTTTTGCCAGAATATCGTAATGGAATTCGGTGTTAGTGAACGTCTCAGCGCTTGGCCAGAAGCGAATTTTCGTACCAGTTTTATCAGTATCACCCACAACAGCCAGTGGTGCCTGAGGTTCTCCATGACGGTAAGTCTGGCTATGGATATGACCACCACGATTAATCGTCAGTTCGACTTTTTCAGACAGTGCGTTTACTACAGAAACACCCACTCCGTGCAGACCACCAGAGACTTTGTAGGAGTTGTCGTCGAACTTACCACCAGCATGAAGTACCGTCATGATAACTTCTGCCGCTGATACTTTTTCTTCTGCGTGCATTTCAGTTGGAATGCCACGACCATCATCGCTAACGGAAACCGAGTTGTCCTCATGAATTGTCACAACGATGTCTTTACAGTGACCTGCCAACGCTTCATCAATTGAGTTATCCACCACTTCGAAAACCATGTGGTGAAGACCGGTGCCGTCGTCCGTATCGCCGATGTACATACCTGGACGCTTACGTACCGCATCCAGACCCTTCAGTACCTTAATACTCGATGAATCGTAATTTTCAGACATGAGTTTCTCTCTTCTAGTTTGACTCTATCCTGCCATGTTCCACATGAAACAATTTACCATGTTCGTCCAACATGTCGGCGATTTGGTTTTCAGTGATAGAGCTTACAAATACTTGTGCGCCCGTCTCTTTCAAGCACTCTGCAAGACGCTTACGACGTTGGCTGTCTAATTCCGACGCAAAGTCGTCAATTAGGTAAATGCATTGTTTACCGGTCATCTCTGTCAGATGCTGCCCTTGCGCTACTCGCAATGCACACACCATGAGTTTTAATTGACCGCGTGACAGAACATCCTCAACGGGTGTTCCGTTCACTTTAATGCGCAAATCCGCTTTATTTGGGCCACTAAAGGTGTAACCCAATGCCTGATCACGCTCGAAATTCTTCTCTAGTATCTCTTGGTATGGGGTATCTTTATCCCAACCACGATAATACTTTAATTGGATCTCAAATTCTGGCAAAAATGTCTGACAGATGGATTCTGCGACCGTTTTCATCTGTTCGATGTACAGCGCTCGCCACTGGCTTATGTTTTCCGCCAATCTCGCCATCTCCTGATCCCAGTAGCTGAGCTCTCGATAGCTGGTGGCGGTTTTCAGTAACGCGTTTCTCTGCTTATTAAGACGCTTAAAACGTCCCCACGCATCATAAAAAGCGGGCTCGGTGTGGAACACGCCCCAATCGATAAATGCGCGCCGATGTTTTGGTCCATCGGTAAGTAAATCAAACCCTTCCGGATGTATCAACTGCAGTGGTAACACTTGTGCCAGCTGCGCTAATTTTTGTCCGGATTGGCCGCCTATTTTAACCTCTGTCGAGCCATCGCGCTGCTTATTAATGCCTATTGGTAGCTCAAATTGATCAGAGTTCAAAAAACGTCCATGAACAAACAGTTCATCGCACTCATTTTGGATCACTCGACCAGTCAGAGTGCTTTTAAACGAGCGGCCATGTCCAAGCAAATATACCGCTTCTAAGACACTGGTTTTACCGCTGCCGTTCGGACCGATAAGAAAGTTAAAGCCTGCTGATAACTGAATATCACAGGCTTTAATGTTTCGAAACTGCTGAATAATAAGACGAGAAAGAGGCATTCTGTTCGCTTATAGACGAATTGGCATCACCACGTACATGGCACTGTCATCGTCAGCATTTTCAATAAGCGCACTTGCATTGGCATCCGACATCGACACGCGCACATTTTCACAACGTAGCGTATTCAGCACATCCAGAACGTAGCTGACGTTGAAGCCGATTTCGATCGGTTCACCATCAAAGCTGACGTCCAGCATCTCTTCAGCTTCTTCTTGTTCTGGGTTGTTGGCTGTAATGCGCATTTCCGTATCTGCCAGATTGACTCGCACGCCACGGAACTTTTCATTGGATAAAATCGCAGCACGTGAAAATGCCTGACGTAACTCGTCACAGCTTGCGATTAAGGTTTTGTTGGTATTTTGTGGCAATACGCGGCGATAGTCAGGGAAACGGCCATCAACAAGCTTAGAAGTGAAGATAAAGTTGTTCACTTCAGCGCGCACATTAGAGTTACCAATTTGCAAAACGACAGGCTGCTCAGGTGCATCCATGAGCTTAACGAGTTCCTGGACACCTTTACGTGGCACAATGATTTGCTTTTGCGCGAAATCTGCGCCCAGTTCGGTTTGTGATACCGCCATACGGTGGCCATCGGTGGCAACGCTACGTAACGTTGTACCATCAATTTCAAACAACATACCGTTGAGGTAGTAACGCACGTCCTGATTTGCCATCGAGAACTGAGTCTTGTCAATCAATGTGCGCAATTCCGCTTGGCTCAGTGACACTTCAACTTCACTTTGCCAATCTTCGATGTTCGGAAAGTCATTCGCAGGTAGCGTAGCTAATGAGAATCGGCTGCGGCCAGAACGAACTTGTACGCGATCACCTTCTAATACGAAGGTAATGATCGCATCGTCAGGTAAACCGCGGCAGATGTCGAGAAACTTACGCGAAGGAACGGTAATGCTGCCCGCTTCAAAATCCCCTTCCAGAGTCACTTTGCTAACCAGTTCCACTTCCAGATCGGTTGCGGTCATCGATAGCACGTTCTCTTCTACTTTTATCAGTAGGTTACCCAAAATAGGCAGGGTTGGCCGGCCACCCAAAGCGCCCGAAACCTGTTGTAGCGGTTTGATTAAATGACTACGTTCAATAGTAAATTTCATGCTTGGCTCTTTACGCTGTCAGCTCAATAAATGATTTGCTTAGAATACTGTTATTCTAACCGATTAAGACGACAGGGTGCGAATCAAGTTAGAGTAATCTTCCTTAATATCGTGGCTCTCTTCACGCAGCTGCTCAATCTTGCGACATGCATGCAGTACCGTGGTGTGGTCACGACCACCAAACGCATCGCCAATTTCTGGCAAGCTGTGGTTAGTCAGCTCTTTTGCCAGTGCCATCGCCAACTGACGAGGACGCGCAACAGAGCGAGAACGACGCTTAGACAGTAAATCTGCAACTTTAATTTTGTAGTATTCCGCCACCGTTTTCTGAATATTGTCGATGGTGACCAGCTTTTCTTGCAGCGCTAGTAGATCGCGCAGTGCTTCACGTACAAAATCAATCGTGATTGGACGACCGGTGAAGTTAGCATTCGCGATGACACGGTTTAGCGCGCCTTCCAGCTCACGAACGTTTGAACGCAGACGCTTAGCAATAAAGAACGCCACTTCATCCGCAAGGTGAATTTGGTGATCTTCGGCCTTCTTCATCAAAATCGCTACGCGAGTTTCCAGCTCAGGTGGTTCGATCGCAACAGTCAGACCCCAGCCGAAACGAGATTTCAGACGATCTTCTACGCCGCTGATCTCTTTTGGATAACGGTCAGAAGTCAGGATGATCTGTTGGTTGCCTTCCAATAACGCGTTGAAGGTATGGAAGAACTCTTCCTGCGAACGCTCTTTGTTAGCAAAGAATTGGATATCATCGATAAGCAACGCATCCACACTGCGGTAGTAGCGCTTGAACTCTTCGATCGCATTGTTTTGCAGTGCCTTAACCATGTCCTGTACGAAACGTTCAGAGTGCATGTACACCACTTTCGCGTTCGGGTTGTTATCCACAATCGCGTTACCTACTGCATGCAGAAGGTGAGTTTTACCCAGACCAGTGCCCCCATATAGGAACAATGGGTTGTATGCTGCGCCCGGGTTATCCGATACCTGACGTGCCGCAGCCAAACCCAACTGGTTCGACTTACCTTCTACAAAGTTGTTGAACTTGTGTTTTGGGTTCACGTTCGAGCGGTGATTAATGTCCGCGATCGCCTGAGCATCATCATCCCAGGTTTTATGCACTGGCTTACGAGCCTGTAACTGAGCAGGGGCAGACGATTCAGCAGCCACATCCGCTGGCGTACGCGTCGGTGCCGGTTTAGGCGCAGAAACCGGACGGCTACCTACTTCAAAACGTAAGTTAGGGATGTCATTACCGCAATAAACCTGCAGTAAACGAGTAATGCTGTTCAGATACTTGTCACGTACCCAGTCCAACACGAAACGGTTTGGCGCGAATAGAGTGAGAGTATTGTCATTGAGCTCCGCTTGTAGCGGACGAACCCACATGCTGAATTCTGTTGCTGGTAGCTCTTCTTGAAGCTGCTGCAAACATTGCAGCCAAAGCGAAGATGACACGGTGCCCCCACTGAGTAATTGGATTGTCGGAAAAGACTGGCAATTTTACCTGTTGATAACCAAGATCGCCAGCACTTGATCGAGGATCCAGTGAATAAGATCTAAGTTATTCACAATTATTTCGCCAAACTTGATGAGATCAACACACCTTGCCCCAAACTTGCCCACACATTGATCCACTTTTGGGCAAAATCCCTCCGATCAAGGAATTGGTGATAACTCTGTGTATTATTTTATTTCCAAGCGCGATTTTTTCGATCTTATTTCCCTATTGAGATCGTATTTCACCAGACCTGTGAATAAACTTATTAGTATTTGAAACAATTGTTAACTTATTACGCCCAGATCTAGACTATTGCTCTTGGTTATTATTTAATTGAGAAAAATAACAGTAGTATATCTAACCATAAAATTGTGGAGATTTAAGATGAAAAACTGGATTAAGGTTGCTGTAGCGGCTATCGCACTATCTGCAGCAACAGTTCAAGCAGCAACAGAAGTCAAAGTCGGTATGTCAGGCCGTTACTTCCCGTTCACGTTTGTTAAGCAAGATAAGCTACAGGGCTTTGAAGTCGATATGTGGGACGAGATCGGTAAGCGCAACGATTACAAGATCGAATACGTCACTGCGAACTTTTCTGGTTTGTTTGGTCTGTTAGAAACGGGTCGAATCGATACGATCTCAAACCAGATCACCATGACAGAAGAACGTAAGGCAAAATACCTGTTTGCTGACCCATACGTGGTTGACGGTGCACAAATCACCGTACGTAAAGGCAACGACAGCATCAAAGGCATCGATGATCTGGCTGGCAAAACCGTAGCAGTAAACCTGGGTTCGAACTTTGAGCAGCTTCTTCGTAAGTACGATAAAGACGGCAAAATCAACATCAAGACGTACGATACAGGTATCGAGCACGATGTTGCATTAGGTCGTTCTGACGCTTTTGTTATGGATCGTCTGTCAGCACTAGAGCTGATCAAGAAAACCGGTCTTCCACTAGAATTAGCTGGCGAACCATTTGAAACCATTCAAAACGCTTGGCCGTTCGTAAACAACGAAAAAGGTCAAAAGCTACAAGCTGAAGTTAACAAAGCACTTGCAGAAATGCGTGCAGACGGTACCGTTGAGAAGATTTCCGTGAAGTGGTTTGGTGCCGACATTACCAAATAAAACACTTTGAAATATAAGGTGAGGAGAGATACCCTCCTCACCTCTATAAATTTACGTGAAGGTGGAACATAGTTTTCCACCTTTTCTTTTCTCTAGCGTTCAGGTATGCCGAATGGGATTTGATTTTAATTACATGTTGGAACTGTTGCCGATATTGCTCAAATATCTTGGCACAACCATGGAAATGGCAACATGGGGATTAGTGTTCTCACTGATTCTTTCCATCATTTTAGCCAATATCCGCGTTTTTAAGGTTCCAGTACTCGATCAATTGAGCCAGCTGTACATCAGCTTTTTCCGAGGAACCCCACTTTTAGTTCAGCTGTTCCTGCTTTATTACGGCTTACCGCAAATCTTTCCATTTATGGTTGGCCTCGACGCTTTCTCTGCGGCCGTGATCGGTTTAACCCTCCACTTTGCCGCCTACATGGCAGAGAGTATTCGAGCGGCAATCATCGGTATTGATCGCAGCCAGATGGAAGCGAGCTTATCGGTAGGCATGACGACCACTCAGGCGATGCGTCGGGTCATCCTGCCGCAAGCGACACGTGTTGCGCTGCCATCTCTGATGAACTACTTCATCGATATGATTAAATCGACCTCCCTCGCCTTTACGCTGGGCGTAGCAGAAATCATGGCTAAAGCGCAGATGGAAGCATCATCCAGCTTCCGATTCTTTGAAGCTTTCCTTGCCGTCGCTCTGATTTACTGGGGCGTGGTAGTGATTCTGACCCGCGTTCAAATTTGGGCTGAAGCAAAACTTAATAAGGCGTACGTTCGATGATTAAATTAGAGAATATTCATAAGCGCTTTGGTGATACTGAAGTGCTGAAAGGCATCGATATCGACATCAAACAAGGTGAAATCATCGTTATCATTGGCTCCAGTGGTACCGGTAAATCCACCTTATTACGCACAGTTAACTTTTTAGAACAAGCTGACGAAGGGCGCATCACTATTGATGATGTGTCGGTAGATGTAAATAAGCACACCAAAGCCGAAGTGCTGGCTTTACGCCGCCGAACGGGTTTCGTCTTCCAAAACTATGCGCTGTTTGCTCATATGACAGCGCGCCAGAATATTGCCGAGGGTCTGGTTACCGTTCGAGGCTGGAAAAAAGGCCAGGCACTTCAACGTGCTCAGCAGATTCTGGACGATATTGGCCTCGGGGAAAAAGGCGACAGCTACCCTGCTGCGCTATCTGGAGGTCAACAGCAGCGTGTGGGTATTGGTCGCGCGATGGCATTACAGCCAGAACTGCTGCTGTTCGATGAGCCAACTTCAGCACTCGATCCGGAATGGGTCGGCGAAGTATTGTCTCTAATGAAGAAGTTAGCCAACCAGCATCAAACCATGCTGGTGGTCACGCACGAAATGCAATTTGCCAAAGAAGTCGCCGACAGAGTGATCTTCATGGCCGAAGGCAATATCGTTGAACAAGGTTCTCCACAGGATATATTCGATAATCCACAAGATCCTCGTTTGAAAAAATTCCTTAACCAAGTTGGGATAGAGTAACGATCAAACATCAGGATCGATTGATCCTTGAGATTTTGCTCACACTACGTATAATCGCCCGGCCGGAATTTCATACGCATTGAGTCATTGACACACAATGTGAGTGTGATTACAATTCCGCCTCTTTGTTGAGAGGCGTCGGTTGCCTTCTCTATGTAAAGAGCTTCTTTATATAAAGAAAGCATGTGCCCACGCCGGGTTTAACAAGAACCTAAAACTACTGATCAGTAAAGGTAATTATCATGAAACGCACTTTTCAACCTACAGTTCTAAAGCGCAAGCGTACTCACGGCTTCCGTGCTCGCATGGCAACTAAGAACGGTCGTAAAGTTATCAACGCACGTCGTGCAAAAGGCCGTGCGCGCCTATCAAAATAATCGCTAGTTTATTTTGAACACGTACGCGTTTAATCGGGAGTTACGTTTGTTAACTCCCGAGCATTATCAAAACGTCTTCCAGCAGGCTCATCGTGCTGGCTCGCCTCATTTCACCATCATTGCTCGCAATAACACTCTTTCTCATCCACGATTAGGTCTGGCTGTTCCGAAAAAGCAGATTAAAACTGCCGTCGGTCGTAACCGATTTAAGCGCCTGGCTCGTGAAAGCTTCCGTAATAAGCAACATCAGCTTCCAAACAAAGATTTTGTTGTGATCGCGAAGAAAAGCGCGCAAGATTTAAGCAATGAGGAATTATTTAAATTGTTTGATAAGCTATGGCAACGCCTGTCTCGCCCTTCACGTGGATAGCCATTGGGCTCGTTTATCTGTATCGCTGGTTTATCAGCCCTTTGATTGGTCCTCGTTGCCGGTTCACACCAACTTGTTCCACTTACGCGCTAGAAGCTTTGAGAGCTCACGGTTTTGTAAAAGGATGTTGGTTATCAGGCAAACGTCTATTAAAATGCCACCCTTTGAATGAAGGGGGGTATGACCCCGTTCCACCAGTCCAAAAACAAGACAGAGATAACTAACGATGGATTCTCAACGTAATATCCTGCTCATCGGTTTGGCCCTGGTTTCTTTTTTGCTGTTTCAACAATGGCAAGTAGCGAAGAATCCAGAACCTCAAGCAGTTGAACAGGCTCAATCAAACAGCAGTCTACCTGCACCATCTTTTGCTGATGATCTAGACCCAGCTCCAGGACACCAGCAAGCTTCTGCAAAAACTATCACAGTAACGACTGATGTTTTAACTCTGTCGATCGACACCGTTGGTGGCGATGTGGTACATGCCGACCTAAATCAATATTCTGCTGAACTTGATTCTGCTGACCCGTTTGTTCTGCTAAAAGACACTCAAGGTCACCAGTTCATCGCGCAAAGCGGCCTTGTGGGTCCACAAGGTATCGATCTTAGCAGCACTAACCGCCCTTACTACAATGTAAGTGCAGACAGCTTTACGCTTGCTGATGGTCAGGACGAACTGCGCGTTCCAATGACTTTCACAGCAAACGGCCTTGAGTACACGAAGACTTACATCTTTAAGCGCGGCAGCTACGCACTTAACGTTGAGTACGATGTAGTTAACAACTCAGGTAACAACGCAACATTTGGTATGTACGCTCACCTGCGTCAAAACCTAATGGACGATGGCGGCAGCATCACGATGCCAACATACCGCGGCGGTGCTTTCTCTACAGAAGACACGCGTTACAAAAAATACAGCTTTGATGATATGCAGGATCGTAACCTGTCTATCAACCTAGCAGACGGCCAAGGTTGGGCAGCAATGATCCAACACTACTTCGCTGCTGCCTGGATTCCACGTAACGAACCTGGTACAAATCTTTACACTCGTGTAATCGGTAATATGGGCGATATCGGCGTACGTATGCCGAACAAAACCATCGCAAATGGTGACCAAGCGAAGTTTGAAGCAACACTATGGGTTGGTCCAAAACTTCAGGATCAAATGGAAGCCGTTGCGCCGAACCTAGACCTTGTTGTGGATTACGGCTGGCTATGGTTCATCGCGAAGCCACTACACTGGCTACTGTCTATGATTCACGGCTTCGTGTCTAACTGGGGTGTGGCAATCATCCTGTTGACCTTCGTGGTTCGTGGTGCAATGTACCCACTAACAAAAGCTCAATACACATCTATGGCAAAAATGCGCATGCTACAGCCTAAGCTGCAAGCAATGCGTGAACGTATCGGCGATGACCGCCAGCGTATGAGCCAGGAAATGATGGAACTGTACAAGAAAGAGAAAGTAAACCCACTTGGTGGCTGTCTACCTCTTGTCCTACAGATGCCAATCTTTATCTCGCTATACTGGGCACTGATGGAATCCGTTGAGCTACGTCACTCCCCATTCTTCGGTTGGATTCATGACCTTTCAGCGCAGGACCCATACTACATCCTGCCACTACTGATGGGTGCTTCAATGTTCATGATCCAGAAGATGAGCCCAACAACAGTAACGGATCCAATGCAGCAGAAGATCATGACCTTCATGCCGGTTATGTTTACCTTCTTCTTCTTGTTCTTCCCATCAGGTCTGGTTCTGTACTGGTTGGTGTCGAACATCGTTACGCTTATCCAGCAAACTCTGATCTACAAAGGATTGGAGAAAAAAGGCTTACACACTAAGTAATCCTTTGGAAATTGATTGAAAAAGGCGGCCAAAAGGTCGCCTTTTTGTTTTTGGCTACTTATACCCAAATGACTTCAAGATGCAGTGTTCAGAGCATTGTCACTGGCTCGAGTTCAAGGAAAATAACGCAGCGTAATAGCGAGCTCTTTCCAAGTTATTTGACACAGAAATCGTGTCAGTGACATGCTCCCGAAGGGCGAGTTGCCTTGGCCCACATCCTTTGTTAACGATTTTTGATTTAGAACCACCAGATCTTCAAATCGTTGCCGCGTCTGTGAACCAAGTCATTCTCGCTGAATCTAGCACCTTGAAGTTATTTGGGTATACAATTCAGCTAACAAATGGTTATGGCTCAGCTGAGCCCAGCTCAAAAGGCAAGATTATGACTACAGATACGATTGTCGCTCAAGCGACCGCACCTGGTCGTGGCGGTGTCGGCATTATTCGTGTTTCCGGCCCCAAGGCCAATTTGGTGGCAGAGGAAGTGACGGGTAAAACACTCAAACCTCGCTACGCAGAATATCTGCCATTCCAGGCGGAAAATGGCACCGTGCTAGATGAAGGTATCGCTCTGTACTTCCCTAACCCGCACTCGTTCACCGGTGAAGATGTCCTGGAGCTGCAAGGCCACGGTGGCCCAGTGGTTATGGATATGCTGATTAAACGCATTCTGGGGATTGCAGGTGTACGCGCCGCGCGTCCAGGTGAATTCTCAGAACGCGCGTTCCTCAACGACAAAATGGATCTGACTCAAGCAGAAGCCATTGCTGACCTGATCGATGCCAGCTCAGAAGAAGCAGCGAAATCTGCCCTGCAATCACTGCAAGGCCAGTTCTCTCAACGTATTCAGACGCTGGTGGAGTCACTGATTCATCTGCGTATCTACGTGGAAGCCGCCATCGACTTCCCGGAAGAAGAAATTGATTTTCTCGCCGACGGCAAAGTTGCTGGCGATCTACAGACGATTATCGACAATCTCGATGCTGTGCGCCGTGAAGCAAGCCAGGGCGCAATTCTGCGTGAAGGTATGAAGGTGGTTATCGCTGGTCGTCCTAACGCGGGTAAATCCAGCCTACTGAACGCTCTGTCTGGCAAAGAGTCTGCTATCGTGACTGATATTGCGGGTACCACACGTGACGTACTAAGAGAGCACATTCATATTGATGGAATGCCTCTACACATCATCGACACTGCTGGCCTGCGTGATGCTTCCGATGAAGTAGAAAAAATTGGTATCGAACGCGCCTGGGAGGAAATAGAACAAGCCGACCGCGTGCTGTTTATGGTGGATGGCACCACAACCGATGCCACCGATCCGAAAGACATCTGGCCTGACTTTGTTGATCGCCTGCCAGACAATATTGGCATGACAGTGATCCGTAACAAAGCGGATCAAACTAGTGAAGAGATGGGGATCTGTCATGTGAATAACCCCACTTTGATCCGGTTATCTGCAAAAACTGGCGCTGGCGTCGATGCTCTGCGCGCGCATCTGAAAGAGTGCATGGGTTTCTCTGGTAACACCGAAGGTGGCTTTATGGCCCGACGTCGCCATCTGGATGCGTTAGAACGCGCAGCTCAGCACTTGCAAATCGGTCAGGAGCAGCTTGAAGGGTATATGGCTGGTGAGATACTCGCGGAGGAGCTACGCATCACTCAGCAACATCTGAACGAGATTACCGGAGAGTTCAGCTCAGACGATCTGCTCGGCCGCATCTTCTCTTCATTCTGTATCGGCAAATAATATAACGCGCGGTGTTAAGTTTAAGCTTGCCACCGCGTTTCTTTTTGTACTCTCGCTCAACAACGCTTTGTTCGAGCGCAGGTATGGCTATAAGGAAGACAAATGATCCACATTATTACAGGCAGTACCCTGGGTGGCGCGGAATACGTCGGGGATCACCTGAGTGATCTGCTCATAGAAAAGGGATTTGAAACCACAATCCACAATCAGCCAGAGCTAGCGTCAATAGACAATAAAGGTACTTGGTTGATCATCACTTCAACACACGGAGCTGGTGAATACCCAGATAACATTCAGCCATTTATCGCGGCACTACAGAATACACCACCAAAGATGGCGGACGTGAAGTTTGCGGTGATTGCGATTGGTGACTCAAGCTATGATACCTTCTGTGCCGCTGGCCAACATGCGTATGATTTGCTGGAAGACATCGGTGCAACACCGATTGCTGACTGCCTGAAGATTGATATCCTTAGCCACACAGTAGCGGAAGATGCCGCGGAAGAATGGCTAAAAGAGCATATCGAGCGATTCTAACCTTAACGTCTCCACCTCTTACAGAGTCGCTTTGCGGCTCTGCTAACCATACTGTGAATAAGTTTCCCTGTTATTTTTTTCTTAAATGGTTAAAAATCACTCAATAAGTCTGTGGATAAGTAATATAAGATCCAGTGATTTTCCTTTAGTTATCCCAATAATAACTTTGATCGTTTTCTTCCCCTGTGTATAACTACCCATTTTGATCCCAGCTAATCCTCGATCAGATCCAAGCAAGATCACAAGATATGATCCAAAGAAGATCCATGATCTTGTTGATCATTTTTAGGTTATCCACAGGAGGGAGCGATCCTAATAATAGATCTAATAAAAGATCATATATATAGATCTTATATATATTTATCTTGAAGCTTAAAACGGATAAAACGAGAAAACGATTTTCTCTCTGGCATAAAGCAGGTAAAATGCTGCTCCTTTATCTGTCCAATAAATCCTTTGAATACCTGAGGTCGGTTCATGCTTTATCACGAAAACTTTGACGTCATTGTTGTTGGTGGCGGACATGCAGGAACGGAAGCCGCACTCGCATCTGCACGTACAGGACAAAAAACTCTTCTCCTTACCCATAACATCGATACATTAGGCCAGATGTCTTGTAATCCGGCGATTGGTGGTATCGGTAAAGGTCACTTGGTAAAAGAAGTGGATGCAATGGGCGGTCTGATGGCGCAAGCCATTGACCATGCGGGTATTCAGTTCCGCACACTTAATGCTTCTAAAGGACCAGCAGTACGAGCGACACGAGCTCAGGCTGATCGTGCCCTTTACAAAGCGTATGTTCGCAGCGCATTAGAAAATGCACCTAACCTGACGTTATTCCAACAATCTGTCGACGATCTGATTGTTGACCAGGATCGCGTGTTCGGTGTTGTGACTCAGATGGGTCTGAAATTCCATGCTAAAGCCGTGGTCCTTACTGTAGGTACTTTCCTGGGTGGTAAGATCCACATTGGAATGGAGAGTTCTTCTGGTGGCCGTGCAGGTGATCCTCCATCGATCGCACTTGCGGATCGTCTTCGTGAACTTCCGTTCCGGGTTGATCGCCTGAAAACCGGTACACCACCACGTATTGATGCTCGCTCAGTCAATTTGTCTGTGCTGGAAGAGCAACATGGTGATAATCCAACGCCTGTGTTTTCATTCTTGGGCAAGCGCGAGCAGCACCCGCGTCAGATCCCATGTTTCATTACTCATACAAATGAAAAAACACATGATGTGATCCGCAATAACCTCGATCGTAGCCCGATGTATGCTGGCGTTATCGAAGGTATTGGTCCGCGTTACTGCCCGTCTATTGAAGACAAAGTAATGCGTTTTGCCGATAAGAACAGTCACCAGATTTTTATTGAGCCAGAAGGTTTAACAACCAACGAACTGTATCCAAATGGTATCTCCACCAGCTTGCCATTTGACGTACAGGTACAAATCGTTCGCTCAATGAAGGGCTTTGAGAACGCGCACATCGTGCGTCCAGGTTATGCGATTGAGTACGACTTCTTTGACCCACGAGATCTGAAACAGACTTACGAAACCAAGTTTATTCATGGTTTGTTCTTTGCTGGCCAGATTAACGGCACAACCGGTTACGAAGAAGCGGCCGCTCAAGGTCTGATGGCAGGTCTGAACGCAAGTTTGTACAGTCAGGACAAAGAAGGCTGGAGCCCACGTCGTGATCAGGCTTACATGGGCGTATTGATTGATGATCTGTCAACAATGGGTACTAAAGAGCCGTACCGTATGTTTACCTCTCGCGCCGAGTACCGTTTGTTACTTCGAGAAGACAATGCTGATTTACGTTTGACAGAAAAAGCGCGTGAGCTTGGACTTGTGGATGACGTTCGTTGGGCCCGTTTCAACCAAAAAATCGATAACATGGAAACCGAACGTGCGCGTCTGAAAGCGACATGGGTGAATCCAAACTCGGCGGGTATCGACGAATTAAACCAATTGCTTAAAACCCCAATGGCACGCGAAGCCAGTGGTGAGGATCTGCTACGTCGTCCAGAGATCACCTATTCTCAGTTAACTCAATTGGATGCATTCGCGCCAGCAATGGACGATCAACAAGCCGCTGAGCAAGTTGAAATCCAGGTGAAATACGACGGTTACATTAAGCGTCAGCAAGAAGAGATCGAAAAATCGCTTCGCCATGAACACACTAAGCTACCTGCGGATTTGGATTACAAAGACGTAAAAGGCTTATCGAACGAAGTGGTCGCGAAGCTGAGCGAAGCCAAACCTGAGAGCATTGGTATTGCCTCTCGCATTTCAGGTATTACGCCTGCGGCGATTTCGATTCTTCTGGTGCATCTGAAGAAGCACGGTTTGCTCAAAAAAGGTGAGGAAGAGTAATGAGTGCACTACGAACCAAGTTAGACGCACTGATTGCTCAGACCGACTTAGAGGTTTCAGACAAACAACGCGAGCAGTTGGTTGGATACGTCGAACTGCTCGACAAGTGGAACAAAGCTTACAATTTAACCTCGGTACGCGATCCGCTTGAGATGTTAGTGAAACATATCCTTGATAGCATAGTGGTTAGTACTCACTTGCAAGGTGAACGATTTATCGATGTTGGTACTGGCCCGGGTTTGCCTGGGATTCCACTGGCCATCATGAATCCTGACAAGACCTTCTTCTTGCTCGATAGCTTAGGTAAGCGTATTCGCTTCATCAAGCAAGTCGTACATGCTTTAGGGCTGAACAATGTGACACCAATTCAGAGTCGCGTTGAAGAATTTCAGTCTGAAGAAAAGTTTGATGGCGTTCTAAGTCGTGCTTTTGCTTCAATGACAGATATGGTTGAATGGTGTCATCATCTGCCTAATCAGGAAAATGGATTATTTCTTGCATTGAAAGGTCAGCTCCCTAAAGATGAAATAGATCAGCTTCCTGAGTGGTGCTATGTGACCGAGGTCATATCTTTGATGGTTCCTGAGTTAGAAGGGGATCGTCATCTAGTAATCTTATCGCGCAAGGATAATTAGCGAGGTAATCGTGGGTAAAATTGTAGCAATCGCCAACCAGAAAGGTGGGGTCGGCAAAACAACAACGTGCATTAACTTAGCGGCTTCGATGGCGGCAACAAAGCGCAAAGTTTTGGTTATCGATCTCGATCCTCAAGGCAATGCTACGATGGCCAGTGGTGTTGATAAGTATATGGTTGATGCCACTGCATATGATCTTCTTGTTGAAGAAGCGCCGTTTGACCAAGTTGTGTGTACCGAAACGAGCGGTAAGTACGATCTTATCGCTGCAAACGGTGATGTGACGGCAGCAGAAATCAAACTGATGGAAGTGTTTGCTCGCGAAGTTCGTCTGAAAAATGCCTTAGCGTCAGTTCGTGATAACTATGATTTCATCTTTATCGATTGTCCCCCTTCTCTAAACCTTCTTACAATCAATGCTATGGCTGCAGCCGACTCAGTGCTGGTGCCAATGCAATGTGAATACTTTGCGTTAGAAGGTTTAACTGCTCTGATGGATACGATCAGCAAATTAGCTGCCGTGGTTAATGAAAACCTCAAAATTGAAGGTTTACTGCGGACTATGTACGATCCGCGTAACCGCTTATCGAACGAAGTCTCTGACCAACTTAAAAAGCACTTTGGTACCAAAGTGTATCGCACGGTTATCCCGCGTAACGTACGTTTGGCTGAAGCGCCAAGTCACGGTAAACCTGCTATGTACTACGATAAGTACTCTGCGGGTGCTAAAGCGTACCTTGCCCTAGCGGGAGAAATGCTACGCCGTGAAGAGCTTCCAGTTTAACTCTAACCTAAGGAATTCAATCCCATGTCTAAGCGTGGTCTAGGAAAAGGACTGGATGCGTTGTTGTCGACCAGTTCATTTGCCCGAGAAAAACAGCACATTGCATCGCAAAGCCAAGCTCTATCGGCTGACGGTGAGTTAACTGACTTAGCGATTGGTCAATTGCAACCGGGTATCTACCAACCGCGTAAAGATATGGCGCCAGAAGCGCTTGAAGAACTGGCCGCCTCGATTCAATCTCAGGGCATAATTCAGCCTATCGTGGTGCGTCAGGTCGAAAGTGGCCAGTTTGAAATCATCGCAGGTGAGCGTCGTTGGCGCGCGGCAAAGCAAGCTGGACTTAAGCGTGTCCCTTGTTTAGTGAAAAAGGTTGAAGATCGCGCAGCGATTGCTATGGCGTTGATTGAAAACATCCAACGTGAAGATCTCAATGTCATTGAAGAGGCTCAGGCTCTTGAGCGTCTGCAAGACGAGTTTGTCTTAACGCACCAACAAGTCGCGGATGTGATTGGTAAGTCAAGAACGACGGTGAGCAACTTGCTGCGTTTGAATCAGCTTGAGCTTGAAGTGAAAAGTCTGGTTGCGCAGAAAAAGCTGGAGATGGGCCACGCGCGAGCACTATTAGCACTGGAAGGTGAGCAGCAAATCGAAGTGGCTCTGCAAGTTGCGAAGAAGCAAATGACTGTCCGTCAAACCGAACAGTTAGTAAAAAAGTGCCTAGCCCCACAGAATGAGCAAAAAGCGCAACAAGAAGATACCGAAGCCGAGCAAATGTCGCATAAATTAAGCCAAATGCTTGACGCTAAAGTTTCTTTGGTTCGTTCTGCTAACGGAAAAGCTAAATTGACGATAAGTATTGATGAGCCTCACAAATTGGACCAACTTATTGCCAAGCTGGAAGCCTAAATGAGATAATTGATTTAGGTCAATTAACTGAATAATTCGAATTTTGTGCGAAAGTTGTCGTTTTGTAAACAAAACTGTAAGTTTTTGATGCAATTTAATTGCATTCGGTTGGACTGAACGTATAATTTTCGCCAATTTCCCTGCACAGAGAGTTTAGTGCGAAGTGGATAATACTAGAGGTACGAATACATGGTAGCTGCGTTAGCTAGACCAGGACGAGAGCTTGCAAGGCAATTGTTAATGATCGAGTCTGGCGCGGTTATTTTTGTGGCTGCAGGAATGGCGGTGGCCGTAAATCCTGATTGGGGACTTTCAGCGTTGATTGGTGGGGGCATTTTTGTCATCGCCAATGCAGTATTCGCGTTATGTGCTTTCATGTTTAGTGGAGCTCGCGCTGCCAAGCGCATCGCTGCTTCTTTCTATACGGGTGAAGTACTGAAAATTCTCATCACGGTTGCACTGTTCTATGTTGCCTACATGTATATGCAGGTGGAACTTGTTCCCCTCAAACTAACCTATTTGCTGGTACTAGGTATTAATATCTTTGCACCAGTGCTATTCATTAACAACAAAAAATAGGATGAGTTATGGCTGCGCCAGGTGAAGCGCTAACATCGTCCGGTTACATTGCCCACCACCTTTCTAACCTATCGTTATACAAGTTAGGTTTAGTTGCGGAGGAGACAAGTTTCTGGAACGTACATATCGATAGCCTGTTTTTTTCTTGGTTTACTGGTTTAATTTTCCTCGGAATCTTTTACAAAGTAGCGAAGAGAACAACAGCGGGTGTACCGGGTAAGCTTCAGTGTGCTGTAGAAATGATCGTAGAATTTGTCGCTGATAACGTCAAAGATACGTTCCATGGACGCAACCCACTGATCGCGCCTTTAGCACTGACTATCTTTTGTTGGGTATTTTTGATGAACGTGATGGACTTAGTCCCGATCGACTTCTTACCATACCCAGCAGAACATTGGCTTGGTATTCCTTACCTTAAGGTCGTACCGTCTGCTGATGTGAATATCACCATGGCTATGGCTCTAGGCGTGTTTGCATTGATGATTTTCTACAGCATCAAAGTGAAAGGTCTAGGTGGATTCGCAAAAGAACTTGCACTACATCCATTCAATCACCCACTGATGATTCCGTTTAACCTACTGATTGAAGTGGTATCGCTACTTGCGAAACCTCTATCACTTGGTATGCGTCTATTCGGTAACATGTTCGCGGGTGAGGTTGTATTCATTCTTTGTGCGGCAATGCTACCATGGTACTTACAATGGATGGGTTCACTACCGTGGGCAATCTTCCATATCTTGGTTATTACGATTCAAGCCTTCGTATTCATGATGTTGACAATTGTTTACCTGTCAATGGCACACGAAGATCCTGATCATTAATTTTTTTAGCTTTTTATTTGGGCACTAAGCCAACAACTATAAATTGGAGATAGTAATGGAAACTTTACTGAGCTTTTCTGCAATCGCCGTAGGTATTATCGTCGGTCTTGCTTCTCTTGGTACAGCGATTGGTTTCGCACTGCTAGGTGGTAAATTCCTTGAAGGTGCAGCACGTCAACCAGAAATGGCTCCTATGCTACAAGTTAAGATGTTCATCATCGCAGGTCTACTTGATGCGGTTCCAATGATCGGTATCGTAATCGCGCTACTATTCACATTCGCAAACCCATTCGTTGGTCAACTAGGTTAATCACCTTTAACTCGGGGCGAGCTCTGGCTTGTCACTGATTAACACTAAGTCCAAATAGAGGGGTAGCTGTTGTGAACATAAACGCAACTCTGCTAGGTCAAGCAATATCGTTCGCACTATTTGTGTGGTTCTGCATGAAGTATGTATGGCCGCCATTGATGCAAGCGATTGAAGAACGTCAGAAGAAAATCGCTGATGGTCTTCAAGCAGCTGAACGTGCTGCGAAAGACTTGGATCTAGCACAAGCCAACGCTTCTGATCAATTGAAAGAAGCGAAGCGCACAGCAACTGAGATCATTGAGCAAGCGAACAAACGTAAGTCTCAAATTCTAGAAGAAGCTCGCGAGGAAGCTCAGGCAGAACGCCAGAAAATCCTAACGCAAGCGGAAGCAGAACTTGTAGCAGAACGTAATCGTGCGCGCGATGAGCTGCGCAAACAAGTTGCTACTCTGGCTGTAGCTGGTGCTGAGAAAATCCTTGAGCGTACTATCGATAAAGAAGCGCAAAAAGATATTCTCGACAACATTACTGCAAAACTTTAAGTCTGGGGGCGCATATGTCTGATTTGACTACAATCGCACGCCCCTATGCTAAAGCAGCTTTCGACTTTGCGGTAGAAAAAGACCAACTAGCCCAATGGGGTCAAATGCTGTCTTTTGCTGCTGAAGTTGCCAAAAACGAACAAATGAGTGAGCTACTAACCAGCTCATTCTCTGCTGAAAAAATGGCAGAGATTTTTGTTGCAGTTTGTGGTGACCAAGTTGATGCAAGCGGTCAAAACCTTCTGAAGGTTATGGCTGAGAATGGTCGTTTAACGGCCCTTCCTGATGTTTGTGAGCAATTCTTCATTCTGAAGAAAGAGCATGAGAAAGAAATCGATGTTGAAGTGATTTCAGCATCTGAACTTTCTGATGAACAACTTGCAAATATTGGCAGCAAACTTGAAGCACGTCTTGAACGTAAAGTGAAGCTGAATTGCAGTGTAGATGAGACCCTACTTGGTGGGGTTATTATTCGAGCCGGAGACCTAGTCATCGATGACTCAGCGCGTGGTCGTTTGAACCGCCTGAGCGATGCATTGCAGTCTTAATGGGGATTGGAGCATGCAACTTAATTCCACGGAAATCAGCGATCTGATCAAACAACGTATCGAATCTTTCGATATTGTTAGTGAAGCTCGCAACGAGGGTACTATCGTATCGGTAAGCGATGGTATCATCCGCATCCACGGCCTAGCGGACGTGATGCAAGGTGAAATGATTGAATTACCGGGTGGCCGTTATGCACTAGCACTTAACCTTGAGCGTGACTCGGTTGGTGCGGTAGTAATGGGCCCATATGCTGACCTTAAGGAAGGCATGAAAGTTACAGGTACTGGCCGCATTCTTGAAGTGCCAGTTGGTCCAGAACTACTAGGCCGCGTAGTAAACACGCTAGGTGAGCCTATCGATGGTAAAGGTCCAATCGAAGCGAAAATGACTTCGCCTGTAGAAGTAATCGCACCAGGTGTAATCGACCGTAAATCGGTAGACCAACCTGTACAAACTGGTTACAAATCAGTTGACTCAATGATCCCAATCGGTCGTGGTCAGCGTGAGCTAGTAATCGGTGACCGTCAGACTGGTAAAACAGCAATGGCGATCGACGCGATTATCAACCAGAAAAACTCTGGTATTTTCTCAATCTACGTAGCAATCGGTCAGAAAGCATCGACTATCGCTAACGTAGTTCGCAAACTAGAAGAGCACGGCGCGCTAGCTAACACTATCGTTGTTGTTGCATCTGCTTCTGAATCTGCAGCGCTTCAATACCTGGCGCCATACGCAGGTTGTGCGATGGGTGAATACTTCCGCGATCGCGGCGAAGACGCACTGATTGTTTACGATGATCTATCTAAACAAGCGGTAGCTTACCGTCAGATCTCTCTACTACTTAAACGTCCACCAGGCCGTGAGGCATTCCCGGGTGACGTATTCTACCTCCACTCTCGTTTACTAGAGCGTGCAGCTCGTGTAAGCGAAGAGTACGTAGAGCGTTTCACTAACGGTGAAGTGAAAGGTAAGACTGGTTCTTTGACTGCTCTTCCTATCATCGAAACTCAAGCAGGTGATGTTTCAGCATTCGTACCGACTAACGTAATCTCGATTACCGATGGTCAGATCTTCCTACAAACTGAGCTATTCAACGCAGGTGTACGTCCAGCGGTTGACCCAGGTATCTCAGTATCTCGTGTAGGTGGTTCGGCTCAGACGAAAATCATCAAGAAGCTATCAGGTGGTATCCGTACAGCACTAGCTGCATACCGCGAACTAGCAGCATTTGCTCAGTTCTCTTCTGATCTTGATGAAGCTACGAAGAAACAGCTAGACCATGGTCAAAAAGTTACAGAACTAATGAAGCAGAAGCAGTACGCTCCAATGTCTGTATTTGACCAAGCGCTAACTATCTTCGCAGCAGAGCGCGGTTACCTTGATAATGTAGAACTAAGCAAAGTTCTAGATTTCGAGGCGGCTTTACTATCGTACGCTCGCGGTCAATACGCTGAACTAGCAGCTGAGATCGACAAGTCTGGTGCTTACAACGATGAAATCGAAGCTCAGTTGAAGAAACTGACTGACGACTTCAAAGCAACCCAAACTTGGTAATTAGGTCGGTGGCAGTCTCTGTCACCAACTAACGGAGAGTAACGATGGCCGGCGCAAAAGAGATACGTAATAAAATCGGTAGTGTTAAAAGCACGCAGAAAATTACGAAAGCGATGGAAATGGTAGCAGCTTCAAAAATGCGTCGTTCTCAAGATGCAATGGAAGCTTCTCGTCCATACGCTGAAACAATGCGTAAAGTGATCGGTCACGTGGCTAATGCAAATCTAGAGTACCGTCATCCGTACCTAGAAGAGCGTGAAGCTAAACGTGTTGGTTACATCATCGTTTCGACAGACCGTGGTCTGTGTGGTGGTTTGAACATCAACGTGTTCAAAAAAGCCGTTACAGATATGAAAACATGGAAAGAGAAAGGTGCTGAAATTGAGCTGGCAGTAATTGGCTCGAAAGCAACAGCTTTCTTTAAACATGGTGGCGCAAAAGTTGCGGCACAGGTTTCTGGTCTTGGTGATAATCCAAGCCTGGAAGACCTAATCGGTTCTGTTGGCGTAATGCTAAAGAAATACGATGAAGGTGAACTGGACCGTCTATACGTAGTGTTCAACAAGTTTGTGAACACTATGGTTCAGCAACCAACGATCGATCAATTGCTACCTTTGCCTAAATCGGACAGCAAAGAAATGCAGCGTGAGCACTCATGGGACTACATCTATGAGCCTGAGCCAAAACCTCTACTGGATACGCTACTAGTGCGTTACGTAGAGTCTCAGGTATACCAAGGTGTGGTTGAGAACCTTGCTTGTGAGCAAGCGGCTCGAATGATTGCGATGAAGGCTGCAACGGATAACGCAACCAACTTGATTGAAGATCTAGAACTTGTGTACAACAAAGCCCGTCAGGCTGCGATCACACAAGAACTGTCAGAAATCGTTGGTGGTGCATCTGCGGTTTAAGCTTAGGTAAAACGAAATAGTTTAGAGGATTAACGATGGCTACAGGTAAGATCGTACAGATCATCGGTGCGGTAGTCGACGTAGAGTTCCCACAGAGCGATGTACCTAGTGTATATGACGCTCTAAACGTAACGGACTCAAAAGAGCGTCTAGTTCTTGAAGTTCAACAACAGCTAGGCGGTGGCGTAGTTCGTTGTATCGTAATGGGTAGCTCTGATGGTTTACGTCGTGGAGTTGAAGTAGTAAATACTGGCGCTCCAATTTCAGTACCAGTAGGTACTAAGACCCTAGGTCGTATCATGAACGTTCTAGGTGACGCGATTGACGAGCGTGGTGAAATCGGTGCAGAAGAGACTTACTCTATTCACCGTGAAGCACCAAGCTACGAAGAGCAATCAAACGAAACAGCTCTACTAGAAACTGGTGTTAAAGTAATCGACTTGGTTTGTCCATTCGCGAAGGGTGGTAAAATCGGTCTATTCGGTGGTGCAGGTGTAGGTAAGACCGTTAACATGATGGAACTTATCAACAACATCGCACTTCAACACTCAGGTCTATCAGTATTTGCTGGTGTTGGTGAGCGTACTCGTGAAGGTAACGATTTCTACTTTGAGATGCAGGAAGCGGGCGTTGTAAACGTTGAGAAGCCTGAAGAATCTAAAGTAGCGATGGTTTACGGTCAGATGAACGAGCCACCAGGCAACCGTCTACGTGTTGCACTGACTGGTCTAACAATGGCAGAACGTTTCCGTGACGAAGGTCGTGACGTACTTCTGTTCGTTGATAACATCTACCGTTACACGCTTGCAGGTACTGAGGTATCAGCACTTCTAGGTCGTATGCCTTCTGCGGTAGGTTACCAGCCAACTCTTGCAGAAGAGATGGGTGTACTACAGGAGCGTATCACGTCAACTAAGCAAGGTTCTATCACGTCTGTACAGGCGGTATACGTACCTGCGGATGACTTGACTGACCCGTCTCCAGCAACAACGTTCGCGCACTTGGATGCAACGGTTGTACTTAACCGTAACATCGCAGCAATGGGTCTATACCCAGCGATCGACCCACTAGATTCAACGTCTCGTCAGCTAGACCCGCTAGTAGTAGGTCAAGAGCACTACGACATCGCTCGTGGCGTTCAGCAGACACTTCAGCGTTACAAAGAGCTGAAAGACATCATTGCGATTCTAGGTATGGACGAGCTGTCTGAATCAGATAAGCAAGTTGTATCTCGTGCACGTAAGATTGAGCGTTTCCTAACTCAGCCTTACCACGTAGCGGAAGTATTTACAGGTGACCCAGGCGTTTACGTACCTCTTAAAGAGACTCTACGTGGCTTTAAAGGTCTACTAGCTGGTGAATACGACGACATTCCAGAGCAGGCATTTATGTACTGCGGTAGCATCGATGATGCTATTGAGAATGCTAAGAAGCTATAAGGCTAACTAGGAGGCGATATGGCACCAATAACCTTTCACCTAGACGTAGTAAGCGCTGAGAAACGTATTTTCTCTGGTCGTGTAGAAACGTTTCAGGTGACCGGTAGCGAAGGTGAGCTTGGTATTTTCCATGGCCATACTCCGCTTCTGACCGCTATTCAGCCTGGTATGGTGCGTATTGTGAAACAGCACGGCCACGAAGAGTTCATTTATGTCTCTGGTGGTATGGTCGAAGTTCAGCCGGGTACTGCTACAGTACTCGCTGATACTGCGATTCGTGGTGAAGATCTAGACGCAGCGAAGGCAGAAGAAGCTAAGCGTCGTGCTGAGGAGAATATCCAGAATAAGCATGGCGACATGGACTTCGCACAAGCGGCCAGTGAACTGGCTAAAGCCATTGCTCAGCTACGAGTTATCGAGCTGACTAAAAAGCGTCGCTAAGCTCAATTAGCAACGTTGCATGAAAAAGGCGGCCAAATGGTCGCCTTTTTGATTATTTTTCATTGGAAATTGACTTCTCGCCATTAACTTATCCCTTCAAGCTGTCTAAAATATCTGCCAACTACATAAAGAACGTCAATAGGTTATTAATGAAATTCAGTGCTGTAATTCTTGCTGCGGGAAAAGGAACCCGTATGTACTCGAACATGCCTAAAGTGCTACACACTTTGGCAGGCAAGCCAATGGCAAAACATGTGATCGATACATGTACAGGTCTGGGTGCGCAAAACATTCATCTGGTGTATGGACATGGTGGCGATCAAATGCAGCAAGTGCTTGCCGAGGAGTCCGTTAGCTGGGTACTGCAAGCCGAGCAGTTAGGGACAGGTCATGCGGTTGATCAGGCTTCAGCTCAATTCGAGGATGATGAAAAAGTCCTTATCCTGTACGGGGATGTACCACTGATTTCTGCGGAAACCATCGAGAGCCTGCTTGATGCGCAGCCAACAGGTGGTATCGCACTACTGACGGTTGTTCTGGATAACCCAACCGGTTATGGACGTATCGTGCGTAAGAATGGCCCGGTAGTGGCTATCGTTGAGCAGAAAGATGCGAGTGAAGAGCAAAAGCTGATTAAAGAAATCAACACTGGTGTAATGGTCGCAACAGGCGGTGATCTGAAACGCTGGTTGTCGGGTCTTAACAACAACAATGCGCAGGGCGAATACTACCTGACTGACATCATCGCAGCAGCACATGACGAAGGTCGTGCGGTAGAAGCGGTGCACCCAGTTAATGCGATTGAAGTTGAAGGCGTCAATGACCGTGCTCAGCTTGCTCGTTTGGAGCGTGCATTCCAATCCATGCAAGCGCAAAAGCTGCTGGAGCAGGGCGTAATGCTGCGCGATCCGACTCGTTTTGATCTACGTGGTGAGCTGCAATGTGGTATGGACTGCGAAATTGATGTCAACGTCATCATCGAAGGTTCTGTTTCATTGGGTGATAACGTCGTTATCGGTGCTGGCTGTGTGTTGAAAGATTGTGAGATTGATGACAACACCATCGTGCGTCCATACAGCGTGATTGAAGGTGCGACTGTTGGAGAGGATTGTACCGTGGGTCCATTTACTCGTCTGCGTCCTGGTGCTGATATGCGTAACGACTCTCACGTCGGTAACTTTGTCGAAGTGAAGAATGCTCGTATCGGTGCAGGTTCTAAAGCTAACCACCTGACTTATCTGGGCGACGCTGAAATTGGTCAACGCACTAACATTGGCGCTGGCACGATTACGTGTAACTACGACGGTGCGAACAAGTTCAAAACCGTGATCGGCAATGACGTTTTCGTTGGCTCGGACAGTCAGCTGGTGGCACCTGTGACTATCGCGGACGGCGCAACCATTGGCGCAGGTACGACACTAACCAAAGATGTAGCCGAAGGTGAGTTAGTAATTACTCGCGCGAAAGAACGCAGAATTACTGGTTGGCAGCGTCCAGTTAAAAAGAAATAACTCACGCTTTTGTTGATAAATTGAATCAAAGCCGCTCACAGTGAGCGGCTTTGTTGTATTTAACTCTCTTCTTCGCTAACAACGCGAGCATTGTCTGGGGTGGCAAAGTGCTTGACCAACTCTCTGTTCGACAAAATATAGCCAATCCATAAACCGCCCATGCAGATGACAATCGCGATACCAGTGATTGACTGAGCCTGACTGGCCATCGCGGCAACGAAAGCGCTGGCCAGACTGCTGACACAGATCTGCAGGCTATTTTGCAAACCCGCTGCTGTCGCCGGGCTTTGCTGAGCACTTTCCAGAGCTCGGTTGACCACGATGGGATAAAGCGCACCGTTTGCGACCGCGATAAGGCAGAAAGGTGCCAGAATTGGCCATATAGAGGTTAATGTCCATTGTGATGCGACGAACACCATTAGCGCCGCAACGCTAAACAAACCGATCAGCTGGCGTAAAACGTTTTTATCGCCATATTTGCGTACTCCCACTTTGCCCAGGTAGCCACCTGTCATAAAGGCGATGGTTTGGGGGATAAAGCTCAGGCCGATGTCCTTCGCTTCGTAGCCCAGTTGAGCCATGATTTCCGGCATACCGGTTAGGTAAGCAAAGAAAGCCGCTGATGCGGTGGCAAACATAATCACGTTACCGAGGTAAGTTTTCGACCCCAGCAGAGTTTTTATATCAGATGAGATGCTGGTTTGCTTTAGCTCCGCTTTTTCGTCTGTTTGCATCATGGTTGCGGCGACAAGTAGTACGCCCACCAGCGTTAACACGATAAAAATACTGTGCCAGCCAAAGTTGTCTGCAAGTAACACTCCTAATTGAGGAGCAAGAGCAGGAGACAGAGCGACCAGCGGCATGATGGTGGCGAAAATCTGCTGACTGCTGCTGGAGTAACGTTTAATGACCATTGCTTGCCAGATCACAGCAGGTGCGCATACACCGATCGCCTGAACAAATCGGAGAGTCAGTAATTGCCATACTTGATCGCAGAACGCCAGACCGAATGAAGCAAGAGTAAATACGACTAAACCCGCAGCCAGAGTATTTCGATGACCAAACTTATCTGAAGCCAGCCCCCACATAAGCTGACCAAATGCCATCCCGCCTAAAAATACGGTCAAAGACAGGGCGATTTGTTCCGGCCCTGTCGCAAAGTCTGCTTCCATTGCTTTAAATGCTGGCAGGTACATGTCTGTGGCGATGAAGCCAAGCATTGATAACACTGCAAGATAAACGAGTTGTAGTTTTGATATTTTCATTATTAACCAATCAAATTATTTAATTACTTTTTAATCAATATCAGTTGGCGCCAACCCTGATTTATTTACCTTTTCATTCTATTTTTCGATTTATAAAAAATAAAACGTTAAAATTATTGGTTATCAATCAAAAAATTTGAAAGGTTAATGGTGATGTTTTCCAAATCTTCGTTAGAAATGCTCGATACCGTTGCCCGGTTAGGCAGTTTTACTGCGGCGGCTGAAGTTCTGCACAAAGTGCCTTCAGCAATCAGTTATGGTGTGCGTCAGGTCGAGCAAGATTTGGATGTAGTGCTGTTTCGCCGCTTGCCAAGAAAGGTCGAGCTAACCCCTGCTGGGGAGCTATTTATGGCAGAAGCGCGCGCTTTGTTACGCCAAATGGAAGAGGTGAAAGCACAGACACGCCGTGCAGCACATGGCTGGCAAACAACCCTGAAGCTGACGTTGGATAACGTTGTGAAATTGGAAAAGCTAAAGCCTCTGGTGGAAGACTTTTATCGTGAGTTTGAATTTGCCGAATTGCAGATCAATATGGAAGTGTTTAATGGCTCGTGGGAAGCGATTGCCCAGGGGCGGGCAGATATCGTGGTTGGTGCGACGAGTGCCATTCCTGTTGGCGGTGATTTCGAAGTCAGAGACATGGGGACGCTGGACTGGGCATTTGTCATGTCGCCAGCGCATCCCTGCGTGCGTCAGCAGATATTAACCGAAGCGTTTGTCAGCCAGTTTCCTGCTATCTGTCTGGATGATACGTCTAGTGTATTACCCAAGCGTCATACCGGTCACTATGCTAAGCAGCGCCGCTTATTACTGCCTAACTGGTATGCCGCGATTGAGTGTCTGAAAAATGGGGTAGGTGTGGGGTACATGCCGCGTCATATTGCGACACCATTGATCAATGAAGGTGTACTGGTGGAGAAAGTGCTGGCGGACGACAAGCCACTAAGTCGATGCTGTTTGGTGTGGCGTAAAGATGAAAGCCATAAGTTGATCCAATGGATGGTCGATTATTTAGGATCGTCTCATCAATTACATCAGGACTGGCTTCAGTCATAAAAAAACACCTCACGTTTGCGAGGTGTTTTTTAAAGCAGTTACGATAAGAAGAACTTGTAGGATGGGTTATCCGTTTCGTCTTTGCACTGATAGCCTAGTTCACGTAAATGTGCAGAAAACTGGGCTAAATCGCTTTCATCTAACTCGAAACCACACAGAACACGTCCGTAATCTGCACCATGGTTGCGGTAGTTAAACAGACTGATGTTCCAGTGAGTACCGAGTGTGCTCAGGAATTTCAGCAGCGCTCCCGGATATTCTGGAAACTCAAAGCTATACAAACGCTCTTTCAGTTTTTTCGATGGTTTGCCACCGATCATATAGCGAATGTGTAGCTTCGCCATTTCATCGTCGGATAAGTCCACCACTGGATAGCCACCTTCACGCAGATCGCGAATAATGTGTTCCAGCTCTTCCTGACCACCTTGAAGTCGAACACCGACAAAGATGTTCGCCAGTTCGTCATCATTGTAACGGTAGTTAAACTCAGTGACTGCACGGCCGCCAATCAGGTTACAAAACTCAAAGAAAGCACCTTGGCGTTCTGGAATCGTAACGGCCAATAAGCCTTCACGTTTTTCACCAAGTTCACAACGTTCGGAGACATAGCGTAAGCCGTGGAAGTTGGTGTTGGCACCAGACAACACCGTACTGAGGTTTTTGCCTTTAAGCTGATTCTTTTCGGCAAATTTTTTCAGTCCCGCCAAAGCTAAAGCGCCGGATGGTTCCGCAATTGCACGAGTATCTTCAAAGATGTCTTTGACTGCAGCACAAATTTCATCGCTTGATACGGCTACATGACCATCAATGTATTTCTGACAGAGACGGAATGTTTCCTCACCGATGCGTTTTACAGCCACACCATCTGCAAACATACTGACCTGATCCAGCACCACTGGTTCACCTGCATCTAAGGCCGCTTTCAAACATGAAGAGTCTTCAGGTTCGACAGCAATTACTTTGATTTCCGGCATCAGTTGCTTAACCAGTACCGCTACGCCCGCAGCTAAGCCACCACCGCCAACCGGTACAAAGATGTAATCAAGGTGACCATTTTGCTGCAGCATCTCCATGCCAATGGTGCCCTGACCCGCAATCACTAACGGGTGATCAAAGGGAGGCACAAACGTATAGCCGCATTCTTCAGCCAGACGTTCTGCTTCGGCCTTGGCTTCATCAAAGTTGTTGCCATGCAGCACGACATTACCACCAAAGCTTCGCACCGCATCCACTTTGATATCTGGCGTTGTCTTTGGCATCACGATGGTGGTTTTGATGCCTAGCTTGGAGCCTGAAAGTGCCATGCCTTGCGCATGGTTACCTGCCGAAGCCGCAATCACGCCCGCCGCTTTTTGCTCTTCAGATAAGCTTGCCACCATGTTGTAAGCGCCGCGCAGCTTGAATGAGTGAACTGGCTGACGGTCTTCACGTTTGATCTGCACGTTATTGCCAATCCTTGAAGAAAGGCGGGGCATATCTTGTAGCGGTGTGACCGTAGCGACCTCATAAACTGGCGCACGCAGGATCTGACGCAGATAGTCTGCGCCAGTTTGATTCACTTTCTTTTCGGGTTGAGATTCCATCATTGCTAGCCCTCTAGCTTAGATTTGTCTCGTACTGCACCTTTGTCAGCACTGGTTGCCATGCTGGCGTACGCTTTAAGTGCAAGAGAAACTTTACGTTGACGGTCTGCAGGTTTCCAGCCAAGTTCATCTTGTTTTGCACGCCGCTCTGCAAGTTCTTGTTCAGAAACCTCAAGTGAGATACTGCGATTAGGGATATCAATAGCAATCAAGTCACCGTTCTTCACCAAACCAATCGCACCACCGTTTGCAGCTTCCGGAGAAGCGTGGCCGATAGACAAACCTGATGTACCACCAGAGAAGCGGCCATCAGTCAGTAGCGCACATTCCTTACCCAGACCCATCGATTTCAGGTAAGTGGTTGGGTAGAGCATCTCTTGCATACCCGGGCCGCCTTTTGGTCCTTCGTAACGAATCACGACGACATCACCCGCTTTCACTTTGCCACCAAGAATGCCATCTACTGCATCTTCCTGACTTTCAAACACGATTGCCGGGCCGGTAAATTTGAGGATGCTTGCGTCCACACCTGCGGTTTTAACGATACAGCCATCCAGCGCGATATTACCTTTAAGTACTGCAAGACCACCGTCTTGGCTAAAGGCATTCTCTTTGGTACGAATACAGCCTTCTGCGCGGTCATCATCCAATGTATCCCAGCGACAATCTTGTGAGAACGCCTGAGTGGTACGGATGCCTGCAGGACCTGCACGGTAGAATTTTTTCACTTCTTCCGAATCGGTCAGCATGATGTCGTATTGTGCTAGTTGCTCTTCCCAATTAAGGCCCAGAACTGTCTTGGACTGGTTATTTAAAAGCCCCGCGCGGTTCAGCTCACCAAGAATACCAATGACACCACCAGCGCGGTGGACGTCTTCCATGTGGTATTTCTGTGTAGATGGGGCAACTTTACATAGATGCGGCACCTGACGAGACATACGGTCGATGTCCGTCATGTCGAAATCGACTTCACCTTCTTGAGCAGCGGCTAGCAGGTGCAGAACCGTGTTGGTTGAGCCACCCATGGCGATATCGAGTGCCATCGCGTTTTCAAACGCGGCTTTGGTCGCGATATTACGTGGTAGGGCTGTTTCGTCGTCTTGCTCGTAGTAACGCTTAGTTAGTTCAACGATGCGTTTACCTGCGTTGACGAACAACTCTTTACGGTCCGCGTGAGTTGCAAGCAGAGAACCGTTACCAGGTTGAGACAGACCCAGAGCTTCGGTCAGACAGTTCATTGAGTTTGCGGTAAACATACCTGAACACGAGCCACAAGTCGGACACGCTGAGCGTTCGATCTGTTCGCTTTGCTCATCAGATACTTTTGGATCCGCACCTTGGATCATTGCGTCAACCAAGTCGAGTTTGATGATCTGATCAGATAGCTTGGTTTTACCCGCTTCCATTGGGCCGCCAGAAACGAAGATAACCGGGATGTTAAGGCGCATTGACGCCATCAGCATCCCCGGAGTGATTTTGTCACAGTTAGAGATACACACCATGGCATCTGCACAGTGAGCGTTAACCATGTATTCCACTGAGTCAGCAATCAGCTCACGTGAAGGTAGAGAGTAAAGCATGCCTCCGTGACCCATTGCGATACCATCATCTACGGCGATGGTGTTAAATTCTTTTGCAATACCACCTGCAGCTTCAATCTCTTTAGCAACAAGTTGGCCTAAATCTTTCAGGTGTACGTGGCCCGGTACAAATTGAGTAAACGAGTTCACTACGGCGATGATTGGCTTACCGAAATCTTCTTCTTTTACGCCTGTTGCGCGCCATAGCGCACGAGCTCCCGCCATGTTACGACCATGTGTGGTGGTTGCTGATCTATATTTTGGCATTTCTTAATTCCTTCTTACTTCTGCTCTGGGTACACACAGTCTAATCAGCCCACTTTTTTCTGTAGCGCTGTTAAATAGGCCATCGTAGGCCTCTTGCAGTAGTTTAATGAGTGGGCCGCGTTTGGCGCCGCCCAGTTCCATTTAATTCGATGGTTACATCAGGTACAGCTTTGGTTTCAACTACCGTTTTCGTTATAAAAAAAGCAAATAAATCCGATAGTCAGCGCTGCCATCCTTACGCATTTACGTGTTGTTGCAAGTTATGATTTGGCAGTTCATCGTTGCGGATTTTTAGAACCTCAACTTTACGAACATCCCATAACTTTTCAATTTGGTTGATCAAAAAGGAGATAGGTCGATCGCTGTCGACGATGATCTCTACGCTGGCTACTCTACTTTCGTGGTTCTGAGTCGCTGCCACTTGTTTGATCACAAAGCCGCGGTGACGAATCACACGTAAAACACGCTCTAACAGCACCGGTTTGTCATCGGCTTTGATGTCGAGTAAATATCTGTCCATGTGAGTGTCTCCTACGTATTTTCCAACATATCACTGTTTGATGCGCCAGGTGGCACCAACGGCCACACGTTTTCTTCTTCGTCGATTAAAACGTGAAGCATATAAGCGGTTTTGCTTTCTAACATCTCTTTAAGTGCGGGTTCCACTTCTTCTTTCTTAGTGATGGTTTTTCCCGGAATATCGAATGCTTTTGCCAGCATCACGAAATCTGGGTTGTCATCAAGGATGGTTTCGCTGTGTCGACCATCGAAGAACAGGGACTGCCACTGGCGTACCATGCCAAGACGTTGGTTGTTAAGAAGAACAATCTTCACCGGGATTTGGCGGCGCTTGAGTGTACCTAACTCCTGCACGTTCATCATGAATGAGCCGTCACCAGAGATAAGGATAGACTGATCATCCGGACGCGCGACTGCTGCGCCCATTGCAGCTGGCAGACCAAAACCCATAGTGCCCAGACCTGCTGAGGTGATGAAGTTTTGTGGATCACGTGGCTGGATATGCTGCGCTGCCCACATCTGGTGCTGACCTACGTCTGTTGAAACCATGGCGCTATCCGGCATCATGTCAGATAACTGCTTAAGTAACAGTGGAGCATAGATAAGTTCGCCAGGATGGTCGTAGCGCCACTTGAAGCCGCTGCGTAAACTTTCACTGTGGTGAACCCATGGAGAGATGTCTTGGGTCAGTTCTAGCTGAGGAAGAATGGTATTGATATCACCACGTAGCGGTGCGTTAGCGTGGCGCAGCTTGTGAATTTCTGCTGCATCGATATCGATGTGAATCACTTTCGCGTTTGGTGCAAATGTATCAAGTTTGCCTGTCACGCGGTCATCAAATCGCGCACCCACTACGATTAATAGATCCGCTTCCTGAACGACAAGGTTGGCGGCTTTAGTGCCGTGCATGCCCAACATACCCAGGTAGTGAGGGTCATGACGTTCAATCGTGCCGAGACCTTTCAGAGTGCTTACCGCTGGCATTGGATTCAGGCGTAAGAACTCTCGTACTGCATGGGTTGCTTTTGCAAGCTGAACACCGCCACCAACATAGAGCACTGGACGAGTAGACGCTGCCAGTACTTCTTGTGCGCGTTGGATGTCTTCAGTGCTGACATCTTCGATTGCTGGTGCAACGTATGGAGGCAGTAATTCTGTTGGTGCTTTTGCAAGCTGAACATCTTTGGCGATATCGACAATGACTGGACCCGGACGCCCCGTTTTTGCGACTTCAAACGCTTCTGCTAGGGTAGGAGCAAGATCTTCAATCTCAGTCACCAGGTAGCTGTGTTTCGTACAGGCTAGTGACATACCAATCACATCCATTTCCTGGAAAGCGTCAGTACCGATATGAGAGCTGGCAACCTGACCTGTAATGGCAACCAGAGGAACTGAATCAAGAAATGCATCGGCAAGGCCGGTAACTAGGTTGGTGGCGCCAGGGCCGGAAGTTGCCATACAAACGGCAACATCTTGAGTTGAGCGTGCCATTCCGATGGCGGCCATAGCAGCCCCTTGTTCATGACGGCATAAGATGTGTTCTACACCTCCGTCATACAAGGCATCGTAGATTGGCATGATGGCTCCACCAGGATAACCAAACACGGTCTTGATGCCTTGCTGTCTTAAAGCGGCTACGACAAGTTGTGCACCAGTCATCGTAAACCTCCTTTGCTACGTTGTGGCTCGTAGCTATCACCATGTGTATTGCACATTATGTGCACTCCCATTCTTCCCGTTAAACTGTCCAAGGGTTAGACAGATGACAACTTGTAGTTGTAAAAAAACCCCCGGACTTTTCAGTGCGGGGGTTTCTTGTAATTTGTGGTTATCTTTCGCCCACAATACCCCGCGTGGTGCCAATAATGACCACGATAATCAGGGCTAGCAGTGAGTTAATGTAAGCGAATAGATTCATCTGTCTGTCGTTCTTTCGTAATTTAGTTAAAAAGCGTTGTGTAATGTTCTACGAAATTGTTTGCGTCACTAGTGGTATCACACAAATCCTCTGCATGACAAGCAAAAAGTCATTCTTTTTTCACATTAACTCTCAATTTAGACGCGGTATATAACATAACTACTTAGAAAAACATTTGTTTATATACTGTTCAATAATTCGAGGCGAATATGGGGCTGGCAATCATTCATAGTCGGGCAAGTGTCGGGGTTGAAGCGCCGGCAGTTAGTGTGGAAGTGCATATCAGTAATGGCATGCCGGGTTTTACTCTGGTTGGGCTGCCGGAAACCACCGTAAAAGAATCCAAAGATCGGGTACGCAGTGCGATCATTAATTCTAACTTTCAGTTCCCGGCAAAGCGAATTACCGTCAATTTGGCTCCGGCTGATTTACCTAAAGAGGGGGGACGCTTTGACCTTCCTATTGCATTAGGGATTTTGGCGGCGTCGGAGCAAATAGCGACAGATAAGCTCAAAAACTATGAATTTGTTGGTGAGTTAGCGTTATCTGGAGGGTTAAGACCAGTAAAAGGTGTGCTGCCTGCGGCTTTGGCTGCGAACAAAACTCAGCGCCATTTGGTGGTTCCGCATGCGAATGGTGATCAGGCTGCGCTGGTGGGAAAAGAACAGCATAGGTCAGCGCAATCTTTATTGGAGGTTTGCGCTGAGTTATGCGGCCAACATCGACTTAATCTTTATCAGGCTCCGAAGTGGATTGCGCCGGACTCTAATGGCCGAGATTTGCAGGACATCATCGGTCAACAACAGGGAAAAAGGGCGTTGGAGATAGCGGCGGCTGGAAACCACAATCTGCTGTTTTTAGGCCCACCCGGTACAGGAAAAACCATGCTAGCCTCGCGATTGTGTGATTTGTTACCGGAAATGAGTGACGAAGAAGCGATGGAAACAGCGTCGGTGGCGTCTCTGACTCAGAGTGATATTAACGAGCATAACTGGAAATCAAGACCATTTCGTTCTCCGCATCACTCCAGTTCGATGGCGGCGTTGGTTGGTGGTGGTTCGATACCCAGACCGGGTGAAATCTCACTGGCTCACAACGGATTGTTGTTTCTGGATGAAATGCCGGAGTTTGACCGAAAAGTACTGGACTCGCTGCGCGAACCCCTCGAATCTGGGGAGATCATCATCTCTCGGGCTCAGGGTAAAACCCGCTTTCCGGCCCGCTTCCAGCTGGTGGGTGCACTTAACCCCAGTCCAACAGGCTACTATGAAGGGAATCAAGCTCGTACTAACCCACAAGCCATTTTACGCTATTTGGGGCGCTTATCGGGACCGTTGCTCGACCGATTCGATATGTCGCTAGAAATTCCTGCGTTGCCAAAGGGAACGCTGTCAGAAGGTGGTGATCGAGGTGAGCCTACCTTAGTCGTTAAGGAGCGGGTCAATCATGCTCGTGTGCGGATGTTAAATCGCAGCGGGAAGGTAAATGCTCTGCTTGGCAGCCGTGAGATCGAAACGTTTTGCCCACTACAAAAGAGTGATGCCGAGTTTCTCGAGACGGCTTTGCACCGGCTTGGTTTATCTATTCGCGCCTATCATCGCATTATTAAAGTCGCACGTACTATTGCGGATCTTGAAGACGCCGGTCAAATAGAGCGCTCCCATCTGGCGGAAGCGCTCGGATATCGCGCGATGGACCGATTACTGAAACAGCTGACTGCTCAGGCTGTGTAATCAAGTCATCAGCCTCTCAAAGAGCGGGCTAAAAGCGATAGCTGAAACCCAACGAGAATAGGTATTCCTTCTCGTCGTAGAAGGTGATATTTGAGTCAGTTTGGCTATAAGCTGCGAACGAAATAAACGACCAGTTTTGCCAGTCAAATACATTGCGGTATTCATATGCGGCGAACAGACCAATAATGTCGTTACTGCGTTTTTTGCTAAAAGTCTGGCTTTTAGATTGATAGTCCTGGAGTGTGTAATCGGCGGTGAGAGCAAGGCGGTGGCGATTGATAAACTTAAACCAGCTCAGCTCAAACCCATATGAGTCAAAGGATTCGGCTTTACCATCGGCATCTTGGTTGATGTATGTAATCGCGGGTTGCAGTATAGATGTACTATCGAGTGAAATTCGGTAATCACCTTTGACGTAGTAAATATCCGCATCGCGAGCCAGCGTGCGATCGGTGACTTCTTCGTTATCAATTTCTTTGTCGGCATAGGCAAGGTCGAGGTTAAAGTTTTCATCAACCAACCCTTTAAGCTGGAAGCGATAAGCGTTACCACCTTCATCGGTTGTGCGTCGAGCCACGCCTACCTGATACGGATTACGCCAGGTTTCTCCTTGTAATATGGTTGGCAGGTAAGATACATCGAGTATCGTGCCTGACGGTAATTGGTATTGATAACCTAACTGAAAAGCAAGTGTGCCTATGGCGATATCTGAACGGGTCGTACCCGCATACACTTGTTGGTTGAGTTGCTTGCCGAAGGTATAAGCGATGTTACCCAGAGGAGCAGCGACAACCGAGCTATCGCTGTCACCACTTTTATCCAGCGAATCGATGGTTTTGCTGTTATCGGTGTTAAAGTTAGATTCTGACGTAACAAATGCCGCGTTAAGTGCAATCTCTCCGCTGAACCCAGCGGTTTCTGCAAGCTGAGCCTGAGCTGAACTTACGACAAGGGCCAAAGTTAATAGGGTGAGCCTGGGTATCATTCAAAATCTCCTTATTAGTGAATGAATTGTTCAAACCGAGGGGGATTGATATAAGTTATAGCAATAGATTCGCAGATAAAACAAAGGGGAACTGATGAAGCTCCCCTTTATTATGATTTAGACAGAATTACTTAAGTTCGAGTAAGTAGTTTACCAGAGCAAAATACTCATCCATCGTTTTGATGCTCTGTGCTTGCACTAGGTACTTGTTGTTTACAATCACAGCCGGAACGCCCGTCAGGCCGCTGTCTTCAAACTGTTTGTCCATACGGCGAACCATGGAATCGACGGCAAAACCTTTAAATGCTGAGTCAAATTTGTTGGCATCCACCCCTTCATCTAAGAAGATTTGACGCAATTCTGCATCATCGCGTGGCGCTTTACGCAGATTGTGGATACGGTTAAACATCACCGGAACCATTTTGTCTTCAATCTTAAGTGCTACCATGGTTGCAAATGCTTTGCTCATTGAAGGACCCATGTTGCCGCCCATGAAAGACACATGGTTTTTTTGCAGCTTCACACCTTCAGGCAGCTTTTGCTTAAGTTGCTGAATGATTGGTTCAAACGAATTACAGTGAGGGCAGTAGAATGAGAAAAACTCAGTGACGACAGGCTTATTCGATGCCTCTAGATCCAATACCTTGTAATGTTCACCTTCTTTGAATTGCGCTGCCTGTGCCGAGAGGCTCAGCATCAGCATAGAAAACAGTGCGAACAGCTTTTTCATCTAAATATCTCCATTTTTTAATTATTTGGCTGACTTTACCATTGAGGCATTAAAGAAAGGGGCGCTTCTTCCAAGTTAGCAATCTGCTCTTTAAATGCAAGGACCTGACCCTCCCAGTATTTTGGCTCATTAAACCATGGGAATGCCAACGGAAATGCAGGGTCATGCCAACGTTTTGCTAACCATGCCATGTAATGCACCATTCGTAGACCGCGAAGTGGCTCAATTAGTTTCAATTCTGCTGAGTTAAAATCACAAAACTCCTGATAGGCTTCCAAAACGATATCCAACTGCATCAGTTTATCTTGCCTATCACCATTCAAAAGCATCCACAAATCTTGTACTGCGGGCCCGTTACGGGCGTCATCTAAGTCGACGAACATCGGACCATCACGCCAAAGGATATTCCCCGGGTGGCAGTCACCATGCAGACGAATGACATTGAAACTATCCTGCCAGTGGTTTTCGATGGATTTGATTAGCAAGTCTAAATCATTGAAAAAGCTATTTTCCAGATGCATCGGAATCATGTTCGAGCTTTGCAGAATCTCTCTAGGCTGGTATAGGTATTCTTGTAAGCCGATGCTTGGTCGATGTTGAAAGGTCTTTCTGCTGCCAACTTTATGGATACGACCGAGGAATCTTCCAACTCCTTCCAGTTGATCTAAATTATCTACTTCGAACTGACGCCCGCCGACGCTTTCAAACAGCGCAAAGCCGTAACCTTTGTAATGATGTAAAGTCTGGCCATTGAGTAAAACTGGTGGTGCGACAGGGATTTCGTTTTCGATCAGTTCTAGAGTGAAGTCGTGTTCTTCCTGAATCTGCTCGTTGCTCCAACGTTCCGGGCGATAGAATTTCACGACGTAACGGCGACGCTCTTCATCAGTAAACTGATAGACGCGGTTTTCATAACTGTTGAGAGGGAGAAAGCCAGATTCTGCGCGAATACCGATGCTTTCTAACGCATACCACATGAAATCTGGGGTAAGGGCGTCAAAGTTAAACGTACCTTGGGACATATAAATAAAAAGGCTCATTGCTGAGCCTTTTTCCATTAGTCATCGAAGCTGGAATCAGAGTTTCTTGATAAACCGGCTTTCCACTTCGATGGTAAAATCGTTGCTCTTATCGGTGAGTATAAACTGAATTGTGGTGATCGCAGAGTTTAGCTTGTCAGGATCTGCGCCAAGACTCATTGGTAAGTTCAGAACTTCACCGGGTTGCACCTGAATGGTCTGTTTACCGTACCAGCTCACATCATTCAAGCCTTTAACGTCAAGATTGTATTCCTGTACCTGTTGGGTCTTGTTGATCACCTTAAGCGTATAAGTGTTTTCGACTTCTCCCGAGCTATTGACGCGGAACAGCTGGTTACGGTCACGAATCACGCTCATTCCCGCAGGGTCGACGGAGGCAATCTGAGCAAAAAATAAGCCGATCATGATCAGGAATACCGCACCATAACCAAGCAGCTTAGGACGCAAAACTTTGGTGTTTTTACCTGATAAGCGGTGCTCTGTGGTGTAGTTGATCAGCCCTTTCTCATAACCCATGCGATCCATGGTTTGGTCACAGGCATCAATACAGGCGCCGCAGTTGATGCATTCATACTGTAAGCCATCACGAATATCGATACCCGTCGGACACACTTGTACACATAGGTCACAGTCAATACAGTCACCCAAGCCAAGTTGTTTCGGATCTGCCTTACGAGAGCGCGGACCGCGTTGTTCACCGCGCTTGGTGTCGTAGCCAACGATGAAGGTATCTTTGTCGAACATCGCAGACTGGAAACGTGCGTAGGGGCACATGTGAATACACATGATAGAACGCATCCAGCCTGCATTACCGTAGGTACAGACAGCAAAAAACATTACCCAGAAAACTGGCCAGAAGCTGGAACTAAAAGTAAAGAAATCGATCACGAGTTGCTTCATTGGCACGAAGTAACCGACAAAAGTAAAACCAGTTATGAGTGCAATCGCAAACCAGGCGATGTGTTTGAGCGTTTTACGCATTACCAGGTTGGTGGTTAACTTGTTGGCGTCTTGTTTGCGACGCTTATTGGCGCTGCCTTCGAGTTTCTCTTCAAACCAGATGTACATGAAAGTCCAGACGGTTTGTGGGCACAGATAACCACACCAGACCCTGCCTAAAAAGGTGGTGATAAAGAACAGGCCAAATGCTCCGATAACAAACAGCAGAGCGAGCAGGGTGAGGTCTTGCGGATAAAGCGTGGTGCCAAAAAAGTTAAACTGCTGATTACCAATATCAAGCAAAATAGCCTGACGTTCCCCGTAAGGGATCCATGGTGTCAATGCGAACAGTAGCAGCAAAAACCAGCCACCGTAGCGTCTCAGTTTTTGATAGGTTCCTTTACTTTCACGTACATAGATACGATTGCTAGGGTTAAAACGATCCCCGTCACCTTTATGAGTTTTTGGGTTAAAGGTTTTGGGAGTCACATCTTTAATATCAATCTTATCCTGACTCATGCACTCATCCTTCTTAGGCTTTTTATAATGTACGGCGTCATTTCTGGTGATGTCGCTCGATGACATTGCTATTTGTTAACTATTTTAGTTAATACTGATAAACGGCGATTATACGATCAATAACATTTCCTTTTCTTTAACGCAGTCAATGTTTAACAACAAAAATCAGTACAGTTAACCTGATAATCGTCTGAACAGTTAACGCTTTCTTTTATCTCACGTATTCAGTTGCAAAAAAGCGACTCAAATGAGTCGCTTAAGAGAGTAGGCGTTGTCTTAGCGCTTTATTTGATGATGCCACGGGCGCGTAAAATAGCGGTCTTGAAGTCGTCTTCCTGATCTTTTTTCAAACCAGGGATCATTTCATCTTTACTGCTGTTACGCATTTTCAGGTGGTAGATCAGCACATCATCGGTGAGATCTTCAAGCTTCCCCTTATAACCCGCTTCTTGTGCCAGTTTTACAATGAACGGCAGCAGGTTCATGTCTTGATCTTTATGCCATTCCGGCTCTAATAGTTCGAGTAGTTCTTCGATACGATGACACTTCATTTTCCTTTCTCCACAGAATTTATAGGTGTAATTGGATCTAAAGGTATCAAATTGCATGGAGAAGACAAATAGATGAGAGCTAAGATGAATAGAAAAGAAAAAGCGCAGCTGATGCCGCGCTTTTTATTAAGCTGCTTTGATAACTTTGGACGGAGCTTTCGGGGTTACCGCGTTTTTCTCAACCATTGTCATAGCCGGCGCAACTTGACGTGCCGTTGGTGCAGCAGCAAAACCACTGCGGCGGCGCATTGCACTACTATTGGTGTGTGCGAACCTGACTGTTGTTGGGCGCATTCAATTACCTAACTGCCAGGCATATCCATTGCCGATGTTATGACCTGAATCACTATGAGCAAACTTCAAATACCAAAAAGCTTCGCTCTTTTGGCTCTCGCCAATCCAGTTAATGAGTCAGGATTAACGATATGCATACATATCAGTTGTTAGGTTAGCACCCTTGTTATAATTGGTCGATACTTGAACAGCTGAATTCTTGCGAATTTGTTAAATTTGCTAGCGAATGAATACAAAAATTTGTTTTGATCCCCTGATCAGCAGTAGTAGTATGAGATCTCGACAAAGGAGGTGTGTATGTCATTTTTAAAGAAGACACTTGCAAGTTTTGGGATCGGCAGCGCTAAGGTCGACTCAGTTCTTAATCAGGATGTGATATACCCCGGTCAAAGTGTGGATGTGTCAATCCATGTTTATGGTGGCTCAACAGAACAAAAGATCGATAACATCGACCTGAAACTCTGCTGCCGCTATATCGCAGAAGCGCCTGATGACAGGGGATCTCGAGAAGGACACAACATGCGTCGAGTGCCGCAAACTCATATCCTGGCTGAGTGGAGCCTCCCTTACTCGTTTGTTATACATTCCACAGAAGAACGTACCTTTGATGTTAAGCTTGATGTTCCCTGGAATACTCCCGTTACCATCGGTGATGCGAAAGTGTGGCTGGAAACAGGCTTAGATGTTGCTGCAGCGCTTGATCCCACAGACAAAGATATCCTTACGATTAGGCCTGATCCGCTTATGGATGCGATCTTATCGGCATTTGAAGCGCAGGGCCTACGTATCCGCCAAGTCGAATGTGAAGAGGTAAAGGGTTTCGATCTGCCATTTGTGCAGGAATTTGAATTGGTACCGACCGATGGCCCGTATCATGGCGTATGGCGTGAACTCGAATTTGTTGCGCATCGCAGCGAAGAAGAATTGAAATTGTGGTTTGAAGTGGACCGTACGCGTAGCGGCGCTGGAGGTATGCTGGCGAGTTTGCTGGGCAGTGGTAAGTTGAATAGAGAGCTGACGATTCCGGTGACGACCAGCCCTGAAGAAGTCGGAGACCTTGTACTTAATTTTCTGGAACAAACTACTGCGACGCACGGTGCTGAGTTTTAGCTAACACGTGTACGCTTAATGTGCCATACTAGAGTGAAAATACACACTCTAGTATAGGTGCAGTCATGTCTTCGCCACACCAACCTGAATACAGTCAAAGTGAAGAGTTTGTTAATTCTGTCACTCACGGAATCGGGATGATATTGGGTATTGTCGGCCTGATTCTGCTGTTAATCCGATCGTTAGATCAACAAGCTGATACTCTGACGATAACCAGTATGGCGATCTACGGGTCCAGTATTATCGTGCTGTTTCTCGCTTCAACGCTCTATCATGCGATTCCGCATCCAAAAGCCAAACGCTGGCTGAAAACGTTTGATCACTGTGCGATCTACCTATTGATTGCGGGTAGTTACACGCCATTTTTGCTGGTGAGCTTACGTACGCCGCTGGCTATTGGGCTGATGATCGTGATTTGGACGATTGCTCTCATTGGTATCATCATGAAAGTGGCATTTATTCACCGCTTCAAGAATTTGTCGCTTACGACCTATTTAGTCATGGGCTGGCTATCTCTGATTGTGATTTATGAGTTGGCTATTACGCTGGATATCGGTGGTTTGACGCTACTTGCGGTGGGTGGTTTGATCTATTCTCTTGGCGTCATTTTTTACGTGGCGCAGCGCATTCCATTCAACCACGCAATTTGGCATGGTTTTGTTCTGGCTGGCTGTGTCTGCCACTTCTTTGCGATTTATTACTTTGTTGAGCCGATTTAACTGTTGGTTTGTTAACAAGGGCTAAATCGGCTCATTTTTAGCGAGTTTGCACTTCTACGACTTTTGCAGAAAACTGGTATTGTGCCGATTGCGGCACTGCCAGTTTGATGTGCTTACCTTGCTCTGCTTGTTGCGGGCGAAGGTAAGTATCGGCCATACGTTTAATGGACTGCCAAACGATGACCTTTTCTTTTGCCAGTGCTTTACCCGACATATCGAACACCTGAACTTCGACTTCAATCTGAATCACCGACTGAGAACTCTGGTTGGTGATGGAGGTCGGTAAAATCAGCTCACCACCTTGGTAGCTTGCAGAGCCAATCAAAATATCCACACCAAAATCAGACAACTGCATGGTTGGCTTTTTCGCATTGACGATCAGTGTCGTTCCGACGGTTTTCTCTACAACGGGAATCGTCGTAATCGCTGGTGTTGCTGATATTTCATTCGGAGCGGTTACTGCTTTGCCTTTGGGTGCGGTGCTCTTAATTACATATTCCCAAGTAAAGTCATCATTTAATTTTACTTCTCGTCCATCCGCTAAGGTAACGACCTCGGCGGCATATACCGATGTAGTAGCCAGCAGGGTTGCCAAAGTAATCCACGTTTTCATTGTTGTACCTTTTGTTTTATAGCCTCAGCCTCTAACGGCGCCAGAATGCCGGGAAGAACAAGACAAGAATAGTCAGAATTTCCAGACGTCCCATCAACATCCCAAAGCTTAACAGCCATTTTGCAGTATCGGGTAATAGGGCGAAGTTACCCGTCGGGCCAATCACTGGTCCCATACCAGGACCAACATTTGCGACTGCTGTAATGGAACCCGAGATGCTGGTGATGGGATCTAAACCTAGCGCACTTAAGCCGCCAGCAATAACGATGATGGTGATAAAGAACGTCAAAACAAACGCAACCACTGAACGTACAATATCGTCGTTGACAGGGCGTTGGTTGTAGCGTTGGACAAACACACCTGAAGGATGAACCAGTTTCAGCATCTGCTTGTTCAGCAGTGACATTGCTACCTGGAAGCGGAATATTTTGATCCCGCCAGAGGTTGAACCTGAGCAAGCTCCTGCAACCATTAAGAAAGCAAACAGTGTGGTTGGTAGTGCGCCCCAAGAGGTGAAGTCTTCTAAGCCAAAGCCCGTTGTTGTCACAACCGATACGATGTTGAACATCGATACACGCAGCGCATCCAATAGGGTATAGCCATCTCGGATAACCAGCCAAGCCGCAATGACCAGACTTGAGAAAATGAACAGATAGGCAAAACCACGCACCTGCGCATCTTTAAGCAGGATATCAATTCTGCGTTTACGTAAAGCGGCGACAAACAGCAGAAACGGTAAACCACCCAGGAACATAAACGTAGTTGCTACCCAGTGAGCACCATTCGAAAAGTGATTCATCGAGCCGTCAGAAGTCGAGTAACCACCAGTCGACAGGGTGGTAAACGAGTGGTTGATCGCCTCAAATAGGCTCATGCCTGTCAGTATGTAACCGCCAATGCAAAGCCCGGTAAGTATCAGATAAACCAGCACGATGTTTTTCGCCACGGTTTTGGCTCTTGGGCTACTTTTATCTGACCAGTCGGAAGACTCGGTTTGGAACAGCTTCATACCACCGACGTTTAACATGGGCAGGATAGCTACCGCCATAACGATAAAGCCGACGCCACCAAGCCATTGCAGAATTGAGCGCCACAATAAGATACTTGGCGCCATCTCATCTAAGCCGCTCAACACCGTAGAACCGGTTGTGGTGATTCCTGACATGGTTTCGAAATAGGCATCGGTAAAACTGATGTGGTTGATGAATACAAAAGGCAGCGCTGCAAATGCACTGGATATGCTCCAAACCAGACTGGTTATCAGGAACATATCGCGTACACTGAGTTTGAAATTGGTCGTTCGACCCACTGTCAGGCAGATAAACGCAGCAACATGGGTGATTACAACCGCTTGGGCGAAGTCGAGGAATCCGCCCGTACCTGTGAAGAATGCGACCAAAGTAGGCACGTACATGAAAAGGGCCAGTTTGGATAAAACCAGCCCGATAACAAACAGTACGGGACGTAAGTTGACCATAAAAGAGTCCTAGAGGAAAAATGGGCTCGGTTGGAACAGAGCTTCGACGTCTGGTACGTACTTTTTGTCGACCAGGAACATCACGACGTGATCATCTTGTTCGATGACTGTACGGTCATGAGCAATGAGCACCTCTTCGCCACGAACGATTGCGCCGATGGTTGTGCCCGGCGGCAGTTTAATATCACCAATCGCTCGGCCAACTACTTTTGAAGTGGTTTCGTCACCGTGGGCAACGGCTTCGATTGCTTCAGCGGCACCGCGACGCAGAGACGATACGTTAACAATATCAGCGCGGCGAACGTGAGTCAGAAGTGCGGAAATGGTTGCCTGCTGAGGCGAAATAGCCACATCAATTACACCACCTTGCACGAGGTCGACATAGGCACCGCGCTGAATTAACACCATTACCTTTTTCGCGCCCATACGTTTTGCCAGCATGGCTGACATGATGTTGGTTTCATCTTCGTTGGTCAGGGCAATAAATACATCGACTTGGTCGATATTTTCTTCGGTTAGCAATTCCTGATCAGCCGCATCACCACAGAATACAATGGTATTGCCAAGTTGCTCTGACAGTTGTTCTGCTCGTTGGTAATTACGCTCGATTAATTTCACGCTGTAGGTCTGTTCTAAGCGTTTTGCTAAGCTTGCACCGATATTACCACCACCGACAATCATAATACGACGGTAAGGCTTCTCAAGGCGCTGTAGCTCACTCATCACTGAGCGGATATGATTACTTGCCGCGACAAAGAACACCTCATCGTCTGCTTCAATGATGGTCGTGCCTTGCGGACGAATTGCACGGCCTTGACGGAAGATCGCCGCCACACGAGTGTCAATGTGAGGCATATGCTCGCGCAGTGCGGATAGCGCGTTACCCACCAACGGTCCGCCATAATAGGCTTTTACGGCAACCAGGCTGACTTTCTGTTCAGCAAAGCTCACTACCTGTAGTGCACCAGGGTACTGGATCAGACGCTCTATATAGCTAGTTACCAGTTCTTCCGGTGCGATAAGGTGATCGACTGGGATGGCACCAGACTTAAACAATGCTTCTTTTTCTGCCAGATACTCTGGGGAGCGGATACGTGCAACACGGTTAGGTGTGTTAAACAGAGTGAAGGCAACCTGACATGCCGCCATATTGGTTTCGTCAGTGTTGGTTACTGCAACCAGCATGTCGGCATCTTGTGCGCCAGCTTCGTGCAACACATCCGGGTGACTCGCATGGCCGTTGACCACACGCAGGTCATATTTGTCCTGCAGTTCACGCAGACGGTCAGTGTTGTTGTCGACGATGGTGATATCGTTGTTCTCACCAACCAGGTTTTCTGCCAGTGTGCCGCCAACCTGACCAGCACCAAGAATAATGATCTTCATACTCTGTTCTCGTTATCTGAAAAAGGCGATTGAATGACTCCAATCGCCCTATTTAGCATGCTGTTACGCGTGTGTTTTGGTTAGCACTGCGTAGTAGAAACCATCCATATCTTCTTCGCCTGGTAGAATTTGACGACCAGGCTGTTCGGGATCAGAATCTAGCAATTTCGCATCATTGGTGCGAGCTAAAAACGCTTTCACTTGCTCTACGTTTTCTTGTGGAGTAATTGAGCAAGTTGCGTAAACCATTGTGCCGCCTCGTTTTAGCTGTGTCCACATGGCATCGAAAATTTCACTTTGTAGCTCTGCTAATGCCGCAATATCGTCGGCACGTCGTAGCCATTTGATATCAGGATGACGGCGAATGACACCCGTCGCAGAACACGGTGCATCTAGCAAGATGCGGTCAAATTGTTCACCTTGCCACCATTCTTGAGGATTACGTGCATCGCCACAAACCACTTTTGCCTGAAGATTGAGACGCTTCAGGTTTTCATGTACGCGTTTCAGGCGGGTGTCGTCACAGTCAATCGCGACCACTTCACTGCCGGATGTACGCTCAAGAATATGTGCGGTTTTGCCACCCGGTGCCGCGCAGCAATCCAGAATCAGTTCACCATCTTTTGGTTTCAGGTAGTGAATCGACAACTGAGCCGCTGCATCTTGTACCGATACCCAGCCTTTATCAAATCCAGGCAGTTTGGTCACATCGCATGGCGCTGCCAATTTTAGCGCGTCCATCGCTTCTGTGTGTGGTGTGGCCTCTATGCTTTCATCTGTAAGCAGTGCCAGGTATTCATCACGAGTGTGGTGCTGGTGGTTCACGCGCAGCCACATCGGCGCTTTTTGATTGTTGGCTTCGACAATATTTTCCCACTGTTGCGGATAAGCGTCTTGCAGCAGTTTGAGTAACCAGCTTGGGTGACCATATTTGCCTGCGTTGTTGCTGACTGCAATCTCGTCAAGTTCTTCCTGGTTGCGTTGGTAATTGCGTAACACCGCATTAATCAGACCACGCAGGCGAGGACCTTTAAGATCTTTTGTACCTTCAACCGTTTCGCCAACCGCTGCATGAGCTGGAATACGCATAAAGCTTAGCTGATAAAGTCCAACCAGAATCAGGTGATGAAATACACGTTGTTTGCCTTTCAGAGGCTTATCCATTAATTGGCTGGCGATCATTTCTAAGCGAGGCAGATAGCGCAGCGCACCGTAACAGATCTCTTGCAGAAGAGCGTGATCACGAGGTCGGATGGTTTGTTGAGCCGCTGGAAGAGCGCTGGAAAGAGAGTGGCCCTTGTCGACGACAAGATACAAGACGTTGGCAGCCGCAGCGCGAACATTCATGATGAGTACCTTAAAGTAAAGGAGGGCATCTCTGCCCTCTAAAAGTTCGTATTATCAGGGGGAATAACTCACCCTATATGGCTTAAATCAGTTGAGTGCCAACTTCAAACCAAGCGGCACGCGAGTTCAGAATATCCTGAACCGGTATGGCTTTTTTACCCGGAACCTGCAGTTGTTCCAAAACTAATACGCCATTGCCTGTTGCCACGTAGATACCGGTTTTGTCTGCTTGTACAATCGTGCCAGCTGGCTTATCGCTGGTTTGCTCCGCCACTCGGCTTTGCCAAACCTTGATGCTGTTTTCAGCCGCTTCAAAATGGCTCATAGGCCAAGGATTGAATGCACGTATACAGCGTTCAATGTGCGCAGCATCATCGCTCCAGTTGATGCGAGCTTCTTCTTTGCTGAGCTTTTTCGCGTAGTTCGCGAGCTCATCATCTTGCTTAACCGGAACTGCTTTACCTGTAGCGATATCGGTCAGGCAGTCAATCAGTGCTTGCGGGCCAAGGTCGGCAAGCTTTTCGTACATAGACGCGCTGGTATCCGTCGCTTCGATTGGCAGTGTCGCGATTTTCAGCATATCACCCGTGTCCAGGCCAATATCCATCTGCATGATTGTTACGCCAGTTTCTGCATCACCCGCCCAGATAGAACGTTGGATTGGTGCCGCACCACGCCAGCGAGGCAGGATAGAACCGTGTACATTAATACAACCGAGCTTAGGCGTGTCTAATACTGCTTGTGGTAGCAGAAGGCCATAAGCTACAACGACCATGATATCGGCGTTCAGATCAGCCAGCGCTTGTTTCGCTTCATCTGATTTGAAGTTCTCTGGTTGATAAACCGGGATGTCGTGTTCTTGTGCAATGTTTTTAACCGGGCTTGCAGTAAGCTTTTTACCGCGACCCGCAGGGCGGTCTGGTTGAGTATAAACTGCAATGACTTCGTGCTCCGAAGACAATAACGCCGCCAAGTGACGGGCGGCGAAATCCGGAGTACCTGCAAAGACAATACGTAAAGACTGACTCAAGGTAGACTTCCTTCTTATTGGTATGGTTCGCGATTAAGCGCTTAGCTGCTTCTCGTTGTAGCGTTTGATCTTCGCCAGTTTTTCCTGAATGCGCTTACGCTTCAGTGGCGATAGATAATCAACAAACAATTTACCTTGTAGGTGATCCAATTCGTGTTGAACACAAATCGCTAGCAGGTCGTCAGCGTCAAAGGTAAATTCTTTGCCGTCACGATCCAGTGCTTTAACGGTAACTTCAGCCGCACGAGGTACAAGTGCACGAGCACCGGGTACCGATAGACAGCCTTCTTCAATGCCATCTTCGCCGCGCTTTTCCAGAATTTCAGGGTTGATAAGCACCATTGGCTCATCACGAGTTTCTGAAATATCAATCACTACGATACGCTGATGGATATCAACCTGCGTTGCAGCAAGGCCAATACCTTCTTCGTCATACATGGTTTCGATCATGTCATCGACGATTTTTTGAATTTCAGGTGTCACCGCTTCAACAGGCTTAGCGACTGTGCGCAGGCGATCATCTGGAAATGTTAATACTTGTAATACAGACATATTCACTCGAAATATTGAACTGTGCCGAAACAGCACAAACCTTGTTGGCTCAATTCTAGACATTTTATGACCTAAATGACAGCATCCTTGCATTAATTTCCATTCTGGTTACTGCTTAACAGACCAAGGACGAGGGTCATGAAACGAATTTTCCGCAACGTTTCCAGTATTATGCTACCGCTATTTTTCTCTCTCAATGCCACCGCTGACGCGGATTACAAACCACTCGCTGTTAAAGTTGATGCACCGCAGACCTATGTTGTCGTACAAGGTGACACATTGTGGGATATTTCTGCTTTGTATCTGGATAGTCCTTGGTTGTGGCCTCGTTTGTGGAAAATTAACCCAGAGATTGAGAATCCGCACTTAATTTACCCCGGAGATAAATTGTCATTGGTGTGGGTTAACGGACAGCCAGTACTCAGCTTAAAACCCGTTAAGATGCTGAGCCCAAAGGCACGTATAACAGAGAAAAAGGCTGTCCCAACGGTGGCGGAAGGATTAGTTATGCCTTATCTCAGCTCTGATCGACTGGTGGATGAAGAGACGTTGGATAATGCAGTCAAGGTTATGGGCAGCACCAAGGACGGGAAATATCTGACCGCTGAAAATGTGCTGTATATCAGCGGTGAGCAAACGGCGACAGAGTGGGCGATTTACCGTCCTGTGGAGACTTTTTCCCGAGAAGATATATCAAAGGAAATCACCGCATTGCGCTTGATTGCAAAAGGAGAGTTGGTCGAGGCATCAGGAGGGTATTCGGGTTTGAAGATAACCTCGCAGCTGCAAGAAATCCTCAGAAATGACATTGCTCTGCCAAATCAAATGATGGAGAGCGGAGGCTTTACCACAACATTCTATCCAGTGCCGTCACCTCATGGCACCTCTGCTAGATTATTGGGTAATATTGAAGGTGTCCGCTTTAGCTCTACTAATCAGGTTGTTGTGATTGATAAAGGATCGGCAGATAAGCTGAAGCAGGGCAGTGTTTTTGATCTCAAAGAAGAGGCTCATCCGGTTTATCGCGATGGCGATGGCTTTACAAAAGAGGCGGGTTTGTTCGATAAGGCGATTACCCTGCCACAAAGTAAAGTAGGCGAGTTACTGGTGATCCGTCCTTATGAACATTTCAGCTTAGCTTTGATCACTAACAGTACGAAACCTATCAATAATGAGGTGGCGGTGATTTCGCCTCTGACAGAAGTGCCAGACACGGACATGGCCGTCACAGAAGTGTCGGCTGCAGAAGAGCTAGTTACAGAAACACTAGTTCCGGAAGTGCCAGTTACGGAAGAGTCAGCCTCGGAAGTGTCAGACCCCGATGAAACAACTCAGTGAGAATGACCTGATTGCCTGGTTAAAGCTAAGTTGCTTGCCAGGCATAGGTGGAGTCAGAATGAATCAGCTTCTGGCCAAAGCGTCACCAAGAAATATTATCAACTCCTCTCATGAATACTTACAACGTCTTGGTTTAAGCCAGAAGCAACTCCAGGCTTGGGCATCAGTCGATAAAGAGGTTGATGCTTGTCTCGCTTGGAGAGCGCTCTCTTCAAGTCATCATATTCTTACCTTAGACGATCCGCTTTATCCTCCTTTACTTAAACAGATTGTTGCACCTCCACCATTGTTGTTTGTTCAAGGAGAGCAAACCTGTTTATCTCAGCCACAGATTGCCTTGGTAGGAAGTCGTAACGCCAGTATTGACGGCTTGCAGCATGCTCGTCATTTTGCCGCAGACTTAGTGCACAATGATCTCGTCGTTACCAGTGGTTTGGCATTGGGGATTGATGGTCATGCTCATGATGGGGCCCTGCAAGCGGGTGGTAAGACAATTGCAGTACTTGGTTCTGGGTTAGAGAATATTTATCCTGTCCGCCATCGCGGACTGGCACTGAGAGTTGCAGAAAACGGTGCTCTGGTCTCAGAATTTCGCCCTCATGCAAAACCCCGAGCTGAGCACTTCCCGCGCCGAAACCGAATCATCAGTGGGTTGTCGCTAGGTGTTTTGGTCGTGGAAGCCGCAGAAAAAAGTGGCTCTCTGATTACGGCGCGTTATGCTCTTGAGCAAGGACGAGAAGTGTTCGCTTTGCCTACTTCTATTCATGCTAAAAATGCCAGTGGTGGTAACCATTTAATTCGCCATGGTGCCTGCCTGGTAGAAAAAACCAAAGACGTACTTGATGAAATACAGTCGCTACTCGATTGGTCTGTTAATCAGAGCTTAGATTTATTTTCTGCGTTAAATGATGAAGAAGAATTGCCATTTCCTCAGCTGTTAGCTAACGTAGGAAGTGAAGCTACACCGGTTGATATTCTTGCAAACAGGACCAATATACCTGTCCAGGAAGTCATGATGCAGCTCTTAGAGCTAGAGCTCTCGGGGCATATTGTTGCAGTTTCAGGTGGCTATATTCGTAAGGGGAGGGGCTAGCTATGATGATGGATATACTGATGTATCTATTCGAAACCTACATCCATAGCGATGCAGAGTTACAGGTCGAACAAGACGAGTTGGAAGATGAACTGCTTCGAGCAGGTTTCCAGCAACAAGATATCTACAAAGCCCTTGTCTGGTTAGAAGAGCTCGCTGCGCTGCAGCAAAGTGATACATCTTCTGCAATCTCGGCTTGTATCGCGTCGTCATCGACTCGTATCTACACTGCGAAAGAGATGCAGCGTTTGGATTTAGAATGTCGAGGCTTTCTATTGTTCCTCGAGCAAATCAATGTATTGACGACAGAAATTCGTGAAATGGTGATTGATCGAGTAATGGGCCTGGAAACGAACGAGTTTGAGCTTGAAGACCTCAAATGGATCATTCTGATGGTGCTGTTTAATGTACCAGGCAATGAAAATGCTTATACGCTGATGGAAGAGCTGTTATATACCAAGGAACAAGGGATTCTTCATTAAACCCAACCCAGGCAAGTTCGAGTTCCGTTCGTAGAGCAAGAACTTGTCTGTTTGGTCTCTTTCAAGTAAACGGTAAGTATGAGTAGTAAAATCGACAACAACCTTTTCTCTGCCCATGAACATGCTCTGGAACATGAGCCTTGTCCAAAGTGTGGAGGAGAGCTTACTCTTAAGCACGGTAAACACGGTCCATTCCTCGGTTGCAGCCAGTATCCAGGGTGTGATTACATCAAAGCACTGCACAACAATGATGGCCACATCGTAAAAGAACTGGGGGTGCCGTGCCCTGAGTGCGGCCATGAACTGGTGTTGCGTCAGGGACGTTACGGGATGTTTGTCGGATGCAGTTATTACCCGGCTTGCCATCATATAGAGTCGATTAACCAGCCTGAAGCAGAAAAGCAGTCTCAGGAGCAGCATGCTTGTCCTGAATGTAGCAAAGGGCATTTAGTTGAACGTAAGACGCGCTTCGGCAAGACGTTTTATGCCTGTGATAATTATCCAAAGTGTAAGTTTGCAGTGAATTTACCGCCGGTCAAAGGTCGCTGCGAAGAGTGTGGTTTTACTTTGCTGGTGGAGAAGAAATCGACCAGCGGTGTGAAACTGCAATGCGCCAACCGCAAGTGTCAGCATACGCAAGTTCAGTAAACGAAACTACCAATTAAAAAGGGTCGCACGATGCGACCCTTTGTAGTTTTTCAGCAGGATTTTAATCCTGTGACTGCTTGGAAAAAGCATGTACAGCAGGGAAGGCGACCTCATCCAACACATCGGCTAACGCGCACAGTCTGCGATGTAGTTCTCCAGGGTAGTCACCACATACGTTGATGTGGCCCATTTTGCGACCTGCACGTCTCTCTTTGCCATACCAGTGAATATGGCAACCATCCATTGCTAATAGCGCTGCTGGTAAGGTGTCTTCACCGAGAATATTAACCATTGAGGTTTCGCGAATCAGTTTGGTACTGCCTAGTGGTAAACCGCACACTGCACGCAGATGGTTTTCAAACTGACAGGTTTCTGCACCTTGTTGTGTCCAGTGACCCGAGTTATGCACACGTGGGGCAATTTCATTCACCAACAAAGTACCATCAACATCAAAGAACTCTAGTGCCAGTACTCCGACGTAATTCAGGCTGTCTGCTACCGCTGCGAACATCTGCTTGGCTTGCACTTGCAGTTCTGGCGCGTCAATAGCAGTTGAAAGACTCAGAACACCATTGGTGTGCACGTTTTCTGCCAGTGGATATACTTCAACACTGCCATCTTTACCACGAGCACCAACTAAAGATACCTCACGGTTAAATGGTACAAACTCCTCAGCCACAATAGCTTGAGTTGGTGTTGCTGCGATGCACTCGGCCATTTCTGTCCAGATTGCCTCTACCTGAGAAGCTTCTTTCAAGCGCCATTGGCCTTTACCATCGTAACCGCCAAGTGCACTTTTCAGTACCATTGGCATACCAACGTGTTCAATGGCACGATCAAAATCTTCACGTGTTTCAATCACGTAGTATTTTGCGTTACGCACGCCAGCATTGTCGAGTAGGGCTTTTTCAAGACGACGATCACCACCTGCCTTGATCGCTTCTGTACTCGGAAGGAACTTTTCACTCTCTTCACAGATGTCGAGCACATCATGAGGGATATGCTCGAATTCCGCTGTGATCACATCCACTTGTTCAATGGCATTTTCCAGACCATGACCAAGCACATGTTGAGTAAGAGGGTGAACGATATTGCCGCTACCCACATCGTAAGCAGAGATTTGAATATTTAGAGGTGCACCAGCCAGAGACATCATACGAGCCAACTGACCTGCTCCAAGAACCAGTACATGCATCCGATTAATCCTCAGCTGGGTTTGGGTTTGCCAGTACGGTTTCTGTTTGTTCTTTACGGAACGCTTCTACTTTGGCCATGATGCTTTCATCATGTGTACCCAGAATTTGTGCCGCCAGAATGCCAGCGTTTGCTGCGCCTGCTTCACCAATCGCCAACGTACCGACCGCGATACCTTTTGGCATTTGTACAATAGACAGTAGAGAGTCCATTCCTTTCAGTGCACGTGACTGAACCGGAACACCAAGTACTGGCAAGCTAGTGAATGCTGCAGCCATACCTGGCAAGTGAGCAGCGCCACCCGCACCTGCGATGATCACTTTGATACCGCGATCTTTCGCACTGCTTGCGTAATCTGCCAATAGTTGAGGAGTACGGTGAGCTGACACCACTTTTGTTTCGTAAGACACGCCAAATTGATCCAGCATGTCCGCTGCTAGTTTCATGGTTGGCCAATCTGATTTAGAACCCATGATGATACCGACTTTCATCTCAAACTCCTTCAATCTGCAAAATTAGGTGAGCTGATAAATTTGTGCGCATTATACGGGGATTTTTATCGCAAGCAAACGTTTGCGCGCCTTTGAGAATGTGATAGTGAAAAATTGCCTTAGTCTCTGAGAATGAATATTTGTACACTTAGTGAAAATAATACAGTCAGACTATCAGGAAGTAATCGGTGGATAACTTTGAACAGGTGCTCAACGCACTACAGCAAGGCGAAGTAATTGCCTATCCAACAGAAGGTGTTTTTGGCGTCGGGTGTGATCCTGATAATCCAGAGGCAATCCAGAAATTGCTGGAACTAAAACAGCGCCCGGTAGAAAAGGGGCTCATCCTCATTGCTGCCAGCTACGATCAGCTATTACCTTACATTGACGAATCTCAGCTGACGCAAGCGCAGTTAGATAAAGTCCATGCCACCTGGCCTGGTCCTTACACTTGGATCATGCCTGCGAGCGATAAAGTCTCTAATTGGGTTTCAGGACAGTTTGATTCAATTGCAGTTCGTGTGACTGATCATCCTTTGGTGCAAAAGATGTGTAATGCATTCGGAAAGCCGTTAACCTCTACCAGCGCGAATCTTTCAGGCTTGCCGCCTTGTATGACGACGGAAGAAGTTGAGCAGCAGCTAGGTGACAAGCTCGTGGCTATTCTTCGTGGTGAAACCAGCGGTCGTGATAAGCCAAGTGAGATTCGTGACGCTAAAACCTCACAAATATTAAGACAGGGCTAACCCTGCCTACCAGTCTTCAAATAGGTACCAGATAATAGGTAATAACGTATGTCAGCAATCGATAAGCATGCCGTAAAGCAGTTCCTGATGTCGCTTCAGGATTCCATTTGCCAGCAGTTAGAACAAGAAGATGGAAAGGCCGTCTTTGTCGAAGATGCGTGGCATCGTGAGCCGGGAGAGCGTCTTGGTGGTGGTGGCCGTTCACGAGTTCTCCGTGATGGTCACATATTCGAGCAGGGTGGAGTGAACTTTTCTCACGTTGAAGGGAAAGAAATGCCAGCGTCAGCAACGGCTCATCGTCCTGAATTAGCGGGGCGCCGTTTTGAAGCGATGGGTGTCTCTTTGGTTATTCACCCTAAAAACCCGTATGTGCCGACGTCACATGCCAATGTGCGCTTCTTTATCGCAGAAAAAGAGGGAGAAGAGCCGATTTGGTGGTTTGGTGGTGGTTTCGACCTGACTCCTTTCTATCCTTTCGAGGAAGACTGTCAATCCTGGCACGATACGGCGAAAGCTATCTGTGCCCCATTCGGTGAGGAAGTCTATGCAGAGCACAAAGCGTGGTGTGATAAATACTTCTTCCTTCCACATCGAAACGAAACTCGTGGTGTCGGTGGTTTGTTCTTTGATGACTTGAACCATTGGGAGTTCGATAAGTGTTTCGATTACATCAAAGCGGTGGGAGAAGGTTTCTGTCAGGCTTATCTGCCAATCGTTGCGCGTCGTAAATACATCGAATACGGTGAGCGTGAGCGTGAGTTTCAGTTGTACCGTCGTGGCCGTTACGTTGAGTTTAACTTGGTGTATGACCGTGGCACTCTGTTTGGATTGCAAAGTGGTGGGCGTACCGAGTCGATACTGATGTCGATGCCACCATTAGCTCGCTGGGAATATAGCTACCAACCTGAAACCGGAACGCCCGAAGCTGAGCTTTACGAGCGATACCTAAAACCGTGCGAGTGGTAAGCGCTGAATCTCCTTTTCTATATAGATAGATAGTGATAGGGTCATCTTTAATCAGATGGCCCTGTTTTTCTCTATATTAAGGTAAGGAATAAAGGTAAGGAAATGACTCAGCAAATCGATCGCTATGCCGTGTTTGGTAATCCTATTGGGCACAGCAAGTCGCCATTTATTCACACACTCTTTGCTCGCCAAACGAATCAATCACTGACTTATACAGCTGAATGTGCTCCTGTGGATGGATTTCTAGAAACGGTAAATATGTTTTTTGCTGAAGGCGGTAAAGGATGTAACGTCACCTTACCTTTTAAGGAAGAGGCATATCAATTCGCCACTCGATTAACCGAGCGTGCTCAGCTTGCCGGAGCTGTGAATACACTAAAGAAGCTGGATGATGGTGAAATCATTGGTGACAACACCGACGGTGCTGGTTTAGTGCAAGACTTGCTTCAGCATCACGTCGTTTTAGAAGGGGCGCGTATCCTGATTATTGGGGCCGGTGGAGCATCTCGTGGCGTCATCAATCCATTACTTGATCAAAAACCTGCTTCTTTAACGGTCACCAATCGTACTTTTGCCAAAGCAGAAGAGCTAGCGGAGTTGTTTGCCGCTTATGGGCCAGTGACAGCGAAAGAGATGAGTACTATTACTGAAGAGTATGATGTCATTATCAACTCGACCTCTGCTTCGTTGAGTGGAGAGCTTCCTGATATATCGCCTACTATCTTCGCGGCCAACAGCACAAGCTATGACATGATGTATGGCAAAGGTGATACCACATTTAACCAGTGGGCAAAGGCGCATGGTGCTGTTCATGCCTATGATGGTTTAGGCATGTTGGTGGGCCAAGCATCTGAGAGCTTTATGCTGTGGCGTGGTTTGCGTCCGGGAGCCAAACAGATTTTACGTGAATTAAGAAAAAACCTTGAAGGTCAGTAGTCGATGAACCAATCCATTTTATTCCCAGATATCCAGTCGTGGGATGAGACATCACAATCGGTAAACTTTCCTGCACAGCAATCTGGCGCACTTATCGAATGCTACGTAACAAAACAGAAGCTTGCAAAAATGAGCGGGTTGGCCGTTGAAGGTGAGCAACAAGCAATAACGGCATTTATCGCCTGTCGATTTGATCTCGAAGATGTTGCTGAAGAGCTTATAGAAGATGAAGCCTTCAATGAAGAAGGCCACATCATTATTGAATAATTAGGTTATCGAATCGCTAACTAATGACTTCTACTTCATTTAAGTAGTCGTTTTTATTCTGCACGTAGTTATCCGAAGACTTTTGTAAAAAAGCGCGCTCTTTTTCTGATAGGGGGCGTGCTTGTTTTACCGGGCTACCCACATAGAGATAACCACTTTCCAATACTTTTCCCGGTGGTACCAAACTACCAGCGCCAATCATCACTTCAGATTGAATTACCACGCCATCGAGAACAATCGCACCCATCCCCACTAGTACGCGATCATGAATCTCACAACCGTGTAGCATCACTTTGTGTCCAATGGTGACATCATTGCCAATAATCAACGGGTAGCCATTTGGGTTTTCTTTATTTTTGTGTGTAACGTGCAAAACGCTGCCATCTTGGATGTTTGTGCGCTCACCAATGTGAATATGATTGACATCACCGCGTGCTGCAACCAACGGCCAAACACTAGAATCGTCCCCAATGATGATTTCACCGACTAAAACAGATGTTGAGTCGATGTAAACTCGCTCACCAAGTTGCGGCTTGATACCTTTATAACTTCTTATTGAACTCATCTTTTCTCCTTATTAAGGGCGATTAAAGGGTATATAGGGGTAGAAGAGTAGTAAAAACTCGCCTTTTAGAATAAAAAACACTCAAACGATAAAAAAATCAAAAGAAAACTGAAAAAGGGCTTGCCAATGTGATCGCAATCC
>NZ_JBSUGF010000019.1:0-68964 GCF_054064025.1 Vibrio limimangrovi
AGAATAAAAGCAGAGTTATCTCACTCTGCTTTAGGGACTGGACAAGATTGACCACTTAATTAATGTAATTGGTATTATACCAATCTGGAAAATTAACTGATCAGGTCTATCCATCTTCTTGAGCACATTTTGGTGACTCTTTTGGAGCTATCCAAAAAACGATTCCATGCATCGCAGACTTTGGAGATGATGTCGTCGTAATCAGTAAAAGATTGGTTGGCTAAATAGCGTTGCCTCAACCAACTCCATACTTGTTCGATAGGGTTTAGCTCTGGAGAATAGGGTGGAAGTTTGATGACACTGACATTCTTAAAGTCATTGGCAATGTCTTCTGTATGCCATCCTGCTCCATCCATAATGATGACGGCATGACGTCCTTTTTCAGTGACCGACGATATTTGCTTTAAATGCTCGATCATGATGTCTTTATTGACCCACGGGACAACGATAGCCTCACCAATTCCTTTTTGTGGGTAGACAGAACCAAACAGATACGCATATTCAAATTGTTGTTGCTTCACCGCTCTGGGATGTGCTCCTCTCGCTGCCCATAAACGGGTTGTTGTGTTTTGTTGCCCAAATCTGGCTTCGTCCTGAAACCAGACATCAACACACTCTAAAGCTCTATGTCCTGGGATCTTAAGGATCGTTTCGATTTTGAATTTTTTTAAAATCGTCTTGTGTTTGTTGAGATTGTTTGGGGTGTTTTGAGCGGGAAGTTATCCATGAAAAGCCCATGTGGTCGAGCAGGTAATAGATAGAATCTGGGTGGTAGTGCTTGCCAAATTCTTTCACGCTATAAGCATGGATGTCGGCACCAGTCAGTCGTCCGCCTTGTGTATCATTGGCTTTATCTTTTATGTATTGGCTCAATTGCTCTCTTTGCTGAGGAGTCAATTGTGGTGGTCTTCCTGTTCTTGGCTTTTCGTGCAGTCCTTCCAGCCCTTCTTCAAGAAAAGTTTGTACCCACTTATTAACACTGGTTCGGCTCATCTAAAGAAACTTGGCGATTTGGGTGCGAGAGTGTCCATCTTTGAAATGAGCAAGGGCCAGCAGTCTCATTTTCATCTGAATAGATTTCTACTGGCTTGCGAGCTTATTAAAGTCGATATTGTTGAGGCTATCCATAGCGAATAAGTTCTATTGTTGGATGGCCTCAATTAGGTCATATTTTTTACTTAGATTGGTACAAGTCCGATGCTAAGAGCTTTTTTCTAATAGGATCTCTGTGGTTGTAACCCGGCAGTTGATGTCTTGCTCCTGCAGACTGCGGCACTGAGACTGCGCCTGGGCTCTGTTCAGGTAGGTGCCCAGTTGCAACCTGAGGTACTCGCTGCCTTCCCTGGCCACCTTGGAATAAGATGCCTGCGGCAATATATCGGCGTGTGAACGGTGGAGCAGGTGCCAGTAGGCCCTCATGGTTGTTTCTGAGCTAAACTCACCCAATGAAACCAGAAACGCTGGCTGGAAACTCAGGGCGGCAAGGCTGAAGTCGTTGCCGCGTAATACATCACCATCACCGTTTATCGTCACCTCGATGGCCTCAAGCGGATACATTTTCTTCTCCTCGATATACTGCTTATCGATCTCCACCCGGAAATTACCCGGCAACACATTCATAAAGAGATAGAAGCCATCATATTCGCTCTCCCCCCTCTGTACCACTTTGCCCTGATCGTCCAGTAGAACAAGGGGGGCATAGGCTGCCGGCTTTTCACCGCCATGGCCATCCTCTAGGTAGATCATGCCTTCGATTTCACCAGTGGTGACCACAGGTATATCTAGGGTCTCCACCACCCCCGGTCTGGGCGTAATAGAGATCCCGGGACGGCTGGGCATCCAGTAGGGATCCTCCAGACTGCCTGCCTCTAGTTCAATATCCGTGGTGTTATAAGCGGGCAGGCCACGTAAAAAAGCAATACCCTTGTCATTAGTAGAAGCTCTGCGGTAAACCTGGGTTCCTTTTACCTTGGCACCCACCACTGGCGGTTCATCTTGATCGTAGTGGCCGTTTAGGTTCAAATCATGAAATACGCGAACACTGATGGCACCGTTTTGCGCTAGGCGGCGGCGATCTATATAAAGGTCGCTTTCCTGAGGATCCCAGCCCAGGCTAAATAGGGTGTTCAGGCCCAGGAACCATTCGCCGCGATCATCGTAGGAGAGGGTAGAGCTCAGATAAAACGTATCGGCTTTCCAGTTCAACCTCATATCCGCTTTATACCTTTCGGTTTGGGGCCAGTAGTTAATGCCAAACTCGCTGTTAAGGGAGGAGCTGAGTGCGCGGCTGAACTCGGTATCCAGCTGGGTTAGCTCGGCCTCGGGTGACAGGCTATAGTCAGCCCCCAGCTCCCAGGTGAATGCTGAAAAGCGCTTACGCAACAAAGTGCTGCCGCTTTGCCAGTTCTCTGCCTCACCCGCCTCAGACTCGGTTCTTTGATAAGTAAAGCTGTTGCTCAGGTAATAGGACGGCCGGTAGAGGCTGAGACGGTTTTGCAGCGAAAAGATCGGTTGGTCGATATCGCCATAGTGGCGGCTAAATCCCTGCTCATAGTTGAGTGCAGTCTGCCGGCCCTGAAAAAGCGAGCCTGCCAGCGTCACATTGTCATTAAACTGACCATCATCAGCATTATGCGAGAAATTCAGTGCATGTTTGCCCAAAAAGGTTTTCCCCCCCACCCGGAAGGCGCCGTTGTTGTCGACTCCGGTCTGCATCAGCAGGCGGTCAAACAGGGAAAAACTAGCGCCTAGAGAATACGCGGCTTTATCTCTTTCCATCTGGGAAAAGGTTGCATCAAACAACAATTTGTCGCTAAGGCTTTTGCTATACTTGCCGGCCAGATGCCAGTCGGCAGCATTGGCGGTGGGCTCGTTGAGAAACAGGCTGCCGGGCTGGGTAAGGGAGAGATCGAAATAGTGCTGCTTTTGTACTGTGCGACTGTCTACCAGCACCTGCTTGGTCTTTTCCCGAATCTGGCCTTGCGGACCGTAAAAGATCAGTCTAAGGGTGTTGTTGCCGTAGAGCAGCTCGATATCGTTAAACACATAGCGACCATCTGGTCCGGCGGTCAACGCACCTATCAGTACATCGTTGCGATAGAGTTCTACATCCCAGCCGGGCTGAATATCTCCCTGCAAATCCAGAGTGTCTAACTCTGTATTGCCCGTCAACGGCCTGTTGCCGAAGCTAACTCCCCGCTCCTGGTTGCCTGCACCGGCCACTGGTAAAATATCGCCAAAACGATATTGGGTGGCATTTATGGGGCCCAACAGACCACCCTCTAGCGAGGTTTTTTCCAACGTCAGGCGCGCATAGTCCAGTTCATTTTCCGAGCCGCCGCCAAGGTAATACTGACTGCTAAAAAAGCCCAAATCATGGCGGCCCAAGGCAGCATAGCCGAAGTTGACATCTTTTCCTGAATAAGTGGCGTTGGTGCTGATATCCAGTAGGGGCGCGGACAACAGCTCATAACTGCTTTTGCGCAGTGGTAAAACTGGCTTGGAGCTGGTTCTTTTTGTCCTGCTTTTTTGTCTTTGCTTACGCGCCAGAGCTGCCTGAATCGGCAGGGGTTGCTCTGGCTTAAGCATCAACATCATAGCACCGAAGTCAAATGTCATTTTGATATTAAACCAGTGGCCAAGATCGTCGGCATGAATATAGAGGTCGTCCGGCAAGTTCTGAAAGCGTGAGGGCGGTAAATTGTAGGCAACCCCGTTGGCCTCGGCTTTAATCTGGCTATCGGTGGCAGCTTGCTCACCATCCTTTCCGGCCAGCTTCAGGCTAAAGCTCTGGCCCTCATTGATATACCAGCCAGCGGCCGCTGATGTTTCGCTGTCCAGCTCAATGGCGAAATCCAAAATCTCGACCAACTGGCCAAAGGCGATAAGGGCACTATCTTGATGCTTGATGGCAAACAGATCGCCGATCACCAGATCGTCGATGCGCACCTCCAGTATCAGCTCTTCACCATCGGCGATGCCCCGGCCGTCATCTGTCGTCGGAGCGTCGGCAGGCATCAGACCAAAATCTGGTTCCTGGTATTTGCGGTTGATCGTTCGGATCAACTCAAACAGTTCTAACTGGGCAACTGCGGGCGTGCAGACAGGCCAAAGCAAGCCCAGCAGCAGCCACTTACACGGATGGTTCAGGGACATAAAGTTAAGGTGCTAATTGGTAGTCGCTGATGGTCAGTTGTTGCTCTGCCAGAGCTCGGCCACCGAACTCGTCGTCTCCCTCATAAATCAGACGCAGCGTGCCGTCCTGCGCAATGGGATCGTGAAAGGGCAGACTAATCACGCGTTGTTTGTTTTCATGGAAAACTGCAACGTTGTTAAGGGTAGCCACATGGCGCTCTTCGCCGCCGTCATGCGGGCGCCAGAAGGCTTTTAGGCTACCGAAGGTGCTGTGCAGACCGGAGCGGTTAAGGGAAAAGGTTAATCCATCTGGCTTAGCACTACCGGCATCCTGGTAGAGCTCCATCGGGCCAAACTCTGCAGTGGCATCCAGGCCGCCGGCACGTATGATCACCGGAATGGAAAAGCTCAGCCGTAGGTTTAACTGAATACCCACGCCCTCGGTTTGCTTGCGTTCCTTATTGCCGGGCAGAGCGGCAAGCAGCAGGTGGGAGCGATACTCCCCGAGTGCAAGCTCCTTAGGGCGACGCACCGCGATGCGAACTTGCTGACGCTCGCCTGGGCCGAGTGTTACTTGTCTGGGGCTAAATCTGAGCATGCTGCTGGCAGTATTAAAGCTGGCTAACTCTTCCTCGCTCAGCGCCTGGTAGCGGCCGTCGGGTAATTGCCTTTGCTGCTGAAACTCCAGTCGATAGGTTTTGGTCTCGCTACTGGTATTCATCAAAAAGACCTTAGAACTGCGTTCTCTCTCGGCAAAGGTCAATCGGGTCGGCGAGATCAAAAGACTGGCGCTGGCGTTGCTGGCAAGTAAAACAGGCAGCAGCAAGGTGGCGAGCAGAGACAGGGTTTTTCTGCTTATTATCAACAGCATGGAATTCCTAAACTTTATTAATGGGTGATTTGTAGAGTTATATGAGGATTGTCGTATTTGGCGTCCAGGTAGTTGCCTGTGCCTGAGGTAGCCAGTGTGGCGCCAACCCATACCCGAGCCTCGCCCTTAGTGTTGGTTCTGACCCAGGGCTTGACGTTTAATTGCTTAATGGTGAAGCGGCTACCGGCGTTGCCGCCGTGGCTCAGGATGTTAGCACCCTCCGGCAGGCTGGTCGTGATATGCAGGTAACTGTCTGCCTGAAAACCGGAAAGCAGAAACTCGGCCGGGTGACCCTGCTCTATCACTACGATATTGGGGTCATATTTTCGTGAGCCGTCCGGGTTAATCTGGTAGTTATAGATATTGTCGTTGTTGCGCAGTGCGATAACCCCGAAGTCAAGCGGTTTAACCTGTGTGATCTCCTCTGCCCGGGCTTCTCCGGTGAGCAAGCATATTGCCAATGCCGATAACAAGCGGTTACGCATTACTTCTCCATAAACTCTTGTACTGGTTAATTGAGTAGAGGCAAGCCGGTAAGCCAGCCCGCCTCTTTGCTTTACTAATTGATACTCCGGCATATGCATTGCGGTAAAAGTTATGGGAGTATCTTGCAACCCGTGTTGCTAGTAGCTAATGGTTACAGCGTATTCGCCTTTGTATTCAGCATCCAGATAAGGTTCGGTTCCAGCAGTGTTCTTCGTTGTTGTGGTATTTAGCGTCGCACCCACTCTTAACAACAGGATACCAGTGCCGTCGGTCTTTGCCTGGCCCTTGTTACTTGCCAAGGTAACGGGTTTTTCATTTGCAACAACATCAAAATCGGTTAGCGTAAAAAACAGTGATTCCGGTGCCGCATTGTCCATTTTCAACTCAACGTCTTTAGTTTGAGTCAAATCGATATTCAGGTCGGTATATCTGGCTGCGTTGCTCACCGTAAAAGTACCTGGCGACACATTGGTTTTATCAATTGGGGTAATGCTGCCTACTTTCTTGTCTGTAGCGGTGGCGGTACCGGACGCCGCAGTTACTTCGCCGGAGGCCGGATCCAACGTCAGTGTGGCCACAGTTGTATCATTACCAGCTACGGCGGCAATGGTGCCGAAGTTAAGCGAAGCCGTTTCGACGATATCCAGAGTATTTCTGACCTCGACCGATGCTGTCCCCTTGCCGTTAAACTCAGGTGCTCCGCCCTCTGCGTAGGCAGAGCTGGCAAATACGGCCAGTGCTGCATAAGCCAGTTTTTTGTTATTTTTCAATGTTAACTCCTTTTGTTTTCAAGATAAGCGGGCGGCTAAGTGCCACCGTTAGATTATTCAATCAAGAGAACTTACTAAACCAATAGACGTGGGCGTATCGTTTAAGCACGGCCAATAAACGCAGGGGCAGGGTTAACCAATCGGCTATCCTTTAACCTCTCTGTCAGCACATACTTACGCCGGTTGATTTACTTTATATAAGCGATATTCTGTTCATCGGACAAAGGCTTGCCAGTCAGCGGCCTCACCATACAGTCCAGTCCGTCGGTCTTAAGTTGCCGACACAATGCTTGTGCAGTCACTTTATCTTTAACAGGGCCGGCAAGTAGACGATAAAGCCTCTCCTTTTTTGGCCCGATATAAACGGGTGTTAGATAAAAACGTTTATCTGACAGAAGTTCAGGCGACTTCTTCACCAGTTTCCTTTTATTTGACTCGATATATTGAAGCCATCTATAGGTGCCAACTTGTAATGCATATTGTTGGGTTTTAGGCTGAGCGTCTTTCTCTTTATTAGCTGAAGCCTTGATTGCTTTATCACCTGCATCGACCACTGGCATCAACTTATGATCTTTTACTTCAGGGAGGATCTTAGTCGGCGCTGGCTTAGGAGAAGAGGATGCCATTTTATCCAGCTGGCCAATCAGATTTTTAAAATCAGACTCCAACGCAGCCAACCGGTTAATGCCTGGACGGTATTGCTCCCACTCCGTATTTTGTTGGTCAAGACGATCTCTCAACTCTTCGACTTGTGTTTGAATCGCCTGGTATTCAGATGTGTTTGTGGATTTGCTGGTTGCGCAGGAAGCCAGTAAGAGACAACAGCCAACGATGAACAACTTTGATATCGCTGTGCTTGTATATGGAGTTTGAACTGTATTCGACCGACAACTTTGTCTTGTAAGCTTATTATTGTACGCCTTACTTATTCGCACGCTTTATATCCAAAATATAACTTATTGATATTTATAATATCAAGGCAGTTTAATCAGGGGGTAAAACTAATCAATAGCTAGAATAAGATTACGCGACGGGGTTAAAAGAACAGTTAAGAAAGAGCTTCTCTCTGAGCTTGCCATTCCAAGCAACTTATGGGTGTGTCGTTGGAACAATCGATCATCTAGATAAGTATGAGGGAAGATAGAGTGGGCTACGACACTCTTTGGATTTTGAGATGTCCTGCTTTATACAGTTTGGGATCAGGCAGATTCTCATGAAATAAAGTCACCTGATTTCGACCAGAATGCTTAGAGTAGTACATTGCTTTATCAGCATCGATTAAAAGCTCTTTGGCCTGTGAACGCTGTGAACTTAGCTCGGCGATGCCTATACTGACGGTCGTATTAATCTCTATTCCGTCTACATAGCATGTTGTCTGCTGTATGGACTGGCGAATACGCTCTGCGACTTCATAAGCCTGCATCGCGCTTTTGTCCTCGAGAATGACTGCGAACTCTTCACCTCCCAACCTACCGATAAAGTCTCTATCGCTAATGATATCCTGGCAGGCCAGGGCAATACGGCTGATTACCTGATCTCCAGAGAAGTGTCCAACTTGATCATTGATCTCTTTAAAATGATCGATATCGATCATTAGGCAGGATAGTGTTTTTGAATCAGCTGTATGAGCGATGATTCTTTTTTCGAAATTAGAGAGAAATGCTCTGCGGTTTTGTACGCCGGTGAGCTCATCGGTTTCCGAAAGTTGTTTTAAGCGCTGTTCTAATAAATGGGTTCTGGTGATATCTCGGACAGACCATATCACTAGGTTGTTTTCACCATTGTATTCTTCAACTGGCTTAATTATCGCTTCAAACCATGTCTCTTCCGGATTTTCCAGTGCTGCTAGTTCTTCGATAGGAAGGATTAAATGATCGTGAAGGGCCAGACTGTATTTCACGACTTTTATTTCGTTGTCTCGAATGACGTCATGAATATGTTCGACTAATTCAGCCGCTTTGCTCGATGAAAACACTTCACCTAAATACAAGTTAGTGTAGCTTTTGGCACTAAAACTACTCGACTGGTAGGTGCCACCGAAGCTTTCAATATAACGACCGTTCTCATCAAGGATAAATACATGATCGGGTAGGGTGTCTAATATGACTTCAAGCCATTTCTCCCTTTTTCCATCGTTCATGTGAGTCATCCTCTAGTTTTTTTAAGTCGTTGATTATATATATTTTAGGGGGTGAAACAATGAACGAAGATCACAGAAAACTTAACCTTTGAGTAAATATTCAACAACATTGGTTACCAAGAGAGACGTGATGGAAACGTATATATCTTCGAAAGGTTCTTGTGGGGAAAAGGATCCATCATTGAAGTATAGATGTAGTTGCTTTTATATCGCCTATGTTGAACCAGAGAGGTGATATTAGCTTGAAGTAAGGATATCGACTAACTGGCAATCTGAGGCATTTCAGTGCGTTTTAGAGACTAATAGGATCTTGGTGATCTGGCGGATAAAGAAAAGCCGCTACCTAAAAAGGTAACGGCTTGTTCTATAACAACTTTGAATTACGGTCTTAGTTCATGCCGTATTTTTTAAGTTTCTTGCGAAGAGTACCGCGGTTGATGCCCATCATAGTTGCGGCGCGAGTTTGGTTACCGCGAGTGTACTGCATGATGGTATCTAATAGTGGCTGTTCAACTTCAGCTAGAACTAATTCGTATAGTTCTGTTACTTCCTGGCCGTTTAGCTGAGCAAGGTAGTTTTTAAGAGACGCTTTAACAGAGTCACGTAAAGGCTTCTGAGTAATCTGGTCTTGTGACGTTACTGTAGTTACTGTTAATGCTTCTGAAGTCAGATTTTGTTCGAACATATTCGGTCTAGCTCTTCTCTTAATTATGATGCAACGTTATCAAAATAACCTTCTAACGCTTCAATTTGCAGCGGGGCTGCGTCGAGCGCGTTGAAGGTACGGCGAAACTCACTTGCTTGCTCATGCTCTTTTAGATACCAACCTACGTGCTTGCGCGCGATACGCGGTCCTAAGTACTCTCCGTAAAATTCATGCAGAGCATTCACATGGCCAAGCATAATGGTTTTCACTTCCTTCGCTGGAAGCTCATCCATTGTGGTGCCGTTTTCCAAATAGTGATGGATTTCCTGGAAAATCCAAGGGCGACCCTGGGCAGGGCGTCCAATCATTAAAGCGTCCGCACCGGTGTACTCCAGTACAAATTTGGCTTTCTCCGGACTATCGATATCACCGTTCGCGATAACCGGAATTGAAATAGCCTCTTTTACCGCTTTAATGCTGTCGTATTCGGCCTCACCTTTGTACATACATGCCTTTGTTCTGCCATGCAGTGCCAGAGCTTGTATGCCGCAGTCTTCGGCTAATTTAGCGATTTGGATGCAGTTTTTATTTTCTGTATCCCAGCCAGTTCGGGTTTTTAACGTTACAGGAACGTCAACAGCATTCACTACCGCTTTCAAAATCTCTTCGATAATGGTTGGGTATTGAAGCAGTGCAGAGCCCGCCAGCTTTTTATTCACTTTCTTTGCTGGGCAGCCCATGTTGATGTCGATGATTTGCGCACCGTTTTCAACACTGAATTGAGCTGCATCCGCCATAAGCTGTGGATCGGAACCGGCAATCTGTACAGAGCGAATGCCCGATTCGCCTTCATGTACCATGCGCTGTTTCGACTTCGACGTTTTCCATAGCTTTGGGTTGGCGGACATCATTTCACTGACGGCCATTCCCGCACCATAACGAAGACACAACTCGCGAAACGGTCTATCCGTTACACCAGCCATAGGGGCTACGATTAGATTGTTCTTAAGTTGATAGTTTCCGATTTTCAAAACGTCATCACAGTTCTGTACCAGCAAGGGCGCGCATTTTACGCATTTTTTCACTGCGTGAAAAGACTAATATTTGAGCATTTACAAATTGTTTTTGTAAATAGTATGAATTTCAAACAATTAGCGCGTAAATCCTTGTCTAGCCTTGCTTACGACCAGAGATGCGACACCACTCTTTTTGCTCCGCAATCGGATCAATGTGAAGCTCATCACGGTAGTAGCTTGCTACGTCTTCTGCCTGAGTGTCTAAAACGCCGGACATCGCAAGGTCACCATTTAGCTTAACCAGACCTTTAATGACAGGCGCAAGTTCGCGTAGCGGACCAGCAAGAATGTTGGCAACCACAACGTCAGCGATCAGGCCTTCAGGTTGATTTTGAGGTAGGTAAACTTCGAGTTGATCTGCGACGCCATTGCGTTCTGCATTGTCGCGAGATGCTTGCAGAGCTTGAGGATCAATGTCGATCCCGATGACTTTTTCTGCACCCAATTTGATCGCAGCGATCGCCAGAATGCCTGAACCACAGCCAAAGTCGATAACTGTCTTACCCGTGAGATCCATGCTTTCCAGCCACTCAAGGCAAAGTGCTGTAGTTGGGTGAGTACCTGTACCAAAAGCCAGGCCAGGATCGAGCATCACGTTCACCGCGTCTGGCTCTGGAACGTCACGCCAGCTTGGACATATCCACAGACGCTGACCAAACTTCATTGGGTGGAAGTTTTCCATCCATTCGCGTTCCCAGTCTTTGTCTTCCAGCTGTTCTACTTTGTAAGCAAAATCGTCTGCAAGCATGCTGCTCGCTTTGATTTGGTCGATGATGAAGTTGGTATCGGCTTCTGCATCGTACAGTGCCAGAATATCAGTATCGCCCCATAAGCGAGTTTCGCCAGGGAGAGGTTCGAATACAGGCGTATCCTGCGCGTCTAGGAACGTTACAGACAGCGCACCAGTCTCTTCCATTAGCATGTCGCCGATTTGCTCAGCGTTTTCATTGGTCGCGTTGAGTTTGATTTGAATCCAAGGCATTTATTTTTGCTCTTAAAGTGAATGAAGTGGCGCAGAGTTTATCAGAACTCTACGAATTGTTTGAGTATAGATTTTGTACAAAACAAAAATGCCCACACAGTGTGGGCATTTTTCATGAGTTCAACTCAGGCTTATTGTAGGCCGAGTTTCTTCTCTAGGTAATGAATGTTCGCACCGCCATGTTGGAAGTTCTCATCATTCATGATTGATACTTGAAGTGGCACGTTAGTTTTAATGCCTTCAATGATCATCTCACCAAGCGCATTCTTCATACGTGCGATCGCTACGTCACGGTTTTCACCGTAAGTGATCAGTTTACCAATCATTGAATCATAATGAGGTGGTACTGTGTAACCCGTGTAGATGTGCGATTCCCAACGCACACCCATACCACCCGGAGAGTGGAAGCGCTCAATCTTACCTGGAGACGGTAGGAAGCGCTCTGGGTCTTCTGCGTTGATACGACACTCAATTGCATGGCCGCGAATCTTAATGTCATCCTGAGTGAACGACAGTGGCTGGCCCGCTGCAACACGTAGTTGCTCTTTGATTAGGTCGATACCTGTAACCATTTCTGTTACTGGGTGTTCTACCTGAATACGAGTATTCATCTCGATGAAGTAGAACTCGCCGTTTTCGTACAGGAATTCAAATGTACCTGCACCACGGTAACCGATTTCGACACATGCACGAGTACAACGTTCACCGATGTACTTACGCATTTCTTCAGTGATACCCGGTGCTGGCGCTTCTTCCACAACTTTTTGGTGACGACGCTGCATTGAACAGTCACGTTCACCTAGGTGGATTGCACCGCCCTGGCCGTCAGCAATGACCTGTACTTCAACGTGACGAGGGTTTTCCAGGAATTTCTCCATGTAAACCATATCGTTGTTGAACGCAGCTTTTGCTTCTGCACGAGTCATAGCAATGGCTTGAACGAGATCTTTTTCAGCACGAACAACGCGCATACCACGACCGCCGCCGCCGCCAGATGCTTTAATGATGACTGGGTAACCAATGCGTTTAGCAAACGCTTTGTTTTTATCTTCATCGTTATCCAGTGGGCCGTCAGAACCCGGTACACATGGAACGCCAGCTTTCTTCATTGCGTTGATCGCTGACACTTTGTCGCCCATTAAGCGGATAGTTTCTGCTTTTGGACCAACGAAGATGAAGCCACTGCGCTCAACTTGCTCAGCGAAGTCTGCGTTTTCTGACAAGAAGCCGTAACCCGGGTGGATAGCAACCGCACCAGTCACTTCTGCTGCAGAGATGATGCGTGGAATGTTTAGGTAGCTGTCGATACCACGAGCAGGACCGATACATACGGTTTCGTCTGCAAGTAATACGTGCTTAAGATCACGGTCAGCTGTTGAGTGAACAGCAACGGTCTTAATACCTAGCTCTTTACAAGCGCGAAGAATACGAAGTGCAATTTCACCTCGGTTCGCGATGACAACTTTATCTAGCATAAGGCAAGCCTCGCTTATTCGATTACAACTAGAGGTTGGTCGAATTCAACTGGTTGGCCGTCTTCAACTAGGATTGCAGTAACAACGCCAGACTTGTCCGCTTCGATTTGGTTCATCATCTTCATTGCTTCAACGATACATAGAGTATCGCCAGCGCTAACTTTTTGGCCTACTTCAATGAACGCTTTCGAGTCTGGACTTGGAGAGCGGTAGAAAGTACCAACCATTGGAGAAAGAACTTGGTGACCTGCAGGTACCGCTGCTGCTGGAGCTGCCGCTGGTACTTCCGCTACTGGCGCTGCGACTGGTGCAGGTGCTGCTACTGGAGCTGCTGCGTAGTGAATTGGCGCTGCTACTGGAGCTGCTGCGCCGTGACGACTGATGCGTACTGACTCTTCGCCTTCTGAAATTTCTAGCTCAGCAATGCCAGATTCTTCAACTAACTCAATTAGCTTCTTGATTTTACGAATATCCATCTTTTCTTTCTCTTTTATCTTGTGAGTAAGACAACCCCGCAGGGTTGCAGAGTGTTGGGGTTACTTTGCCTGCAACTTTTTAACTGCAGCAGACAGAGCGAAGTCATAACCTTGTGCGCCCAGACCGCAAATCACACCCACTGCCTTGTCCGACAGATAGGAGTGGTGACGAAACGGTTCACGTGCATGCACGTTTGATAGGTGCACTTCGATAAATGGGATGGCTACGCCAAGTAATGCATCTCGCAGCGCTACACTGGTATGAGTGAAAGCCGCTGGATTGATGATGATGAAATCAAACTTGCCGTAAGCAGCATGAATGGCTTCAATCAGTTCGTACTCACGATTTGATTGTAGGTGTTCCAGTTCAACTCCTGCATTGTAGGCTTGCTCCGTTAGGGCATCCACAATTTGTGCTAGAGTGTTGTTACCGTAGTGTGTCGGTTCGCGCAGACCTAATAGATTAAGGTTTGGTCCGTTTAGAACAAGAATCCGTGACTTTGCAGACATTATGTTGCTATCTTCCCTTATCGTGAGTGGAACGGTTATATTCCCAAATATACGATAATTCAACACGATTTTTTTGTTAAAACCGAGCAAATTTTAAAAAATCGACCAAGATTATAGCTAATTCATAGCAATTAGCAGCAATTTACTGGTCTAATCTCCTAATAGCCCACTTTGTTTCTGCAACCAAGTTAACAAAAACAACATAATTACCATATTGGGAATATGGCTAATCTGTACACGTAAATGCAAAAAACCGCCATCAGTGATAGCGGTTTTTTATCAGTCAGTTAAAACAGGTTGGTTATCTTATACCAGCTCTGCTTTTTCTGCGATGAGCTTATCGACAACGCTTGGATCGGCAAGTGTTGATGTGTCACCCAGATTGCTGGTATCGCCGGTTGCAATCTTGCGCAGAATGCGACGCATGATCTTACCAGAGCGGGTCTTCGGTAAGGAATCCGTCCAGTGCAGCACGTCTGGTGTTGCAATTGGACCAATCTCTTTACGTACCCAATCTTTTACTTCTTTATGCAGTTCTGCTGATGGGAACTCACCATCAATGAGCGTGATGTAAGCGTAAATAGCCTGGCCTTTGATGTCATGAGGAATACCGACAATCGCTGCTTCCGCAATTTTGTGGTGCGCGACAAGCGCTGATTCAATCTCTGCCGTACCCATACGGTGTCCAGAAACGTTCAATACGTCATCTACACGACCTGTGATCCAGTAGTAACCGTCTTCGTCGCGGCGAGCACCATCACCAGTGAAGTACATGCCTTTGAAGGTAGAGAAGTAAGTTTGTTCAAAGCGCTCGTGGTCTCCATAAACCGTACGCATCATACCTGGCCAAGAATCCAGAATAACCAGATTACCTTCCGTCGCACCTTCAACCACGTTACCCATGTTGTCTACTAACGCAGGTTGTACGCCGAAGAATGGGCGAGTTGCCGATCCCGGTTTGAGCGCCGTTGCACCTGGAAGTGGAGTAATCAGGATACCGCCAGTTTCAGTTTGCCACCAGGTATCTACGATTGGTGATTTTTCATTACCAATGGTCTTGTAGTACCACTCCCAAGCTTCAGGGTTAATTGGTTCACCTACCGAGCCCATGATACGCAAGCTGTCGCGAGTTGTGCCCTGGATAGCTTCGTTACCTTTCGCCATCAGTGCACGAATTGCCGTCGGAGCGGTGTAAAGAATATTAACTTGATGCTTGTCGACCACTTCGCTCATACGGCTTGTGCTTGGGTAGTTAGGCACACCTTCAAACAAGATTGTCTTAGCGCCATTAGCCAGCGGTCCGTAAATAAGATAAGTGTGGCCAGTGATCCAGCCCACGTCCGCGGTACACCAGAAGGTTTCACCTGGCTGGTAGTCGAATACGTATTTGAACGTCATGGTTGCGTAAACAAGGTAACCGCCAGTAGTGTGTAGGACACCTTTTGGTTTACCTGTTGAGCCTGACGTGTAAAGGATGAATAGAGGATCTTCCGCTTTCATTTCTTCAGGTGGACAAATATCCGAAGCGGCAGCCGTTGCTTCATGCCACCAAACGTCACGATGATCATGCCATTCGATGTCACCACCAGTGCGTTTAAATACCACTACCTTGCTGATGGTTTTCACTTCAGGGTTAGTCAGAGCTTCATCAACGTTCTTTTTCAGCGGAACCGCACGTCCACCACGAACGCCTTCGTCTGCAGTGATCACTACTTTAGCGTCTGAGTCGATGATACGGCCTGAAAGTGCTTCAGGTGAGAAGCCGCCAAATACAATGGTATGTACGGCACCGATGCGGGTACAAGCCAGCATCGCGATAGCCGCTTCAGGTACCATTGGCATGTAGAGACAGACTACGTCGCCTTTGCGCACGCCTTGAGCTTTCAATGCGTTGGAGAATTTACACACTTCTTTGTGCAGTTGGTTAAAGGTCAGCGTTTTATCGTCAGCCGGGTCATCGCCTTCCCAGATGATGGCAACATCGTCACCGCGCTCTGCTAGGTGGCGGTCAATACAGTTTGCTGAAACGTTCAGTGTGCCGTCTTCAAACCAACGAATGTCTACGTGACCGGTATCGAAAGAGGTGCTTTTTACTTTGGTGAAAGGTTTGATCCAATCAACAATTTTGCCGTGCTCGCTCCAGAAGCCCTCAGGATCGGAGACCGACTGCTGATACATGGCTAGGTAAGTGTCATTATCCGCGTGTGTATGAGTTTTAATGTTTTCTTTTACCGGATAAATGTGGGCTTCGCTCATGGCTTCTCTCCTTGTGCCTTAATCTCTCGGCCTTGCGTCACTTTGAATCTGCATAAGGCCTTGAATCTTTAATTTTGTAGCGCTGTTGTTCGGTTTTAAACGGTCAGTTGCTTCAACAACGACCTTGTGCCTATAACTGTCAGTCACAGCGCGTATTTCCACAATTAGACTTTAGGATGAGAGAGAGGAATCTACCTAAAAAGGTTTGAAATAAAAGTAATTATGGGAGCCAGGTCAACCGGGATCATCTATAAGGTACGCTGAGATTAGGTAATTCACCTTTGGTCAAGCGCACAAAGATCAGGGCGGCGGCGATGGCATCTTGCAATGCGTCGTGTCTGTCTTGCATCGGCAGTTCAAGATGCTTGCAAATCGCCTCCAGACTTAAGTCGAAATAGGCATTCGGTAAATGTCGTTCCAGCATGTCAAAGTATATCTGGCTGACTTCAATTAACGCATTAGGCAGAGGGAATCCAAGTTGTCTCTGGCAGGCAAGATCCAGGATTCTTTTATCATAGCGGATGTGGTAACCAACGAGTGGCCGGTTTCCGATGAAGTCCAACAGTTTCACCAGAGCGTCTTTTTCACTGATGCCATCCACTAAATCCTGATGGCGAATTTTATGGATTTTTACCGAGCCGGAATCGAGTGATTGTGGCGCGCGCAGGTGCACTTCAAATGGCTGGCTGGTGATGATACGGTTATCAATGATTTTGGTGGCAGCAATGGTAACCAGTTCAGCCCGATTGGGATCTAAACTCGTGGTTTCACAATCGAGAGAGACGAGTTCGGTATTTCCCGGATCACAAAATAGTGACTGATAAGGCGAGCCTTTCAGCTTGTAATGCCAATATTTTCGTTTCAGCCAATTCATCCCTGATACCTCTTGTATGACTTAATCACGGATCTGATAGTGGAAACCTAAAAACTGCTTAAACTTTTTCACCACATGCAGGCTATGGCGGAGTAAGTCACGTTCGGTTCTGTCGAGTTGTTTAAGGTCGATGTTGTTGAGCGCATCTTGCTGGTTCAGCTGCTGATTCAGGCGAAGTTTAAAGAACAGTTTGAGCGCTTCATTTAAGTTGTCGGCGGTTTCAGGTTCTAAAATGCGTTTGTTTCTTAATGCTTCTATACGGGAAAAGGTGCTTTTTTCTTCAATTGCATATTCAAGAGACAGAGTTCGGATACCATGCACGATAGGGAAGATACCGCCTCGTTTGATATCTAAACCATCTTTGTCGCTTTTGACGTTACCAAACAGGGTCAGCGGCACGGAGAACTGGAGTGCTGGACGAGTAAAATCGGATAATATCAGCATGCGATCTTTCATCGTGTCTCTGAGATGCTCGGCAACAGGAGTGAGCAGTGCCCGGTTTCCCGCAACGGCCTGTGCATCACTAAAGATAGCCAAATCCATAATTTGCTCTGGTTCTGCTTTTGCAATCCAACTATCAAGGGTTTTAATCCAGGCCGTTTGAGACTTGACCCACTTAGGATTGTTGACCATGACCTTACCAGGGCAGAGTGGGTAACCCAGCTGTTGCAGGGTATGAGTAAAAGATTGCATCACCTGCTCACACAGAGACCACTCTAATCCGTCTTGAATGATGAGTGCGTTGTCTTGATCGGTTTTGAGGATCTGCTCTCCTCGGCCTTCAGATCCCAGCACTATTAAACAGCAGTGATCGTGGAGCGCTGGTGGCACCACTAATTCAAAGGCTTTCTCGATGATTTGTTCATTAACGGCGGAAATCAACTCCATGATAAAGCGGGTACGAATACCGTTTCTTACCAGACTTTCTACCAACTGACGTTGTCGGTTGGATGCAAGGGCAAGTTCTTCTACACTGCTTGCTCTGGCGATACTTAGCGTGAGCACATGTGAGTGAGTCGAAAACGCACTGAGTATCTGGGTCATGTCGAGCATGCCAATGGCTTGATTGCCATCACATACCATCAAACGTTTCATCCGGTTACGTGTCATGGTGATCATGGCGTTAAACAGGAAGTCGCCTTCATCGACATGATAAACCGGGAAGGTGGCGATCTCGCCCACAGGTGTATCGACAGCGCAGTTATCTAACATCACGGAATGGAGCATATTCGTACGAGTGACAATGGCATAAGGATGTGCTGACGGCCATTTATCAAGGCGTGGATCGTCTGGGTTAAGTTTCACTAATGCTGCGTCGATACCGTTTTCTTTTAGCGTTCGTGTCACCTCATTGATCGGTGTCTCCGGGAGCAGGAGCATTGGGGGGTGGTAAATGCTCTTATCGACTTTAGTCAGAATAAACTCAGCCAAATTTTGCTGTTGATGAGCGGCTTCTATCAACGCTTGTCGTTTTGACAGGTTGTTATCGAAGTACGCTGCAAATTGCCCATTTTCATTATAGAGTTCAAGAAACACTTCTTTGGGCAGCAAGTAAGACAGGGTGTCTTCGAGTGCCACATATTGATGGCGCACGTTGTCTTCAAACAGAGAGCGCACATCGAACATGTCATCATTCGCGTAATGAGCGAAGACTTCGCTCTGGTCCTTGGAACGTTCTTCCACCGCACCTTTGATTAATATGTGCAAATGAGGATTGGTCTGCCCGCTAGATAAAATAACATCTCGGGTTCGATAATACGCCACGTCAAGGGATGAGCGCAGTCGCGCTTGTTGCTTGCTGGTCAGGCGGTCGAACGGGGGAGATTGCATATTAAATTTATCAGGCATATAGAATCCTAATGTTGGTAGGAACACATTCTAAGTCTGACAAATTTCTTTCTATAAGCCAGACGACTTTGGTCTAAACCTGATGCTATGTCGCCTGATGATCAAAGCGTAAAGCAAGCGCAAAAAGTTTGTATTCCATCGAGGAAACGGTAAGTTGCCGATTCTTCCCTTTTTCCGTTCAGCCTTGCGAGCCATAATCCACACTCAGAACGTTGATGTTCCCATTTTTAGGATAATAGAGATGTTGAAACCTTCTCCGTATGGCTGGATCTCCCAGTACTTTCTCGGATTCTTTTTCGCTTATGGTGTCTATCTGCCGTTTTGGTCTCTGTGGTTTAAAGAGCAGGGTGTCTCACCAACCGATATCGGCCTGTTAGTTGGTTTAGGCTTGGCGACGCGCTGCATAGCTAACATCGTCATCACCCCTCGAGTACATAAAGTTGAGCATTTAATGCCAACCTTACGTTGGTTAAGTTTGGCTGCTCTTATCTTTGTTGGATTCCATTTTTTTACGGGCGGCAGTTTTGGGTTAATGGCGTTAGCTACTGTTCTGTTTAACTTGTGTTGTGGGCCTGTGGTGCCACTGTCTGATGCGATGGCCAATTACTATGCTCGTTTAAAAATGCTGGACTATGGTCGCACGCGCTTATGGGGCTCGGTCGCGTTTATCGGCGGTTCTACCGTAGTCGGGTATTTAGTGGCTGAATTTGGATCTGACATGATTCTCTACACAGCGATGGTTAGCGTGTTGCTCTCGCTATTGTTTGCGATGCGTAATACCAATCCGATGCCAGTGACTCTCAGCGCTCAGCATGCAGTGCGTCCTAAACTGTCTGCCCTGTTGACAGACAAACCTGTACTCAAATTTCTGGTGTTGGTTTCGCTAATCCAGGGCAGTCATGCGGCGTATTACGGTTTTAGCGCTATCCATTGGAAAGCAGCGGGACACTCTGAAGATGTAATCGGGTATTTGTGGAGTCTGGGGGTGGCCGCCGAGGTGGCGGTATTTGCATTAAGTAAGCGCTTGTTTGCTGGTTGGTCTTTACGTACTTTATTTGTAATTGCTGCCTTTGGCGTGATTATGCGCTGGGGGATCACGGCCGGGACAACGTCGATTGCCGCTCTGGTTGTTGTACAGATGCTGCATGGTGTGACCTTTGCGACGGCGCATATTGCTGCCATCCAATACATTCAGAACTCTGAAGAGAACAAGATGGTCGCATTACAGGCGCTGTATAACGCGATTCCATTGGGAGCGTTTATCGCACTTATGACAGTGCTGAGTGGTTTGGCGTATGAACATTGGGGCTCAGTCGTGTTCTGGGGGATGTCTGCAATGGGACTGTTGGCACTGTTCATTAAACTGGAACCACAACAGCCGGCAAAGCATGTTGTTGACCTGTCCGATAAAGCACTTGAAACACAGAATTAGACTTCTGTGACAAAGGTTAAAAACTAAGCTTTGTCTCTATTGTGAAAGCAGTGTTAAATGAAACCTCTCCTTTACGGAGAGGTTTTTTGTTTTAGTAAGAAAGACTAAAAGGATATCGGATGCAAGGATGGCTGGTGGTTCCCGTTTCTTTGGCGTACTTGGGAGCCCTATTTATAATCGCTTGGTACGGAGACAATCAGAGAAGGTGGCTGGCGAGGTGGCGACCTTGGATCTACAGTTTGTCTATTGCTGTTTATTGTACTTCCTGGACCTTCTACGGCACCGTTGGTCAAGCGAGCAGCAATCCCTGGTCTTTTTTACCTATCTATATTGCGCCGATTCTGGTCTTCACACTTGGTTGGCGGGTACTCGCCAGACTGATCTTGATCGCCAAACGTGAACACATAACCTCTATTGCTGATTTCATCGGCGCACGTTACGGAAAATCGCAAGGCCTGGCGGTCGTCGTGACCCTGATTGCCGTTGCCGGTATTCTGCCTTATATCGCATTGCAGCTTCGTGGTATCACCATGGGGCTGGAAATTATTGCGCCTGAACTGGCAACGGACTTTGGCTATCATAACGACAGTGTCTCCTGGTTCGTGGTGATGGCTCTTGCTATTTTTACCATTTTGTTTGGTACACGCCATATCGATAATACCGAGCATCATCGCGGCATGATGATGGCAATCGCATTTGAGTCGATCATTAAGCTGATGGCGTTTTTAGTTGTGGGCGTGTTTATTGTATGGCTAGCCATGCGTACAGAAACCTTAAGTCTGATAGACGTGGCGACCGAAACCTATCAACCGCCAAACATTCCTACAATACTGATTCATACCGTACTCACCATGTTGGCGATCGTCTGCTTACCTCGTCAGTTTCATACCATGGTGGTTGAAAACGAACGCGCTCAGGACCTTCATGTTGCCCGTTGGTTATTTCCGATTTATTTGATTTTAATGGGAATTTTCGTATTGCCGATCGCATGGGTAGGGCAAGGACTGCTGAGTGGCGCGTCACCTGATACCTATGTAATCAGTGTACCAATGTCAGTTGGTGCCAGTGAGATTGCATTGCTAGCCTTCCTGGGGGGGACATCTGCGGCAAGTGGCATGGTTATTGTCTCTACCATTGCGTTAGCCATCATGGTATCGAATGACTTGGCGATGCCACTGCTTTTACGTCGTATGCGCCTGTCGCAACGTAATCATCAGCACTTTTCTCAACTGTTGCTGCGTATTCGTCGCGCTCTGATTCTGATTCTTTTGATTGGTGCATGGGGCTTTTATCAGGCGCTTGATAGTATTCACTCACTCTCTGCGATAGGTTTTCTCTCCTTTGCTGCCATTACGCAATTCGCTCCGGCACTGATTGGCGGGATGTATTGGCGTCAGGGAAACAAGAAGGGCGTTTATGTCGGTCTTGCGGTTGGTTTTACTATTTGGCTTATCACCCTAATGAGCCAAACCGACATGCTGGCGGGCAATGCCAGCAGTAATTTCCTGATATGGCTGATCACGCCACCAGAAATGCTGACAAGCTTTGATATTGCCATTTCGGACTGGGGGATGATTCTCAGTGTGGCGGTAAATACGGCCTGTTTTGTCGTGGTTTCTATGATCACCCGTCCAAGCCTAAGTGAGCGCTTACAATCGGCTTCCTTTGTTGGTACGCCACTGCCTGAAAGTGAAAACATGAGCCTTTACCAGAGCCGTGTGACCGTGGCTGAGCTGGAGATGCTTGCCTCACGTTTCGTCGGACGCTCGCGAGTGAAAGTCGCATTTCAGGCCTATTGGAGTCAGCAGCGTGAAGAGCTGATGCCAAACCAGCAAGCACCGTCTTCGTTGATCCGGCACACAGAACGCGTATTAGCCGGGGTGTTTGGCGCTTCTTCAGCTAAGTTAGTACTTACTTCTGCTTTGCAGGGAAGAAACATGCAGCTGGAAGAAGTGGCAACCATTGTTGATGAAGCTTCTGAGCTGTATGACTTCAGCCGGGGATTACTGCAAGGGGCGATTGAGCACATCGGTCAGGGGATCGCCGTGGTCGACAAACAGTTGCGGCTGGTGGCATGGAACCAACGTTATCTGGAGCTGTTTGAATTTCCTCCGGGTTTAATCCAGGTTGGTCGCCCAATCGCAGATGTTATTCGTCACAATGCGGAGCAAGGATTGTGTGGTCCCGGCGATCCGGACGACCATGTGCGTCGTCGGGTTTACCATCTTGAACAAGGAACGCGGCATACCTCATCTCGGGTACGCCCCGACGGGCGTGTGATAGAAGTTCAGGGTAATCCAATGCCGGGTGGTGGTTTTGTAATGAGTTTTACTGACATCACCGTTTTCCGCGATGCCGAACAAGCGCTAAAAGAGGCAAATGAGACGCTTGAGGAACGCGTGCGACTTCGTACCCGCGAACTCGAACAGCTCAACAAACAGTTGGTGGTGGCGACTCAGCGATCAGATTTAGAATCGAAGTCAAAGTCACGATTCCTTGCAGCGGTGAGTCATGATCTTATGCAGCCACTCAATGCGGCGAGACTTTTTGCCTCGTCACTTTCTGAAGTTGCAAAGGACGACGAGACGAAAAAGCTTTCTTCTCATATCGAAAGTGCGCTCGGCGCTGCAGAAGATTTGATTGGCGACTTACTGGATATTTCCCGTCTGGAATCGGGCAAGCTTGAAGTACATGTGTGCGGTTTTGCCGTGAACGATGTGCTGGCCAATCTGAACGCTGAATTCAGCGCACTGGCCAAACAACAGGGCATTGAATTTACCATGATCCCATCGTCACTGACGGTGAATTCAGACCCTAAACTTCTGCGCCGAGTGGTACAAAACTTTCTCACCAATGCGTTCCGCTACAGTCCAAACGGCAAAGTTGCTCTGGGTGTACGCCGTGTTAAAGGACGTGTGCGTATTGATGTCTGGGATAACGGTATGGGCATCGAAGAAGAGAAACAGCAAGAGATCTTTGAAGAATTTAACCGTGGCTCTCAGGTGCGTTCCGATCAGGGGTTAGGACTAGGTCTTGCGATCTCGAAGGGTATCGCGCAGGTGCTGGGGCATGAAATTTCGATGCGTTCCTGGTATGGCAAAGGCAGTGTCTTCTCAATCACGCTCGACAAAGCGGAGAGCGTACAGGTGCTTAGTACTGTGAAGATGCCAAGTAGTGCTCAGTCTGAGCTATGTCATTTGAAAATTTTGTGTGTCGACAACGAGCCAGATATTTTAGTGGGTATGGAAAACCTATTGTCGCGTTGGGGATGCGATACGCGAATCGCGATCGATCTGGTGGAAAGTTTGCGTGCCTTGGACGATGGCTGGATTCCGGATGTGATTTTCTCTGATTATCGATTAGATAACGGCCGCACGGGGTTAGAAGTGCTGCAACAGTGTCGACTTCGTCTGGGGAATCGCTTTGAGGGCGTCATCATCAGTGCGGATCGTACCGATGATATGTTGGATGGCATTAAAGCGAACGGGTTCAGTTTCATTGCTAAGCCGGTTAAACCATTGAAGTTGCGTTCGGTGTTAAACAGGGTCGCCTAGCCTTAGAGAGTATTTAGGTTCTATCTGAGTAGAAAAGAAAGAGACCTCCGATTGGAGGTCTCGGTGCATTGATAGCGGGCATTTATTCAGCCACCCCGCCTTGTGTCAGCTTGGCTGGGTTGAGTAGCCTTTCGAGTGTGGAGCGGTCTAAATCAGTTTCCTCTTCTGCAACATCAATGATGGCTCGCCCTTGTTTGTAAGCCTTTTTGGCAATTTCGGCTGCTTTCAGATAACCGATCACCGGATTAAGCGCAGTAACTAAAATCGGGTTCTTAGCTAAAGCGACATCAAGTTTGTCTTGTCTTACTTTGAAGTTTGAAATTGCCTGGTCTGCTAATGATGTCGCGCTATTAGACAATAGTTCGATGCTTTCCAATACGCTATGGGCAATCACTGGCAGCATAACGTTGAGTTGAAAATTGCCCGACTGACCCGCAATAGTAACGGTTGTGTCATTGCCAATTACTTGTGCACAAGCCATGGCTACCGCTTCGGGTATTACAGGGTTTACCTTCCCCGGCATGATGGATGAGCCCGGCTGAAGTGCTTGTAGTTCAATTTCACCCAACCCCGCTAATGGTCCTGAGTTCATCCAGCGAAGATCGTTTGCGATCTTCATGATCGCAACTGCTGCGGTTTTGAGCTGTCCGGAGAGTGCCACGATCGCATCCTGACAGCTAAGATTAAAAAAGAAGTTCTGGCTGGAAGAAAACGCCACGTGCGTGGATTGCGAAAGATTGTCCGCGAACAGTACAGCAAAGCGTTGATCGGCGTTGATCCCTGTACCGACGGCGGTTCCACCTTGCGCCAAAGCCTTCATGGCGGGCAGAGTGTGCTCGATGGCTAGCTTGGCATGCTCTATCTGGAACTGCCAGCCACTGAGCTCTTGTGCGAATGTAACCGGCATTGCGTCCATCAGGTGAGTACGTCCGGTTTTGACCACATTTGTTAAGGTCTGTCGTTTAGATTCAATGGCTTTGCTGAGGTGAGTTAGCGCGGGAATTAACTGTTTTTCTATCGCCAGTGCCGCACTGACCTGAATCGCCGTTGGCACCACATCGTTACTGCTTTGCCCCATGTTGACGTGATCATTCGGGCTTACCTTACCACCCATAATCTCGGAGGCCAGAGTGGCGATCACCTCGTTGGCGTTCATGTTAGAACTGGTCCCCGACCCGGTTTGAAAGACATCTATCGGAAACTGATCCAGATGTTGACCGTCGATAATGGTTTGCGCTGCATCCGCTATCGCATTAGCAATGTCACCTTCTAGCAATCCTAATTGGGCATTGGTAAGCGCTGCCGTCTGCTTGATATGTGCCAAGGCATGGATGAAGCCTTGTGGCATGGTGTGTTTGCTGATGGAAAAGTTGTCGACAGCTCGTTGGGTTTGAGCCTGATAGAGGGCATCCGAGGGGACTTTTACTTCCCCCATACTGTCTTTTTCGATGCGGAAGTCGGTAGTCATGGCTGTATCCTTGAATATCAATAAGGAGTCCTGTAACAACCATAGGTGATTTATGAGAATTATGACGACAAAAAAGCCGATGCATAAATCCACGCATCGGCTCGTAGCCAGTGAGCTTTATCCCTACAATTAAGCTCAGAGCTCTTCTTTTGCTAGTTTTTCAGTTATTCAGTAAACAAAGTCTCGTATTTCACGAAAGCCGTTTGTGTCTCGCCGTAGTAGAGCGTTCCATTTGATTGGATGACTACTCTTAACCAGCTTTCTGCTGATTTTGGTTTTGGCAAGGTGATGTACCAGTTTTGTCCCGCTTGATCGGCGCGTGTCATATCGACTGGTTGGGCGTTTTTCTCTTGGTCTGCAACCAAAGAAACCTTTACGCCTTCCAATGGATAAGCGGCATTGAGAGACAGCTCTAAACTGTCTTTCGTGAGCTTCTCTGAGCGAAACTTCACTTTAAAATCGCCATTTTCCATATCACACAGACCACTGGTGTAACGACAATTGGATTTGCTGGCTAATTTGTAGCTCTCACCTTCTTTGGCTGCGTGAGGTTTTTCACTGAGCGCAATATCGGTACCGAAGTAGGCGATAAGAGAAAGGATGGGAGCGATTAGCAGGGCGAGAATTAAGTGCTTATTTTTGAACATCTTGACTTCCTTGCAACGACGGACTTCGAATATGGTAACTGAAAGCAGAGAATAAAAAAGCCCCGGACAGAGGTTTCCAGACGGGGCTTTGTGGTTCTAATAATAATTAGTGATCGACAGCTTGGCCTGCACCGACAGGTACACGTACGTGCTCAACAAGATCTTTTACTTCTTGTGGAGTTTCAGCCGTTACTTTCGATACAGCAAATGCCACGATGAAGTTAAAGAGTGCACCGATTGCGCCGAATGCGTTTGGTTCAATGCCTAGGAACCAGTTGCTGCCCCAGCTTTCCAGGTATGTCCAATCAGCGATGAACAGGATACCTTTGTGTTGGAATACGTAGAACAGCGTGATACTGATACCCGCGATCATACCTGCAATAGCGCCTTCTTTGTTGATGCTCTTACTGAAGATACCCATCATCAACGCTGGGAAGATAGAGGACGCTGCCAGGCCAAAGGCCAGTGCAACGGTACCTGCCGCAAAGCCCGGTGGGTGTAAACCCAAGTAACCAGCCGCTGCGATAGCCACCGCCATGGAAATTCGGCTGGCGAGTAGCTCTTTCTTCTCGGAAATATTCGGATTGATAATACCTTTGATTAAGTCATGGGATATTGCGGACGAAATTGCCAACAACAGACCCGCCGCCGTTGATAGTGCTGCTGCCAGACCGCCAGCGGCAACCAATGCGATTACCCAGTTTGGTAGCTTAGCAATCTCTGGGTTTGCCAGTACCATGATGTCGTTATCAACTTGCAGTTCGTTTGTCGCAGCATCCGACGTGTAGTTGATGCGACCGTCGCCGTTCTTGTCATCAAAGCCCAGTAGACCTGTTTTCTCCCAGTTCTTAAACCAAGATGGACGCTCGTCATAAGCTAGGTGCTCACCCGGAGCTGGGTTTACTGTATTCATAAGGTTTAGGCGCGCCATTGCTGATACAGCTGGAGCTGTTGTGTAAAGAATCGCAATGAAAATTAGTGCCCAACCTGCTGATGTACGCGCGTCACGAACCTTAGGTACCGTAAAGAAACGGATGATTACGTGTGGCAGACCCGCTGTACCGATCATTAGTGACATAGTGTAGGCAAACATGTTTAGTGTATCGCCACGAACTTGGGTGGTGTATTCACTAAAGCCAAGTTCAGTCACGACCTGATCGAGCCGATCCAGCAGGTAGACATCGGAGCCAGCCATGGTACTGCCAAGTCCAATTTGCGGAATCGGGTTACCTGTTAATTGCAGAGAGATAAACACTGCTGGGATAGTGTAAGCAAGAATGAGTACGCAATATTGAGCAATCTGCGTGTATGTGATGCCTTTCATGCCGCCTAATACAGCGTACATAAATACGATACACATACCAATCAGTAGACCTGTTGAGTAATCTACTTCCAGGAAACGACCGAATGCAACGCCAACGCCTTTCATCTGACCGATAACGTAAGTTACTGATGCGATGATCAGACAAACTACCGCTACGACACGAGCAGTGTTCGAGTAGAATCGCTCACCGACAAACTCTGGCACTGTAAATTTACCGAACTTACGTAGGTAAGGTGCCAATAGCAGTGCAAGTAGTACGTAACCGCCAGTCCAGCCCATCAGGAATACGCTGCCGCCGTAACCCATGAAAGCAATCAGACCTGCCATTGAGATAAACGAAGCTGCAGACATCCAGTCAGCGGCTGTCGCCATACCGTTCGCGATTGGGTTTACACCGCCACCCGCAACGTAGAACTCTTTGGTCGAGCCAGCGCGCGCCCAAATCGCAATACCGATGTAAAGGATGAAGGTTGAACCAACAACCAGGTAGGTAATAGTTTTCAAATCCATCTGAGCGACTCCTTACTCGTCCACGCCGAATTCACGGTCAATTTTTCGCATCTTCCATGCGTAGTAGAAAATAATACCCAGGAAGGCGTAAATAGAGCCTTGTTGAGCAAACCAGAAACCGAGTTTGTATCCGCCTAGTTGAAATTGATTAAGTACGTCGACAAATAAAATGCCGCAGCCGAAAGACACTAAGAACCAGATGATCATTAGACTAATCATTAGCTTCACGTTTTTGTCCCAGTAGGCTTTGGCTCTTTCTTCATTTTCAAATGCCATTGCCGTCTCCTTACGATTGGTATTGTTGTTAAGAAAATGTTTCAACATGTACATTAGCAAGGTGTTGGCAATAACTCTTTTCAACTTTAGTCGAGGCGTAAAATACAAAAAGGCCCTGAAAAATGGGCGTTTAGGCGTGCTGGGTAATAAATAACCAATGTTAAATCAATGTTAAATTAGCCTAAGGTCTAATGCGAAATGACAACTTTCACGAATTATTTTTCTGGGCGTTATCTTTTATTCATCGATTTCATGGAATTTATATCCGTCTTCTCAAGTTATTTGTTTACATAAAGTTTTCGTTTTAACTAGAGCTTTGAGACACAAAAAAGCGGTAGACTTAGCGATGTTGGTCGTAATTTTATTAAGGGAGGGTGGAATGGACGCAAACACCATTAATAGCTTTTTTCTAGTTGGTGCATTGCTGATTGCGCTGAGCGTTCTTTTAAGCCCTGTTTCCTCTAAGCTGGGTATTCCAATTCTTCTCGTCTTTCTTGCCGTGGGTATGTTGGCTGGAGAAGACGGCCTGGGGGGAATTCGATTTGATAATTTTTCTATTGCTTATTTAGTCAGTAACTTAGCTTTAGCTATTATTCTTCTTGATGGTGGTATGAGAACCAGAGTGGCAAGCTTTAGGGTGGCTTTATGGCCGTCTGTGTCGCTGGCCACACTCGGGGTTGCCTTGACGACGCTCTTGACGGGACTGATGGCCACCTGGTTGTTTGATCTGGATTTACTGCAAGGCATCCTTGTCGGTGCTATTGTCGGGTCAACAGACGCAGCCGCCGTTTTCTCATTGCTCAAAGGGCGCAGTCTGAATGAGCGTGTGGGTTCGACATTAGAAATTGAATCCGGTACCAACGATCCGATGGCGGTATTTCTTACCGTAACATTGATTGCTATTTTATCGAGCTCTGGAGCTGAGCTGAGCGCCGGATTTTTAGCTCTGAGTTTTGTTAAGCAGTTTGGCATCGGTGCGCTGCTTGGTTTGGCTGGTGGCTGGCTACTTTGGAAGGTTATTAACCGCAATCAACTTCCGGACGGCTTGTACTCGATTCTAACCGTTAGCGGTGGGCTGCTGATTTTTGCCTTATCAAATACACTCGGCGGCAGCGGCATCCTGTCTATTTATCTGGTGGGTTTGCTGCTTGGTAATCGTCCAACACGCAGTCGTCACTCTATTCTGCATGTTTTAGATGGTATGACCTGGTTAGCTCAAATCGGCATGTTCCTGGTACTTGGCTTGCTGGTTACGCCTTCGAACCTGTTGTCCATTGCTTTGCCGGGTCTGGCACTGGCCTTCGGCATGATTCTGTTTGCCCGTCCAGTTTCGGTCTGGATTGGTTTATTGCCATTCAAAAGCTTTACGCCGCGTGAGAAGTGGTTTGTGTCCTGGGTTGGCCTGCGTGGTGCCGTGCCGATCATTCTGGCGGTATTCCCTATGATGGCTGGGCTGCCGGATGCGCAGCTCTATTTTAATCTCGCGTTCTTCGTCGTTATGGTCTCGCTGATTGTGCAGGGGGGCACGCTGACTAAAGCGATGTCGCTGGCCAAGGTAGAGTTACCGCCGAAACCTGAGCCTATTTCACGCATTGGTGTTGAAGTGTACCCAACCAGCGAGTGGGAGCTGTTTATCTATCGATTGAAAGCCGATAAATGGTGCATTGGTGAACCTCTGCGTAGTTTGTCGATGCCGAAAGGTACGCGTATTGCCGCTGTATTTCGCCAGCAAGAGTTGCTCCACCCGTCAGGCAGCACCAAGCTTGAAGAACACGATACGTTATGTGTATTTGCGCAAGAGAAGGATTTGGATGCACTGAGCCTGTTGTTCAGTGAAGCACCAGAAAAAGCGTCACTGACCCGATTCTTTGGTGATTTCTTTTTGGATATTGAAGTCAGGTTGTCGGATGTGGCCATGATGTATGGCTTAGACCTGGGAGAAGGGGCGGAGAAAACCCTGAGAGCGCTAGTTGAAGAGCACTTAGGCTCAACCCCAGTCCTAGGCGATCAATTTGAATGGCAAGGCTTGCACTGGATTGTTGCTGATGTGGTCGATCAGCAAGTGACCAAAGTAGGTTTACGCTTGCCTAGTGAGCAAGATGAATCGACAGAAGATGAGTAATACCAATCACAGTAAGACAATGGTCAGAAATAGCGTAGGAAAAATGCTTGAGAATAAGGCAGAATTTTTCGATAAGTAGTTATTCTACAATCAAACTTCTTTTACAGCGAAAAGTTAACGCAGTTATCTAGTGTTTTAACAAGCTAGGATGACCAGTTACTTACTACGATTGGTATAAACTTTAGTTGTTCATTTCCGTTAGCATGATGACTGCCTGAGTGCGATTTTTCACTCCTAGTTTGCGAAAAATCGCCGTCATGTGTGCTTTGATGGTGGCTTCTGAAACATTCAGCTCATAAGCGATTTGTTTGTTTAGCAAGCCATCTGACAGCATCCCCAACACTTTGTACTGCTGCGGTGTCAGCGTAGCAATCTTCTCCGCTAAATCGCTGCATGCAGCATTGTTAGTGATCAGTCCCGCAGGGAAGTACGGGTCTCCGTTGAGAACCTGATTAATGGCACTCACCAACACTCGCATATCGCTCGATTTAGGGATAAAACCAAAAGCACCGTGACTTTTCACCTGACTCACGATAGCGGGTTCTTCACTGGCCGACACGACCACGATCGGTAAATCCGGATATTCTGCACGCAAATGTATCAGACCTGACATGCCATTGGCACCTGGCATCTTGAGATCCAACAGCACCAGATCTGGCTCTTCCTCTTTGGCTAACAACGCGAGCAGAGCATTGAGTGAGTCAGCTTCGAGGAGGTTAGCTCCGCTTACAGCCATGTGTACTGACTGAAACAAAGCATTACGGAAGAGTGGATGATCATCGGCGATGATGATGGTGTAGGTCGAATCCATGACGTTAAACACTTTTGACTATTTGGTTAAATTTATTATTGTCCAGCTTTGAGAGTGTGGACAATAAGTATTCGCTAAAAGTCTGAACCAAATCGACTTTTATTAGAGGAAATGCATATAAGCGTTATTTTGTTTGGTCAATGTGTGAAATGAAAAAAAACGCCAGTGGCTTTTACCTACGTTTGTGTTCGCACTGGCGTTTGAGTCTGGTGAAATTAAAACTGACTGATGTGCTCCAGAAAGGGTTCAGCTTGCATAAAGCCGGTGAGTCGTGCGTTTGAAACGTGTTCCCCTTTGCTATTCCAGAACTCTATTGTCGGTAAGCCAAGCACACTCATACGTTTTAGTAATTCGATATCTTGAACCTGATTTTTGGTCACGTCGGCTTGCAGTAGCACAAAATCTCGTAGTTTGTGTTCGACTTTTGGCGAATGGAAGGTGTACTTCTCAAACTCTTTACATGCCACACACCAGTCAGCGTAGAAATCGAGCATCACTGGTTTACCAGCCTGTTTCGCAAGCGCGAGCTGTTCTTCCAGCTCTGCTACATTCGCAATCCGAGTAAAACGAATGCTTGTTTGTTGAGCCTGAGTTTCGTTGTTGCCAAACCAATAATTGAGAGCGGGCTGTGCAGAAGCAAACAAGCCAAGAACGGCAATAATGCCCACTGCGCTTTGTTTCCAGCCACCAAACGTTAAGCTGTTTTTCACGTGATATAGCCAGCCAAAAGCAGCAACACCCAGTGCAGACCAAAGCATCGTCGACCACATTTCAGGTAACAGACGTTCAAGCAGGAAGATTGGCGCGGCGAGCAGAATAAATCCGAACAGTGTTTTTACACGATCCATCCAGCCGCCCGTTTTTGGTAGCAGTTTGTTGCCAAATACGGCGACCAGAATTAATGGTATCCCCATCCCCATTGCAAGTGCATATAAGGCGATTGCACCTGTGAACAGATCGCCACTTTGAGCTACGTAAATCAGTGCTCCGGAAAGTGGTGCGGTGGTGCATGGCGAGCAAACTAAACCAGAAATAGCACCCATAACGAAAACGCCGGCACCGCTGCCACCTTGCTGTTTATTACTCAGGTTATTGAGCCAGGTTTGTGCGCTGCTTGGAAGCTGTAGTGAGTACATACCAAACATCGACATCGCTAGTGCAATAAACAACACACTCAAACCGATCAACACATAAGGGTGCTGCATGGCTGCCTGGAACTGCATACCTGCAGAGGCAACCACCAGACCGAGTAGGGTATAGGTTAGTGCCATGCCCTGTACGTAGATAAACGACAGACCAAGAGCACGTCGTTGGCTGAGTTTGCCACTGCCAAGCATAATGCTGGTCAGAATCGGGTACATAGGTAATACACACGGAGTGAAGGCAAGACCAACGCCTAAAGCCAGGAACAGCAGCGGGGTCCACCAGCTTTCAGCAAGGTTGGCTGCCAGACTGTCTTGCTGCGAGACTGGCGCAGTCGGGCTGGTAGTGATTGCTGACTTACTTGGCGTTGCTTTTTCTGCCACCGGTTTTTGTTGAGCAGTATTCGCTGTGTTTGCCGGACCATCGGATGACGCGGTGAAGGCGTTGATAGCAATTAGACGCGTTTCTGGCGGGTAACAGAAGCCAGCTGAGGCGCAGCCCTGATACTGAACGATGACACGAGCACCTTCTTGCCAGTTTGAAAGCGGTACATTGACAAATAAAGGCATGGTGTAGATATGGACTTCACCAAAGAACTCATCGTTATGCGGTGTACCAGACTCCATATCTAATTCACCAAGAGTGACATTCTCTCCGGATACTGACAGACGTTCCTGATACAGGTAGTAACCGTCACGGACCTGCCAGTCGAGCATTAACTTGCCGTCTTGCTGATAGAAGTTAAACGGAAAAGCCTGATCGACAGATACAAAGGTTTCGCTATTGCTACCGAAGCTATTGTTCTGACTATTGTTGAGCTGGTCTTTGCCAAACAGAGCAAAAGACGGTGCAGAAAAGGTAATCAACCCTAAGAGTAATATGGAGAATAACGCACGCATAAAATGTTCAATTCATCTTAGATAATTGCCGTAAGTGTAACTCAATCAGACCGGCTGGCTAGCCAATAAGTTTCATCGAAGTGAAGATTTGTTAAGCAAAGCTTGAGGGAAGAGAAATAAAAAAGGGAGCCGAAGCTCCCCGAGTAAGACTCTGTTTCTGCTAGATCAGAAGGCCGCCGAAGACGAAACCTAGTGTTACCGCGGAAGCGATAGTCGCAACTCCTGGTACGAAAAATGGGTGGTTGAACACGTATTTACCGATACGAGTTGAACCCGTGTCATCCATTTCAACGGCAGCAAGTAGCGTTGGGTAAGTGGGTAGAACGAACAGTGCACTTACCGCCGCGAATGATGCAACTGCTGTCAGAGGTGCAACACCGATAGCCAATGCTGCTGGCATCAGTGCCACAGTGGTCGCACCTTGTGAGTAAAGCAGCATAGAGGCAAAGAACAGCACAAGTGCAAGCATCCATGGGTAGTCTGCCAGTAGTGCGCCTGCGACTTCTTTAATGCCATCAACGTGCGCGTTTACGAAGGTAGAACCAAGCCAGGCTACACCAAGTACACATACACAAGCTGTCATACCAGAGCGGAAAGTTGACGCTGAAGGAATTTTTGCCGCGTCGATTTTTGTGGTAAGAACGATAGCGGCCGCAGCGGCCAGCATGACTGTCATGATCGCTTCGTTTCGGCCCAGAGTTGGGTTCTCGATAAGGCCGACTGAGCTTGAAATTGCTGCTGCGTAGCACACGACGAATGCGATAGCGCCAAGGAAAATAAACGTTGCTTTCTTCGCTGTTGGTAGAATTTCACGTTTTTCTTCAGTATTCAGTTTGATGAGGCCATTTTCCAGACGATGTTGATATTCAGGATCGTCTTTCAGCTCTTTTCCCATAAAGTTCGCCACGAAGGCGCCGATCATACAAGCGATGAATGTGGTTGGAATACATACCGCGAGCAATGTCAGATAATCCACACCAAATGGTGCTAGCATCGCCGCGAAAGCAACCACAGCCGCTGAAATCGGAGATGCTGTGATCGCGATTTGTGACGCAACAACTGCGATAGAAAGTGGACGGGAAGGACGAACACCCTGACCTTTTGCTACTTCTGCAATAACCGGAAGCGTAGAGAATGCCGTATGACCAGTACCCGCCATCAGTGTCATCAGGAATGTCACAATTGGAGCGTAGAAGGTGATACGTTCAGGGTGTTTGCGTAAAAAGTTTTCTGCAACTTGAACCATCCAGTCCAGACCACCAGCGACTTGCATTGCTGCAATTGCGGTGATAACGGACATGATGATCAAAATCACGTCAACAGGGATAAAAGCTTGGCTAGTAGGAACACCTAGGATCAAAGACAACGCAATGACACCAGCTCCACCAGCAAAACCAATGCCGATACCGCCGATTCTCGCTCCTAAATAGATGAAGAGCAGAACCACGAAGAGTTCGAGCATGACCATTATTAATACCTCGTTAGTTTGTATAGATTCGGATTTTTTGAACACTCAGGAACAGGAATAAATGCTCAGAGAATCAGAACCTGGCGACCTTCGAAATTAAAAGCTTGTAAAAATTGTGGCTAATCTTGTGAGTGACTAAAAAGGGGCCTTGTTGGCCCCCTTGTGGAAGGATACTTATTCGTAGCGCTTCGCTTTGTATTTCGGATGCATGAAGTTTTCAACCGATAAAATTTCGTCAAGTTCTTCTGCTGTTAACAGACCGCGCTCTAGCACGACTTCACGAACGCTCTTACCTGTTTCTGCACAGATTTTACCTACAATGTCACCTTCATGGTGGCCAATGTATGGGTTCAGGTAAGTCACGATACCGATTGAGTTATAAACGTAGTTTTCACAGATTTCTTTGTTCACTGTGATGCCATCGATACACTTGTCGCGTAGGTTGACACACGCATTCTGTAGTAGCGAGATGGACTCAAACATGCTTTGCGCAATTACTGGTTCCATTACGTTTAGCTGTAGCTGACCACCTTCCGCTGCGAAAGAAATCGTATTGTCATTACCCAATACTTTAAAGCAAACTTGGTTTACCACTTCAGGAATAACCGGGTTCACTTTCGCTGGCATGATAGATGAACCAGCTTGCATTTCAGGAAGGTTCAGTTCGTTAAGACCAGCACGTGGACCTGAAGACAGCAGACGAAGGTCGTTACAAATCTTAGACAGTTTCACTGCAAGTCGTTTTAGCGCGCCATGCGCCATTACGTAAGCACCACAGTCTGAAGTTGCTTCGATTAAGTCCTCAGCTGGAACCACGTCCAGACCAGTAACTTCCGCTAAGTGTTTTACAGACAGCGCTTGGTAGCCCGTAGGTGTGTTCAGGCCCGTACCGATAGCGGTCGCACCCAAGTTGATTTCTAGGAGTAGTTTTGACGTGTAGTCTAGAGCACGAATCTCTTCGTTCAAGGTAACCGACCAAGCGTGGAATTCTTGACCTACTGTCATAGGCACCGCGTCTTGTAACTGAGTACGGCCCATTTTAAGAATATCTTTAAATTCAATCGCTTTAAGATCGAATGCGCCTTTCAGGTACTCAATTGCTTCCATCAGCTTATGGATGCTGTTGAATACTGCGATACGGAAGCCGGTAGGATAAGCACAGTTGGTAGACTGACTTTTGTTGACGTGATCATTAGGGTTGATGAACTCGTACTGGCCTTTTTCTTTGCCCATTAGTTCAAGTGCTACGTTCGCGATCACCTCGTTGGTGTTCATGTTCACTGACGTGCCCGCACCACCTTGGAATACATCTGATGGGAATTGATCCATGCATTTGCCGGTTTCCAGCATCAAATCACACGCTTCGATGATGTAATTCGCAACGTCTTTTGGAATCGCGCCAAGTTCTTTGTTTGCCAACGCCGCCGCTTTCTTTGTCATCACCATACCGCGTACAAACTCAGGTACGTCAGAGATAGTGACATTAGAAATGTTGAAGTTTTCGATAGCGCGTAGGGTGTGAATACCGTAATACGCATCAGCAGGGACATGACGTTGACCTAATAGATCTTCTTCAATACGAGTGGCTGATTGTACTGCTTTTGGAGCATCAGATAGGGTAGCCATAACAGGATCCTTAGATGATAATTCTAATAATTTAATTGAGTATTAGCCTATTCTGCAATCTAGAATCCATTCATCAGAATTTTGGGCTGTAAAATCCGTCCTGACTTGTGTGGCACATGATACTGTACCTAGCACATAAAAATAGTAACTAGATCACTATTTTTACTTTTCATTCGTCAATAGTTTGCAAAGTATGAATGGGGTATTGCTTTTGTTTCCTGGCTTGAGTTTTTACTCTTCAGGTTTGATGTTTAATACGCTGAAAACCAAGTCAAAAGAAGGGCATCATTAACGCCATATTGAGAATATGAACACGCTTTTTTACAACGATTCGTTTGAGCTTGGTTGGCTTTTACCATTACACTGAATTAAACAAAGGAGGGCGTGTGTTTCCTATCTTATTATTGGCGTTTATTTTTGTTCCGATCATTGAAATCGGCTTGTTTATTCAGGTGGGCGGATTTTTAGGACTTTGGCCAACCATCGCATTGGTGTTGATCACGGCGATTGTGGGTGCGTCTCTGGTACGCAGTCAGGGTATTCAAACTCTGATGTCTGTACAGGGACGTCTAGAGCAAGGTGAAATTCCTGCTCAACAGATTTTCGAAGGCGTCATGCTGGCAGTGGCCGGTGTGTTGCTGTTAACTCCGGGTTTTATGACCGATGCTCTTGGCATGGTAGTGTTGCTGCCTGCTCCTCGAGCCGCAATTGCCAAATACCTGATGAGTACGATGGTCGTGAAAACGGTTCATGGTGGTGGTTTCCACGGAGGTTTCTCTAACCAAGGCCCGTTTGACCAGGATCCATTTCGTCGCGGCCCGTTCGATTCTCACTCAGACAACGGGAATACCTTCGAAGGGGAATACGAGCGCAAAGACGATGATGACCGAAATGATCGTAATAAGCTCAACTGATAGACAATCAGTTCTGTAGATAAACCAAAGGGCGCATCAGGCGCCCTTTAATTTTTCTTCTTATTGTGCGCCTTCAAAGCCCATCTGACGCCAGGCTTCAAACGCAATAATCGCGACCGCATTCGACAGGTTCAGGCTACGGGCATCTGGCATCATTGGAATGCGAATGCGCTGCGCCATTGGCAGACTTTCAATCACTTCTGCTGGTAAACCACGGGTTTCTGGACCAAACATTAATACGTCACCTGGTTGATATTGAGCATCCACATGGTGACCTGTCGTCTTAGTCGTGCAGGCAAACAGGCGGTAGTTACCCTGCTTTTCTTCCTCTAAATAATCTAAGAATGCTTGATAGTTTTTATGGCGCGTTACGCGAGCCAAATCGTGGTAATCCAATCCTGCACGGCGTACTTTTTTCTCTTCAAGGTCGAAGCCCAGAGGTTCAATCAAGTGAAGGTTCGCACCACAGTTGGCACACAATCGAATAATGTTGCCAGTATTCGGCGCAATTTCTGGTTCGTATAAAGCGATATCAAACATGGTATTGAAATAGAGTTAGTAAAATTTGAGAGGAAGTATATAGCAGGAATCAGTGCGTTGTCAGTTACCGCTTGTCCGAACGATATATTGAAAGCCCTAGCTAGAGAAAACCCTCCGCAAGTTGGGAGGGTTCGTTGGACAATAGGATGTCGATTATTTACTTATAGGAAGCGTAATGCTCATTCGCAAGCCGCCCAGTGGACTACGGCTTGCTACTATTGTCCCGCTGTGTTGACGAATCGCACTTTCGGTTATTGTTAGCCCCAGCCCCGTCCCGCCAGAATGGCGATCGCGCGCGGTAGATACCCGGTAGAATGGGCGAAAAATGGCATCCAGTTCGGCATCCGGAACGCCTTCACCATTATCGTCTACCGTAATGTACAAGGTATTCCCTTGTGTTTTTATATCGACTTCCACTTCATCTTTACCGTAGTAAATGGCATTCCTAATGATGTTCTCAACTGCGCTCATGAGCAATTTCGGATTACCAGAAATACTGCCCTTTGGTAGTTCAGAATAATGCAGCTTTTTGCCTATTTGTTCGGCTTCAAATTGGGCGTCTTTGATGATCTCTTCCCACAAGCTTTCAATAGGTTGAGTCTCTCGGATCATGTGGCTGTTTGCCTGCATACGAGAGAGCTCAAGTAACTCGCTTATCATCTGTTCCAGTCTCTGAGCTTCGGTATCAATTCGCATAAGCTCAGGGCTTTCGCCTTGTTTGCGTGTTGCCAGAGCGCTGGCCATTCGCAGACGTGTTAGTGGCGAACGTAATTCATGGGAAATATCAGAAAGCAGTCGCTGCTGTCCGGAAATCATCTGATTGACCGCTTCGACCATCTGGTTGAAACTGCTGCCTGCCTGACGAAACTCCGAGGTGCCTTTTTCTAAACTCGGATCAATCACAAATTCCCCTTTGGCTACGCGTTGAGCGGCCGCTTCCAGGCGGCGTGCGGGCTGACTTAATGCCCACGCTAACCACAGCAGTAGTGGGGTACTGACTAGCATCACGGCAAGCAGAAGCTGCAGCGGATAATCAAACAGTCTTAGCAGAAGTGGCGGTGGCTCCGTCCATTTAAAGCCGACGTACATCAATATATCTGAGTCAGCCAGTGTGATAGGCACCGGGCCAGCAACCATATATCGACCGTATAGTTTCTGTTTCGGCTGGTTGTAATCTTCGATAATGGAGACGAAATTTTGCATCGCACGCATATGAAAGTTGTTACGATTATCGGTCGTTAGCACCTTTCCGTCGTAATCAGAAAAGAACACTCGTGGTCTTGGGTCGTTTTTATTTTGGCGACGTCCCTCGATGCTAAATAAGATGCGTCCAAGGTCGGTTTGCTTGCTGTACTGCTTTTGAATGCCATCACGCAGTTCAAGCATACGTTGATAAGGCTCGGCTGGAATGTCACGCGCTTTGCGTGGATCCAGATGAGGCAGAGACAGTACGGCAATCAAGACCAACAACATGGTGAACCAAAAGATGGCAAAGATGCGTCCATACAGGCTGTTGAGGTTCGGCAACTTGATGCTTGAAAGCACGCTCATTAATCCTCCTCAAGCAACATATAGCCTCGGCCACGCAGCGTTTTGATGCGCGGTTTGCCGTTCGTCTGATCTGGCAGTTTTTTACGTAAGTTGGAGACATGCATATCAATTGCACGATCAAATGCCGCGAGACGTTTACCCAGCACATCGAGACTTAATGTCTCTTTGGTGAGCACCTGTCCCGGGTTCTGTACAAAGTGTGCGAGCAGCGCAAATTCTGTTGCGGTTAGGTCGAGCAGTTGCTGATCGCAGTAGGCTTCTTGTTTACCCGGATAGAGGTGAAGCTCTTGATATTCGATGCAGTCGCCGCCTTTATTATCTTTTGACATATTGTTGTTGGTACGGCGTAAAATCGCGCGAATGCGAGCCAGTAATTCTCGGTCACTGAATGGCTTTGGTAAGTAATCATCCGCCCCAAGCTCTAAACCAATCACCCGATCTATTTCTTCGCCTTTAGCGGTCAACATTAACACTGGCGTTTCCCAGCTTTCGCGCAAGCGTTTTAATGTTTCCATACCGTTCAATTTTGGCATCATGACATCGAGTAAAATTAAATCCACTTCGCTGTTAACTGCCGCCAATCCCGCTTCTCCGTCATTTGCTTCATTAACTTCAAAGCCTTCGAAACTGAGCACTTCTTTTAACAGGCTGGTTAGCTCTACATCGTCATCAATCAAAAGAATATTTGCCATTTAGGGACCTACTGTAAATTACCGTTTGTTTAATACTACATTGGAATGAAGGGTGACGAAGAGTATAAAAATCACTCTTTACGAATCTTTACGCTCCCTATACGTCGCTTTACCTAATGCGTTCTATTCTATACTCAAGCGCTGGGAGAACAGCCCAGAAGAACCAATCAGATGTATGAGGAATCAAATTATGAAATCTGCAAAAAAAATTGTGTTAGCTGCCGTTGTTCTACCATTAACTCTTGGTGCTGCGGGGGCATTCGCCTATGGTGGTAAAGACCAGCAAAAAGGCCCTCGTGATGAATGTGGTCCTGGTATGGAACGTGGCATCATGCGTCAACTTAATCTGACTGATGCGCAAAAAGACCAGCTACAATCTTACCGCGATGCAAATCGTGCCGAGATGAGAGGAAAAAACGCAGCAGATCGTGATGCACGTATGGCTGAACGCCAAGCATATCATGCGAAAGTACAGGCTCTTGTACTAGCAGATAACTTTGATGAAGCTCAAGCCAATGCGCTCGCAAAAGAAATGGTAGAGAAACAAACTGAGCGCCGCGTGAATATGCTGGAGAGAAAACACAAAATGTTGAGCATACTGACTCCTGAGCAAAAAGCGGAGTTTGTGAAATTGCAAAATGAACGCATGAAAGAGTGCGGTGACCGAATGCAACAACGTATGAACAAACCAAGCAGCAACTAACCCTTCTTGGACTATGAATTTGAAGAGGCAGCCACTGGTTGCCTCTTTTGGATCCGGTTATTTCATACTCATTCAATAATTATCGAGGTATACTCAAGCTATGGTTTGAGTTAACTCTTTGATTATGAATAAGCAATATGCACGTCTAGTTACGACCGCGGCATGGACCGCAACGATAGCTGCCACATTTCTTCTTTTAGTGAAGGTCATGACCTGGTGGATCACGGGTTCCGTCAGCCTGTTGGCTTCACTGATTGACTCTATGCTCGATATTGCCGCATCAGTAGTGAATCTGGTTGTGGTTCGATACGCTCTGCAGCCTGCGGACAGAGAGCACACTTTCGGCCATGGCAAAGCTGAGTCGTTAGCTGCGCTCGCCCAGGCGATGTTTATCTCTGGTTCGGCCGTGTTTCTGATTCTTAACGGGGTAGAGCGCTTCTTTCGTCCTCAGCCCCTACATGAACCAGAGTTAGGTGTTTATGTGTCGTTGTTTGCCATTGCCGTAACACTGGGGTTGGTTACTTTTCAAAAACATGTTGTGAGGGTGACGGGCAGTCAGGCGATTGCGGCGGATTCACTTCACTATCAAACCGACCTTTACATGAATGCGGCGATCATGGTTGCACTTGGGCTAAGTTATTTTGGCGTTACACAGGCAGACGCGGTGTTTGCGATAGGTATTGGCGTCTTTATTCTCTACAGTGCATTCAAGATGGTTAACGAAGCAATTCAAACTTTATTGGATAGAAAACTGCCTGATGCAGAGATAGAACAAATTCATACAGAGTGCTTGAACGTAAAAGGCGTATTAGGGGTTCACCAACTGCGAACTCGGATGTCAGGCCCCACGCGTTTTATCCAGTTGCATTTAGAGCTGGACGACAATCTACGTTTGATAGAGGCGCACTATATTGCTGATAAAGTGGAAGAAAATTTACTGATACGGTTCCCGGGTGCTGACGTTATGATCCACCAGGATCCGCTGTCAGTGGTTTTTGGACCAGAGAAAGAACAAAAGTCGCAAGATTGGTAGCGTTGGAAAAAACAAACGGCTTCTGACGACAAATAAGCACTTGTTGACTATCTTTCCATCAATAGTTATTAAGAATCCTGATACTGATATGAATCAACGAAGTTGCCAAGAGAAACTGTAATACTCTTACATAAGTAGAAAAGTTACATAAAAATGTGTGTTTTCATTGGTATTCCTGTATAGGAAATGTAACATAACGCACAGTTCTGGATTATGCAGGTTGCTTGGTAACAAGGAGCCTAGAAGAAAATTATATAATTGATTGCCAAAGATCGAGGGTGAGCATGATTAAGAAGATCGGTGTTTTAACAAGTGGCGGTGACGCTCCTGGTATGAACGCTGCAGTACGCGGCGTAGTACGTACAGCACTATCTGAGGGATTGGAAGTTTACGGTGTGCAAGATGGCTACCTGGGTCTTTATGAAGATCGCATCGTAAAGCTAGATCGTTCAAGTGTATCTGATGTGATCAACAAGGGCGGTACGTTCTTAGGTTCTGCGCGTTTCCCTGAATTCAAGGAAGTCGCAGTTCGCGAAAAAGCGATTGAGAACTTAAAGAAACACGGTATCGATGCACTTGTTGTTATTGGTGGTGATGGTTCTTACATGGGTGCGAAGAAACTGACTGAAATGGGTTACCCATGTATCGGTCTGCCTGGCACAATTGATAACGACATCGCAGGTACGGATTACACCATCGGTTACCTAACGGCGCTGAACACCGTAATCGATGCAATCGACCGTCTACGTGATACTTCTTCATCTCACCAACGTATTTCTATCGTAGAAATCATGGGTCGTCACTGTGGAGACCTGACTCTGATGTCTGCAATTGCGGGTGGCTGTGAATACATCATCACACCTGAAACAGGTCTTGATAAAGAGAAGCTTATCAGCAACATCAAAGACGGCATCGCAAAAGGTAAGAAACACGCCATCATCGCTCTTACTGAACTGATGATGGACGCAAACGTGCTAGCGCGTGATATCGAAGCAGCAACGGGTCGTGAAACTCGTGCAACGGTGCTTGGTCATATCCAACGTGGTGGTCGTCCGACGGCATTTGACCGCGTGCTTGCATCTCGCATGGGTAACTACGCTGTTCACCTTCTAATGGAAGGTCACGGTGGTCGTTGTGTTGGTATTGTGAAAGAGCAGCTTGTTCATCACGATATCATTGATGCTATCGAAAACATGAAGCGCCCTGTACGTAATGATCTGTACAAGGTTGCAGAAGAGCTATTCTAAGCAGAGTCGATTCGCTTTGTATTGAGCTCAATTACTGAATGCCGTTTGCTTAACCGTAAACGGCATTTTTGTTGGTTTGGATTACAGATGACGGAGCGCTTCGCTTACAGATTACGGGAGTTATTCTTTTCAGTATTCAGTATTCAGTATTCAGTATTCAGTATTCAGTATTCAGTAGCCCCCAAACTTTTTCCTAAAACCTCTGGCTTTATTCTATCAGCACTAACTTTCGCTCACGTAACGCATACATATAGCCGAGCAATCCACCTAGCGTATTTCCTACCGCAATACCAATAAACAACCCTTCAACAGCATATAGATGGCTGCCAATCCAGGCGGCTGGTAGCGTGAAGACGAACAAGCGCATAAAGCTCCATTGGAAGGCACGCAATGGTTTATGCATGGCATTCAAGCCACTGATGAGGATCATCACGATACCCTGGAAACCGTAGCTAAACGGTACGACCAGAAGGTAATGCCAGAGCAGGTTCTTTACTGAGTCTTCCTGAGAAAACAGTGCGGCAAGCGGGATACTAAGTGGCACCATAGCCAGAAAAATCAGACCTTGAAACACAACCGCAAAGCGCATGCTAAGGAATAATCCGGTAAACGCTCGCTGTGGATTATTCGCGCCCAAATTTTGCGCCATAAACGGCGTCAGAGCAGAAGTCAGGGACATCAGTACCAGAATCAGTATGGATTCAATTCTTTGTGCTGCTCCATAAGCGGCAACCGCAGTCGTTCCGTGGCTTGACAACAACATCATCAAAATAGCGCCCGAAAGCGGATTCATTGCATTCGATAGCGCAGCCGGAGTGCCAATTCTTAGGGTTTGCTGCCAATCTCGTTTAAGGAATTGCCATTGAGGTTGAGCGAGTAATTGTTCCCTTTTTACCAATAAATAAAATGAGCCGAACAAAGCGCCTAGCCAACTGAATGCACTCGCGATGGCTGCGCCTTGGATACCGAGCTCAGGGAAGGGACCTAACCCGAAGATCAGCAATGGGTCTAACACGCCGTTGATCAAACCTGCAAGCATCATGATTTTTGCTGGCGTCTTGGTATCACCGGTTGCGCGTATTGCACTGTTTCCGGCCATTGGGATCACCAGTAGTGGAATGGTGAGATACCACACCTGCATGTATTGCTCGATGAGCGGCAAAAGATCATCAGTTGCACCCAGAAAACTGAACAATGGGCGGATAGTCATAAAACCGATCGATGATGCGACGGCCACTAAGAGAACGGCTAACAGCAAACCATGCGTGGTAAAACGCGCAGCTTGTGATGCATGGCCTTGCCCGAGTAAACGCCCAATATTGGTAGAAAGACCCATGCCGATTCCCATCGTAATGCAGTTAACCGAAAAAGTGACAGGAAAGGTGTAGCTGATTGCCGCTAAAGCATGCGTGCCGAGCAGAGAAATAAAGAACGTATCGACCAGGTTAAACATCAAAATTGCGATCATACCTACGGTCATATGGACGGTCATTTTTCGCAGAGTTTCGGGAATCGGTGCGCTCAACAAACCATGTTTATCTGTTGATGGCTGCTCCGGCTTATTCTTTTCCAGCATGTTTGACGTCTATCTGGTGGATAAACTGCAAGGATACAAGAAAGCAGGAAGGTGAGCGAGTGCGCATTTCTCACGCAAACCGTTGCGTTCTTTTAAATAAGTCACAAAAAATTCATGCCCACCCCTTGGGATTGTTTAAATGACCCCTTATATAGTTATCACGTGCCTCATGACGGGCAATTATCAAATAAACATGGAAATTTTCAGGAGAGACGACCAATGAACATTCGTCCATTACACGACCGAGTTATCGTTGAACGTAAAGAAGTTGAATCTAAGTCAGCTGGTGGAATCGTTCTGACTGGTTCTGCTGCGGAAAAATCAACTCGCGGTGTTGTTCTAGCTGTGGGCAAAGGCCGCATTCTAGAAAACGGCACAGTGCTACCGCTGGACGTTAAAGTTGGTGATACCGTTATCTTCGCTGAAGGTTACGGCACTAAAACTGAAAAAATCGACGGTAAAGAAGTGCTTGTGATGTCTGAAAATGACATCCTGGCAATCGTTGAATAATAGCAATCATTGAGTAATTTTTTGCTCAGATTCAAAAACGAAGTCGAACACAAAGAATTGTAGAAAGGAAATCAAAGATGGCTGCTAAAGACGTTAAATTTGGTAATGACGCACGAGTTAAAATGCTGGAAGGTGTAAACGTTCTGGCTGACGCAGTAAAAGTAACACTAGGTCCTAAAGGCCGTAACGTAGTTCTGGATAAATCTTTTGGTGCACCAACAATCACTAAAGATGGTGTATCTGTCGCGCGTGAAATTGAACTGGAAGACAAATTCCAGAACATGGGCGCTCAAATGGTTAAAGAAGTAGCATCTAAAGCGAATGATGCTGCGGGTGACGGTACAACAACAGCAACTGTACTTGCGCAAGCCATTGTAAACGAAGGTCTGAAAGCGGTCGCTGCGGGTATGAACCCAATGGATCTTAAGCGCGGTATCGATAAAGCGGTTGCAGTAGCAGTTGAGAAGCTAAAAGAACTGTCTGTAGAGTGTAATGACACTAAAGCGATTGCACAGGTAGGTACTATCTCTGCGAACTCTGACGTAAGCGTAGGTAACATCATTGCTGAAGCAATGGAACGTGTTGGCCGCGACGGTGTTATCACTGTTGAAGAAGGTCAGGCGCTACAAGACGAGCTAGACGTAGTAGAAGGTATGCAGTTCGACCGTGGTTACCTGTCTCCTTACTTCATCAACAACCAAGAAGCAGGTTCTGTTGACCTGGAAAACCCATTCATCCTTCTGGTTGATAAGAAGATCTCAAACATTCGTGAACTTCTACCTGCACTAGAAGCGGTTGCTAAAGCATCTCGTCCACTGCTAATCATTGCAGAAGACGTAGAAGGTGAAGCTCTGGCAACGCTAGTTGTGAACAACATGCGTGGCATCGTTAAAGTGGCAGCAGTGAAAGCTCCTGGCTTTGGTGACCGTCGTAAAGCAATGCTACAAGATATCGCTGTTCTGACTGGCGGTACTGTGATCTCTGAAGAAGTTGGTCTAGAGCTTGAGAAAGTAATGCTAGAAGACCTTGGTCAAGCTAAGCGCGTTGCGATCACTAAAGAAAACACGACTATCATCGATGGTATCGGTGAAGAAGATATGATCAAGGGCCGTGTTTCTCAGATTCGTCAGCAAATCGAAGAATCAACTTCAGACTACGACAAAGAAAAACTGCAAGAGCGTGTCGCTAAGCTAGCTGGCGGTGTTGCAGTTATCAAAGTTGGTGCAGCAACTGAAGTTGAAATGAAAGAGAAGAAAGACCGAGTAGAAGACGCACTTCATGCAACTCGTGCAGCCGTTGAAGAAGGCGTAGTTGCAGGTGGTGGTGTTGCTCTGATCCGTGCGGCATCTATGATTGCTGAACTGGAAGGTGACAACGAAGAGCAAAACGTGGGTATCCGCGTTGCACTACGTGCAATGGAAGCTCCTATCCGTCAAATCACGAAAAACGCAGGTGACGAAGAGTCTGTAGTAGCGAACAACGTGAAAGCGGGTGAAGGTAGCTACGGTTACAACGCGGCAACTGGTGAGTACGGCGACATGCTAGAGATGGGTATCCTGGATCCAACTAAAGTAACTCGTAGCGCTCTACAATTTGCAGCATCAGTTGCAGGTCTGATGATCACAACTGAAGCAATGGTTACTGACCTACCACAAAGAGATTCAGGCATGCCAGATATGGGCGGCATGGGTGGTATGGGCGGTATGGGTGGCATGATGTAATTCACCGCTTATCTTGTCGTTGTAACACCTTATAGCGTAAAGATAACTGACCAATCCAATAGAAAGCCGAGGTTTTACCTCGGCTTTTTTGTATTCGGCATTTGAATAAGTCTTTTCCATTGATCTGTAATGGCCCGTTCACTTGTTGTTTTGGCTTTAGAACATTGACGCAGAAAAGTGTTTTAAGCTTAGAAATTGTAGCCATATAGTGCATTTAACGGTGATATTTAAGCTTGGGCTGAATTAATGTTGTGGGGCTGGTACAAGAAATGGCAGAGAGTTTTCGCATACGTAGCCGATGAGCACTTTTTCTATTATAGTCAACTTGTTAAATATGACGTGTGACTAACATTTTTTACTACAGCTAGTACAAAATGCTGGTATATGCGCTATGTTGTAAATATTGCTTAATATAACGGAGATTAGAATGAAAAAGCTTTTGACGTCTTTGGCAGTGGTTGCCTCTGTAGCATCACCTGTTGCTCTTGCTGACAGTACTCCTGTGATGTTCTCTACTATCGATCATATTAATGCACCATCTCGCTCTGAAGTTGGTGGTGTTCGCCTTGCTGTTCTTCATGGTCAGGTTAACGAAGTAAAAGGGATTGATTTTTCACTACTTGGTATGTCAGAAACCGATCGTACGACAGGTATCAACTTCGGTCTTTTCTTTGGTGCGGCTAAAGTAAACCAAGAAATGAAAGGTGCTTCGCTTGGTTTGGTAAACTGGAACCGTGGTCAAACTACCGGTCTAAACCTAGGTGCAGTGAACATTACTAACAACGTAAAAGGCCTGAACTGGAGTGCTGTGAACTATTCTGAAGGCTACACAATGGCGGATGTTGGTCTGGCCAGTATCTCTAAAAAGTCTAACTTCCAGCTAGGCTTCTTCAACATGACTGACCAAATCGACGGTATTCAAATCGGTCTGCTGAACTGTGCGGATAACGGTTTCTTGAAGTGTTTCCCACTGATTAACTTCGCGAAATAATTTGAAGTTATAGCAAGAAGACCCCAAACAAAAAAAAGACCCCGAACTGTTGTCGGGGTCTTTTTATATCTCATGTTTTAGCTTATTTGATTAAGCGAGACGATTTTCTTCGCTGTATTCGTTGGTGCACGCCACGACGCAGCGCCGTGATGTGGCTCTCCGCTTTATCCACCCCCAGCAATACCGTCAAGGCCAGTAGGGTGATAACTACTGATTGTGATAAGTACCCAAGACCTATCATCAGCCCCAATCCTGCTAATACCCAAATCACGGCTGCTGACGTCACTCCATGTATTTTGCCGTCTAGCGTCATCATCACTCCAGCGCCAAGGAAACCCACACCTGTGATGATTTGCCCTAGAACGCGAGCCTGATCAAGCGTGTTAGGTGATAAGGATACTGCCATCGACATAAACAGGTAGGTGCCTGAAATAATGAGAATTGCAGTGCGAATGCCAACCGGTTTGCCACGGGTTTGACGCTCTATGCCAATCATTAACCCATTGATGGCACAGCAAAGTAGGGCAGGCCAACTGAATGGGCCAAGATCGAAAATTTGTTCGAATGTTGTATGCATCTTGACCTCCAAAGGAGCGGAGTATGCACAGACTTACCCTTCAACGCGAACAAAAAGAAACGCTCTTTACGATAAATTAAATTTAGCCTTGGTGTTCACTCTAAATGCAGATCCAACGGCGTTTTGCTTGGTCTTCCGCCAATCTCACGCGTAAGTTTTGGAACCAAATAACCCGATACACGTGTGATGACTCCGCGCATTATTTCCTTGGCTTTTTCATCCGAGACATAGTAGTGCGCAGCGCCCTGAACTTTGTCTAATACATGCAAGTAGTAAGGTAAAATGCCCGCATCAAACAAGGCTTCACTTAACGCGACCTGTGCGTCTACCGAGTCGTTGACATCTTTGAGCAGAACGCTCTGATTGAGCAGTGTAACGCCGGCTTGTTTGAGCTTGAATAGTTGAGTGGCGAGTTCGTCATTAATCTCGTTTGCATGGTTAATATGTGTCACCAGAATAACCTGCAAGCGAGAAGCTCTGAGCATTTGACATAACTCAACCGTGATACGAGAAGGGATCACTACAGGTAAGCGGCTATGAATACGCAGACGTTTGATATGTGGGATCTGAGCAATGTGGTCTATCAGCCAATGAAGTTCGTCATCTTTCGCCATTAGCGGGTCGCCACCGGAGAATATCACTTCATTAAGTTCTGGTTGTTGAGCCATGTACTCCAGGCTTTGCATCCATGCTTGCTTACCACTTTTGTTGTCCTGATATGGAAAATGACGGCGGAAACAGTACCGACAATTCACCGCACAACCACCTTTCACTATCATCAGGGCGCGATTGCGATATTTGTGCAGTAAGCCGGGAATGTCGTTGTCTTGTTCTTCCAGTGGGTCATTGGAGTAGCCAGCATGAACGTCAAATTCTTCACTTAAAGGTAAAACCTGGCGTAAAAGAGGGTCTTTAGGATTGCCTTTTTCCATCCTTTCGACAAAACTTTGCGGTACACGCTGTGCAAACAGCTTGCGCGCAGCAAACCCGTCTTGCCACGGCGACGGATCAATTTCTAGTGATTCGAGCAATTTTGCAGGATCAGAGATCCCATTCGCCAATTGTTTGAGCCAGTTTTGCTCAACAGAATCGACTTTTCGGGTTATTATGTGCGGCATTGAATTTAGCTCTAAGAATGTAAGAGGAAAAAATGGCTACAGTTAGCACCAATGAATTTAAAGGCGGTCTTAAGTTAATGCTTGATAACGAGCCTTGTGTAATTCTGGAAAACGAATACGTTAAACCAGGTAAAGGCCAGGCGTTCAACCGCGTTAAAATTCGTAAACTTCTTTCTGGTAAAGTGCTAGAGAAAACATTCAAGTCTGGTGACACTTGTGAAGTGGCAGACGTAATGGATATCGACCTAGATTATCTATATTCAGACGGCGAATTCTACCACTTTATGAATAATGAAACGTTTGAGCAGATCGCGGCAGATGCAAAAGCGGTTGGTGAGAACGCTAAATGGTTGGTAGAAAACAACACTTGTATGATCACACTTTGGAATGGTAACCCAATCTCTGTTACTCCACCAAACTTCGTTGAACTAGAAGTGGTTGATACAGATCCGGGCCTAAAAGGTGACACACAAGGTACTGGTGGTAAACCAGCTACGCTTTCTACTGGCGCAGTAGTTCGTGTACCTCTATTCATTTCTATCGGCGAAGTTATCAAAGTCGATACTCGTAGCTCTGAATACGTAGGTCGTGTGAAGTAATTCTCTGCCTCTCTGAGAAAGGTCGCTTCGGCGGCCTTTTTTATTACCTGTGATTTCTCAATTTGTTGGTTGGGACAGTGATAGGAATAATGGAGATTACAGCTCTGGAAGTAAAAGGATCATGGGTGGTCAAAAGCTTGAAAAGCAAAAAGATCATGGGTGACCAAAAACAAAAAAAGCTGGCATAGCGCCAGCTTTTTTATTTGATAACAGCTTCTTAGATCATGAAGATAAAGATAACTGATAGCGCACTGATTAGGCCTGCGAATGCGTAACAAGCGATTTTACCTACCACACCAGTGTGGAACTTAAGGTCATGCATACCGTGATGAACACGGTGCATCGCATGCCACATTGGTAGCGCTAGTGTGCCGATGATGAAGAGTGCACCAATGATGCTGGTAGCGAATTCAGATACTCGCTCGTAGCTCATTGCGTCTGCATCAATCACGCCCAGTGGAACGAGAATACCCAGCACAAGCACTGTGATTGGTGTGATCATCGCAAACCAAGTACCACCTGCACCAAATAGACCCCACCAGATTGGCTCATCAGAACGTCTAGGTGCTGTGTTTACACTATAATTCGGTTTCATTGTTCAAGCTCCTTACACCACGATGAGAACAATCAGTGAGATGAACGCTACTGCTGCCCACTGAGTCAAAACGACAATCTTCTTATCTACCGTTTTGCCTTTCAGGCGAATTGGCATCACTTGAGGCATCATGCTGAAGAAAGTTTGTGCGTGGAATAGGCTACCGAGTAGGGCAACGATGTTGATCGCCACTACGATTGGGTTTGCCATGAACTCTAACCAGCCTTGCCAGGCTTCAGGACCTTTCACTAAAGAACCCAGACCAAAAGTCAGGAAGATAGTGAACAGGATGAGTGGCAGTACCGTCGCTTCACGTAACATGTAGAAGCGGTAGAAAGGATGGCTCTTCCACCAAGTGCGTTTTATTTCACGAACGTAAGGTTTACGGTTACTCATCCTTTGCCTCCACTGTTTTGACTGAACCATCTGGTTTCAGCATCGCAATTACGAAGTCCATAGAAGACTCTACTTTGCCTTGGTTTACTGCTGCCGCAGGATCAACGCTCTTTGGACAAACCTCAGAACAGTAACCGACAAACGTACAACCCCAAGCGCCATTGTCGCCGTTAATCAGCTTCATACGCTCTGCTTTACCGTTGTCACGGCTATCTAAGTTGTAACGGTGCGCCAGTGTTAGTGCCGCAGGGCCGATGAACTCTGGGTTTAGGCCGAATTGTGGACATGCTGCGTAGCAAAGGCCACAGTTGATACAGCCTGCAAACTGCTTGTATTTCGCCATTTGCTCTGGCGTTTGCAAGTTGGTGCCGTCTTCAGGTTTACGGTCGTTCCCTATGATGTAAGGTTTGATCGCTTCCAGACGCTCGATGAACGGTGTCATATCGACGATCAAGTCTTTCTCGATAGGGAAGTTGGCTAATGGCTCAATTTTCAGACCATTTTTGTAGTCACGTAAGAAGCTCTTACACGCTAGCTTAGGCACACCATTGACCATGATGCCGCAAGAGCCACAGATCGCCATACGACAAGACCAACGGTAAGATAAGTCTTTGTCTAAGTTATCTTTGATGTAGCCAATCGCGTCTAGTACCGACATGGTTTCATCGAATGGCACTTCGAAGGTTTGTAAGTGCGGTTCTGCGTCTTTTTCTGGGTCATAACGCAGAATGTCTACTTTTTGGATGCGGTTTGCTGACATTATGCTTGCTCCTCTGCGTTCTTCGCTGCTTCTTCTGCTGCTGCTGCTTTTTCTGCAGCTTCACCGTATAGACGCGCTTTAGGCTGAGACTTAGTGATAGTTACATTGCTGTAATCGATACTTGGCGCTGAATCTGGCTTGTAGAAAGCAAGAGAATGTTTCAGGAAGTTCTCGTCATCACGTTCTGTGCAGCCTTCATCCAAACGTTGGTGAGCACCGCGAGATTCTTTACGTAGAATCGCTGAGTGAACCATAGCTTCTGCAACCTCAAGGCCGTAGCCGACTTCGATCGCGTAGAGAAGGTCAGTGTTGAATACTTTGCCTTTGTCTTTGATGCTGATGCGCTTGTAGCGCTCTTTCAGTTCAGTGATCTTGTTGATGGTTTCTTGCATCAGGTCTTCTTGACGGTAGATACCACAACCCGCTTCCATAGTGTGACCCATTTCAGTACGGATATCTGACCAGTTTTCATCGCCTTCTTGATTCATCAGGTTGGCAATACTCTCTTCCACGGCCTTCACCTGAGCCGCAATAGCGTCGTCGTTCCAGCCTTTGAATTCTGCTGCACGTTTCACTGCGTTTTCACCCGCAACTCTGCCAAATACCACGAACTCCGCCAGAGAGTTAGAGCCAAGACGGTTCGCACCATGCAGGCCAACAGACGCACATTCACCAACTGCAAACAGACCTTTAATGCGAGTCTCACAACCGCCGTTTGTTTCGATACCACCCATGGTGTAGTGCACTGTAGGACGGATTGGAATTGGCTCTTTTGCTGGGTCAACGTTCACGTAAGCTTTTGCCAGCTCACAGATGAATGGTAGACGCTCTTGCAGGTATTCTTCACCCAAGTGGCGAAGGTCAAGGTGTACCACATCACCAAGAGGATGTTTGATGGTGTTGCCTTTCTGCTGTTCATGCCAGAAAGCTTGAGAAACTTTGTCACGTGGACCCAGTTCCATGTATTTGTTTTTCGGTTGACCCACTGGAGTCTCTGGGCCCATACCGTAATCTTGCAGGTAGCGGTAACCGTCTTTGTTCACGATAATACCGCCTTCACCACGACAACCTTCCGTCATTAGGATCCCCGTACCAGGAAGACCTGTTGGGTGGTATTGTACGAATTCCATATCACGTAGAGGAACGCCGTGACGGTAAGCCATTGCCATACCATCGCCCGTTACGATACCGCCGTTGGTGTTACAGTGGTAAACACGTCCCGCGCCGCCTGTAGCAAGTACCACAGATTTCGCTTTGATGGTAACCAGTTCGCCTTCAGACATGTGAATCGCGATCAGGCCTTGCACTTCACCGTCATCAACAAGCAGATCCAGCACAAAGTACTCATCAAAACGTTTGATGTTACTGTACTTCATTGATGTCTGGAAAAGAGTATGAAGCATGTGGAAGCCAGTTTTGTCTGCGGCAAACCAAGTACGCTCAACTTTCATACCGCCAAAACGGCGAACGTTGACTTCTCCGTTCTCTTTACGGCTCCATGGACAACCCCATTGCTCCATTTGGATCATTTCGCGGGTTGCGTTTTCTACAAAGTATTCAACGACGTCCTGTTCACATAACCAGTCTCCACCGCCAACGGTATCGTTGAAGTGGTTGTCTAAGCTATCTTCTTCCTTGACAACTGCTGCTGAGCCACCCTCCGCTGCGACCGTATGTGAGCGCATCGGGTAAACTTTAGAAATCAAAGCAACTTCTAAATCAGGGTTTGCCTCTGCTGCTGCTATAGCCGTACGAAGACCAGCGCCGCCAGCGCCGATGACTGCGATATCTGTGGTGATCGTTTTCACAGTTATCCTCCAGTGAGTGATTGCGGAAATCCGCTTGTTATAGTGATTATGAGGGGCTCTTAAAAAGAGCGCTCCAAGAGTAGTTAAGTTAGTGTAGTGGAGCGATATGGGATAAATATTGATGTATTTAGGTTTTTTCTTCGGTAATGCACTTAAGAGCATAAAATTTCTAGGTTATGTGATAACTATCACGGCGAGAACTTCGAGAGTGGAATCTGCGATTTGATGAATGTTAACGGACTGTTGCTTGGTGTGGTTGCCGTTGCTAACAGGTTTTATGTTGAATGTTGTTTTTGTTCTGTAGTACGAAAAATGTTGGCTTCAATGTTTCGTGTTTTGGCGAGCAATCCGATTGCTAGCGTTGGAGAAAATCCTTTCTCGTCAAAAAGAAAAAGCATGTAGAATGACGGTTTAATTCGCCATCTATGAGCTCAGAGAGACTTGTTATGCAAAACAACTGGCAACCGACTGCATCTATTGAACAATTGCGTCAGCGCGCGACGCTAATCGCCTCTATTCGTCAGTTTTTTGCTGAACGTCAGGTGATGGAAGTAGATACACCTGCCATGAGTCACGCGACCGTAACAGACATTCACTTACATACCTTTCAAACTGAGTTTGTTGGCCCCGGTTATGCTGACGGCAGTAAACTGTTCTTTATGACCAGCCCCGAGTTCCATATGAAGCGTTTATTGGCTGCAGGCAGTGGCTGTATTTACCAGATCAATAAAGCGTTCCGCAATGAAGAAAACGGTCGTTATCACAACCCAGAATTCACCATGCTGGAATGGTATCGAGTGGGGTTTAACCATCACCAGTTAATGGATGAGATGGATGACCTTCTGCAACGAGTGTTAAAGTCTGGTGCGGCTCATCGCATGACTTATCAACAGGCCTTTATTGATGTGCTTGGCGTGTGCCCACTTGAAGCCTCGATGTCAGAGCTTAAAGTCGTCGCCGGAAAGCTGGGGTTGAGTGATATTGCTGATCCGGAAGATGACCGCGATACTTTACTGCAACTACTGTTTAGTATTGGTGTCGAAAGTAAGATTGGTCAGGATGCGCCTGCGTTTGTTTATGACTTTCCTGCATCGCAAGCGGCATTAGCAAAAATAAACCCTCAAGATAGCCGTGTCGCTGACCGATTTGAGGTGTACTTCAAAGGGATTGAACTCGCCAATGGCTTTCACGAATTGGATAATCCAAAGGAGCAATTGGCACGTTTTGAGCGGGACAACGCCAAACGTCTGGATATGGGATTAAAGCCTCAGCCGATTGACTATCATCTTATTGCGGCACTAGAGGCTGGGTTGCCGGACTGTGCTGGTGTAGCGTTAGGCGTTGACCGACTCATCATGTTGGCATTAGATTGTGATCATATTGATCAGGTGACCGCATTCCCGTTCCCTATTGCATAAGGATATTCAATGAACCGAACGGTAGGACGTTTGATTATTTGCGGTTGCGCTGTCGTGATTGCGTATTTATCGCTCAGCTCAGGAGAGCTGCAAAAGTGGGGTCACTTTGCTTACCTCGATAAGCTACAGCATTTAATGGCATACACTAGCTTTGCGTTTGTCGCCTGTTGCTGTGTTAGTCATTGGCGCCGACGTTGGATGGTGGCGATTGGTATTCTATTATTTAGCGCGGTGATTGAATTGCTACAAGGTTATGTCGGCAGAGAAACCTCATGGTTCGATCTTGCGGCTAATGCCTCCGGGATTCTGACTGGTCTGCTAAGTTACCGTATTTGGAGCCTCTATCGACCTGGGTTGGTGAAGTCGCTATACTCGATTCGTTAACGAAAAGGGAATACGATAATAATGAAAACGCGCGACAAAATAGTCTACGCGGCACTGGAGTTGTTTAACCAACATGGTGAGCGAAACATCACCACCAATCACATTGCCGATCACATCGAAATCAGTCCAGGTAATCTTTATTACCACTTTCGCAATAAGCAGGAAATCGTCCGCGAAATCTTTGCGCTTTATTCAGCAGAACTTTTAGAAAGATTTACCCCTCTTAAAGGCTCTCAAGAGAGTCTGACTATGCTGAAGAGCTACCTAGATTCGACCTTTACGCTGATGTGGAAGTACCGTTTTTTCTACGCAAATTTACCAGAAATTTTGTCACGTGATGAACAACTCCACGAGCAGTACATTGAGGTACAGGATAAACTGCAAGCTAATCTGATTACGATTATGCAGGAATTCGTTGCTCTCAAACTGCTGGACGTTGACCAGCCAGCGTTGAAGTCACTGGTATGCACGCTGCATTTGATCGCCTGTAGTTGGCTGTCTTATCAATCTGCGATGGTATCGAAGACGAATATTACCGAGCAAATGGTGCGACAAGGCATGTTACAGATGATTAATGTTGTAAAACCAGTCGCAACGGAGCAAGGTCTAGAACAGTTATTACTATTGGAAGATGGTGTAAGTGCAATGCAGGGTTAATTGCGCTGCATATTACGCTTAATTTCGAGTAACTCTCTCATTTTCGAGTCGTACTTTGAGTTGACTTGTGGCACGTGCTGCGCACAATAGGTGAAAACTCCCAAGTGATGTCTGGGCGAGATTTCTCGATAAAGGAATTATCTTTCAATGAATTACGACATTTTTAATGGTGATGCAGATGGCATCATCGCTCTATTGCAATTGCGCCTGGCTGATCCCCTGGAAGCCAAATTAGTTACGGGCGTAAAACGCGATATCAAGCTGGTGGAAACCGTGGAAGCCCAAGCGGGTGATGAACTGACAGTGTTAGATATCTCCATGGAAAAGAACATGGCAGGTCTGGAGCAAGCGTTGGCTCAGGGCGCGCATGTTTTTTATGCTGATCACCATAAAGCAGGTGACATTCCGCAGCATGGCAATTTAGATGCGCACATCGATTTAGACGCCAACATGTGTACCGCTTTGATCGTCGATAAACTTTTGCAGGGGCGTTTCCATGCTTGGGCGATAACGGCAGCGTATGGTGACAATCTTATCGCTAAAGCGGACGAACTGGCTGACCTTGCTGGTTTTTCGGTGGAGCAGAAAGCACAACTCAAAGAGCTGGGTACGTTGATCAACTACAACGGTTATGGCTCAAAAGTTGACGATTTACACTTTCATCCAGCGGACTTGTATCAAGCTCTGAAGAGTTACACTTCGCCATTTGATGTGATTGCAGATACAGCTTCGCCATTCTATCAGCTACAAGCGGCATATCAGCAAGATATGGATGCCGCGCAGTCAGTTCCTGCCGTTCACGAAAGTGACAAGCTGAAATTGTTTGAGCTGCCTGATAATGCTGCCTCACGTCGTATTAGCGGTGTTTATGGCAACTGGTTGGCGAATCAGAATCCAGATTCTGCCCATGCTGTATTAACCGAGAATGCTGACGGTACTTATACGGTTTCTCTGCGCGCGCCGCTGAACAACAAACAGGGTGCGGTTGCAGTTTGTGAGCAATTCCCGACAGGTGGTGGTCGCGAGGCTGCTGCAGGGATTAATGCATTAAGCAAAGATGAGGTGAGCGCGTTTATTGATGCGGTCGAAACGTATTACGCGTAATGATTACTCTCAATTCTTATATAAAAAGGAGCCATGGCTCCTTTTTTAGTTCTCGATGAATGGTGAATTATAGGCTTTTTAACCAAGATTTCGGGTTTTGGGCTTCACTGTTGCGACGGATTTCGAAGTAGAGGGAGGCTCTGTCCTGACCTCCGGTGTCGCCGGCAAGGGCAATCACTTCACCAGCGGTGACTCTATCGCCTTCTTTTTTGGTCAGTGCCTGATTGTATCCGTAAAGGGTCATATCGCCTTTACCGTGGTCGAGTAATACTACCAAGCCATAACCACGCAGGTATTCAGCAAAGACAACCGTGCCGGGATACACCGCTTTAACTTGCTGACCATAATTAGCGGATAACACCATGCCTTTCCAGTTTACCTGACCCGTTTGACGAGTCCCAAAGTTGTGCAGAACATTGCCGTTTATTGGCCACGGTAATTTGCCACGCTGTTTTGCTAAACCGTCCATCGGGACTGCGTTACGTTTTGCTGCTTTAGCGATTTCTGCTTTTAAGCGGGTTTCATTGCGCTGCAACTCTGCCAGATAACGTTTGTCGTTGGTAATGCTGCTCTGGATTTTGCTTAGTGTTTGCTTACGTTGCGATTGGGTGCTTGCTAGTGAAGTCCGTTTTTCTGACTGCTGTTTGAGCAAGGTTTCAATTTGCGCTTTTTCCAGCTCAAGTTGGTTTTTATTGTGTTCCAGTTCTTGTGTGGTTTTGGTGATCGCATCAATCACTTCTGAACGTGCTTTGGCCAAGTGCTGGAAGTATTGACTGATGCGGTCTTCTTCCACGCCTTGATTGAGCAAATGGCCATTTGCTTTGGCACGCTCGGTGACGTAATAGGTTTGCAAAAGTTGTTTGAGTTCCTGCTCCTGTGCCTGGCGCTGTCCTTCTTGCAGAGCAATCTTTTCTTCCAGCTTGCCGATGTTATTATCGGCTTGGGCTAGCTCGTCTTTGGTCTGCTTTATCTCGCGCTCTAATGTGGAGATGCCCAGCTCTTGGTCTTTCAACGACTTTTGCAGTTCGTTAAGTTGTTTTTCTTGTGAGGTGAGTACTTTCTTCTGGCGATTAATTTCGCTGGATACACCTTTCAGTTCTTGCTGACTGGCTGCTGAAGAGGTGAGGGGAAACGTGGCAGATAAAGCACAAGTTAATAAAATAGCCGAGCAGAGTACCGGGTGATTTTGTTTTCGCACTTGAGAGTTACCTACCACATTATTGTTGTCTGAGAATTAGAGAGTGATTAAATCCCATCTCCATGGATAAAGCTTTGAGATTTGCCATTAAAACCTTGGTCCATATCGAGAGACGGCTTGTCCGTTTTTGGACGGCCTACGATTTTTGCTGGAACACCTGCCACGGTTGTATGTGGCGGAACCGCTTGTAATACCACGGAGCAAGAACCAATTTTGGCGCCTTCACCGACTTCGATATTACCAAGAATTTTGGCACCTGCACCAATCATCACACCTTCGCGTATTTTCGGATGTCGGTCTCCGCTTTCTTTACCTGTACCACCTAAAGTCACGTCCTGAAGAATCGACACATCGTTCTCCACTACGGCAGTTTCACCGATGACGATACCAGTAGCATGGTCAAGCATGATACCACTGCCGATACGCGCTGCTGGGTGAATGTCCACCTGACACGCGACAGAGATCTGATTTTGCAGGTAGGTCGCCAGTGCATGACGGCCTTGAGACCACAGCCAGTTAGCTACGCGATAACCCTGCAACGCATGATAGCCTTTTAAATACAAAAGTGGCATTGAATACATAGAAACCGCTGGATCGCGGTTGACCGTGGCACAGATATCACACGCAGCATAGTCGGTGATGCTTGGGTCTGCAGCAAAGGCTTCTTCAATGACTTCTCTCACCGCCATGGCCGGCATGGAGGCTGTGTCTAATTTGTTAGCCAGAATATAACTCAGAGCGGCACATAAACTCTCATGCTTGATGATTGTCGCATGGTAAAAGCTGGCCAGCATTGGCTCTTGCTCTGACATCTCACGTGCTTCCGAGATAATTTTATTCCAGACTTTCTGTTTTTCGCAGTGTTTCATTCTCAATATCCTGAGTGGTTCTTCTTCCGTGACCCGACAACTTATATTCTTCTCAGATGAGGTGTTAGGGGGCTATTTACCTTCCGATTTTTTGTCACGGGCAAGTAAGTCTTGCGCTGCCAGGCGCGCATCTTTTCCTTGATACAGTACTTGATAAATTTGGTCAACAATTGGCATTTCAACGCCCATGCGCTGAGATAGCATCCAAACTTCTTTGGTGTTGCGGTAACCCTCAACAACCTGGCCAATTTCTTCCTGTGCGGTATCGACGTCTTTACCTTGGCCCAAAGCCAGACCAAAACGGCGGTTACGCGATTGGTTATCGGTACAAGTTAGTACAAGATCACCTAAACCAGCCATACCCATAAAGGTTTCTGGTTTTGCACCAAGCGCGGCACCTAAACGGCTCATTTCCGCCAGACCACGAGTGATAAGAGCAGTACGCGCATTTGCGCCAAATCCGATGCCGTCCGACATACCCGCGCCAATCGCTATGACATTTTTCACTGCGCCGCCAAGCTGCATGCCAATGAAGTCATTGTTTGCATACACGCGGAAAGTTTTGCTGCAGTGGATTTTTTCTTGCAGGTCTGCGACAAATTCTGCATCTGGCGAAGCGACGGAAATCGCGGTTGGCAGACCCATAGCAAGTTCTTTCGCGAAAGTTGGGCCAGACAATACCGCCAGCGAGTAGTTTTCACCGATGATGTCAAAGGCGACATCTTTGAGCAGACGGCCTGTTTCTGGCTCAAGACCTTTCGTTGCCCAACAGATGCGAGTATCTTTACGCAAGAAAGGTTTACAGCTTTTCAGTACGATGCCAAATACATGGCTCGGAACCACAACTAACAAGTCACGGCATGCCTGAACGGCTTTCTCTAGATCCGATTCAACAATCAAGCTTTCTGGGAAATCGATGCCAGGCAAGAATTCATGGTTAGCACGATCTGCTTCGAGGCGAGCCATGTGCTTTGGATCATGGCCCCAAAGGATGACGTTTGCACCGTTACGCGCAAGAGAAATTGCCAGCGAGGTACCGTAAGAACCCGCACCAATCACAGTCATTGCGATGTCTTTACCGTAAGCATTGTTGGTATTTGCTTGTGTCATGCTACCGCCTAATCGTTATTCTTCTAGTAGAATCTAGTTCATTATCACCAGATTTTACGCTCTATAGAGGCTAGGAACTAGGGTTTGTTGACCTTAGTAACTTATCAGAAATAAAAAATGCACATTGCATCGCTTGCTGGACGCTTTGTGCATTTTCTTAGGGTTGTGACGCACTGAAGTCGCACGCCACTGACAAAACGTGAATTACGCTTGCGCTTCGCTTTGTTGAGCTTGTTGCTGCAGGTAGTTCATGAATAGCGCGTCGAAGTTAACTGGTGCTAGGTTCAGTTGAGGGAACGTACCTTTAACCACTAGGCTTGAGATCGTTTCACGAGCGTATGGGAATAGGATGTTAGGGCAGAATGCACCCAGGCAGTGAGCCAGTTGACCTGCTTCCATTTGCTCAGCCGTGAAGATACCACCTTGCTGGACTTCACATAGGAACGCTGTCTCTTCTTCGTTTTTAACCGTAACTGTCAGACGCAGAACCACTTCGTAAACGCCTTCACCTAGCTCACGACTTTGAGTGTCTAAGTCAAGTTTAACGTCTGGGTTCCACTCTTTTTGGAACATTACTGGAGAGTTAGGCGCTTCGAAAGAAACGTCTTTTAGGAAGATGCGTTGAATTGCGAAGTTTTGTTGTGCTTCTTGTGGTGTAGCTTCAGCCATTTTTAAATCCTTAATAAACATTTGTTGGGTTTAGAACGTCTAAACCCAGAAAACTGGTTTGTCCTGAGACTAACTGAGCAAGTTTACCTTGACTAGATGAAGCGTGTATTACGTGCAAAGCGTCACAACTTAAGACTTCAACTGCTTTCAATTTGCTCAGTTTTTTATCCACGAGGCTCTGAACTGCGATGAAAGCGTCCCTTAATTCTTACCTTGTACTACTTTTTACCGCGTACTAAAGGCAGGTTCGCTTCGTTCCATGCAATCAAACCGTTCTTAAGTAGACTTACATTTGTAAAGCCTGCTTTTGCTAGTAGGTTTGCGCTCTCCTGAGCGGTTTGGCCCGTCTTGCATACTAAGATGATTGGGTCTGATTTGTGGTTTTCAAGGCTACCGAAGTTACCCGCTTTGATATCTGACGGTAAAATGTGAAGTGAGTCGGTGATATGACCTTTTTTGTATTCATCTTGTGTGCGGATATCAACCACAACACCGTTTTCGCGGTTCATAAGGTGAGTCAGTTGGTTTACGTTGACTTCTTTGTATGCTGCCGTCGCTGACTTCACGATATTCAGGATAAATGCGATAAGAAGACCTACCCAAACCAAAGATAGAATCATGTTTTGTTGGAAAAATTGAATGTACTCTTGCATGTCTTGAGCTCTTGCGCTGTTGGCGGAAAAATAAATCAGGAGTATAGCGAGGTTAGGCCTCTTAGGCGAGAGGGTTAAAATTTTCTAACGAATAATTGAGATCTCTACAAACTCCAGACCCCTGAATTGTCTGACTGGTTGCTGCGGATTTGTTCATCAAGTATTCCTATTGTAGCTATTGGTTTAAGTGACTTCTGTTTCGTATTAAAAAGAGAACAATACGTCATGTGCGTTAATCTTTTACTGCAATCAAATATCTCAAATTTCAATAGGCCAGAATGACCCGACAGCCCAAACATGACGTAAAAATCAAACGTTGACCGGGTGTACAAAGCGTATTGGGAGTGACTATGCTTGTTGAACAGGTTTGCTGACAAAGCTTCGTTGCTTGTCAATTTGTAAGATAGCAACAATAAATCGCAAACATTATTTGATCTTAACCTACAGTTTTGGTTAAAAAGTGTAGTAAAATTACGCTAGTTTTGTTTCAAGGTTAGATGGGGCAGTGAAGCCCTACGCCAAAAGTTACTAAATTTGATGAGGTCATCACTATGTCAGCTAAGAAGCCATTGGCTCTAGTTATCCTTGACGGTTACGGTTACCGTGAAGACACAGCAAGTAACGCAATTGCGAATGCAAATACTCCAGTAATGGATGCACTGATTGCGAACAACCCAAACACTCTAATCTCAGCATCAGGTATGGATGTTGGCCTTCCTGATGGTCAAATGGGTAACTCAGAAGTTGGTCACACTAACATTGGCGCAGGTCGCGTTGTTTACCAAGATCTAACTCGTATCACTAAGTCTATCGCTGACGGTGAGTTTGTGGAAACGCCTGCTATTGTTGAAGCTATTGATGCTGCAGTCAAAGCAGACAAAGCAGTACACATCATGGGGCTGATGTCTCCAGGTGGCGTGCACTCGCATGAAGACCACATCTACGCAGCGGTTGAAATGGCTGCAGCTCGTGGCGCTGAGAAAATCTACCTACACTGCTTCCTGGACGGCCGTGACACGCCGCCACGCAGCGCAGAAAACTCTCTGCAACGATTCCAGGATCTATTTGCGAAACTAGGTAAAGGGCGTATCGCATCTCTAGTAGGTCGTTACTACGCAATGGACCGTGACAACAACTGGGAACGTGTTCAGGTTGCTTACGATCTTCTTACTCAAGCGAAAGCTGAGTTCACTGCAGAAACGGCAGTTGCAGGTTTGGAAGCGGCTTACGCTCGTGAAGAGAACGACGAGTTCGTAAAAGCGACTGCAATCAAAACTGAAGGTCAAGAAGACGCAATCATGCAAGATGGCGATGCCGTGATCTTCATGAACTACCGTGCTGACCGCGCACGTCAAATCACACGTGCATTCGTTCCTGATTTTGCTGGCTTCGAGCGTGCTGCATTCCCGGCACTTAACTTCGTAATGTTGACTCAATACGCTGCAGATATCCCACTGGCAATTGCGTTCCCACCTGCGTCTTTAGCAAACACGTACGGTGAGTGGTTATCTAAAAAAGGTCAAACTCAGCTACGTATCTCTGAAACAGAGAAATACGCGCACGTTACTTTCTTCTTCAACGGTGGTGTTGAGAGTGAGTTTGAAGGCGAAGAGCGTCAACTTGTTGCTTCTCCAAAAGTAGCAACTTACGACTTACAACCAGAAATGAGCTCTCCTGAGCTGACTGAAAAACTGGTTGCAGCAATTAAGTCTGGTAAGTACGACACTATCATCTGTAACTACCCGAATGCAGATATGGTTGGTCACACTGGCGTTTACGAAGCAGCTGAGAAAGCGATCGAAGCGCTAGATGAAAGCGTGGGCAAAGTGGTTGAAGCAATCAAAGAAGTGGGTGGCCAGCTACTGATCACGGCAGACCACGGTAACGCAGAAATGATGGTTGACCCAGAAACTGGCGGTACTCACACGGCTCACACAAACCTACCAGTACCTCTAATCTACGTAGGTGACAAAGCGGTTGAGTTTAAAGAAGGCGGTAAACTGTCTGATCTTGCTCCAACTATGCTTTCTCTTGCTGGTCTGGAAATTCCTGCCGAAATGTCAGGTGACATTCTGGTTAAGTAATTAACTGAAATGCTGAATGATAAAAACCCGAGTAATCTCGGGTTTTTTTATATCACAATAATTTGTTGACCTTACTGAACCAGGATGCCCGCTCCGATAACTGCAAGTGCTGCACCTAACCACGCAAAGCGGTTTGGTCGACGTTTGGTGTAAATCCAAAGCAGTGGTAGCAACATGATAGGTGTGGTTGAGGACAGTAGCGCGACCATACCGACGTTCCCTTCACGAAGCGCATAAAGAATCAGTGTCATTCCCACCGCCATGGCGAGGAAGCCGTTCAATGCGGTAATTCCAAAAACTCGCCAAGTAATATGTTGTGTGGGTCTGGCGACTTTTACTCCGACAACAAGCAATAAGCAGTGCGCGACAAAAGCGCTGATCATCCGGATGGCTGAGGCCGCGACAGGATCAACACTGGTTTGCATTACTGGTTTAGCAATGATGCCGCCGAGTGCCTGACACATCGCAGCAGTAAGTCCTAATCCTATTCCTAGCCATATATTACCTTTGATCTCTTCTAAAACGTTGTTGGTTTGCCCTCGTCGACCAAAGAAAATAGCCATCACGACGCCGCCAAAGACCAGAGCTGAACCCAGTAGTTCGGTTGTGGTCATGCTTTCACTAAACAGGAAGTAGCCTAAGATGGTTGAGAACACGGCGTGGCATGAGAACAGCAAGCCAGCTTGCCTTGGACCCATTCGATTCATACAAGCGAATAATGCCGTATCGCCAATGAAGATGCCAATTAAGCCAGACGCCATCATAGGGGTGATATGCTCTATAGAAACAGTGAACCAGCCGCCAGTGAGCCACGCCATGGTGGTGAGGATCACTGCCGTACACCCCATACGCCAACGGCTATAAGAGAACGCGCCAAGGTGCTGTGCAGGAATGACGGAAATTAGGCTAGAGATCGCCCACAAAAAAGCGGCACACAGTGCAAGCCATTCATAACCCATGATTGAGTGAGGTCCTGTTGAATCGGGAGAAAGGCCCTAATATGCATGAAATTTTATCGATGTAAAAGAGCAAGTTAGAGGCAAAGAAAAAGCAGCGTTATAAGCTGCTTCTTCTTGAAAAACAAGATTGGCTTTGCCGGCAGTATAAGGTAGCCAGACCTGCTGGCTAAAACAGGATGATAACTGCACCATAGACAATAAATAAGCCGACCAGACCGAGGATAAGACCGACTTTCGCCATGTCTTTGCTTTCGATTAAACCTGTCGAGTAAGCCAGTGAGTTTGGTGGAGTAGAAACGGGTAAAATCATGCCGAGTGAAGCGGAGAATGCCACAACGACCAGTAGTCCCTGCAGACCCCCAACCGACGCGAGGCTTGGCATAGACACGCCAATGGCGGCAGCGATCGGCATTAATAAGTTAGCGGTTGCTGTGTTGGACATAAAGTTTGCCATCAGCCAGCAGACTAACGAGAGGGCGACTACGACGGCAAATGGTGAGAGCGCTTCATAATCAATGGCGTGAGCAAGTGCTTCAGCTAAGCCGGTTTTATCCAGAGCGATACCAATCGCTATACCACCAGCTACCAGCCACAGTACGTCCCAGTTGATCAGTTTCAACTCTTCCTTACCCATGATGCCCGTTAAGGTGAAAATGGCCAGCGGGATAATAGCTACGACATAGGTATTCATACCGTGCGCCGTGGTCGTCATCCACAGTAGAATCGTCATCGCGAACGTTACGTAGACCACATACGCGCGCCAACTCCTTTTAAATGTCCCATCCAGTTTGAGTTTCATCTCCGCCTCGCTGGAAGGAAAGAGCTTCTGAAGTAAGAACCAGGCGATCGTCAGTTGTATTAATACAAACGGCAGACCCATCATCATCCAGCTCAAGAAGTCGATGGTGTTCTCTCCGGTCAGATACTGCAAAGCGATGGCGTTGGGTGGCGTACCGATAGGTGTTGCGATACCACCAGTGTTGGCCGCGATAGGAATACACAGAACCAGAGCTTTGATGCCTAAATCTCCTTTTGGAGCCGAAGCGACGATCGGACCAAGCAAAGCCAGCATCATTACCGTCGTTGCGGTATTGGACATAAACATGGAGAACACGGCCGTGATCAGCATGAGGCCGAGCATGATGAACTTAGGTTGCGAGCCAAATGGTTTAAGCAATACGCGAGCTAAGTTGTTGTCGAGCTCGTATTTAGAAGCCGCAATTGCTAATGCAAAACCCCCCATAAAGAGAATGATGATTGGTGACGAGAAAGCGGAGAAAATATCGGTGTAAGCGATCAGGTCACCGAGGTCGTGACCGGATGGCGGGGTACGAAAGAGATGTAATCCTTTATCGGAGATCATGATTAGCTCAAGAGCGATGATCAGAATCGAGGTGGCGAAAACCGGGACAGGTTCCAGTACCCAAAGCAGTGCTGCAAGAAGAAAAATAGCCAGCAAACGATGTTGAATTAACGTAAGGTCATCAATTGGAATGGCATCGATCGGCATCATTAACACACCGATTGGAATCAAAAAACACACCAGCAATTTAACCAGCGTGCCAGCACTCATCTTTGGCATTGGAAGCCCCTCTAAATAATCGCTCCACAGCACAGAATAATTGATTGTGCTTTTAAGTATTTAGAGGCATGTAGGAGTTTAAAAAACTAAGGCTAAATTTCGAACAGAGTTTTGTTGTTCATCAATAAAAAAGCCTCCATAAATGGAGGCTATTGAAATCATTGATTATTCGGCAAAGCTACTGCTTATGAGCGTAAGGTGTGCCCATCACGGTTGTTTTGCCGTTATCCATGCTTTCATCGAATGTGATTGCATCTTTCGCGAAAAGGTTGATAACCGTCGAACCAAGCTTGAAGCGGCCCATCTCTTCGCCTTTTTTCAGAATAACCGCTTTGTTGCCTTCTGCAGGGTAGTCCCATTTGTAAACAGAGCTACCGCGTGGTGGCGTGATCGTACCTGCCCATACTTGCTCGATACTACCTACAATCGTTGCACCGACAAGTACTTGAGCCATTGGACCAAACTCTGTATCAAAGATACATACTACACGTTCGTTACGTGCAAACAGGTTCGGCACGTTTTCTGCGGTGAGTGGGTTTACTGAAAACAGATCACCCGGAACGTAAATCATCTGACGCAGTGTGCCATCACATGGCATGTGTACGCGGTGGTAGTCACGAGGAGACAGGTATAGCGTGGCAAATGAGCCATCCTGAAATTCGTTTGCCAGCTTTGCATCGCCGCCAAGCAGTTCTTGTGCCGAGAAGTTGTGGCCTTTTGCCTGAATCAATTGACCATCTTCAATCGGACCAAACTGGCTGACACACGCATCTGCCGGGTGAGTGATCACGGCTTCGCCTTCAGTAATCGGACGTGCACCTTCTTTTAGCTCACGAACAAAAAACTCGTTGAACGTTTTAAAGTGCTTAGGGTCGGAGTGCTTCGCCTCGTCCATGTTCACATTGTACTGCTTGATAAACCAGCGAATAACTGCTGTGGTTAGACTGCCAGCTTGTGCAGAAGCCAGTTTGCCCATCAGGCGGGTTAGGCCATGCTGCGGGATCCAGTACTGCAGTCCAACTTTAATCTTGTCCATCTTTAATTCCGATACTTCTGTTAGATTCGCGCTTTAGGGCGCGTGATGTTACTGAACTTTGATGTGCTTGTCAGTATTCGGTGAAGAATTATTACACAGATGCCGCAACAATCCGGTTACAGGTCCGCTTTCTTATTTCGCGAATATTGGCGATTGGCCTTATTCTCACCCATGCTCTCGAGAATACGGTGGTAGTTCTCAAAACGAGTTTCACTGACTTCGCCTTTTTCTACGGCTTCTCGCAAAATGCAGCCTGGATCATCATTGTGTTTACAGTCTCGGAATTTACAACCGCCAAGGTAAGGGCGGAATTCGATGAACGCTTTGGTGACTTCTTCCGCTTCTAAGTGCCACAGGCCAAATTCACGAACCCCTGGAGAGTCGATCAAATCTCCTCCGGTTGGTATGTGATAGAGACGTGCTGCGGTTGTAGTGTGTTGGCCTAAACCTGACGTTCCAGAAATTTCACCTTCTTCCACTTCTTGTTCAAGTTCTGGCATCAATGCGTTCACAAGGCTGGATTTACCTACACCCGATTGACCGACAAAGATGTTGATACGGTCGCGAAGCTGAGCTTCCAACTCATCAATGCCTTCGCCAGATTTTTTACTCACAAACAGCACGTTATAGCCAATTCGCTCATATTCTTTTAGCCACTCTTCGTACGTCGCACGGTCATCGGCTTCGAGCAGATCGACTTTGTTGAGAACGAGCAGTGGTGCAATGTTAAGTGTCTCAGCGGCGACTAAATATCGGTCAATAATGTTCAGTGACAGTTCTGGCAAAACAGAAGAGACGATCACCATTTGGTCAATATTGGCTGCAACAGGTTTGAGTCCATCGTAGTAGTCCGGGCGGGTAAGCATCGAAGTGCGGGGCTCAACGGCTTCCACTACTCCAGAAATACCTGCCATAGATTCAAGGCCTTCCCGCCATAGCACGCGGTCACCGGATACGAGTGATTCAATGCCACGACGAAGGTTACAGCGTTGAATTTCACCAGTTTCTAAATCTTCGATATCAGCGTGCTGCCCAAAACGAGTAATAACTAAACCCTGTTTGCTTGCGCCAAGCATGTTCTCATCCCATTGGATGGACTCTTCTTGCTTCTGCAAGCGTTTTTGTTGGTTGCTGCGTACGCGTCGCACCTGACCTTTGGTTAACTTTTTCTTTTTTGCCACAATTCTGTACTTAATGTGAATTAACTCAAACGATTGAGCTCGATCTCGGCTCAAGCGAGTGAGTATCGTGTTTCAAGTGTTTTGAGGTATAGTACCTCTTTTATCGATAAACAAATAGGCGGCGTAACCATGTCCTTTAGCGATCAAAACCTAATATGGGTTGATTTAGAGATGACAGGGCTTGATCCTGAAACGCACAAAATCATCGAAATAGCCTCTATCGTCACTGATAGTGAACTGAATATTTTGGCTGAAGGGCCTGTACTTGCTATTCATCAACCAGAAGAAGAGTTGGCGAAAATGGACGACTGGTGTACGAATACGCACACGGCAAGTGGATTGGTTGAGCGTATACGCAATAGCAACATCTCTGAGCAAGAGGCGGTTACTCAAACGATCGCTTTCCTTGAAAAGTGGGTTCCAAAAGGTGTGTCACCGATTTGTGGCAACAGTATTGGTCAGGATCGTCGTTTCTTGTACAAGCACATGCCTGAACTGGAAGAATATTTCCATTACCGCTATGTAGATGTAAGCACACTTAAAGAACTCACTCGTCGTTGGAAACCAGAAGTGTTGGATGGCTTTTCGAAGCAGGGTACACATTTGGCCTTAGACGACATTCGCGAATCTATTGCAGAGCTAAAGTACTATCGCGAGACAATCTTTAAGATTTAACTGTTACGGCTGCGATCTAAATCGTTGCTATTCATGCTTGTTTTGCTTGCTTTTTCATCGTTCGGAAAAAATTTAAAGTTTTTTTGCAGGAAGGACTTGCATCACAAAAAAATGCTCTTATAATTCGCAGCCCTGAACAGCAGAAACGTTGTTAATGCGACACTAGCTCAGTTGGTAGAGCGCAACCTTGCCAAGGTTGAGGTCACGAGTTCGAACCTCGTGTGTCGCTC
>NZ_JBSUGF010000020.1:0-49227 GCF_054064025.1 Vibrio limimangrovi
CGGGGGTCGCGGGTTCGAGTCCCGTCCACTCCGCCACTTATTCGAGACCTCAGCAAAATGCTGAGGTCTTTTTGTTTGTGAAGAGTTAAGTTGGTCTTCGACCAATGAGTCCCGCTTGTTCGCAAGCCCGGCCGCTCCGCCACTTATTAAAAAGCCTAGTCTAAATGACTAGGCTTTTGTCGTTTATGGAACTTGGTTTCTAGTTTCCTTTTCTGGGAAATCGAGTATAGCTTGTGTGCGAGTTCAACTGTAAGCAACCCCAGCCGCTTCGTCATACTGATCTGAACAATCAATAGCTCAGGTCTATCTATCTTCGTGAACACATCTTGTTGCTGACTCTGGTAGGACACTCCAGAAGTTATTCCAAGCTCCATACCCTTTGGATGCGACGGCTTTATCAATCCGCAAGAGGCTGATTGTGATGTCTTTATTGACCCAAGGACAGCGATAGTAGCCTCATCAAGGCAGACTGAACCGAACAGATAGGCATACTCAAATTGCTCTTGCTTCCAGCTTTGGGTGCGTTCCTTGTTCAGCCCGTAAATGGGTTGTTATGTTTTGTTGCCCAAATCTGGCTTCATCCTGAAACCAGACATCGACACACTCTAGAGCCATATGGTCGAGCAGATAATCGATTGAGTCAGAGCCAATAATCTCATTTTCATCTGGATGGCTCTCTGCTGGCTTGTGAGATTTTTAAAGTCGATAAATAGCGAATCAGTTCTATTGTTTAATAGCAATAAAAAGGCCGACATGGGAATGTCGGCCTGTTAGGTATCAAATGTAGGTCTACTTAATCACTTTGAACAAGTGTTAGAGCTTTACGAGACACTTCATGCGCTGCTTTAGTCAGGTTTTGCTTCTCTAGTGTGTCGGCTAAGAAAGCGTAATCAGAGACGTCAGAGCGTAGTTTTAGAGCTGCCTCAAACTGCTGTTGAGACTCGTGCCACTTCTCCTGACGGAAGTAGAAATGCGCCAGAGCACTATGTGCTGCTGCGTTATCAGACTCTTTCTTTACTACGTCTTCGAGCAATACGACCACTGGATGGATATCTGGCACATTTAGCTCTGGCAGAAGTTGGTATAGCTCTGGTGCCGGAGTCTTATTCAATGCCTCTTTGAGTACGGTAAACGCCTCATTATCGGCTTTGCGGGCAATTAACTCACGAGCAAAACACGCGATCAAATGTGGGTCTTGTTTTACTTTACGAGCCAAACTGTTCCAGTGAGAAATAAGCCCTTCACTACCTTGCTGTTGAGCGACTTCATGCAGTAATCCGCCTTGAGCTGTTTTAATCAGCTCAATTTGTTCGTTTTCACTGACAAGTTTTTCTTTGTTGAGCTGAGGCACTAAGTCGATCAATGGTTGCCATAGCTTCAGCTGCATATAAGTGGTCTTGAGAAGATTCAGAACAATAGGATTATTGGCATACTGGCCTTTCAGCGCCGATAAGGTATCAAATGCGGCTTCAAACTCGTTGTCACGAATAAACTGTTTAGCGCGTGTCAGTTCAACGGCTAACTGAGAGTTCTCCTGCTGACTCGCCAGCTCTAGGTATTTGTCACGCTTTTCTTTATCACCCAGACCTTGAGCAGCTTCTGAAGCGACTAGGTAGCATAGAAGCGGCATGTCGTGATGATTAGCCCAGCGAGTCACTTTCTTCTCTGCACCTTTCCAGTCGCCCTCTAGCAACTTGATGATGCCTTCGTTGGTGTAACGACGAGAACGACGCATTTTACGCACACTGAAGTAGTTCAACGTACTTGAACTTGCGTAAACCAGCTTCTTGATTAGGTATTCTAAAATGAAGAGTCCAGCAAGGGCTGCGATTACAAAGATGACCAGTGTCGTTACACTCATCTCGATGGTTCTGTCTGCGATCGAGATCAGCACATAGCCCTGTTGGCCCGAGTATTGTGTTCCAACAAACAGACCTGCTCCTAAAATGGCAAATAGGAAAATAAGACGAAACATTACTTATCCCCCGAACCTGTCATAGTCGTCACTTCACGGCGTAGGCGCTCACGAATAACATCAGATAGCTGAGACTGAGTTTCCAGTTTAGCCGGGTATTCAACTTGGATGTTTTGCTCGCTTAACTGGCTCACGGTTTTATTGAATTCTTTTACCGAGTTATTGTCCTGGTTAAAGAACGCCAGAGCCCACTTATCTGCCGTTTTAAGAGAGGTTGTGTACACCTCGCCTTGCTCTTGATAAACCGCTTTGATTGCCGTTTCTAGCTTGGCTTTGATGTTCTCTTTAAGATAGAAATGCTGCTGAGGAGAAAGCAGTGGGATTACGTTGCCGTCGCGAGTACGGAAAGTGATAAAGTTTTCAGAGAAGTCCTTTAGCGACGTCATCAGGTTATCTTGCCAGTTAGAAATATCCTCAGATACTTCTTGTTCTGCAACAGCAGCTGCTTCTGGAAGAAGGGCGTTAGCTAATGGAAGTTTGTCGACTTGCTGTTGCAAGGCTGTCAGGCGTAGCACTAAACCGTCTCGATCAATTAAAGGCACGGTACGCAGCTTGGTGATGTCGTTGGCCATCGCTTTACGTAGTTTAACCAAGCTAGGATCATTCAGCGCGGCAATACGCTGGTCGGCACTTTCCATCAATTGAGTGGCACTTTCTACGTCGTGCTCAAGGAAAAGTTTACGGCCAGCCAGTTTGACTAAGTAATCTGCTTCTGCCAGTAGCCAGTCGTTTGGACGGCGACCTTTCACATCCGCCACCGCAAGTTGCAGGCTTTCGATACTCTTCTGCTGCTGACCAAGTACGACTTCTGCTTTGTGCGTAACCGTTGTCGCTTTTTCGATGGTTTCTTCTTTTACTTGGGCCAACTCTTGCTTCATTGAGGCTTGAGTTTGTTCTAGTTGGCTTTTCAGCTGGGCGATTTGCGCTTGATAATCGGTTTGTTGCTCATGAAGTTTATAAGCTAAACCGCCGCCAAAAATGATCGCGAGGATGATGGCTGTGGTGCCGAGTTTGACCCCACGCTTGCCTTGCTTCTCTTCGAATTCGGCTTTCTTTTCTTCCTTTGGCTTATCTGTGTCAGCAGGTTTGGATGATTCCTGTTTAGGCTCAGCGTCCTGTTGAGGGGCATCTTTTTCAGCTAGCGGTGCCGAAGATGGGGTTTCTTCGGCAAGGTTTTTATCGTTATTTTTTTGGTCGTTATTTTTACTTGTCATGCCTTTATCCTGTGTAGCTAGGGCTGGAGAGCAGCCAGTAATTCTTGGTTGGATGCGCTTCCTGTGCATCTCACCTGAGTGAACCCCTTTTGAATTGCGATGTCGGCGATACGCTGACTGGGGATGTACAACTCTAGTTGATTAAGCCAAGCTAATTGCTCTGATGTCAATTGGCTGCACAAATAATCAAGTTGTTCACCACTGGTGACGATGATTTGATTGATTTGTTGGGCTTTCCATAGTGAGACACAGCTTACTGGATCGAATGGGATGAATTCTCTCTTGTAAGTCTCACTATAGTGAACTTTTGCACCACGTCTCACCAATGCATCTTTAATGAGTTCCCTTCCACCGTTTCCTCGCAGAATAACAACGTTCTGTTGTTCTACATTTTCTAACACTGGAAGTTGCAATAAGTGTTCACTATCACTGACTTGAGGATAGTGTACTTTTTGTTGCGTGCATTTGCTTAAATAGTGTGCTGTTTTTTGACCAACGGCAAGGTAAATGGCGCGTTTAGGCCATGGTATACCGTTGTTTGATAAAATTTGCTGCGCACATTGTACCGCATGCTTGCTGACAGCAATGATGAAGTGAGCGTGATTAATATATTCGGAGAAGTGTGTATCCGAAAGATCGGCAACAATGTCGATCAATGGATGGTGGTATGCGGTAATGCCGTGCCTTTCGAGCAGAGAGCAAAGCTCGATGCCTTGCTCTCCCGGCCGAGTGACCAACACTGCCATGATTAGTCGTGGTCTGCGTACAGCTTAGTGAGAATATCGCGAGCGCCATTGTCCAGCAGTTCGTTTGCCAGTTTGATTCCGAGCGCTTCAACATCATTACGATGACCGCGTATTTCACCACGGATAATCTGGCTACCATCTGGCTCTCCGACCAAGGCGCGTAGCCAAACTTCGTCACCATCAAGTAGAGCATAACTGCCGATAGGTACCTGACAACCGCCTTCCAGAGTCAGGTTCATTGCACGCTCACAAAGTACGCGGTCTGCGGTATCTTTATGGTTTAACGGCTCGAGCAATTTATGTAGTCTTTCGTCGTCTAAGCGGCATTCAATGCCAACAGCACCTTGACCAACTGCAGGCAGTGATTGTTCAGGTTCAATAAAGCAGCGGATACGCTCTTCAAGTTCCAGACGTTTCAGGCCTGCGGCAGCAAGAATGATCGCGTCGTATTCGCCAGCATCCAGTTTACCAAGGCGAGTACCAACGTTGCCTCTTAGCTCTTTGATGATAAGGTCTGGACGGTATTCCTTCAGTTGGCATTGACGGCGAAGGCTACATGTTCCGACAACAGCACCTTGTGGTAACTCATCAATGTTGCTATAGGAATTAGAAACAAACGCGTCGCGTGGGTCTTCACGTTCGCAGATGGTGACTAGGCCAAGACCTTCAGGGAAATCGACAGGAACGTCTTTCATCGAATGCACAGCCAGATCCGCACGGCCTTCCAGCATCGCGACTTCCAGCTCTTTAACGAATAAGCCTTTACCGCCAACTTTGGCTAGTGGTGTATCCAGAATCACGTCACCTTTGGTCACCATGGTTACTAACTCGACTTCTAAACCCGGGTGAGTGGCCTGAAGGGCATCTTTGACAAAGTGGGCTTGCCACAAAGCAAGTGGGCTTTTTCGAGTTGCAATGCGAATTGGTGTGGATTGGGTCATGATCTTCTCAATGCTGTTTGGATTTGGCTTTATCCTACCATCCTCATTCAGAAATTCTTACTGTTAGTTGGCTATCTGGCGTCGCTATGAATGGAATTACATGATGTTATGAAAATAGTGTGACTAGATTCTCAATTAGACTAAGGACTATTATTAATTAGAGGCGATTACGAGCGACACTACCTCGTCTTCAATTTTGTGACTAGAGTATGGTTTTTTCCATGACACGATTTCGCGTGCGGGAACTTTACCACATCCAATAAAAGTGTTAAATTGATCACGTTTTTTGGCCTTTTTGGCTTAAAATATCATCAGGTATCTGTGACTGTTCAACCAAGGAATTACCCTTGCAGGCTTACACCAAAAAAATAATTCAGCGATTAGACACTTTGAATCAGCAGCGCGTTGATCGTGCTCTGGCACTTATGGATTCGCAAAGCCAGCAAGTTTTCCACTTGATTCCGGTCTTATTGAACTACAACCATCCCGTCATTCCAGGTTACTACGATGCCGATGTACCATTCGGTGTTTATGGTCTGGCGCCGAACGATGTTCAACAGCAATTCATCGACGATACTCAACTGACCATCAGCGAGCTGCTTGAAAATGCTGAGCAACCTGCGATTCTGGGTTTGTATACCATGGGCAGTACTTCATCGATTGGACAAAGTACATCGAGTGACTTAGACATTTGGGTGTGTATCTCTCCAGAGATGGGCAACGATGCGCGTGAGTTACTTACTAACAAATGCTTGCTGATTACGGACTGGGCTCAGAGTAAAGGTGTTGAAGCGAATTTCTTCCTTATGGATGAAGGGCGTTTCAGAAGTAACCATTCTGAAGAGATGACGGGCGATAACTGTGGTTCATCTCAGCACTTACTATTACTTGATGAATTCTATCGCAGCGCAGTACGTATCGCTGGGCAACGATTGTTGTGGCAAATTGTGCCACCTGAGATGGAAGAGTCTTACGACGAGTACGTTTCGCAACTTTGTCGCGATGGCTACATTGATTGTAAAGAGTGGATCGACTTTGGCAAACTGAACCGAATTCCAGCGGAAGAGTACTTTGGCTCGAATTTATGGCAGCTTTATAAAAGTATCGACTCACCGTACAAATCGGTATTAAAAGCCATTCTGCTTGAAGCTTACTCGTGGGAATACCCTCACACTCAACTGTTAAGTATCGATACCAAGCGTCGTTTCTTTGCTCATGAGCCTGATCTCTATGGCATGGACGCGTATTACTTGATGCTTGAAAAAGTAACCCGCTACCTAGAACGTATTCAAGATGACACACGACTCGATTTAGTGCGTCGTTGTTTTTATCTCAAAACCCATGAAAAGCTTTCTCGTCAGCCAGATGTCGGTTCTGTTGCATGGCGTCGTGAAGCTCTGGGTGACATGATTGCGAAATGGAACTGGGATGAAAGTGTCATCGTCGAGCTCGATAATCGTCGTAACTGGAAGGTCGAGCAGGTGAAAGTGGTGCATCATGCGCTGTTAGATGCGCTGATGCAGAGTTACCGTAACCTTATCCAATTTGCACGACGTAATGACATCACTTCGGCGATCAGTCCGCAAGACATCAGTATTCTGGCTCGTAAGCTTTATGCGGCTTTTGAGGTGCTTCCGGGTAAAGTGACGCTGCTGAATCCTCAAATTTCGCCCGATTTGCACGAACCGGATCTGAGCTTTATCGAAGTGAAAAGCGGTGGTGTGAACAAGTCGGGCTGGTATTTGTATAAGCAGCCGCTGGTAGCACACCGTATTCTCGGTCAGCCATACCTTGAACATCATGAGTATTTGAGCAAATTGGTGTCATGGGCATTTTTTAATGGTCTCATCACGGAATCAACCCGTTTGCATGCAGTAGTGCGTGAAGCGCAACTGGACATCGATAAGTTCTACCAAATGGTAAGCGACTTACGTAACACCTTTGCCTTGCGCAAACGCCGCCCGACGATGCAGGCGTTGGCAAGCCCATGTGAAATCAGTCAACTCGCCATGTTCATCAACTTTGAAAGCGACCCGACGGAAGAGTTATCTGGCCGTTCGCTGAAAGTAGATGTGAAGAATACCGATATATTCAGTTTTGGGCCTGAGCATAAAAACTTAGTTGGCAGTGTCGATTTGGTATACCGAAATTCCTGGCATGAAGTACGAACGTTACACTTTAAAGGTGAGACGGCGATGCTGGATGCGCTGAAAACCATTTTGGGCAAAATGCATCAGGATGCACTACCTCCAGAATCAGTCGATGTGTTCTGTTATGCGAAAAACATGCGCGGTGTGATGCGTAATAAAGTGTATCAACTGTTAGCGGAGTGTATCGACTTACGCTTGAAACCAGTGGAGCAGGAAAAACGTCGCCGCTTTAAAGCGATGCGTCTTGGCGCTCAAACTTATGGGTTGTTCTTCGAGCGTCGCGGCGTATCCGTGCAGAAACTAGAAAACTCCGTCGATTTTTATCGCAGTATTTCAACCAACAAGCTGAATGGCTCGCCGTTATTAATGCTCGATCGTGAGCAGGAATATCAAATGCCGGAAGCGGTTGATGGTTTCGCTAGTGAAGGTCTGGTGCAGTTTTTCTTCGAAGACAGTGAAAAGGGCTTTAACATCTACGTGTTAGATGAATCGAATCAGGTGGAAGTGTATCACCAGTTCAGTGGTTCTAAAGATGAGATGATTGCTTCGGTCAACAGTTTCTACACGTCGGTGAAAGATGATACCCGTGTGGCCTCGAAGTTCATTAACTTCAATCTGCCTCAGTACTATCAAATCATTCATCCTGAAGAGGGGAATGCGTACATTATCCCTTATCGTAACGACTGTCCTCCTCATCGTCCGAACAAAGCGGTGAATGGTTAGGAAGTAAAAAGAACACAAAAACAAAAAGAGCACTGCGGTGCTCTTTTTCTGTATTGGTAAGGACAAAGCCGGCTTACGCCCAGTCGATCTCTTCACCTGCGTGTTTTTCACACTCTTGTTTTACCATCTCAAACAGTTCCATGCCGGTTTTTGAGCAGGTCCATTTGTCTTCGATGAGCTTGAAGTGGAAACCACCAGATTTTGATGCCAACCAAATCTCATGCATCGGTTCCTGGCGGTTGATGATGATCTGGCTACGGTCTTCAAATTCTAATGTCATTACGTTGCCAGACACTTCGTAATCTATGTCTGCGCCTGAATCATCGATGGATTCTTCGATGATTTGTATCTGCTTATCCACCAGTTGATGAAATTCAGTATCGTTCATCCGTCTGTCCTATTGCTTTTCCTGAATGTGGTGCGATTATAGGGGGCATTGATTCAATAATCACGATATGCCAAATGAAAAAATTAGTTACTGTGTTGTTTGTGATGGCTGCCGCGACGTTGGCAGGGTGTGGGCAGTCTGGCCCACTGTACGTTCCAGATGACACGCAACAAAACGAGCAATCACAATAAATGTCCGCACCTTAGGGTGAAATTAGGGTTCAGCAGTCGAATAAAATAAGGGAAGCGAATTTTGGATTACTTTAACTATCAGGATGATGGCCAACTTTGGGCCGAAGACGTCTCACTTCAAACTCTGGCAGAGCAATATGGCACTCCTCTTTATGTCTACTCTCGCGCCACGCTAGAGCGACACTGGAAGGCGTTTGATAGTGCAGTGGGTCAGCATCCACATCTGGTTTGTTATGCAGTAAAAGCAAACTCCAACTTAGGTGTACTTAACACACTGGCTCGTTTGGGCTCAGGTTTTGATATCGTTTCTGGTGGAGAACTGGAACGCGTTATTGCTGCAGGTGGTGATGCGAAGAAAGTGGTATTTTCCGGTGTAGGTAAAACCGCCGCAGAAATGAAGCGCGCACTAGAGCTAGGCATCAAGTGCTTTAACGTTGAATCTGAGCCAGAACTTGAGCGTCTGAACAAAGTAGCGGGTGAACTGGGCGTGATTGCTCCGATTTCGCTACGTATCAACCCAGATGTTGACGCGAAAACGCACCCTTATATTTCGACTGGTCTACGTGACAACAAATTCGGTATCGCTTTCGATCGTGCGCCTCAGGTGTATAAGTTTGCACAAAGCTTGCCGAACTTGAAGGTACAAGGTATCGACTGTCATATCGGTTCGCAGCTGACAGATATTGATCCGTTTATCGACGCGACTGATCGTTTGCTGACACTGATTGATGATTTGAAAGCGCAAGGCATCGATATTCGCCACCTGGATGTAGGTGGTGGTCTGGGCGTGGTATATCGTGATGAGTTGCCGCCTCAGCCATCTGATTATGCAAAAGCGCTGTTGGGCCGTCTGGAAAATCATAAAGAGCTGGAGCTGATTTTTGAGCCTGGTCGTGCGATTGCTGCGAATGCGGGTATCTTGCTGACTCGTGTTGAATTTTTAAAACACACCGAGCACAAAAACTTCGCCATCATTGATGCTGCGATGAATGACCTGATGCGTCCTGCGCTTTATCAGGCATGGCAGGAGATCGTGCCAGTTTCTCCTCGCGAAGGCGAAGCGCAAACTTACGATTTGGTAGGTCCAATTTGTGAAACAGGCGACTTCCTGGGTAAAGATCGTGCATTGGTATTAGAAGAAGGTGATCTACTCGCGGTTCGTTCAGCAGGTGCCTATGGTTTTGTTATGTCTTCGAACTACAATACTCGTACCCGAGCGGCGGAAGTGATGGTTGACGGTAAACAAAGCCATCTTGTACGCCAGCGTGAGGAGCTGACCAGTTTGTGGCAGCTGGAACAGATTCTACCGGAGTAAGATACAACAAATGCATTTCCATTTTTCCAAAATGCACGGGTTGGGCAATGACTTTATGGTCGTAGACTGCATCACCCAAAACGTGTTTTTCTCGCAAGAGTTGATCCGCCGCTTGGCGGATCGTCATACTGGTGTTGGTTTTGACCAGTTATTGGTGGTTGAAGCGCCTTACGACCCGGAAACTGACTTCCACTACCGCATTTTTAATGCTGATGGTAGTGAAGTCGAGCAGTGCGGTAATGGCGCGCGTTGTTTTGCGCGTTTTGTTCGTCTCAAAGGTTTGACCAACAAATACAGCATCAGCGTTAGCACCAAGAAAGGAAAAATGATCCTCAACGTCGAAGACGATGATGAGGTGACGGTCAATATGGGCGTGCCTGAATTTGAACCGAATAAGATTCCTTTCAAAGCGAAACAAAAAGAGAAAACCTACATCATGCGTGCTGGGGATAGTACTCTGTTTTGTGGCGCGGTTAGCATGGGCAACCCGCATGTCGTTACTGTGGTAGATGATGTAGATACTGCAGACGTTGAGACGTTAGGGCCGCTGCTTGAATCGCACGAGCGTTTTCCGGAACGTGTCAACGCAGGCTTTATGCAGGTGGTTGATCGTAATCACATCCGTCTGCGTGTGTATGAGCGCGGTGCGGGAGAAACACAAGCTTGTGGTAGTGGTGCCTGTGGCGCGGTTGCAGTTGGTATCCTGCAAGGATTGTTAGACGAGAATGTCAAAGTATCACTGCCTGGTGGTGAGCTGAATATTTCTTGGCAGGGACCGGGCAAGCCGCTGTATATGACCGGCCCAACCACTCATGTATTTGATGGGCAACTGTCGTGCTAGTAGAGAAGAAAGGAAAGTGTTTGTCCGCGGTTGAGCCCGATGAGCTAACGGCTGAAGTGGTCGCTGAATATCTGAAAGATCACCCGGATTTTTTTGTTCAGCGTCCAGAACTCGTTGACCGTATGTCATTTCCGCATGCGGATTTAGGGGTTGTCTCATTGGTCCACATTCAGATGAACCGTCAGCGTCAGCGTATTGAAGAGCTCGAAGAAGAGATCACAACGCTGATGTCACTGGCGGCGAATAACGATCGAACCTTCTACGAGTTTATGGAGTTGCAGGAGCAGATCCTCAAATGTTCCGACTTCAAACAGGTGATCAATGCCATTGAGCAGAAAGGTCAGGATTTGGGCCTGCGTGCGTACGTGAGATTGTTTAGTCAGTGTGATGCCTCGGTTCAACTGAGCAAAGAAAATTACCAGCGCTTTGCGACTACGCACCTCAATGGCAAAGATGCCTATTTGGGTCGATTACGTAAGGTTGATCGTGAAACTTTGTTTGGCAATCTGGATATGCCAGAAATGGGTTCTTACGTGGTGTTGCCGTTGGTAAAGAAGCAGACGCTTGGCGTAATGGCTTTTTCGAGCCAGGATGGTGGTCATTTTCAACCAGATATGGATACCTTGTTTTTGCGTCATCTATCCTTAGTAGTGGCACATCTTGCTCAAACATTGGTATGGCAACATTACGATGACGACAATTCCAAACACTCCTCTGCCAAATAGTTTGCAAAAGCCTCTTCTGCGCTTCTATGAATTTCTGCGAAGTGAAAAGGGGCTAAGTTTGCACACGCAGCGCAATTACAAACAGCAACTGGAAACCATGGCGCACCACCTAGACGAAATGGGGCTGAAAGACTGGTCTCAGGTCGATGCGGGCTGGGTAAGACAGTTAGCGGGTAAAGGCATGCGTGAAGGGATGAAAGCCAGTAGTCTTGCAACTCGTCTGTCTTCACTACGCAGTTTCTTCGATTTTCTTATCCTGCGTGGCGAAATGTCGGCGAATCCGGCTAAAGGTGTTTCCGCACCGCGTAAGCAGCGTCCATTGCCAAAGAACCTCGACGTTGATGAAGTTAATCAGTTATTGGAAGTGAATGAAGATGACCCGTTATCAGTACGAGATCGTGCGATGATGGAGTTGATGTACGGCGCGGGGTTACGCTTGGCTGAGTTGGTCAGTGTGGATGTGCGTGACGTGCATCTGCGCAGCGGCGAACTGCGTGTCATTGGTAAAGGGGACAAAGAGCGCAAAGTTCCGTTTTCTGGTATGGCGACAGAGTGGGTCGGCAAATGGCTCAAAGTGCGGGGCAGTCTTGCGGCGCCGGGTGAGCCCGCATTGTTTGTCTCTAAGCTCGGCACTCGTATCTCTCATCGCAGCGTGCAAAAGCGTATGGCTGAATGGGGGCAGAAGCAGTCAGTAGCGAGCCACATCAGTCCACATAAATTGCGTCACTCGTTTGCAACCCATATGCTGGAATCGAGTAATAACTTACGTGCGGTACAAGAGCTGTTAGGTCACGAAAATATTTCGACCACCCAGATCTATACCCATTTGGATTTCCAACACCTGGCACAAGCCTATGATCAGGCGCACCCACGTGCACGCAAAAAGAACGAAGACTGAGAAAATGACATGAGATTTTACCGCCGTATCGCACCAATCAAAGCAATGACGTTTGATCTTGATGACACCCTCTACGACAACTATCCGATAATAACTCGTATGGAGCGTGAACTGTTGTCTTGGTTAGCGCAAACGCATCCGGCGGTCGCACACATGGATAAGCTGGATTGGCTTAACGTGAAAAGGCGTGTTTTGCAGCAAGATCCGGAGCTGAAAAGTGATGTAACTCTTTGTCGTTTGGTTCAGCTTACACGAGGTTTTCTCGACGTCGGCTATGATGACAAGCAGGCGCAATCTGCAGCAGAAGAGGGTTTGCAGGTGGCTTTGGATTGGCGTAGCCGTTTTGAAGTACCACAACAAAGCCTTGATGTGTTGACTCAATTAGGCGAGCAAATTCCGTTGGTGGCGATAACCAATGGTAACGTTGATTTAGATAAAGTTGGTCTGACACCATACTTCCAAAGTGTACTGAAAGCGGGACCTGATGGTTTAGCAAAGCCAGCTGGCGATATGTTTGTGAAAGCGCAGCAAATCCTGGATTTACCAGCAGAGAATATTTTGCATGTTGGTGACCACATCGTGACAGACATTCATGGTGCGAAACTGGCTGGGTTTGCCGCATGCTGGTTCAACGATGTGAACAAAAATATCGTTCAGCATCCAAGGGCTCGCACTTTACCAGATATGGAAATTCACAATTTGCAGCCGCTGCTGACACTTATTTAGTTCGACGGAAGTTACAACACGCATTGTTGTTTCACGTGAAACACGTGTAAAAAGCGTAGCTCAGGCTGTAATACCGTTCACTTAATAGTCATCGGAATATTCTAGTCTACCGTCATCCTGAACAGCGACGAAGGAGCGTGATTCAGGATCTTCTATCCGAGCACTTTGTTGTCAAAGATATTTCTCTATATTCTCAGCACGCTGATATTAGATTCCTAGTCTCGCTAAGGCTCGCTGGAATGACCCTATAAGAATCGTTAAGTATCTGGCATTAAGCTAAATTCGCGCTTTCTAATCTCACTGCTCAATATTATTGCTTCAGTGCATGTCCACTTTTCTCTGCCTGAAAGACAGCAAGATAGTGAGTGAAGAAATTCTGCATCTGCTGCTGGTTATCTTCTTCGCCTAACTGTCCCAGTAACTGCGCAGCGATTTCAAAAGTGCATAAGTTGCCTTGCTGCTGATTACGGCGCAGCTGATAATCCGAGTCTCCCTGTGTGGATAGCCCCATCATTGGAACGCCCTCCAGCCAACGGCTTTTATTGAGCATCTTACGCGCCTCTTGCCAGGTGGCATCCAAAATAATAAACAACGGTTTTTTACTTTGTTGCTGACTTTGCTCCACGACTTGGTCTAATGTCAGGCTCTCTTCACTCGGAAACAGCAACACTGGATAGAGACTTGCGTCTTCAAGGCGAATCATCAACGCTTGTGGTGGCTGTTTTCGATCCCACACGGCTTGTTCCACATTCAGCTGGCATTGCAGCAGTAGTTTACCTGTGTTGGTATCTCGCGAGAGTTCATTCGGGTGCATCAATAGCATCAACGCATGCTCACTGGCGAGTTTAGGTAACAGTGGGCAAATGCAGTTGAAGCGAAAACCGCAGTTTGGGCATGGCTGCGACATTACAAACGGACTCCTTCGCGAATAGGACTGATGCCATCTGAGAGCAAACGGACGTCTGGGTTTTTCAAAGCCTTCATGGTATATCTTCCTCAGTATTGTTACTCAATTGGCATCGGATGGCATTATGGCATATTGGTTATTTAAAACAGAACCAGATACCTTTTCTATTGACACGCTCAGAACCCAAAAGGTTTCATGTTGGGAGGGCGTCCGTAATTATCAAGCGCGCAACATGATGCGTGATCAGGTGAAGTTGGGGGATTTAGTCCTGATTTACCATTCGTCGTGTAAAAATGTTGGGGTGGCAGGAATTGCCAAAGTGGTACGTGAAGCGTATCCGGACCATTTCCAATTCGATGCCGAAAGCGATGATTACGACCCGAAATCAGACCCGGAGAATCCTCGCTGGGTCATGGTCGATGTTGAATTCGTACGTAAAACAGAGCGTGTGATTCCGTTATCAGTATTGAAGGCGATGCCGGAGCTGGAGAACATGGCTTTGGTAAAACGCGGAAATCGCTTATCGATTATGCCGGTGACAGAGGAAGAGTGGGAAGCGATCCTTGGTCGGGAGAATTTACCCAGCCATCGCTCAACCAGATAAGATAAAAAAGGGCTGCATCATGCAGCCCTTCGCGTTTTCTTCGATTATTGCACGTCTAATAACAGATGCTTTTGCAGGTAACGCGCTACTGCATCTTCGGCGTTACTGCCAATGACTTCATTGTTTGGCAGTGCTTTCATCACTTTTTCGTGTGCAGTTCCCATTACCAAACCTTTACCTGCCATAGATAACATTTCTACGTCGTTCATGCCGTCACCAAATGCAAGGCAGTTTTCCAGTTTCAGGTCGAGTGATTCCGCGATAGCTTCCAGGGCATGACCTTTAGACACTTCTCCGTTCATCACTTCTAAGCACCAAGGTGTTGAGAAAGCGATGTTCAACTTGTTCCCAAACTGCTCACGCAATTTATTTTCAAACACGACCAGACGCTCATGATCTTTTCCTGCATGGGTAAAGAAGATTTTAGCGATACCGTCTGTTGGGACATGGTCTTGATCGAATAATTTATAGCTAAACTCTTCATGGAACTCACGCAACGTTTCGTCATCTTTATTCATTAACCAGTTATCATTTTGATACATGTGGATAAGTAGTTCATGATCGTCTTTGATCGTGTCGATCACGCTTTGAACTAACTCTTCCGGTATGTTCTCGCTGTACATCAGGTTATCGTTTTGATCGTGTACACGTGCGCCATTCGAGGTGATCATGTAAGCCGGAATCCCTACTTGAGCACGAATACCTGCGACATCAACGTGGTGACGACCTGTTGCAAAGACAAAGGTGTAGCCCATTTCATGCAGCGTTCTTAGTGTCATCTTTGAGTAAGCGCTGAGCTGATGATTTGGCGCGAGTAAGGTGCCATCCAGATCTGAGGCAACGATTTTAGTGATCTCTTTGCAAGGTAGCGATGTGCTCATGAAGTCCTCGTAAACGGTTTGGATAGGGTGACATAAGTTAAGTGCAAACGGAGTACAGCAGATTGACTAGATCATACTGCTCCGAATGCGGGGGAACTGTGAAGCAGTGTACGTCAAAATAAGGATGAAAAAGAGGGTAAATCGCTTCACAGGCATTTCCTCTTTAAATCCTTTATGGTCGATGATCGCTATTCTATTGATTTGAAGCCGATTTAGGGGCGTTCATAAAGCGGAAGATCGCATCCAGAGCCTGATTTCGGTACTTATCGGCTTCGAACAAAATTTCATGATGAGCCCCTTCTATTGATAACAGCTCCGCATTTGGATTGGTCTTGCTCAGCTTATCGATAAAACGTTTCTGGGCGAGATTACTGACTATCCGGTCTTTTTCGGCCTGAATGAGTAATACTGGAATTTTGACCTGACGTGTCAATAAGAAGCACTGCTTAGCCGCCATGAGTCCTTGCCATACCCAACGCGTACTTGGCCCACCGACTTGCAGCTCCGGCATGTCTGAGTAGAGGCTACGGAACCAATGATAGCGATCATAGCTCTGGCTGAGCAGATTATTTTCAAACGGTTTGGGAAAGTAAGGCTGATGACCCGGAGCGTAGCGTGGTAATGGCGATACAGCGGATAAAATTTGTGTTACCGGGAGCGCAATGGGTGACAAGTACCACGGCAGGTTAATTCCGAACATTGGCGCACTTAATATCAGACCCGTGAAATGATGTTTTGCGTGAGTTTGCAGATAACGTGTAGCGATGGCACCTCCCATCGAATGTGCAACGATAAAGCATTGCTGATAGTGGCTGAGATCGTGCTTTTTGATCACCACATCCATATCTTCGATATAGTCTGCAAAGTCGTAGACGTGACCCATGTCTGAGTCCGACAGCAGGCGCTCTGATAAGCCTTGCCCACGGTGGTCAAATGAATAGACATCATACCCCTGGCGGTAGAAGTCATAGAACAACTCTTGATACTTCCAGGAAGATTCGATACGTCCGTTGACAACCAGCACCGCTTTTTTGTGTTCAGGATTGGTGAGCTTGCACCAGTAGATTTTCTTTTTTTCTGTCCCTTTCACAAAGCCTTCTTGACGACTTTGCCAGAGTTCAGCGATCGGACCACCTATTGCTTGCTCAAATAAGTTCTCTTGAGTATAAGTCGTAGGTGAATGGTGAGTAGCCATTGGTCGATTACCTGAAAATACATTGTAGACGCAATGTATCATCAAAGAATTAGTGAGGAAATGCAATGGATACCCATGTTTGGTTGGCCTATTTGGTTACTGCAATCGTTTTTAGTCTTGCTCCGGGCTCAGGCACCGTCAATTCGATCAGTAATGGATTGAGTTACGGCACGCGTAAGTCACTTGGAGCGATTATGGGCTTGCAAATTGGATTAGCCATTCATATTGCGATGGTTGGTGCGGGTATTGGTGCGCTGGTGGCACAATCGGCGACAGCGTTTACCATCATTAAATGGGTGGGGGCAGCTTATCTTGTCTGGCTTGGTTTTCAGAAGTGGCGTGATACCTCTGGTTTGGTGGCTGCAGAGAGTCAAAAAGAGATGTCTGCAACAGCGCTGATGTACAAAGCGATCCTCATTAATCTTACCAACCCAAAATCGATTGTTTTTCTGGTGGCGCTGTTTCCGCAGTTTATTGATCCGGCCAGAGACCAGCTGACTCAGTTACTGGTTCTCGGTGTGACGACGGTTGCGGTGGACTCCTGTGTGATGCTTGGCTACACATCACTGGCATCAAAGATGGGCCGTTTTATTCGTTCAGATAAAATTATGGCCAACATAAACAAAGTCTTTGGTTCCATGTTTATGGGATGTGGTGCACTATTGGCGGCAGCAAAATCATAAGTCGCTAATAATAGGTCGCTTTTTAGTATGAATACCACGTATGTCGCTCGCCAGCCGATCTTTAATCGTAAAAGACAAACGCTGGGTTATGAGCTGTTGTTTCGGGATGGGGAGAGTAATGTTTACCCTGCCCATATGGATGCAGACCGGGCGACATACCGCTTGATTGTCGAAAACTTTTTATCTGTTGGCATCAATCCAGTGATCGCATCGTCGCGATGCTTCATTAACTTTCCTCATCAGAGTTTGCTGCGCCGTTTGCCGCGAAGTTTACCGAAACATAAAATCGTCGTCGAAGTGCTAGAAACGTGTCAGCCTACTGATGAGTTGCTAGAGGCTATTCGAGAGTTACATCGCGATGGCTACCTGATCGCGCTGGACGATTTTATATCAACGCCAGAGTGGCGACGTTTCTTACCCTACGTACATATTGTGAAACTCGATATAATGGCGATGGGTTTGGAGACGGCTTGCGAGTTGGTCAAAACACAGCTTGAAAAACGGGTCAAATACCATTTTCTTGCTGAGCGTGTGGAGACTGAAGAGGAATTTAATCAGGCAAAAGCGGCGGGTTTTAAGTTCTTTCAGGGATATTTCTTTAGTAAGCCTCTGATTTCTAAAACGCGTTATGTGAGCCCGGAACAAGTCGTGGCTTTGCAGCTATTTCGTGAAGTGTGTGTGCCTGAACCTGATTTCCAGCGTATCGAAACCATCATTACTCAAGATGTCGCGTTGTCTTATAAGCTGCTACGTTTCGTCAATATGCAAGCGACCAAGCTGGAAGTGGAGATCCGTTCGTTTCGTCAGGCATTGATTTACCTGGGGCAGGATAATCTAAAGCAGTTCGTCTCACTTGTCGTGGCGTCTTATATCTCGACTAACAAACCACGTGAACTGTTTAACCTCTCACTTCAACGAGCTCAATTTTGTCAGTTGATGTCTCGTCACCAGCCATTCTCTCATTTGAACGAGCAAGGTTTTATGGTCGGCTTGTTGTCGATTCTAGATGCCATTCTCGATCTGTCGACTGAGTCATTAATCAAGCAATTACCGCTCAGTGAGCCTGTTCAACAAGCGTTGCTGCATCGAAAAGGGGAATATGGTGCGCTTATTTCTCTGGAAGAATGCTACGAGCGTGCTGACTGGCCCGGCGTGGAAAAATTTTCTAATCAGTTGGGCCTTTGTTTCGAGCAAGTACAGGCCTCTTTGGGTGAAGCGGTTCGTTGGAGCCAAAGCGTCGCTAACGCCTAGCTTTTCCATTATTAAACTTTTGTGACGTTAAGTGCTGAGTGCTTGACGCTGTCGTGGTTTTAAATAAACATATACGCATATCCATATATAGGTATGTTTACTATGCTTCCACATCAGTTTTTCAAACTTTTATCTGACGAGACTCGCGTGCGTTGTTTAATGCTGGTGGCTCGTGAAGGAGAAGTTTGTGTGGGCGATTTAGCGTTTGCACTTCAAGAGAGCCAACCGAAAGTTTCTCGTCATCTTGCCCAGTTACGATCCAATGGCATCTTAGTTGATAAGCGCCAGGGACAATGGGTGTTTTACCAGTTGTCACAAGAGTTGCCAGGTTGGATGAGAAAAGTGATTAACGATTTAGTGGCATCGAACTGTTTGAAGCAAGAGTACCAGCAAGATATTTCGCGCCTGCACGATAAAAATCGTGAGGCCTGCTGCTAACAGCACACAACGGATAAATATTTCAACGCAGAAGATTTGAAGGGAAAATTATGACGATTAAAGTAGGAATTAACGGTTTTGGCCGAATTGGCCGTTTGGCATTGCGTGCGGCGTTTGACTGGCCTGAATTGGAATTTGTTCAGATTAATGATGTTGCTGGTGATGCGGCAACGCTAGGGCATTTGCTGGAGTTCGATTCAGTTCAGGGGCGTTGGCACCATGAAGTTCAGGTCGAAGGCAATGAACTCATTATTGATGGTAAACGTATTGCGACCACCCAGCATCGAGACATTGACGCAGTGAACTGGTCTGGCTGTGATGTTGTGATCGAAGCGACAGGTGTACATCGTAAAACGTCGTACTTAGATCAGTACCTTGACCAAGGCGTTAAGCGAGTTGTTGTGAGTGCGCCAGTAAAAGAAGAAGGCATTGCCAACATCGTTGTGGGTGTGAACGACCATATCTTCGACCCTGAAAAACACCGTATTGTGACTGCAGCATCGTGTACCACCAACTGTATCGCACCTGTGGTGAAAGTGATTCATGAAAAGCTTGGTATCGAGCAGTCTTCTTTCACCACTATTCACGATTTAACCAACACGCAAACTATTCTGGATGCGCCACATAAAGACCTGCGTCGTGCCCGTGCTTGTGGCATGAGCCTTATCCCAACCACAACAGGCAGTGCGACTGCGATTGTGGAAATTTTCCCTGACCTGAAAGGCAAAATTAACGGCCACGCCGTACGCGTTCCTTTAGCGAATGCATCTCTGACTGACATCATCTTCGATGTTAAGCGTGATACCACAGCAGAAGAAGTGAATGCATTACTGAAAGAAGCGTCTGAAGGTGAACTGAAAGGCATTCTTGGTTTTGAAGAGCGCCCATTGGTATCGATTGATTACAAAGGCGACCAACGCTCTACCATTGTCGACGCCCAATCAACCATGGTTGTGGGTTCACGTATGGTGAAGATTTACGCGTGGTACGACAATGAAATGGGTTACGCAACACGTACCGCAGAGTTAGTACGTAATGTTGGTCTGGCATAAAGAGGTTTGAACATGTCTCATCCTACATGGCAATTAGAGTTAGAGTCGGGCGCATTGGTATTAACACCTTGTCCGGGAACGAAAGATGTTGCGCTACAAGCATCACTTGAGCAGTTGAAAGAGCAGGGCGTTCAGGCCGTGGTGACTGCATTGGATAATAAAGAGCTGGCGGCCAAAAACGTCGCCGAACTGGGTGCAATCACTCAACAGTTGGGAATGAAATGGTTCCAGATCGAGATTGAAGACGACTGCGCGCCTGACACTGAATTCATGACGAAATGGCAGCTGGCAAGTCCAGAACTGCATGCGATTCTTGCCGAGGGCGGTAAGGTTGCGATGCACTGTATGGGCGGCTCCGGCCGGACTGGTCTTTTGGCTGCGCACTTGTTGCTTGAGAAAGAGTGGGCACTCGACGATATCGTGCGTGAAGTGCAGGCATTGCGTCCTGGCGCATTTACTAAACCGGTGCAAGTTGAGTACATCGAGCGTGTTGCTCAAGGGGACTGATCAGCTTATAGAGCTTTTGGAATATCATGATCCAAAAGCTCTTGTTTAGCAGTTTAGACCATGACTCTGATAGGTGGATTTAAATAAAATTAAATCTATGTTTATGATTTTATTTAATTATATTTACTTATCTTAGTCTTGCTGAACTTACGAATGTACACCAATGTTCCAATAGCTAAAGATTGGTGTTCAGGTTATACAGTATTTGGAACATCATGATCCAAATACTCTTATTGCTGTACATCTGAGGTCAAAATGATTTCACAACTGAGCAAAAGTATCCGTCAGTACATGTTGGTGACGTTCAATTATTGGAACTTTACCGTTACCGACGGCGCATTACGCATGCTGGTGGTGCTTTATTTTCATGATTTGGGTTACTCAACTCTGGCTATCGCGTCTCTTTTCCTTTTCTATGAATTTTTTGGCGTGGTCACTAACCTGATTGGCGGTTGGCTAGGGGCGAGATTAGGTCTGAACAAAACCATGAATATCGGTCTTGCCATGCAGGTCTTTGCGTTGTTGATGCTTGCCGTGCCAAGTGCTTGGTTGACTATCCCTTGGGTTATGGCAGCACAGGCGTTTTCAGGTATTGCTAAAGATCTGAACAAGATGAGTGCCAAGAGTGCGATAAAAACCTTAGTTCCCGATGAGCAGCAAGGGGCGCTGTATAAATGGGTAGCTATTTTGACCGGTTCGAAGAATGCGTTGAAAGGAGCAGGATTCTTTGTTGGTGGCTTATTGCTGTCTTGGGTGGGCTTCCAAAATGCCATGTTCCTTATGGCTGCCGTTCTGACCGTGGTGTTTGTTTGCAGCATGATCTGGTTAGAAGCCGATATGGGTAAAGCGAAAAGCAAACCCAAGTTTCGCCATATTTTTTCTAAATCAGAGTCAGTGAACATTTTATCAGCTGCTCGCATGTTCCTGTTCGGAGCTCGTGATGTCTGGTTTGTTGTCGCGTTGCCTGTCTATCTGGGTAGTGTGTTTGGTTGGGATCACTTGTGGGTTGGTGGCTTTTTGGCGACATGGGTGATCGCGTATGGCTTCGTACAAGGTTTCGCCCCACGTATTACTGGTAAGGCGCAAGGTCGTGTGCCTGATGGCAGTGCAGCACTGATTTGGGCGGGGATACTGGCTTTCATCACAGGTGGGATTGCTTACGGAGTGCAAGTTGGCTGGCAGCCAGAAATTGTGATTGTGGCTGGTTTGATGATTTTTGGTGCGGTATTTGCGATTAACTCTTCACTTCATTCATACCTGATAGTCAGTTACGCCAAAGGGGACGGGGTGTCGCTGGATGTTGGCTTCTATTACATGGCCAACGCAATGGGACGTTTAATCGGCACAGTGCTGTCAGGCTGGATTTATCAGGAAGCCGGATTAGCGGCCTGTCTGTGGGTATCTTTCGCGTTCCTGGCTTTGACCACACTGATTTCAATCAAGCTGCCTAAAGCCAAGATTGCCACTGCTTAAATACACTCATTCATTTCTCATTGGGCTTCTAACATGGAGCCCTTTTTTGTCCCTGTCTTGTTCGTTCTGTTCTTCCTCTCAGATTTTCTTTTGCTGTCACTCGATGGATCAACATTGGTTGTTTCGCGTGGCTGAGTTAAAAATAAGCAAAAACAGTCTGTTAAATGTTCCACTCACTGGAAATTGCCCTATGCTATAAACGATAAGCGACTCAAGGTAGGGAGAGGTATGAGAGAAAGGGTTCTGTTTTTTGATCTATTACGCTGCGTGGCAGCAGTCGCAGTGATCGCCATTCATGTCTTAGCGCCTTATCGTAATGAATTGGGTGTGATTCCGTTCGATCAATGGCTAACGGCCGTTGGCGTTAATAGTTCTACCCGATGGGCGGTACCTGTTTTTATCCTGATCACCGGCGCGTTAATGCTCAGTGATACCCGGCCGTTTGATGGCAAGTACTATATAAAAAGACGCTTGGGTAAGGTTTTGATTCCTTTCCTTATTTGGTCGGTGTTTTATGCTTATCTCTCCGGCTGGACGGCTCAGGGCTTTGACTTTGAAACGGTCAAAGAGGTACTGAGCAACAGTGTTCATCATGAAACCTATTACCACTTAGGTTTTTTCTATTACTTTATCCCGCTTTATTTTGTGATTCCGTTGTTTCAGTGGATGGTACGAAACGTTGACGATAATGTTGTCTATACGTATCTGGCATTCTGGCTTTTCACTAGTACGTTATTCCTCTTCAAAATAGATGGCCCTTGGAGTAATCAAATCTGGCTCTATATGGGCTACTTACCTCTGGGTTATGTACTGTACCAAAAGCTGCCTCTGAACCGTTCGAGCGTCACTCTATTTACTTGCTTAGGTCTGGTCGCCTTGGCGGTCACCTTTGCGATGGTAGTCACAAACAGTTTAGAGGCTGAAAAATACACCGTAGGGCGTTGGCTATCTTACAAAACGCTTAACGTGATTTTAGCAGCATCGATGATTTTCATGTTGGGCCGTTATTTTGGCGAAGGGCTATCGGCTAAGGTTCAGAAAGTGGTGAGCGTTATTAGCCAGCACAGCTTAGGCATTTATTTACTTCACCCTATTTTCTTATGGCCGATGAAAGAGTTCGGCTGGTATGAAGGGCATCCGCTATGGGTTATCCCTTTGTGGATACTATTGAGTGGAGCTGGAGCCTTGACGATGAGTTATTTGTTCTCCCGATCAGACAAGACTCGTTGGTTATTACCATAAATCAGCGTTTAAGGGCGAAGTGTAGAAACTTATCGCCTCGGTAAGTCAATGTGCCTTTATCTCCCGGGTTTAGAGAATGGTAATAGTGGACACCAATTTGGAACTCGCGTTTTGGGCCGACAGAGCCGCGCTGTACGTATATCCAATACTCTTGATCGTCTTGTCCCGGCTTGGCATCCGGAATCTCGATTGCTTGTTTATCTAAAATGGTGACTTGTACACGTTGCTCGGGGGCATCTTCGCCAACGTAGTGTTTACTATAGAAGCGGAAGAATACCCAGGCGCCAAGTGCAATCAGGGCAAAAAGAGCCAAAATGAGTGAGACTGGCATGAGGACCTCCAATGTTTCAGTGGCGACTATTTTACCGTACTCGCTGATTAAGCAATGAGATAAGGTAAAGTATTCGCGATTCATCAAAAAACGATGGTTTTTTATTCGGCGCACTTCACAGTTTATATGCGTACAAGGACACAGTTTGAATTGAAAATGGTACTTAACTGGTCGAAAAAGCTCTAAATTTATAGGGAAGTAAAATGAATAATAAAGAAAGGATCTGGTAAGGGGAGGGTTACGATGTCGGATATTGAAAAAGTAGTCATGCGTACCCGAACGATCGAAAAACTTCTGCGCACTCAATATCATGCAGAAGGGAAAGGGTTACACCAGCTTATCAATAGCTGTGAAGAACGGCTTCCGCATGACGTAATCGCAAAGCTACGTTATATCGCTACCATACGCAATAAGATTGTCCATGAAGAAGATTTTAAGCTGGACGATCGAAAGAATTTTATGGCGGTGTGTGATGATTGTGAAAAAGAGCTGACACCGAGGAGCTCACGCTTTATTTGGCGGGCTGCAATTTTGTTAATGGTGCTGATCACACTTGCAGCTCTTGGTTTTTACTATATGCACTGGGACATACTGTCTAAACACATTAAGTAGTACTAATAAAACTAAAATAAAAAAGGACGCTATTGCGTCCTTTTTTATTTTTAATCAGCAGCTTAGTACATCAGTGGCAGTGTCATTAAACCCACAACCACTGCAATCATTACCAGCCCTTGTTTTTGAGAAGACGAAATCATAACACTACCCCTTAATCTTGATGAACGCGATGAAGTTAATATAGCACTCTTTTTTGGGTTTGATCAACGCATCTTATGATAAGTTTTTAAAACTCACAGTTAACTAACCTATTTTGCGTGGATTTGACTAAAGAAACAGTGTTTTTTGAGCTGTATTGAAAGTGTCCTGTTTGTTCCTTTATTATTCTTAATTTTTATAACCTGTTGATTTTTATGTGTAAGAAATGGATTACATATTGTTTAATTATTGTTTTTTGTGTCTGGGTTAGGGTTCGTTGGGCATTTGGATTGTGTTTCTCAAAAACTGAGAAAATTCGCTTCGTTTCCGTTATCTAGCTACGGAGGTGGTAGTTTTAAAAAGAGAATTTCTTATATGATGAGAAAATGGCAGTGAGAAAAGGGGTTTGCAAGTGTGGAGTGCATTAACTCTGAATTTACTGGTTTGGTGATGTTTATGTTCTTTTATATCATTATGTTACTGAGATTGATTGATAATTTTATTATCTACGATATAGCGCTTATTCAAGATTTTTCTTTAATATAGTTGCTGGGTTTATGCTATTTTATGCCGTAAGTAGGCTCATCTTGTGTTTGTGATGGTTCTTTGCTCGTATCGATGGATGAGCAAGCAAGTTGGCTTTTTACTTATCACTTTCGATGTATCAAGTTGAGTTTTGTTTATTTGTTTATTTGTGTATTTGGTTGATTTTAAGTGGTGGTTAAGTGACTCGAATCGCTAGCGAGATCCAACTTTCGTAGATTACGTCTTTACATCAAAACTGGTCTACCTAGACTAGCGGCGAGTTTAAGTAAAAGGTATGTACAGCATGTGGAGTTGGCTGGCTATTGGGCTATCAGGTGTGTATTCCGTGTTGGGGGCGAAACAAGCCAATCCGACACAATCTCTCGTATTTAAAATCTTTACTCTGTTACTCCTTCTCGTCCTGGTATTAACTCAGGGAGCGCCTGCAGCCTCTTCCTATTGGATTGCTGCTGGACTGGGTGTTTCCATACTTGCAGATACGTTGCATTCGTTGCGCACTCGTAAACTGATTTATTTCTGCGGTTACTTAGTGGCTCAGGTTTGCTATAGCAAGTCATTCTGGATGCAGTTTAACGGAGAAATTATTTGGTGGCTTCTGGCTTTGCTGTTAGCGGCCAGTATCGTGGCGTTCTTTTTGTTGTTACCGCAACTCGACTCTTTGGTTTTTCCAGTTGTCATCATGGGTATGATGCTGGTGCAAATGGCTTGGGCTGCCGGAGAAGTATGGTTACAGTCACCAAGTTACGCGAATGCTATCGGGTTCTGCGGGACCTTGATAATGACCTATTCAGCGCTTGCATATGCGATTCACGGTTATCGTAAACCTATGAAGCGCGCCTATGTATGGGTCAGTGGCAGCTATTTCATGGCGCATGCGCTCATTGTGGCTTCTATTATTTACTAATCTAGGTCAAAGCAGTCCGGGAAGATTTCTGTAAACTGGCCGTATTCAATATGATGACTGGAGTTGATGATGAGTAACATTCATGGCCATGACCTACTAAACCTGCTTCATGAAACCCCGATGAATCGTGATGAGCTTGCAGCCCATTTCGGGTTAGAAACACGCTTTCACACCTGCAAACTGAATGATCTAGATTTAGATTCATTACTTGAGTTTTTGCTAAAAAATAAAAAAGTAAGTGAACTAGACGGCAAGCTTGTCGTTAACATGGAACGTATTTGCAACCACTAAGTCGCGAAGAGCATAACACGCTCCCAGATAACTACTGATGACCAATACAAAACAGCCGCTCTTGTGAGCGGCTGTTTTATTATCTGGCGTTTACATCATATGCTTGCGACGAATGTCGAGCAGGGCAAAGATGCCAAAAATAAGGATGGAGTACTTCTCCCAGCTACTCATTTTTATCTTATCGCCAAATGCACCGATGAAAATGGCCATTTGCAGACCGTGCATGATGAACAGGAATGCGGTCATGATGTAAAGTGCGATGGTGGCATTGCCCGGGAACGGCATAATAATATTGATGATTAATACCAACCAAACAAAAGCGATGGCCGCTTTCGCTAAGATGAGTAGTGCTTTCATTTTGGTATCCTTTTATATAGAAGCATTACGCTGATGTGCGTTCATACAGACGATAACTAACCTGACCAGCCGTTTTTTCTCGGTATAGCCGCCAGCTCTCTGGCAGGTCGATGATATTCAGTTCTTTTTCGGTTTCAATATAAATCATCGCATCTTCAGCAAGCCAGCCGTTTTGTTCTAGTAAGGTCACGGTTTCATCCAGTAAGCCCTTACGAAATGGCGGATCAATAAACACCACATGGTATGGGCTACCGGGTTGCTTTAAGAAGCTTAGCGCATCGGTATTCACTATCTGGATGTTGCTTGCGTTTAACGACGCCACGTTTTTTTGTAACTGCTGAAAGGCTTGTGGGTTTAGTTCAACCATCGTCACTTGCTCAGCCTGGCGCGAGGCAGATTCAAAACCTAAACCACCGGAACCGGCGAACAAGTCGAGACATTTTGCTTGTGGCACATCTTGTGCCAGCCAGTTAAACAGCGTTTCTTTCACGCGGTCAGTGGTTGGACGTAATCCTTCAGCGTCGTGAACCGGGAGTTTTCGGCCTCTCCATAAGCCACTAATAATACGAACGAAGCCCGTTGTTGGCTTTTTTTGTGATGAGTTTTGCTGGCGACGTCTTACCATAGATTTTTTGACCGCTAATAAAGTGATACTATATCCAATCGCCCAGGCGTTGAGCTTGGATACAGCCCAGAATATTCAAGATGACAGAGTGTAACACTAATAAGATTAGATTCACCTAATTGAAAAGTTTTCACATCTTTGTCATTAGCCTTTTTTAGACGGATAATAATCTTGTCAAAAAAGAGTCATTAATAGATAAAAAGATAATCTAGGATAGCCCCAGATGACGGAAAAAAAGAAGCGCGGATTACTTTCGTGGCTAGGTTTTGGTGATGAAGAGCAAAGCTCACAACCAAAAACAGAAGAAACAGTTAAAGAAGAAGCAGTGGATGCGCCTTCTGAAGAGCAGCATGTAGAACAGGTTGCGGAACAAGAAGAGCAATCAGTAGTTGAAGAAGAGTCAGAGAAGGCCGAAGCTGCTCCAGCAGAAGCAGAAGCAGAAGCAGAAGCAGAAGCAGAAGCAGAAGCAGAAGCAGAAGCAGAAGCAGAAGCAGAAGCAGAAGCCCCAGTTGTACCTCGTATTCAAGAGCAGGAAAAACCGACCGAAAGCTTCTTCGCACGTCTTAAACGCAGCTTAAGCCGAACCAAAGCAAACATCGGCGCAGGCTTCTTTGGCCTGTTCAGTGGTAAAAAGATCGATGATGACCTGTTTGAAGAGCTGGAAGAGCAACTGCTTATCGCCGATGTGGGCATGAACACCACAACGAAAATCATCAACAACCTGACTGAGAAAGCTACGCGTGGCGATCTTAAGAATGGCGAAGCCCTTTACGGCTTGTTGAAAGAAGAGATGGCTGAGATTCTGTCTAAAGTTGAGCAGCCACTTGAAATCGACAGCAGCAAAACGCCTTACGTTATCCTGATGGTTGGCGTAAACGGTGTGGGCAAAACCACGACAATCGGTAAGCTGGCGAAGCAGTTCCAGAATCAGGGTAAGAAAGTGATGCTGGCAGCTGGTGATACTTTCCGTGCCGCAGCGGTAGAACAGCTGCAAGTATGGGGTGAGCGTAACAACGTCCCTGTGATTGCTCAGCATACTGGTGCTGACAGCGCTTCAGTTATCTATGATGCGATTGAAGCGGCAAAAGCGCGTGGTGTAGATGTGGTGATTGCCGATACCGCTGGCCGTCTGCAAAACAAAGCGAACCTGATGGAAGAGTTACGCAAGATTATACGTGTGATGAAGAAGATTGATGATTCTGCACCACACGAGATCATGCTGACGCTTGATGCCGGAACTGGTCAAAATGCGATCAGTCAGGCGAAACTTTTCAGTGATGTTTCACCTATTACTGGTATTACATTAACTAAGCTGGATGGTACAGCGAAAGGCGGCGTAATCTTCGCTATTGCTGATCAGTTTGGGATTCCAATTCGTTACATTGGCGTAGGCGAAGGCATCGAAGATTTGCGTCCGTTTGAAACTCAAGAGTTCATTGACGCACTGTTCAGCCGTGAAGAGTAATTTAAGTTAGAGGAAATCAACGGTGATCAAATTTCAGCAAGTGAGTAAAGCTTACCGAGGTGGTCGACAAGCACTGCAAAAAGTCGATTTTCACCTGAGGCGTGGAGAGATGGCGTTTTTGGGCGGGCATTCCGGCGCTGGTAAAAGTACCTTGCTGAAATTGATCTGTGCGATTGAGCGTCCGACCGACGGAAAAATCCATTTTAACGGTCATGACATCACTCGCATTGCGAACAAAGACATTCCATTCCTGCGTCGCAATATCGGAATTGTATTTCAGGATCACCGTTTACTGATGGATCGCAGTGTGTACGATAATGTCGCACTGCCGATGCGCATCGAATCAATTTCTGAAAATGAAATTAAACGTCGTGTTTCTGCAGCGTTAGATAAAACGGGATTGCTCGATAAAGCTCGCAGTCTACCAAGTCAGTTATCGGGCGGTGAACAGCAACGCGTTGGGATTGCCCGTGCAGTGGTGAACAGGCCAACTTTGCTGGTGGCGGATGAACCAACGGGTAACCTCGATCCTGAATTGTCCAACCGTGTGCTGCGCCTGTTTGAAGAATTTAATCGTGCTGGTGTGACGATCCTTCTTGCAACGCACGATATCGGGTTAGTAAACACTCGCCCACAGTATCGTCATTTTGAATTGAATCAAGGCTTCCTGAGCGAGGTAGAAGACTATGGTAGGTAAAAAGCACTCGCAAAAGAAAGACAAAGGCGGCAGTGTCAAGAGAGTTAATACCGATGGCTTTTTCTCCGTGCATGTTAAACAGGCAAAGTCCTCGTTTTCTGCGCTGTGGCAACGACCTTTAGGGAACATTCTTACTCTTGCCGTGGTTTCAATCGCTCTTGCGATGCCCGCTTGCTTGTACTTATTAGGTAAAAACGTCGCGGGCGCAGCGGAAGAGGTGGCCTCACCCTCTCAAGTAAGTGCTTACTTAGTCGAAAACATGCCTGATGCGCGTGTTATGGTACTAAAGGATGAAATTGAAACCTGGCCTCTGGTGAAAGAAGTAGAATATATTTCTCCACAGCAAGGATTGGCCGATCTCAGCCAATATGCTGGTTTTGATAAAGCGCTGAGCTTATTGAGTGGTTACGCGCTTCCTGGCGTGCTGGTGATTACTCCGGAATCTGAATTAAAAAGCGCTATTCAGTCGATTGCCAAAGAAGTTCGCGAGCAGCAAGACGTAACCGATGTCAGGCTCGATGAAGACTGGCTGGCTCGTCTTGATGCGATTAAAACTCTAGCTGGTATTGTCGTTGTCACCTTGTCTGTACTCATGTTGTGCGCGGTATTTCTCATTGTTGGTAATACATTACGTTTCAATGTATTGGCGAATAAAGAAGAGATTCAAACCATGAAACTGATCGGTGCGACAGACAGCTTCATTCTGCGCCCGTACTTATATACCGGAATGTGGTTTGGAGTGTTGGGTGCCGCCGTGGCCTGGTTAGTTACAACGGTCATGACCTATGTAATGAACAGTGCAGTGGAAGATTTGGCGGCATTGTACGACAGCCAGTTCCGTTTGAATGGCCTAAACTGGGATGAATCTCTGCTGCTTATCATTACTGGCAGCTTGATAGGTTGTATCGCTGCGCGTATTTCTGCACAGCGTCATTTAAAAGAAATTGAACCAGTTTAAGTGATAGCGGTCTTATACTTGGAATTTATTAGTACAAGCTAATTTTTAGCCCTTGTATAGACCGATTGTTTATGGATAATTGCTCCCCCCTTCTTGAAACTTGTTCATTTTGAGTTCAAGATATCGAAGCTAAATTGCAATGTAATGCTCCAGATCAGAGATTGATGAGGAATTGAATGACAAAAGAAGCGTATCCGATGGCTCTAGTCACGCAAGATAGCCTTGATAGCTATATTCGCTCCGTTAACAGCTATCCAATGCTGACGGTAGACGAAGAGCGTGAACTAGCAGAACGATTACACTACAAAGGTGAGATTGAAGCCGCGAAAGGGCTGATCCTGTCGCACCTGAGATTCGTTGTTCACGTTGCTCGAGGTTACTCAGGCTACGGTTTGCCAATGGCAGATCTAGTGCAAGAGGGTAACATCGGTCTAATGAAAGCCGTTAAACGATTTAACCCAGAAGTGGGTGTGCGTCTTGTCTCTTTTGCGGTTCACTGGATCAAAGCTGAGATCCATGAATACGTGCTGCGTAACTGGCGTATTGTTAAGATCGCAACAACCAAAGCACAACGTAAATTGTTCTTTAACTTACGTAAGTCGAAAAAGCGCTTGGGTTGGTTTAACAACGGTGAAGTCGAAACAGTTGCTCGTGAGTTAGGAGTAGAACCTTCAGAAGTGCGTGAGATGGAGTCCCGTCTGGCGGCAGTAGATTCTACTTTCGATATGCCTACTGACGAAGACGATAGCTCAAACGCTTACACAGCTCCGATGCTGTATCTGGAAGACAAATCGTCAGATGTTGCAGATAACATTGAAGCGGCTAACTGGGAAATGCATACCAACAATCGTCTTGGTCATGCACTGGCAAGTCTGGATGAGCGTAGTCAACGTATTGTGCGTTCTCGCTGGTTAGATGATGAGAAAGCAACATTGCAGGATTTGGCTGATGAATTTGGCGTTTCCGCCGAGCGTATTCGCCAGCTAGAAAAGAACGCAATGAAGAAACTGAAACTTGCTGTTGGTGAGTTCTAACTCCCACTTCTAGGCGAAAGTAAAATTTTCATAGAAAGCCGAGATCATGTGATCTCGGCTTTTTTATTGTCGAACGAAAATCGATAGCGTTTGCGATCTTAAATTTATGTGCTACCTGTGCATAACTCTGTGAAGTAATTATTTATCAGCTGTTCGAAAGCGGGGCAAAATAAGGCGTCTGAGCGTTTTTGTCTTTGGGGATAGTTAGAAATATACACACAGTTAGATCAAGATCATCACTACATATTGTGGATCAAAAGATCAAAAAATACTTTATCAACGCAATCCACAGATTTATCTACATCTGGTTGTATTGTGTACACTTTTAAATTCCCTGATTATTCTTGTGTCTAAATTTGGCGTTGGATAGGTTACAATGGCAGCATATACCCAAGTGACTTATGATGCTGCTTATCAGCCAGTGGCTGGCGCTGCTTCCATCAAGCACCTTTAGGTTATTTGGGTATATTAATAAGACAATGGGAAAGTAAATGGACCAGTTTCAGCATATCGATGTACAAGGTGCCCAAGCACTGCTTGAGCGGGGCGAAGCAAAGCTTGTAGATATCCGTGACCCTCAATCGTTTGCCGTTGCGCATGCAGAGTCAGCATTTCACTTAACTAACGATTCTATCGTCTCTTTTATGGATGATGCAGAGTTCGAACAACCAGTTCTTGTTATGTGCTATCACGGGATTAGTAGTCAGGGGGCGGCGCAATACCTGTTAAACCAAGGCTTTGAGCAGGTGTACAGTGTAGATGGTGGCTTTGAAGCCTGGCAGCGAGCACAATTACCGATAGTGAGAAGTTAATGAAAAGATTGGTAACGTTAAACAACCCACGCATGGCACAGGCCTTCATCGACTATATGGCTTCTCGTCAGATAGACATTCAGGTGATGCCAGAAGGTCAGGGGCAGTTTGCGCTTTGGCTGACAGACAGCCAGTATGAAGTCGAAGCAGAGGCAGAGCTGAAACATTTTCTGGCTAACCCTTCGGATTCTAAATACAGCGCCGCATCGTGGAACGTTGCCGACACTCGAAAGAGTCAATTTCATTACTCAAGCCCGAGCATCATTAGCATGATCAAGTCTAAAGCGGGTCCTGTGACCCTATTGATCATGATCGTGTGTGCGGTTATCTATGGTTTACAGATGATAGGTTTTGGCCGAGGGGTGTTTGCGTTATTGCATTTCCCTGCGTTTGAAGGTCAACAATGGCAATTGTGGCGTTGGCTTAGCCATGCTGTGCTGCACTTTTCCGCCACCCATATCATCTTTAACTTACTGTGGTGGTGGCAACTTGGTGGCGACATCGAGCGTCGTCTTGGATCCAGAAAGTTACTTCAACTCTTTGTTGTTTCAGCAGCTTTGTCTGGCGCAGGTCAGTTCTATGTTGAAGGAGCAAACTTCGGCGGGTTGTCTGGGGTTGTTTATGCGCTACTTGGTTACTTGTGGGTCTTAGGATATCGCTTACCACATTTAGGTCTGACGTTACCAAAGCCAATTATCGTGTTTATGTTGGTGTGGTTAGTGCTTGGTTTTGTCCAACCGTTTATGGCGATTGCTAATACTGCGCACTTAGTGGGATTGCTAGCGGGAATGGCGATAGCGTTATTTGACTCCGGAAAGATGAAGTACCAGCAAAAAGCCTAAGATCTAAGATGAAAAAAGACCGCTTACTAAGCGGTCTTTTTGTTTCTATCCGTTCTATTGATAGAGATACTTGGTAAACAACAAATCTGAAATTACGGTTTTCCCGGTTTCTGGTAGGAGTGTTTCGTTTAATGTCTTCACTAACGTCTTGCGTAATTCTTCCCGACCAGATAGGGACTTGATGGTGTCTTCTGTCTGTCTGCCTAGTAATTCGATGACGGCGTCGCGAATCAAAGGTTGATGATGTTCAACAATCGCCAAATCTTGCTGGCTCATGACCATAATATCGATACGAGCCTGTACGTACCCTAGCTTTTTCCCTTTGGTGTAAAAGTTGGTTGTCAGGTCTGGCTCTAGAGTGAAGTATGCCAGTTGAGGTTCTGCTTGTTCCGTTTCAGCCCAAATTGGTGTGGAAATAAGCATGGTGAAGGCAAAAATAGTTTGGGCTATATAACGTTTGTACATATTTCTAACTTTTCTTTCTCTGGATCGCGATATTCGAATCGCTTCAGTCTTGGTACAATAGACCGTCTATAACAAATAACAGAACTTACGGTTTTAATAAGACGGTAAGTTGTGGCTTTATTGTATGCATAAAGCCTCCAATTGAATACTAGTATGAATCAGTCAACATCACTCTATCTTGCTTCTTTATTGGAAGTTGCGTGGCAAAAGCCCGAAGAATTTGAATTTCCTGATGAATTTGTCAAGCATTGGCTTGAAGAACAAGGGTCTTTGTCACGTCGTTTAAAGCAGCACTGTCAGGAATTGACAGTGGAATTGCTACAAAATCAAATCGTCACTGCCAAGACATTAAATCTCGATGAAAGTGAGTTATTGTCTGAGCAAGACTGTCTGTTGCGGGAGGTTGTCTTGTCCGGTGATGACTGTCCCTGGATTGTCGGTCGTACCTTGATCCCGCGCTCCACGCTGGTGGACCAGCAATACGATCTGGCAGAGCAAGGGGATATCCCTTTGGGGCTGACGGTATTTAGCGCGGATAACGTAGAGCGTGACTCACTGCAAATTGGGTGGGTGGCGCTGCCACAAGGCCGTTTTTTAGCGCGACGTTCAAGGTTGTGGATGAATCACAAACCCATGTTAGTTGCCGAGTTATTCTTACCTCATTCACCGATTTACGCTAAGGAGAGGGTGTAAATGTCTGCAGAGAAAGCCAGAGCATATTGGCAACTGACGCGAATGGACCGGCCTATTGGTTCACTATTGCTATTGTGGCCAACCGTTTGGGCACTTGTGATTGCAGCTCAGGGAATGCCGAATTGGAATGTGTTGCTCGTGTTTGTGTTGGGTGTGTTCCTAATGCGAAGTGCAGGGTGTGTTATCAATGATTTTGCCGATCGTAAGGTCGATGGCCACGTAAAGCGCACCAAACAGCGTCCACTGCCATCGGGTAAAGTTACAGCGAAAGAAGCGATAGGTCTGTTCCTGGTGTTAGCCGTAAGCTCGTTTTTACTGGTTCTGACAATGAATCCGTTGACGATTCAGCTCTCATTCGCGGGTGTTGTGCTCGCCTTTATCTATCCGTTCATGAAGCGGTATACCCATCTGCCACAACTGTTTCTTGGGCTGGCCTTTAGCTGGGCAATTCCGATGGCCTGGGCTGCGCAAACTGGTGAGTTGCCACTGATCGTGTGGTTTGTTTTTGTCATTAATGCTTTGTGGACGATTGCATACGATACCCAGTACGCTATGGTTGACCGTGATGATGACTTAAAAATTGGTATTAAATCGACGGCGATTTTGTTTGGCCGTCATGACAAGTTAATCATCGGCATTTTGCAGCTGATAACCTTAGCGATGCTGGTTGGGTTAGGGCAGTTTTATCAGCTGGGCCAGAGTTATTACTGGACGATTCTGGTTGCCGCTTCGCTGTTTGTTTATCAGCAGCATCTGATTCGTCATCGTGAGCGCGACTTGTGTTTTAGAGCGTTTTTGAACAACAACTATGTCGGCATGGTAATCGCCATTGGTTTGTTAGTGGCGTTTTGGTAGAAACTCGAAATATGAAAAAGGCATCCGATTGGATGCCTTTTTGCTTTTTACGCTTTGTTACGCGTGAAGCTGATGAATACTTTCTTCGATGGTCAGTTTTACTTCCGGGTAAAGTAAAGCAAACAACAGTTTGGCGAATTTTTCTGTCTTTTCGGTATCGCAGTTACCATCTTTGTCCAGATACGCTTGCTGTTTCAAAGTATTGAACATTGCGGTAAACACGCCTTTATCAAAGAATTCTGGCGCGTTAATGCCGTGCAAACGTCCCAAACGCTGTGCGATATCTTGGCTCTTCTGTTCCAGATCTGACTTGCCCAGTTCAGGATAGGCAACCAGCAAATTCATCGCGATCGAGTATCGCTGCAGCGTCTCAGTAATCGTGCGACCTAACAGAACCAACGGCTGGTTGTTGGACTGGTTGATCTCCAGCTTGTTGCCATCCAGACAGATCATTTTCTGCTCGGCAAACTCACTAAGAATTTTCTCAACCAGTTTATTCAAATCGTCTTCCTGATAGCTTAAGAACAGCTCTTTTTTCAGGAATGGATAGATGTGTGCGACGTTCTGCTGAACCTTTTCAACCGTTAAGTTGCGCTGACGAATGATCATCTGAGCAATCAGTGAAGGAAGCGCAAACAAGTGAATGATGTTGTTACGGTAGTAAGTCATCAGAATCGACTGGTTGCGGTCCAGTGAAATGATGTCACCCATGCTGTCTGTTTCAATCACAAACTTATCGAGTGCGATGGCGTGATCAACCAACTCTTCAGCACTTTCGCTTGGAATGGTCGAAGTGCTTGAATATGGATTGTTCTTCAGCAGCTTCAGGTAACATTCAATCTGACTGATCAGAGAATCACGAGACAAAGCGCGCTGACGGGAAGCCAGCAGAGCGGTGGCACAGAGTGTCAGCGCGTTGGCCGCTGCCGCATCGTTAATGTGTGTCATCATCTTATTGGCTAGCCCGTTTACTACCGGGTTCATCCACTGTGGTTTGCTGCCACCCATCGGGTCGATGTCTTTAGTCCACTCAGGTGCATGCTCGTTGAGGTATTGGTTGAGCTGAATTGGCTCACCAAAGTTTACGTAGCCCAAACCAAAGTTGCGAAGTTTACGCAGAGTACGCAATACCAGACCGGCGTTTTCTTTCTCCTTGCGCTTGCCACGCAGTTCTTTAGCGTAAGTGCTTACTTCCATTACATGCTCATAGCCGATATACACCGGCACAAGAGTTACCGGACGGTTTAGACCACGCAGCATTGCCTGAATAGTCATCGCCAACATACCTGTTTTTGCTTGCAGCAAACGACCAGTTCGAGAGCGACCACCTTCACTGAAGTACTCAACGGAGTAACCCTTGGCAAATAGCTCGGCCAGATACTCACGGAAAATCGTTGAGTAGAGTTTATTGCCTTTAAAGCTACGACGGATAAAGAACGCACCACCACGGCGGAAAATAGGGCCTGCCGGGAAGAAGTTAAGGTTAATACCTGCAGCAATGTGCGGTGGCACCATACCTTCATGGTAAAGAACGTAAGAAAGCAGCAGATAATCCATGTGGCTGCGATGGCAGGGTACGTAGACGATTTCGTGGCCATCTTGTGCCAGACGGCGGACCGTCGAAGCGTTGTTTATGTGCAGACCTTGGTAAAGTTTATTCCACAGCCAGCCGAGAATACGGTCGCCATTTTTCACCAACCCATAAGAGAAGTTCGCCGCAATTTCGTCCATGATGTCATGGGCCTCTTTGCGCGCTTTTTCGATCGAGATGTTTTTGCTCTTTGCTTCATCTTCAATCGCTTGTTCGATAGCAGGTGACTTCATTAAGCGCGCAAACAAAACCTGACGTTGCGGAAGGTTCGGTCCCGATGCTGCCAACTTTTGACGAGAGAAGTGGATACGAGCCACACGCGCCAGTTTGTGGGCAATAGCACTATCGGTGCCATGAGAATCTGCCATGTAGCGCAAAGATACCACTGGGCTAAAGCGAACTAAACAGTCACGACCTGACGCCACAACCGCTTGGGCTTTTTGCACACCATTCATAGGTTGCAGGTAAGGTTTGCTGCTTGCCTCTTTACCTGGTTTACGCCCCCACAGAACAGTCGCTGGGATCATCTGTACGTCGAGACCGCTGTCCGTTTTGTGCAGCTCTAATAACTGAGTGAACAGAGAATCAGATTCCGTCGGTACATCATTATCGTTCCCCATCACCGTTGGGCGGGCAGCAATAAAGACGTAACGGTTTAACGTTTTGCCATTGATTTCCAGTGGACTGAGCGGATCAGGCAGACCAAGGCTCATGGCTTGTTTTTGCAGTGTCAGCAAATCCACGTTCGAGCGGAACGGTAAGGCATACACAATCGGTTTTGCCAGATCGATATTGAGATCTTCAATTGGATTCGATGGGATTGTGGTGCCCTTTACCAGTACCGATAAAGGTAGTTTTAGTAATGAACGTGAAAATGATTGTCCAGAAGACATAAAGTTCACAGCCTCGATAGGTATTCAAACAGGCCCCGGCTTATTTCTTTGTCCGCGTTACCCCATCTTTTTTAGAAGATGAGTACAGCAATAGAAATAAGCCCAGACAATAAATTTTAAGCGCAGCAAGGATAACAGAAACTGGTCGAACCTTTTAATTTTATTGAATGGATTTTGGTCAAAAGGCCAAGCCGTGCTTTAGTTTAGTTAACTTTAAGCGTGCTGTTTTAAACACTTATGACATGAAGGATTGTGGAGAACGTCAGGAAGTTAGGCAAATAAATTAAAAAACAACCAATTGGGTTTCCATTTAACCATTTACTGGATATACTCACAGTTAACTGTATAAAAAGACAGGTGAGACATGAAGCCGTTAACGCCACGCCAACAACAAGTCTTCGATTTGATCAAAAGTAAAATCGATGACACCGGAATGCCACCAACCCGTGCAGAGATTGCGCGTGAGCTTGGCTTCCGCTCTGCAAATGCTGCAGAGGAACACCTAAAAGCACTTGCTCGTAAGCAAGCGATTGAAATTATTCCAGGTGCATCTCGCGGGATTCGCATTCTGCTTGAAGACGCTGCAAATGATGATCAGGGCTTGCCTCTGATTGGTCAGGTTGCGGCAGGTGAGCCGATTTTGGCTCAAGAGCATGTGGAAGCCCATTACCAAGTCGATCCAGCGATGTTTAAGCCACAAGCTGATTTCTTGCTGCGCGTAAATGGCGAAAGTATGAAAAACATCGGTATTATGGATGGTGACTTGCTGGCTGTACATAAAACCCAAGATGTACGTGATGGTCAGGTTGTCGTTGCCCGAGTCGATGACGATGTGACGGTAAAACGCTTGGAACGTAAAGGTTCTACTGTATTACTGCACGCTGAGAATGAAGAGTTTGCACCTATTCAGGTGGATCTGACATCTCAACACCTGACGATTGAAGGTTTAGCGGTCGGCATCATTCGTAATACCGACTGGATGTAAACTTTTTAACAACAGCCCAGACATACTGGGCTGTTGTGTCTGATCGTCTTTCTGTTTTATATCTTGCCCCATTTCACACTTCCTTGTTGCTCAATAGCATTCCTGCTTGATACTGTAATTGATATTCATTATCATTTGATTCCATAACCATTATTTCCATTGGCGCAGGAAATGCCATGTCTAAGTTTAAACATCAAGTTCCCAATCATTTGTTGAAACCTTTGTTGTTACGTAGCCGTGAAAGTATGGTCGACAATGGATTGGTCTATGATCCCATTGCTGCGAAAGCCTGCCTGAGTTGTAAAATGGCGCCAGATTGCCTGAGTGGTGATGTGGCACAAAAGCAGTTGTTGCATGTGACGTTAACGCAGCTCTGTGACCAACAGGTCAATCAGTTTTTGCAGCAACATCCTGATGCATGGGTCATCAACGTTGGCGCAGGTCTCGACACTCGTTTCTACCGTTTGGATAATGGACGTTGCCATTGGATTGAGCTCGATGTTACGGAGAATCTGGTTTGGCGCCAGCGACTGTTCCATAAAAACGAACGTTACGAGCACCACATAGGCAATGTGGAAGATATGTGTTGGCTTGACTCTCTTGCTATTCCAGACAAAGCACCTGTTCTGGTTGTCTGTGAAATGGCATTACTGGATTGTTCAGCATCGCTTATTGCCCGTTTTATTCAAACTCTCGGCCGCTACTTTGTGTCCGCTGAAGTGTGTATGGTTCTGGCTGGGGATCTGACCGAAAGCAAGTGGGGACAGAAACTCGGCTCTGATTGTTATGCGCATGGTTTTGAAGCTCCTGCAGAACAGATCCTGCAATGGCTGCCCTGGGCACAATGGGTAAAAGTGTTTTCGCCTTTTGACCGCTTTTGCTCACGCTGGAAAGCCTGGCAACGCTGGCTCAATAAGATCCCCTTATTGAAGCATCGACTTACGCCCGTTCTCGTGCATATCAAGTGGTGATTGGCTAGTCATTCAGCACTCAGGTACACTCGTTAGCCTAGCTAACGAGGTGCCTGTGACAAACTCTATTTTCTCTCCTTTATCTAATCCTCAGGTGCACCGTCAGGTCTTGGCGCTTGCCATTCCTATGGTGCTGTCGAATATTACCGTTCCGCTGCTTGGTCTGGTTGATGCGGCTGTGATTGGCCATCTTGAACATGCTTGGTATTTGGGCGGTGTCGCTTTAGGTAGCACGATGATTAGCGTGACCTTCTGGCTGCTCGGCTTTTTACGCATGTCGACAACCGGATTAGCCGCGCAATCTTATGGTGGTGATGACCGAAAGCAGTTGGCCTTAGTCTTCATGCAAGGGGCTTTGATGGCGTTGCTGTTTGCGCTGCTGTTTTTATTAGCTCATAGCGCAATTGGCGATCTTATTTTTGGCTGGAGTGAAGCTAGTACCCAAGTCAAACATTACGGCATGCAGTATTTCTCTATTCGAGTCTGGAGTGCACCGGCGGCATTGATGAACTTCGTGCTGCTGGGATGGTTGTTGGGTACACAAAACGCCAAAGCGCCGATGTGGATGGTGATCATTACTAACCTCACTAACATTGCACTGGATGTTTTGTTCGTCATTGGTTTTGACTGGAAAGTAGAAGGGGTAGCATTAGCGTCTGTGATTGCCGACTACTCAGGCATGGCGTTTGGCTTAGTCTGTGTGTGGAAAACGTGGCAAGAGCGGCAGCTTCCAATACCGAAGAGTTTACTTGGAGAGACTCAGCATGGGCTGGGGCGCTTTGTAAAACTCAATCGCGATATCTTCTTACGCTCGTTATGTCTGCAAGCGGCATTTAGCTTTATGACGTTTCAGGGGGCGAGCTTTGGTGATGATGTCGTGGCAGCGAATGCGGTGCTGATGAGCTTTCTGATGATTATATCTTACGGTATGGATGGTTTTGCGTACGCTATGGAAGCCATGGTAGGCAAAGCCATCGGGGCGAAAGACAGACAGCAGCTGAGTGCCTCATTGATTGGCACCTTCTTTTGGAGTCTTCTTATCTGCTTGGCTTTAACCGCAGTCTTTGCTTTTTCAGGATCGTACTTGATCGCCACGATCACCTCGATAGATGCAGTGCAGCAGCAAGCTGCTATGTATCTGCCATGGTTGGTAGTGATGCCGCTGGCTTCAATGTGGTGCTTTTTGTTAGACGGGATATTTGTCGGAGCGACCAAGGGCAAAGACATGCGCAATAGCATGTTTGTGGCAACTTGCAGCTTCTTTGTTATCTTTTATCTTTTCTCGGGATTGGAAAATCATGCACTTTGGCTGGCGATGACCAGTTTTATGGTAATGCGCGGCATCGGACTTGGGGTGATTTTTGTCAATCAGTGGCGCAAGGGAACATTTCTCGCTTAACGCTTACTGCAAACAAAAACAGCAGACATGATGTCTGCTGTTTTGTTAGTTACTGTTGTTCGTCGAATCAGAACAGTCGGTTCAATCCATTCAACGCTGCTACGCGGTAGGCTTCGGCCATGGTCGGGTAGTTAAATGTTGTGTTAACGAAGTATTCGATGGTATTCGCTTCACCTTTCTGTTCCATAATGGCTTGACCGATGTGGATGATTTCCGCTGCACGTTGACCAAAACAGTGGATGCCAAGGATCTCTTTGGTTTCGCGATGGAACAAAATCTTCAAACTGCCAATGTCTTTTCCTGCGATCTGTGCACGTGCCAGATGTTTGAAGGAAGAGCGACCGACCTCGTAAGGCACTTTCGCAGCCGTCAATTCTTGCTCTGTCTTACCAACTGAACTGATTTCCGGAATGGTGTAGATGCCCGTCGGGATATCTTCGATCAGGTAATTATCTGCCTGACCTTTAGTAATGGCTTGGGCCACAAAGCGTCCCTGATCATAGGCTGCGCTTGCCAGACTTGGGTAACCAATTACATCACCAACTGCGTAAATGTTTTCAACTACCGTTTGGTAGTTGCGGTTTACTTTTAATTGTCCACGAGAGTCTGCTTCCAGACCAACTGCACCCAGGTTGAGTTTGTCCGTGTTACCTGTTCGGCCGTTTGCGTACAGCAGACAATCGGCGAGCATCTTCTTGCCGGATTTCAGGTGGATAATTACACCGTCTTCAGTGCCTTCAATTTTCTCGTAAGTTTCATCATTGCGAATCACGACACCGCTATTCCAGAAATGGTATGACAGCGCATCAGAAACTTCGTTATCTAAGAATGACAACAGGCGGTCACGGGTATTGATAAGGTCGGTTTTCACACCAAGCCCGCGGAAGATTGATGCGTATTCACAACCAATGACGCCAGCACCATAAATAATGATATGACGAGGGTCGTGCTTCAGGCTCAGGATTGAGTCGCTGTCATAAATGCGCTCATGCAGGAAATCGACATCATCTGGTTGGTAGGGGCGTGAACCAGTCGCAATGACAAATTTATCTGCTGAGTAGATTTCTTCGGTGCCATCACTTTGCATCACCGCGACAGAATAACAGTCGATAAAACGCGCGGTACCAAAAAGCAGCGTACATTGGTTACGGTCGTAGAAACCCTGGCGCAGACGCGTTTGCTTGTCGATAACTGACTTTGCATGGCCCAAAATGTCAGAAAATGTTGCATGCAGGCTGGTGTTATTGCGGCAGAACAACGGATTGCTGTTGAATTCAATGATACGGCTAACCGCATGACGCAGTGCTTTTGATGGAATGGTCCCCCAATGCGTGCAGCCACCACCTACGCTACTCTCTTTTTCGATGATGGCGACATTCAGTCCTGCTTTGGTTAATCCCATCGCAGCCCCTTCTCCACCTGGGCCACTACCAATTACGATCACGTCAAAGTGATTAACATGCGCCATGATGTATTTCCTTGTTATATTTGCTTAACATTGCTTTAGCGCAATTTTAACCCATTTGCGCTATAGGTACAGCTAATGGCCACTAGAGAGTGGAAGTGATCACGCAGAAACAATCAAAAGAACGAAATGGCTTGTTGGATGTCTATAAATTGCAGTAAGAATATTGCAATTCGATGCTTGCCAATAGTAACGTTTGCGCGACTCACTCCAGTCGAGGCAACATCTCTTTCTCCGTAGGGGAGAATTGCGTTATATTGAGGCTCTTGTACCCTACAGAAAAAGAGCAAGTTAAGAATGAAATCGATGGGAATCCGCGCACAGCAGAAAGAGAAGACACGTCGATCACTGATCGATGCGGCATTTAGTCAATTAAGTGCGGATCGCAGTTTTTCCAGTCTCAGCTTGCGAGAAGTTGCCCGAGAGGCCGGAATTGCCCCCACTTCTTTTTATCGCCACTTCAAAGACATGGACGAGCTAGGCTTAACGATGGTCGATGAAGGGGGGTTGCTGTTACGCCAATTGATGCGCCAGGCGCGTCAGCGGATTGTCAAAGAAGGGAGTGTGATTCGAACTTCGGTTGAAACCTTTATGGAATTCATTGAAAGTAGTCCAAACGTATTTCGCTTATTGCTGCGTGAGCGTTCTGGCACTTCCTCTGAATTTCGGACTGCCGTCGCTCGAGAAATTCAGCATTTTGCGGCAGAATTAACCGAGTACTTAATGAGCTCCGGCGTGACCAGAGACGAGGCGTATACTCAAGCAGAGGCGTCGGTGACTTTGGTATTCAGCTCGGGTGCTGAAGCTTTAGATTTAGATCGACGTGAGCGAGATGAACTCGCGGAACGATTGATTATGCAATTGCGAATGATAGCCAAAGGGGCTTATTGGTATCGCAAAGAACGTGAACGTAACCGATTAAAAGGCAGGATAGAATAATGTCGAATGGAAATAAATCTGAAAAGAAAACGCTGATTTTAGCGTTGGTTGCAGGTGTGTGTGGTGATGCTCTGTTGTCATGGTTGACGATGAGCGAAGTCTCTTTCTCAATCTTCCCATTGATTGCACTTGTGCTGGCAGTACAGGCGCTTTACCAAGAATACCTTAACAACCCGGTATCGGAAGATATCCCATTGGTTGGACTGGCGTGTTTCTTTGTAGGTGCATTTGGTCACTCAGCGTTTGTTAAAGCGCAATACCCAGAAGCAGGTTCAAACTTCTTTGCCATCATGGTTTCTATGCTCCTACTTGTATGGATCGGTAAGAAGCTTGGCTTTATGGAACACAAAAGCAAAACTTCAGCGGAATAACACCGCAGAGGTTAAATAAAAAAGCGAGCTGTTGAGCTCGCTTTTTTTACATCGCTTACTTGCGCTCCAGCAGTACACCAGCTTCCATATGGTGGGTGTATGGGAACTGATCAAACAGAGCAAAACGCGTGATTTTGTGTGTTTCGCTCAAGATGTCTAAGTTCTCTTTCAGAGTGTCAGGATTGCAAGAAATGTACATGATGCGCTCGTAACCTTGCACCATTTTGCAGGTATCCATATCCATACCTGAACGAGGTGGATCAACAAAAATCGTGTTGCAGTTGTAGCTCTTTAAATCGATACCCGCTTCTTTCAGACGATTGAATTCGCGTTTACCTTCCATCGCTTCAGTAAACTCTTCTGCCGACATACGAATGATTTGCACGTTGTCGATTTTATTGGCAGCGATATTGTACTGTGCAGAATGTACCGAAGGTTTCGCTAATTCGGTTGCCAACACGCGATCGAAGTTTTGCGCCAATGCCAGTGAGAAGTTGCCGTTACCGCAGTAAAGTTCAAGTAGGTCGCCCGTGCTGTCTTGGGTACAGTCTACCGCCCATTCCAGCATTTTTTCAGCTACCTTACCGTTTGGTTGCGTAAAGCTATTTTCAACTTGTTGGTAAATGTAGGTTTGGCCGTTAACGTCCAGCTTCTCAACTACGTAGTCCTGATCGAGGATGATTTTCATCTTACGTGCGCGGCCGATGATGTTGAGGTTGAATCCTTCATCATTCAGGCGTTGCTTCATCGCTTTGGCATTTTCAATCCACTCATCATCAAGCTGACGGTGGTAAAGCAGAGAAACCAGAATCTCGCCGCTAAGCGTAGAAAGAAAATCCACCTGAAATAACTTACGACGCAGTGAATCATTGTCTTTCATCGCTTCAATTAATAGAGGCATTAAGTCATTAATCAGGCGACTGGCTGCAGGGAACTGGTCAACTCGGTATTTTTCACGAGTTTCCTGATTAAACATGATGTAGTACAGGTCTTCACCTTCATGCCAGACACGAAACTCAGCACGCATACGGTAATGCTGCTCTGGTGATTCAAACACTTCCAGCTCTGGCACGTTGTATTGCGTGAACATATCAGTGAGACGTTCGACTTTTTCAGCCAGTTGTTCTTGGTAGCGTTGTGGGTTTACATCAAGAGTCGCCATGATCTTACCTTTTATGGTGCATTCAATTTAAGAGCGCAGATTTTATTCAATCTCATCGTTATGTCCAGCTTTGTACCGGAATTGGTTTAAAGATAGTGCGTATAACGCTGTGAGAAAACCAATCAGAAAACATTAATATTACTAAGGGCAATATTGGCTGGACAAATAATCCATAGCTGAATAGTATTTGCCTCAAGCTGGTGCTATCTAGCAATCTAGATGGCTGAAATGGGAATCTGGTGAGAGTCCAGAACTGACGCGCAGCGGTAAAAGAGAACGAAAGCTTATTTAGACACTGCATGGTTTGATGTGGGAAGTCGAGCGAGTAGGTGGGGTAAAAGCCAGGCTCTTAAGTCCGAATACTTGCCAGCAACTGAGCCATAGCACTGGACTGCCGACAACGGTAGGGCTCAGATGTAATTACGCGATTTAGGACAATACAATGAAAAAATCTGCATTGGCGATCACTCTGGCATCGCTGCTTTCACCTGTTTCTTCTCTACAGGCCCAAGAAACCTCCGCTGACGAAACCATCGTTGTTACTGCTAACCGTTTTGAGCAAGCGCAAAGCAATACGCTTGCCGACGTGGAAGTGGTGACCCGTCAGGATATAGACCGTATCCAAGCGAAGACGCTTCCAGATGTACTGCGTCGACTTACGGGTATTCAGGTATCACAAAATGGTGGACGTGGTCAGTTGGCCTCTCTGTATGTACGTGGTACTAGTTCAGACCAAGTTTTGGTACTGGTGGATGGAGTTCGTTTTGCGCGTGCAGCAAAAGGTGCGGTTGATTTCAACCAGATCCCTCTGACTTATGTTCAGCGCATTGAGTATGTGCGCGGTGCGCGGGCGTCGTTGTACGGCTCCGAGGCGATTGGCGGTGTTATTAATATCATCACGGTGGCTCGTACTGAAGATGAAGGAACTAAGTTGAGCGCAGGCCTCGGCAGTCTGGATTATCAGGAGCTTAGTGTCGCATCTGGTATTAAAGTCGGTGACAGTGGCCAGTTAAATCTTGCATTGGGGACAGAAAGCGACGAAGGCTACAACGTTCGTCCTGTCGCTGGGATAAACGATGGTGACCGCCATGGTTTTGAAAGTAAGAATGGCCTGATTGGCTACGTACATAACTTTGATGAACAGTGGTCTGCATTTGGTAACCTTCGTGCGTACGAGAATGTCTATCAGTATGACAGTAGCTACGGCAGTCGTGGTTACTATGAAGCAGAGAAAGCTGACTTCTCAGCAACGATTGGAGGTAAATACCAATCTGACAACCTGATGTCCGAGTTACAAGTTACGGCTCAAAAGCAGAAGTCATGGGACTACGAGCAAGCGTCAGGTAAGCACTCGGGTTCAGAAGACGAGCTAGAGCAGCAAAATGTGCAGTGGACTAACAGTTATCTTCTAAACACCAATACAACGTTTGCTGGTGGTATTGATTGGCGTGACGAGTCTTATGTTGATAAGAACGCAAATAAAACGTTCGATCGCACCAATGGCGCATTATTTGGCATGGCAACAACCACTATTGAAAATGCTATGTTCGAAGGTAGTGCCCGTATCGATGATAACGAAGAGTACGGCAGTGAGTTTACTTACAGTCTGGCAGCAGGTTACCAGTTCCTTCCAGAGTTTGGTGCTAAAGCCTCTTTCGGTACCGCATTTAAAGCGCCTAACCTTTATCAGCAATACGACCCAACTTACGGTGAAGCAGACCTTAAGCCGGAAGAATCTGATGCATGGGAAATCAGCTTTAGTGGTGATGTACAAGGCGTTTTCTGGTCACTAACGGGTTATGACTATAAGATCACTGATCTTATTGACTACCATCCAACGACATACAAGTATCTGAATGTTGACGGTGAAACTCACATTCAAGGCGTTGAGTTGGTTGCTGAGTTCGAAACTGGTATTGTGCAGCATCAATTGAGTGCGGATTACAAAGACGCCGAAGATGATAATGGTGAGCAGCTGCAACGTCGTGCCAAAGAAATGTATAAGTGGAACGCGGTTGTGAACTTTGACAAAGTTGATTGGGCAATTAGCTATCTATACGTAGGCAAGCGCCCAGATGTTGACTACAACTCTTGGCCGTCTCAGGACGTGTACATGCCTTCTTACTCACTGGTGGATACGGCTGTCACTTACTACCCAAATGAGTCAACAACCATTAGTGCGCGAATCGATAACTTGTTTGATGAAGAGTATGAAATGGCGTTGGGTTATCCAGCAGCAGAACGTGCTTACTACTTAAACATCGGTTACCAATTCTAACCGTATTGATGTACTAAAACCGCCTTCGGGCGGTTTTTTCTATCTCTAATCGGTATGGAGACATCATGTGTAAACCTAAACGAGTCATGATTAGCTGGTCGAGTGGCAAGGATTCCACATTGACGTTAGAAAGGTTGCAAGAAAACCCCAATTATAAGGTTGTTGGACTCTACACAACTTATGTCGACGACGAAGTTCCCTTTCAAGCGACACCTCTTGAAGTTGTGCAGATGCAAGCTGACTTATTGCACTTACCTCTTATCAAAATCGAGCTACCCGAAGTCTTTCCAAGCAATCAGGTGTATCAATCCACCATTGTTAATGCATTGACTGAGAGTGGGCTAAACATAGAAGCAGTCGCTTTTGGAGATATGTTCTGTAATGGTATCGCCGACTATCGACGTAGCTACATTGAGCCAGCAGGGTGGGAATGTGTCTTTCCTTTGATGGGGGAAGACAGCAAAGCATTGGCGTTGGAAATCATTGTTCGCGGTATTCAAACCATGCTGATAACGACGGATGGTCAAGTACTATCATCAGATTGGTGCGGTCGTTGGTATGACAAAACGTTAGTCGAGTCGCTACCAAGTCATGTCGATCCCTGTGGGGAAGATGGCGAGTTCCATACCTTAGTGACATCCACCCCTTCATTTCAAGGTCATATAGAACTGGTTAAGTTAGGCGTCGAGATAGGGGAGAGGTTCAGTCATCAAAGATACCAAGCCAATGCATTGCCAAAACAAATCCAGAGAGTATGATCGCAGCGTTTGTATTGTTTAGGTAAGACTCGTGCGAGTAGCGGATAAGAAAAAAGTTCTAGTGTTTGACTCTGGTGTTGGCGGGCTATCTGTATTTAAAGAAATACATCGCCTTTTGCCTCAACTGGACTATCTCTATATATTCGACAATCAGGCTTACCCATATGGTGAGCTGGAACAGAGTGTTCTTATCTCGCGTGTGAACCAGTTCGTCTCTGCGTTAGTCGATGAGTATAAGGTTGATATCGTCGTTATAGCTTGTAATACCGCGAGTACCATCGTTCTGCCATCATTGCGTGAAAAGCTGTCTATCCCTGTCGTCGGTGTCGTGCCAGCCATTAAGCCTGCATCATTACTTGCCTCCAAAGGGGTGGGATTAATAGCGACACCTGCCACTGTCACTAGGCAATATACCCACAAATTGATTCGAGATTATGCTCAGGGTAAATCTGTGGAGCTACTTGGCTCAACCCGTTTAGTCGACATCGCCGAAGAAAAGCTACGTGGTAAAGAAGTTTGTATTTCAGAGCTGGAAAGTATCCTCGAACCACTACGGTATAAAGTCGATGTCGCGGTACTAGGCTGTACACACTTTCCTCTTATTAAAGAAGAGATCCATCAGGCTCTGGGTGGAAACGTTGCATTAGTTGATTCAGGGGAGGCAATTGCACGCCGAGTGAAAGCATTACTGTGCAGTGAACAAATGAACGAAACGTTCGAAGAAGGGGAAAAGCAAATTTATGCCAGTGCACCTCCTTGGCAAGAAGATGCACTGAATACCTGTCTGGCGAAGTTAGGATTTAGTCCTGTTCAAGTTTATCGTCTTCAGGATGTTTAGGATCGTTAGCAATACGGACTTTAAGCGTTCTGTCCAGGTAGACTCTTTCATTTAGCTTAGAGATGGCAGGCTTAGCATCTTCCGCTGCCATTACAACAAAGCCAAATCCTCTTCTTTTACCGGTGCGTTTATCCTTCATCAGGCGCACAGCATAGACCTGCCCATATTCTGCAAATAAGTCGCGCACGTGATTTTCATTGGCTTTATAAGGTAGGTTGCCTACATACAAAGTTTTCGTTGACGGTTCAGCGTCGGTTGATTGATCGGTTGGTGTTTGGCTAGAAAATGAAAACAGAAAAGCAGTAGCGACAACACCGATAAGAAAGCTTAGCGCGGGTGAAATGGCGAATTGAGAGAATATCACTCCCCCAATGACGGCCAATCCGGCACATGAAATCAGATTTTTTTTAGACGTCATTTTGATTACTACACATAGATGATAAAGAGATCGTTTGCCTATTAACATAATAGACACATGAATCTTACGTATATGGTTGGTGTTTTTCCAACCAATTGCTGTGATATGTCTCAAATGTGACGAAGAAATATGCGATTTTTATCGTATTGATTAACAAGTGACCGTTTGAAAGTTTTTTTTAAAAAAAAGGTTGTGCTAATTTCTCAACTCCCTATACTGCGCATCCACCGACACGGAGTGAGACGAAAGTCACGCAGCGAGTCGGAAACGAGAGAAAAAGAAGTTTGAAAAAATGCTTGACTCTCAAATCGGGAAGCGTAAGATACGCACCCCTGACACCGAGACGCGAAAGCGGCGAGCGAGTCAGAATAGCTCTTTAAAAATAAGAACCTATCAATCTGTGTGGGCACTCGTTGATGATAATCCAATTAGAAACTTCGGTTTCAAATTAGGTTTCAATGAACT
>NZ_JBSUGF010000021.1:0-48787 GCF_054064025.1 Vibrio limimangrovi
ATGCCAGGTGACAACATTCAGATGACTGTTGAGCTAATCGCACCAATCGCAATGGACGAAGGTCTACGTTTCGCGATCCGTGAAGGTGGCCGTACAGTAGGTGCTGGTGTTGTTGCTAAGATCTTCGACTAATTCATAACGAATTAAACGAAGTCTTGCACTTTCTTCAATTTGAAGAAGACGCATCTAGAAAAAGGGGAGCTTAGGCTTCCCTTTTTCATATCTAGCGTTTCATTTAGTTATAAGCCGACATAAAACTTATCTATTTTTCCCCTGTTAATACATACCCTTACCAAGTTCCCTATAGCATCAATAACTCACATTCGACTAAGTGATTGATCCTTTATTGATCCAGTGAAATCAATATAACCAAATGTTCTGAATAGGCTCACAATACGACTGGTAACAAGAACCATTCTTGTTTATATTAACCATCTCGGGTTAATTTTTATAGGTTTTTGAGTATGTTCGTTTGTCTTTGTCATGGTGTTTCTGACAAGAAAATTAGAAAGTTAGCGATAGACGAGGGCATTACGGATATCAGAGGGATTAAGCGATGCACTGCACTAGGAAGTCAGTGTGGCAAATGCATCAAACAAGCCAAAGAAATTTTAGCTGAACACTACACTGAATTAAAACAAGCCAGCTGATCGTCGTAGTGATTCAATAAATCAGCTCAGCCTTTTGACACCTTCTCATTTGCTTCTACATTTAAATGAAGCCCAAAAAGAGGAGGGGTTTGTTCATGAAAGGCGATCCAATCATAATTCAACATCTCAACAAAGTGCTCGGTAACGAGCTCGTCGCTATAAATCAATATTTTCTCCATGCACGTATGTACAAAGACTGGGGCTTAAAGCATCTGGCTGATAAGGAATATCATGAGTCCATTGATGAAATGAAGCATGCAGATCATCTCATCGAACGTATTTTGTTTTTGGAAGGCTTACCGAACCTGCAAGATCTCGGCAAGCTGATGATTGGCGAAGATACTAAAGAAATGCTCGAAAGCGATCTTAAATTAGAAATGGCTGCTATTCCTGATCTAAAAGATGCGATAGCGTATGCAGAAGATATCAGGGACTATGTTTCGCGCGATCTTTTCCAGGATATTCTCGAGGATGAAGAAGAGCATGTGGATTGGCTTGAAACTCAACTTGGCCTGATTGAAATGACTGGTATTGAAAATTATCTACAAGCACAGTATGTGGATGAAGAATAATTAACTAGTGCTCCTTGGGTAGTGTTTACAAATCCATACCTTACAACAGAGCGCCTGACTTAAAAGTCAGGTGCTCTGTATCATTATCTGGTCTAATCTCATTTTATTGTCGCTGTTTTAAGGATTTTACTCGCAATCTTACCTTTGAAGATTGACTTCGATCCTTTAGAATTTATTCCCCCTTACCTAAAAATAAATAGAGAACCCCCCTCATGTCTGAAGACAAAGCAGTAACTCCAGAACAACAACAACGCCAACGAGCTCTTGACTACCATGCTTACCCGACCCCAGGGAAAATTGCAGTCGAGTTAACAAAACCAGCAGAAACCGCAGGTGATCTCGCTTTAGCTTACAGCCCTGGTGTTGCTGAGCCTGTGCGTGAAATCGCTCAAAATCCTGAAAACGTGTATAAGTACACTGCGAAAGGGAACATGGTTGCCGTCATTTCTAATGGTACAGCTATTCTTGGTTTGGGTAACCTTGGCCCTCTTGCTTCTAAACCTGTAATGGAAGGTAAAGCGTTACTGTTTAAGCGTTTTGCTGGCCTCGACTCTATTGATATCGAAGTAAAACACCGCACGATTGATGAGTTCGTAAATACTGTTGCGAGCATTGCTGATACATTCGGTGGTATCAACCTAGAAGACATCAAAGCTCCGGACTGTTTTGAGATTGAAAAGCGCCTTATCGAGCGTTGTGACGTTCCTGTCTTCCATGATGATCAGCACGGCACAGCAATCGTAACCGCTGCAGGTATGCTGAATGCGATCGAGTTGCAAGGCAAGAAACTTGAAGATTCGACAATCGTATGTCTAGGTGCTGGCGCTGCTGCTGTTGCGTGTATGGAGCTACTGATCAAATGTGGCGCAATGCGTGAAAAGATTTACATGCTGGACCGTAAGGGTGTGATTCACACTCGTCGTGATGATCTTAATGAGTACAAACAGCTATTCGCGAATAACACGGATAAGCGTACTCTGGAAGATGTTATCGAAGGTGCTGACCTGTTCCTTGGTGTTTCAGGCCCGAACCTACTACCAGCAGAAGCGCTTAAACTGATGGCAGACAAGCCAATTGTATTTGCGTGCTCTAACCCTGATCCGGAAATCAAGCCAGAGCTTGCACACGACGTTCGTAAAGACTTGATCATGGGCACTGGACGCAGTGATTACCCGAACCAGGTAAACAACGTGCTTTGTTTCCCATTCATCTTCCGTGGCGCTCTTGATGTGCGTGCAAGTGAAATTAATGATGAAATGAAGCTTGCCGCTGTCGAAGCCATTCGTGAACTGGCGAAAGAGCCTGTACCAGAAGCCGTACTGAAAGCAGCTGGTGTGGAAAAGCTGGAGTTTGGTACTGACTACATTATTCCTAAGCCAATGGACGCTCGTTTGTTGCCTCGTGTAGCAAAAGCAGTAGCTCAAGCAGCCGTTGACTCTGGTGTTGCTCGCATTGAGATGCCAGAGAACTACATGGCAGAGTAATTCTCCGCTGTAAATAAGGTACAAAAAATGGGACGCATAGCGTCCCATTTTTTATTGGATTCTTTTAGTACTGGAAGCGGAAAAACTGATCCCTGTATTCCATTCGCTACCAACTACTCGTCGTCAAACGACTCAAACTCGATACCCATTGCTGTCATCAGCGCTTTAGCTTCTGTAGGAATATCGTCAGGGCGATCTTTACGAAGGTCCTCATCCGTAGGAAGCGGTTGGCCTGTGTACGCGTGCAGGAAGGCTTCACATAGGAGTTCGCTGTTGGTAGCGTGGCGTAAGTTGTTGATCTGACGGCGAGTACGCTCATCAGTTAGCACTTTTAAAACTTTCAGCGGAATCGATACAGTGATTTTTTTTACTTGTTCGCTTTTCTTTCCATGCTCAGCATACGGGCTAATGTATTCGCCATTCCAGTCAGCCATTGCGTACCTTCATATTTGTAATAGGTTAAAAATAATTGAGGTGCTGATTTTAGCTGCATTTACTGCCATAAGCAAAGACATATAGACGTCTAGAAGTGTTGACGTCTCAATTTTTGACGAGTAAAGTGACAGGAACAGTAAGCGAGTGTGCAATTCATTGAATCTGCGATTTAGATATAGCGCATTCCTATTTAGAAGTCACCATCTGTGAAAGGATACACCCATGAGCATCCGTAAGCCTGCGACCATTGCTGTACGCACTGGTATCGAATCCGACACTCAATACCACGCTGTCGTTCCACCAATTTATCTATCGACAAACTATGGCTTTCCAGCGTTTGGCGAAGTGCCTAAGTACGATTATACGCGCTCAGGTAACCCAAACCGTGGCTTGTTAGAAAGTGCGCTGTCTGAGCTTGAATCAGGAAAAGGCGCGGTAGTTACTAACTGTGGTACGTCTGCGTTGAACTTATGGGTTTCTGCTTTCATTGGTCCTGACGATCTGATTGTCGCCCCACATGACTGCTATGGTGGTACTTACCGTCTTTTCAATACTCGCGCCAACAAAGGCGACTTCAAGGTGTTATTTGTTGATCAATCCGATGAACAGGCGCTTGATGCCGCTTTAGCGCAAAAGCCAAAGCTTATCTTGATAGAAACACCGTCAAACCCTCTTGTTCGCGTCGTGGATATTGCTGCTGTATGTGAAAAGGCTAAGCAAGTCGGCGCGTTGGTTGCAGTAGACAATACCTTTTTGACACCGGTGTACCAAAAGCCGTTAGAACTGGGTGCGGATTTTGTTATTCACTCCACGACGAAATACATCAATGGTCACTCAGATGTGATTGGTGGCGTAGTGATTACAAAAACACAAGAGCATGCAGAAGAGCTGGCATGGTGGGGTAATTGTATCGGTGCGACAGGCACGCCATTCGATAGTTACATGACGTTGAGAGGTATCCGTACGTTAGGTGCTCGTATGCGAGTGCATGAAGAGAGCTCTCAGCAAGTGCTTGCATACCTGAAACAACAATCGCTGGCCGCGAAAATTTATCATCCAAGTCTGCCTGAACACCCAGGACACGAGATTGCGAAGAAACAACAGTCCGGTTTTGGCTCAATGCTGAGTTTTGAGTTTGGTGGTTCATTTGAACAGCTCAAAGTGTTCGTTAAAGAGCTGCAGTTGTTCTCTCTTGCTGAATCATTAGGTGGGGTAGAGAGTTTGATTTGTCATCCAGCGTCTATGACACATCGTGCGATGGGCGAAGCTGCGCTGGCAGAGGCTGGTGTATCACAGCAATTACTGCGTCTTTCTGTCGGCCTCGAAGATGCACAAGATCTGATTGCTGACCTAGAGCAAGCTTTCACTAAATCAGCAAAGCAATAGGAAACAATAATAATGACTGTACAACGTCAGCTACATAAATTTGGTGGTAGCAGCTTAGCGAATCCTGAATGCTACTTGCGTGTTGCGGGTATCCTTAAAGAGTATTCAGCAGAAAATGACCTGGTCGTGGTATCCGCTGCAGGCAAAACTACGAACCGCCTGATTGAGTTTCTCGAAGGTTTAGACAAAGATGGCCGAATCGCTCATGAAGCGTTACAAGGCTTAAGACAGTTTCAAACTGGTCTCGTCGAAGAGTTGTTGGAAGGTGAAGCGCAAACACACCTGTTGGCCACTTTACAAGATGAGTTCAGTACCTTGGCTGAACTGACCTCTCCGCTTACCGAAGCACAAAAAGCGGCAGTATTAGGACACGGCGAAGTATGGTCTTCTCGTTTGCTGGCGGCATTATTGACTCAGCAGGCATTACCTGCAGTTGCGCAAGATGCGAGAGCGTTTTTACGAGCGGAAGCCGGGACACAGCCAGAAGTCGACCGCGCCCGTTCATACCCGCTTATTAAAGAAGTACTGGCTCAGCATAGTCATAAACGAGTGATTATTACCGGTTTCATGGCGCAAAATGACCAGGGTGAAACCGTTCTGCTTGGGCGTAATGGTTCCGACTATTCTGCGACAGTGATCGGTGCGCTTGCGGAAGTCAGTACGGTCACGATCTGGAGTGATGTAGCGGGTGTTTATAGCGCTGATCCGCGTTTAGTGGCAGAGGCGTGTTTATTGCCACTCTTGAGATTGGATGAAGCCAGTGAGCTTGCACGTCTGGCAGCGCCTGTACTGCACAGCCGAACGCTTCAGCCAGTGGCGCAAAGTACTATGGATTTAAGTCTCAAATGCAGCTATCAGCCTGAGTCGGGCTCGACTCGCATTGAACGCGTGCTGGCTTCTGGACGTGGAGCAAAAATTATTACGTCATTGGATGATGTGTTGTTAGTGCAGTTGTCATTCCGAGCCGGTCATGATTTCAATAAAAAGCAAAGCGATGCGCTTAAGTCACTTCAGCGTGCTCAGTTAGAGCCTCTGGCTTTTGAACTCCAGCCAGAGCAACAGATTCTGCGATTAGCCTATACCTCCGAAATTGCTGGCGGTGCGTTGAAGTTCTTACAAGCGTCGGACTTCGATGCAGAAATTACGCTTCAGGAGGGGTATTCTCTGCTTGCTGCTGTAGGAGCCGGAGTAACGACAAATGCGAGCCACTGTTTTGGTTTCCAACAAAAATTAAAAAACTCACCTGTCGAATTTATCTCTGAAACTGATTCTGGATTAAGTCTGGTGGCAGTATTACGCAGCACGAATACCGCAGAGTTGGTTCAATCGATTCACACCCAGTTATTTCAGGCACAAAAGCGCGTTGCTGTTGCGTTATGTGGTAAAGGTAACATTGGCTCAAGCTGGCTGAACTTATTCGCTTCTCAGAAGAGTGAGCTAGAAAAACGCCATGGCATGAGTTTCGACTTGGTTGCTGTGGTTGATAGCCAGAAGTTCTGGTTTGATGATCAGGGTATCGACGCCACCAAAGTATCAGCACTATTTAACGATGAAAGTGTGGAGAACGATGGTTCTTGGCTGACTCGCCTCGGGGCGCTGCAGAATTATGACGAAGCCGTTGTGCTTGATGTTACCGCGAGTAAGGAACTGGCTCAGAGTTATATCGATATTGCGCAGCAAGGTATTCACCTGATCTCCGCGAATAAAGTGGCCGGATCTGCGGATAGTCAGTACTACCATCAGGTGCAGGATGCCTTTGCTAAAATAGGGCGTCACTGGCTCTACAACGCTACGGTAGGGGCTGGGTTACCAATCAATCATACGGTTCGTGACCTGCGTGAGAGTGGTGATGAGATTGTCGCTCTCTCAGGCATTTTTTCCGGAACGCTTTCGTGGTTGTTCCAGCAGTTCGATGGCACGGTTCCGTTCAGTGAACTGGTCGATTTGGCGTGGCAGCAAGGTCTAACGGAACCAGACCCTCGCTCTGACTTAGATGGTTCAGATGTGATGCGTAAACTGGTGATACTCGCACGTGAATCTGGTCTGGATATCGAACCGGGTAGCGTGAAAGTTGAATCGCTTGTTCCAGCGGAGCTGCGTGATCTGAGTGTGGATGAGTTCTTTGATAACAGCGCGTTACTCAGTCAGACTCTGCAGGAACGTTTGATAAAAGCGCAGAAAAATGATCAGGTTCTACGCTATGTTGCTCGTCTGGAAAGGGATGGAAAAGCCACTGTAGGCATCGAAGCCTTATCCCGAGAGCATGCGCTTGCGAACTTGCTTCCGTGTGACAATATCTTCGCAATCGAAAGCAAGTGGTACAAAGACAATCCGTTAGTGATTCGTGGTCCGGGTGCCGGGCGAGAAGTGACGGCGGGTGCAATTCAATCCGATCTCAACCGCCTCGCAGGATTGTTTTAAACTATTCTCTCTAAAACCCCGGAGTTATCCATCCGGGGTTTTTTATTCCTTTCTCAGTGCCATACTCAACTTTAAGGCTTATATTTCATTGATATCTACTGAATGAATACTAGTCAAAAATCAACTTGAACTATTCTCATTGTTAACGTGAAAAAAATTCATAATTACAAGGTTGACATTAAATCGTATTCAATTCATTCTGTGGACATATAGACGTCTAAACGTCGATTTGCAGAATTTGATTTTGTGGCAGATTGTCACAGGGAGAGTAAGATGGGTTACACGCACGCAGGCCACATTGATGCCTTAAACCAGAATATTGCTGAGCTGTCAGATAACATTAATGTTTCGTTTGAGTTTTTTCCTCCAAGCAATGAAAAGATGGAAGAGACACTATGGAACTCTGTGCACCGTCTAAAAACCCTTCAACCAAAGTTTGTTTCTGTTACTTACGGTGCGAACTCTGGCGAACGCGACAGAACACACTCCATCATTAAAGAAATCAAAGCAAAAACAGGCTTGGTGGCTGCTCCGCATTTAACTTGCATCGACGCGACGCGTGATGAGTTGATTGGGATCGCAGATGATTACTGGAATAACGGCATCAAAAATATCGTGGCTCTGCGTGGTGATATTCCTCCTGGTGGCGGTGCTCCTGATATGTACGCTTCTGATCTGGTTGAGTTACTCAAGTCTCGCCATGATTTCGATATTTCGGTTGCCGCTTTCCCTGAAGTTCACCCTGAAGCGAAAAGTGCGCAGGCTGATTTGCTTAACCTAAAGCGTAAGGTAGATGCAGGTGCGAACCGTGCGATTACTCAGTTCTTTTTCGATGTTGAGTCTTACCTGCGTTTTCGTGACCGCTGTGTTGTTGCGGGCATTGATGTCGAAATCGTACCGGGTATTTTGCCTGTGTCTAACTTTAAACAGGCTTCCCGTTTTGCTGCGCAAAACAACGTTAAAATCCCTGGCTGGATGAGTCGTCAGTTTGATGGTTTGGATGATGATCCAGTCACTCGTCAGTTAGTAGGTGCGAGTCAGGCGATTGATATGGTGCGTGTACTAAGCCGTGAAGGCGTGAAAGATTTCCACTTCTACACGTTAAACCGTGCAGAGATGACATACGCATTGTGTCACACGCTGGGAGTACGCCCTAAGGCGACTATCTAGTCTTAATGCCAAAGCTAGTTTTAAAACAGAAGCTAGTGTGAAAATAAAAAGGCTTGCCATATGGCAAGCCTTTTACTTATTCGAGTTATGGGCTGTTTTAACCGATAACTTCAAGTTCAGTTAGCACTTCCTCTGCCCACGTGATCCACGTTTCACGCAACAGTAGGTTACGACGTAGAGTCAGGCGTTCTAGGCGTGCTTGTTTATCCAACGTTGATGGCGTAGCGTAGTATGCCGCTTCAATTTCTTTGTAATGAGAAACCAGTTTACGTGACTCTTCTACCAGTTCAGATAGTTGCTCACGGAAAGGTGCAGCAGGTTGTACCGCGCAAGCTATCAGCTTCGCTGAGAACTCGTCACGAACAGTTGGGTGTGCGGTTGGTTGGTCAAACCATTCTCCCAGCGCACTACGGCCAGCATCAGTGATGGAGTAAACTTTACGGTCTGGTTTGCCTTCCTGAGGTTCTAAAACGCAAGTAACCAGTGCTTTCTCAGCCATTTTGTTTAGCTCACGGTAAACTTGCTGGTGGCTTGCTTTCCAGAAGTAACCGATGCTTGCTGAGAATTCTTTTGTGATATCGTAACCGGTTGCATCGCGTGTGCTAAGAACAGTTAAGATTACGTGTGGTAATGACATGTCTTCAATCCAAATGGTCAATAAACTTGTAAACAAGCTACTTACACTTTCAGCTGCGCTCTTATTGGCGTTTGAGTTTTTTGTGTATAAGTAGCACCAACATTGTTGGTCCTGTCACCTTAAAGCCGTTTATCACCTAGAGATGGGGATTCCCATCATGACCGGAGCAGATTTGATTGGATTTATGTGCTCTCGGCAGGGTAGGTAGTATATAAATAATAAGCATGAAGTGGAATAGTAGGAAAAAATTACACTAAAAAACTAATATAATGCTCAATAGAGAGTTAAGTTAGTTTATTATTCTGAATTAATGCTTTTAAATAGGGTTTGATTGGTTGGATTGACTGGTTGATTGCTGTTCAAGTTGATGGGTATAAAAAAGGCTGAGCAGTTGCTCAGCCTTTAAGTGCCTAATAGATACTATTAACCAGTGTTACGCATACCAGCTGCGATACCCGCAATCGTCACCATTAGTGCCTCTTCAAGATTTGCTGATGCTTCTTCATTTTGGCGCGTACGATACAGCAGTTCAGCCTGAAGCATATTCAATGGCTCTACGTAGATATTACGCAGGCGAATGGATTCCAGACCCCATGGGTCGTGTTGCATCAAGTTCTCGTTGTTTTCTACGTTCAGTACGGCTTTGATGTCTTTCTGTAGTTGAGCTCGAAGTCTCTCACCCAACGGACGTAGTGATTCATCCACAAGGCGCAAGTCGTAGTAACGCGAGATATCGATATTACATTTCGAGTACACCATCTCTAGCATGCCAAGGCGTGTAGAGAAGAACGGCCATTCACGACACATTTCTTCTAACAACTCTTGGTGACCTTTGTCGATAGAGTACTGGATTGCTTCACCCGCACCTAACCAGGCTGGTAATACTAAGCGGTTCTGGCTCCACGAGAAAATCCAAGGAATCGCACGTAAACTTTCTACGCCACCGTTCGGGTTACGTTTCGCAGGACGAGAGCCCAGTGGCAATTTACCGAGTTCAAGTTCTGGTGTCGCCTGACGGAAGTAAGGTACAAAGTCTGGTTCGCCACGTACAACGCTGCGGTAAGCTTCACAACTCACTTGAGACAGCACTTCCATCAGATCACGCCACTCTTGTTTTGGTTCTGGTGGTGGCAGTAGGTTAGCTTCCAGAATGGCACTTGCGTACAGGTTGAAGCTGTTTACTGCAACATCTGGCAGACCAAGCTTAAAGCGGATCATCTCACCTTGTTCAGTAACACGCAGGCCACCTTTAAGGCTCTTAGGTGGCTGAGATAGCAATGCTGCATGGGCAGGCGCACCGCCACGACCAACCGTACCTCCACGGCCGTGGAATAGGGTCAGTTCAACCCCTTCTTCTTCCGCAACTTTGACCAAAGATTCCATTGCATGGTACTGCGCCCAGCCTGCTGACATTACGCCGGCATCTTTTGCTGAGTCAGAATAACCAATCATGACCATTTGGTGGTTCTGAATGAAGCCACGGTATAAGTCGATACCCATCAGTTGTTTAATAACCGATTCGGCATTGTTTAAGTCGTCCAGAGTTTCGAACAGAGGACAAACGTCCATGCGGTAAGGACAACCAGACTCTTGTAACAATAGGTGAACGGCCAGAACATCAGACGCAGTACGAGCCATCGAAATGACATACGCACCGAACGCATCTCGTGATTGTGCTGCAATAATCTTACAGGTGTCTAAAACCTCTTGAACGGGTTCTGATGGTTCCCAGTCACGTGGTAAAAGTGGACGTTTGGAAGCCAGCTCGTTGGTCAGGAAAGCGATTTTGTCTTGCTCACTCCACTGCTGGTAGTCGCCAATGCCCAGATGACGGGTCAACTCAGAAAGTACGTCGGCATGACGAGTACTTTCCTGACGAATATCCAGACGAACCAGGTGAACACCAAACGCTTTCACGCGGCGCAGAGTATCCAGTAGTGAGCCATCCGCGATGACACCCATGCCACACTCGTGCAGCGATTGGTAACATGCGTACAGTGGGTCCCAAAGCTGTTCTACTTTTTGTAGTGGTGCTTTGACTGCCAATTTCTGACCATGGATTTTCGCATCAAGAATATCTTTGGTTTCATTCAGCAGAGTGCGTAACTGTTTAAGAACCGCACGGTATGGTTCGTGCTGATCGTCGCCTGCCAGCTCACGGACCTGATCGTTACTAACTGTCATTGACAGCTCACTGATCAGTTCGTTGATATCATTCAAGTACAGGTCTGCCGCTTTCCAGCGAGACAGAAGCAGAACTTCACGCGTGATGCTATGAGTAACAAATGGGTTACCATCTCGGTCGCCACCCATCCAGGAAGAGAAATGCACCGGGCGTGCATCGATTGGTAAACCCTCGCCAAGGTAAGATTCCAGACGATCATTCATCTCGCGTAAAAATTCAGGGACCGCTTCCCACAGTGAATTTTCAACCACAGCAAAGCCCCATTTCGCTTCATCAAGCGGGGTTGGGCGTTGCTGGCGGATAACGTCGGAGTGCCAGCCTTGCGCAATCAACTGTTCCAGGCGGCGTTCCGTTTTCTTGCGCTCTTTAGAGGAAAGATCGCTCAACTCTAGCTTGGATAAACACTCGTTGATTTTTACCAGTTTATTAATCATGGTACGGCGAGTGATTTCAGTTGGGTGAGCGGTCAGTACCAGTTCGATATTTAGATCGCGTACGGCCTGAGCGGTATCAAGCTTGCTCACATCGTTTTGTACCAGTTTAGAAAATAGCGAGTTGATCGCGTCTGGTTCGCAGATATCTTCTTCACAGTGGCGTGAAATGGTGTGGTACTGCTCTGCAATATTCGTCAGATTTAGAAATTGGTTAAACGCACGGGTTACTGGCGTTAACTGTTCATCAGGAAGGTGTTTGATTTCTTCTATCAAGCTTTCTTTATCTGCTTGGTTTCCTGCTTGAGCTGATTTGGATAATTTACGAATTGTTTCCACTTTTTCGAAAATTTCTTCGCCATGGGCATCGCGAATAGTATTACCCAGTAAGTGGCCCAACATGCGCACATTGCTTTTGAGTGCGGCGTATTTCTCGTTCATTGTCGTCCTGCCTCGTAAAAAAACTACATCCATTGTCCTTGTTAGAACACCAATCTAGCTAAAAGCACCAGTTCGAGTCAAATAAAGCCGACTCTGTTTGCAATTATTTCGCAATTCTCCTGATTTAGAGCAAAGTTAATGTATGTATGAAACTATATGTGAAAATTAATTACAAAATAGCGATTGATAGAACTATTAATGAGTAATTACAGATGGTTAAGTTATTACCTGTGCATCTCATCAGATTTGCACAGGTAGGTATCGCTCAAATTGCTATTAGCAACAGTAGCGAACCATGGCTTTAGATAGTACGTCAATGGTCGGATCAATGAAATCCAAAGCCAGATACTCGTCCGGTTGATGCGCCTGATCAATAGAACCCGGACCAAGCACCAAGGTTGGGCACAGCTCCTGTAAAAATGGCGCTTCGGTACAGTAGTTGACGGTTTGCGAGCTGGTTTGGCATAACTCTTCTACACCACCAATGAATGGGTGATCATGTGGGCACTCATATCCCGGAATCGAATCATGCAATGGAATGATTTCAATACGTCCCGGCCATTTCGCTTCCACTTCTTTAAGAGCGCCACGCAGCATATTTTCTAAACCATCTAGGCTGATTCCTGGCAACGGGCGAACGTCGTAATGCAATTCACAACAGCCACAAATACGGTTGGCACTGTCACCACCATGAATATGACCGAGGTTCAGGGTTGGATTTGGGATCGCAAACCCCGGGTGGTGATATTCCTTAATGAGCTTGTCGCGTAATTGCATCAGAGCGAACATTACTTCATACATGATCTCAATGGCATTAACACCAAGAGCGGGATCCGACGAGTGTCCAGATTTTCCTGTAACACGGATGGCATTGGCGACATGACCTTTATGGCCGCGAATTGGAACCAAACTGGTAGGCTCACCAATAATGCAGTAGTCCGGTTTGAACGGGGCGTTCGCAGTGAAGTGTCTGGCACCCAGCATGGTGGTTTCTTCATCACAGGTCGCTAATACATAAAGCGGCTTCTTCTGTTTACTCCAGTCGACTTTTTTTACTGCCTCATAAATGAAAGCAAAGAAGCCTTTCATGTCCGCGGTACCCAGGCCGTAAAAACGGTTGTCTTTTTCGGTGAGTTTGTGTGGGTCGAAACTCCAGCGTCCTTCATCAAATGGAACTGTGTCACTATGGCCAGCAAGGAGAAGACCGCCTTCACCTTCACCCATACGTGCGATCATATTGTGTTTGCCTGGTTCTACTTCGACCACCTCAACACTGAACCCAAGATCTTTGAACCAGGTTGCGAGTTTCTCAATGACTTTCGCATTACCTTGATCCCATTTTGGGTCAGTGGAGCTGATTGAAGAGGTGCTGATGAGTCCTTCATAGACCTCTAGAAAAGTTGGTAATTGCATGGATTCTTCAAATCTCCTATTGACAGACAGAGCACAAAAATGTAAAACACATATTAAATCATATTTAATGAATAAAAAATCAAAATATAGCAAAAATTAAATATGAATAGTCATTTGAGTCTTTAAATTTACGGATGTCATAGAATGCTAAAAACTACGATTATCGGAGCCAGCGGTTATACCGGCGCAGAGTTAGCTTTAATGGTTAACAAACACCCGGAACTCACGCTATCAGGTTTATACGTTTCCGCCAACAGTGTAGATGCAGGAAAGAGTCTTGCCCAGCTGCACGGCAAGTTAGCTGGCGTGATCGATATGCCTGTTCATCCGTTAACCGATCCAGAAAAAGTGGCCGCTGAGTCAGATGTAGTGTTTTTGGCAACAGCACATGAAGTGAGCCATGACCTCGCCCCAACTTTCCTTGAAGCAGGATGTAAAGTCTTTGATTTATCTGGCGCATTCCGCGTTCAGAGTGAAGGCTTTTACGATACCTTTTATGGCTTCAAGCATCAATTTAACAACTGGCTAGAAAAAGCGGTGTATGGCTTAGCGGAGTGGAACTCTGAAGCAATTAAAAACACTCCTTTAGTTGCGGTAGCAGGCTGCTACCCAACAGCATCGCAACTTGCTATTAAACCTCTGCTGGAAAGCAGTCTCATTGATACACAACAGTGGCCAGTGATCAACGCGACGAGCGGTGTATCAGGTGCGGGCAGAAAAGCGTCGATGACAAACAGTTTCTGCGAAGTGAGCCTGCAGGCTTATGGGGTTTTCAATCACCGTCATCAACCAGAGATTGCTCAACACTTGGGTTGTGATGTGATTTTTACTCCTCATTTGGGGAACTTTAAACGTGGAATTCTTGCTACAGTAACTATGAAGTTGGCGAAAGGTGTCACTGCACAACAAGTTACCCAGGCATTCGAACAAGCGTATCAAGGAAAACCAGCCGTACGCCTTAAAGGGGATGGCATTCCACGTATTCAGGATGTTGAGAATACACCTTTCTGTGACATCGGCTGGAAGGTGCAGGGCGAACACGTCATCGTGATTTCTGCCATCGACAACCTACTCAAAGGTGCATCGAGTCAAGCGATGCAATGTTTAAATATTCATTACGGTTACCCAGAACTGACAGCGTTGCTGTAGTCGTTGATAGAGGGAAAAGCAATGACGCAAACTAATCAAGCGCCATTAGTCATTAAGCTAGGCGGTGCAGCTTTATCTTGCACAAAAACCTTGAGCCAACTTTTTGGTGCCATCGCGGCTTACCAGAACTCGGCGCAACGACAAATCGTCATTGTTCACGGCGGTGGCTACCTAGTGGACGAGTTGATGAGTAAGTTACAACTCAAAACCGTAAAGAAGAACGGCTTACGAGTTACACCGTATGACCAGATTCCAATCATCGCGGGTGCGCTAGCTGGTACGGCAAACAAGTTACTTCAAGGTCAGGCTATTGCTGACGGCTTAAACGCAGTAGGTCTGAGCTTAGCAGATGGCGGCTTATGTCAGGTTGAAGAACTCGATCCTGAACTGGGTGCGGTAGGTAAAGCCTCTCCGGGGGATTCAACATTGATCCAGGCGATCTTAAATGCGGGCGCACTACCAATCATCAGCTCGATCGGTCTGACAAAAGAAGGTCAGATGATGAACGTCAATGCGGATCAAGCTGCAGTTGCTGTCGCTGGTGCATTAGATGCGGAGTTAGTTTTGCTTTCTGATGTGAGCGGCGTTTTGGATGGCAAAGGCCATTTGATCAAGAGTTTGTCAGAGAAAGAAGCTGATACATTGATCGCAGGTCAAGTGATCACCGACGGCATGATCGTCAAAGTTAAAGCCGCTTTGGAGGCTGCCAATGATCTTGGTCGTCCTATCGAAGTGGCAACCTGGCGTTACCCAGAAAAGCTGGAGCAGCTATTTGCTGGTCAGAGCATCGGAACGCAGTTTCTGCCTCAATAAAGTCGCAGTTAAGAATTTCAAGAATCAAACATTAGGAAGTAGTTGGCACTGACCGCCGAGAGCAGAGCCAGTTAAATTTGGAGAAAAAAATGAGCAAAGTGAACGTTAAAAAAGTAGTAGTCGCATACTCAGGCGGTCTAGATACTTCAGTAATCATCCCGTGGCTAAAAGAGAACTATGACTGTGAAGTCGTTGCGTTTGTTGCTGATGTGGGCCAGGGCGCAGAAGAGCTAGAAGGCATTGAAGCAAAAGCGAAAGCATCTGGTGCATCAGAGTGTTACATCGCTGACCTTAAAGAAGAAATGGTTGCGGACTACATCTACCCGACACTAAAAACAGGCGCATACTACGAAGGTAAATACCTGTTAGGTACTTCAATGGCGCGTCCAATCATCGCAAAAGCGCAGGTAGAAGTCGCTCGTAAAGTAGGTGCAGATGCACTATGTCACGGCTGTACTGGTAAAGGTAACGACCAGGTTCGTTTTGAAGGTGCGTTTGCTGCACTAGCACCAGATCTGCATGTTATCGCTCCTTGGCGTGAATGGGATCTGGTTAGCCGTGAACAATGTCTGGATTACCTGGCTGAACGTAACATCCCTTGTTCAGCATCTCTTACTAAGATTTACTCTCGTGATGCGAACGCATGGCACATTTCTACCGAAGGTGGTGTGCTAGAAAGTACTTGGAATGCACCAAACGAAGATTGCTGGGTTTGGACTGTTGATCCTGAGCAAGCACCAAACGAAGCAGAATACGTAACGCTGAAAGTTGAAAAAGGTGCGGTTGTTGCTGTCGATGGCCAAGAAATGACACCTTACAACGCTCTGGTTTATCTAAACGAGAAAGGTGCAAAACACGGTGTTGGTCGTATCGACATCGTTGAAAACCGTCTGGTAGGTATGAAGTCTCGTGGTTGTTACGAAACTCCAGGGGGCACTATCATGATGGAAGCGCTGCGTGCTGTAGAGCAGCTTGTGCTTGATAAGACATCATTTGAATTCCGTGAAGAGCTGGGCCTTAAAGCTTCTCATCTTGTGTACGACGGCCGTTGGTTTACTCCACTATGTAAATCTATCCTGGCAGCTTCAGAAGAGCTTGCTAAAGATGTGAACGGTGAAGTTGTCATCAAGCTTTACAAAGGCCAGGCAACAGCGACTCAAAAACGTTCTGACAACAGCTTGTACTCAGAAGAGTTTGCAACGTTCGGTGCAGATGAGGTTTACGACCAAAGCCATGCTGGTGGTTTCATCCGTCTTTACTCACTATCAAGCCGTATCCGTGCGTTGAACAGCCAGAAGAAATAATCGAATTTCATTGCTGATGAAAAAGACCTGTCACTGAGTGGCAGGTCTTTTTTTGTTATTTAACGACTTTAATAGGTATGAATTCCAATTTTAGTGAATATATATGTAAAAATATTGAATTTATACTTTATTTTTTGTCCAAGTTGTCGTAACGTTGGCCTATAAGAAAAAGTGAGTAAATGACCATCAATTTAGTCATCACTAATTAGAGCACCTTAGAGTAAGCAATAGTCACCAGGAGAGACGCAATGGCATTATGGGGCGGAAGATTTACCCAAGCAGCAGATACCAGATTCAAAGAATTCAACGATTCGTTGCGTTTCGACTACCGATTGGCTGAGCAAGATATTGTAGGCTCAATTGCATGGTCTAAAGCACTGCTTTCTGTTGGAGTGTTATCTGCAGAAGAGCAAAAGAAGCTTGAACTCGCTTTAAACGAATTGAAACTTGAAGTGATGGAAGACCCTCATCAGATTCTAGGCTCAGATGCCGAAGACATCCACTCTTGGGTTGAACAGCAACTTATCGGTAAAGTAGGCGATCTGGGCAAGAAGCTGCACACTGGCCGTTCTCGTAACGATCAGGTGGCTACTGATCTTAAGCTTTGGTGTCGTCAGCAAGGTCAGCAGTTATTGATTGCTTTAGACCGTCTGCAATCACAAATGGTACATGTCGCAAAGCAGCACCAAGGTACCGTGTTACCTGGTTACACCCACCTTCAACGCGCACAACCTGTGACGTTTGCGCATTGGTGTCTGGCGTACGTGGAAATGTTTGAGCGTGACCATTCGCGTTTGAGTGATGCTCTGCAGCGTTTAGATACTTGTCCACTTGGTTCTGGTGCACTGGCTGGTACTGCATATCCAATCGATCGTGAGCAGCTGGCTCATAATCTTGGTTTCCATCGTGCAACACGCAACTCTCTTGACTCAGTATCGGACCGTGACCATGTGATGGAGCTGATGTCAGTGTCTTCTATCTCAATGCTGCACCTTTCACGTCTGGCTGAAGATATGATTTTCTACAACTCAGGCGAGTCTAACTTTATTGAACTGGCAGACACAGTCACTTCTGGTTCGTCACTGATGCCACAGAAGAAAAACCCAGACGCTCTTGAGCTAATCCGTGGTAAGACAGGCCGTGTTTACGGTGCTCTGGCTGGCATGATGATGACAGTAAAAGCACTACCTCTGGCTTACAACAAAGACATGCAGGAAGACAAAGAAGGCTTGTTTGATGCGTTAGATACCTGGAACGACTGTATGGAAATGGCAGCGTTGTGTTTCGACGGTATCAAAGTCAATGGTGAAAGAACTCTGGAAGCGGCGAAGCAGGGCTATGCAAACGCAACCGAACTTGCAGATTACTTGGTAGCGAAAGGCATTCCATTCCGTGAAGCACACCATATCGTTGGTGTGGCCGTTGTGGGTGCTATTGAGAAAGGTTGCGCGCTTGAAGAACTTTCTCTGCAAGATCTGAAAGTATTCTCAGATGTCATTGAAGACGATGTGTATGAGATTCTGACCATTGAGTCTTGTCTGGAAAAACGTTGTGCTCTTGGTGGCGTATCACCACAGCAAGTTGCCTATGCAGTTGATCAGGCAGATAAACGTCTAAGCCAACGTGATAACTCAGCAGTGAAAGTACGTCCTGCACGTTTGACTGACATCGAAACCCTTGAAGGTATGATTACTTACTGGGCGAATCTGGGTGAGAATCTCCCAAGATCACGTAATGAATTGGTGCGCGATATCGGCTCATTTGCGGTCGCAGAGCATCATGGTGAAGTCACAGGCTGCGCATCACTCTACGTTTATGATTCTGGTCTGGCTGAAATTCGCTCTCTAGGCATTGAAGCTGGCTGGCAAGGTCAGGGGCAGGGTAGTGCGATAGTGAACTACTTGGTGGATAAAGCCCGCCAAATGGCTATCAAAAAAGTATTTGTGCTAACTCGCACACCTGAGTTCTTTATGAAGCAGAAATTCCTGCCAACATCTAAATCACTTTTACCAGAGAAAGTGTTGAAAGACTGTGACCAGTGCCCTCGTCAGCATGCATGTGATGAAGTGGCTCTAGAGATCAATCTGATGGAACAGCTGATTCAGAAAAGTCATGTAGCTTAGATTCTCGATTCTATTAGCATTCAATGACATGCCTTTATTTAGGGATTGTTACATAAGTATTTGCTAAAAAAATCGAAAAAATATGGAACCTTCGAGAGGAAGCCGTGTCTATTAAAGTACCACTGCTTTTTCTTAGAAGAATCTAAGAGAGCCCCAGAATCGAGATTGATTTTGGGGCTTTTTTCTGTCTGTCGTATTTTTATCTGTCGTTTTATTTCTACTTTCCATCTTGCGTAAGGCGATGTCGTCGCATCTTCATTCCTTAAATGAACAAGTATCAGTTTATCTGCGCCCCGTTTAGTTAGACGGATCTTTGTAAAAATCTTTTGATAGCTGTGATCGTTTGGTGTTATGGTTTTAATAGGTGTTAACTATCACTAGAGATAAGCGAATCGTGTGTTATGAATATTCGGGATTTTGAGTACCTCGTCGCGCTAGCGGAGCACAAACACTTCCGCAAAGCAGCAGAAGCTTGTTTTGTAAGCCAACCAACGCTCAGTGGACAAATACGTAAGTTAGAAGACGAGCTGGGAACTACGCTTCTGGAGCGTAGCAGTCGTCGTGTGCTGTTTACCGACTCTGGATTGCAACTGGTGGAGCAAGCCAAACGGATTTTGATAGAAGTGAAAATGTTTAAGGACATGGCCAGTGGCCAGAACGGTGCGATGACCGGACCTTTGCACATTGGCTTTATACCTACCGTTGGTCCTTACTTATTACCTAAAATTCTTCCCCAAATTAAAGTAGAGTTTCCGGATCTGGAGTTATTCCTGCATGAAGCTCAAACTCAGCAGTTGGTACACCAACTGGAAGAGGGCAAGCTGGACTGTTTGGTTCTGGCCTCGGTAGCTGAAACTGCACCGTTTAAAGAGATTGAAGTGTATGACGAACCGCTAAGTGTGGCGGTACCGTGCGATCATGAGTGGGCATCGTTGGAGTGTGTCGATATGATGTCCCTGAAAGGGAAGACCGTGTTGGCGTTGGGAGATGGCCACTGCTTACGTGATCAGGCATTAGGTTTCTGCTTTGCTGCCGGTGCAAAAGATGATGAACGTTTCAAAGCGACCAGCTTAGAGACGTTGCGGAATATGGTCGCGGCAGGGGCTGGGATCACGTTACTGCCTCAATTATCGCTCCCGCATGAAAAGCAAAAAGATGGTGTCTGTTACATTCCTGCGGTGAATCCGACACCGTCGCGTAAGATAGTCTTGGTTTACCGTCCTGGATCGCCATTGCGTACTCGGTTTGAAGCGTTAGCGAAAAAGATAAAAGATATTTTGGCAAGCTATCCAACCAAGATTGCCGCTTGATTGAAATCATCAGAGTTTAGAAAACAAATAGGGGAGCCACTGGCTCCCCTATATTTTTTACATTACAGCTTAGAACAGCTCTTCTGTTGTTCCGCCTCCGCTTGAGTAAATACTGTCTTCCAGTAAGCTACCCGAGTATTTGGTTGGCTCTGTGCCTTCCTCGAAGTATTCCATCATCGAACTGCCATCTACGTTGTCAGTCAGCATGCCGCTGTTACGATCTATACGTACTTGTACAATATTGTCTGGAACCTTTTTACTCTGTTCCGGAGTGTTTTCAAGCGCAACTCGCATAAAGTCTATCCAAGCTGGCTCGGCTGTTTTACCGCCAGCTTCTGCACCAGAAACTTGACCTTTTCCGAGGTTGCTGTTCACTGTAGCACGCCCCAGAGCTTTTGAGTGGTCATCAAAACCCACCCAGGCTACCGCGACAACACCAGGGCCATAACCGTTGTACCAGGCATCTTTGGAGTCATTGGTTGTACCGGTCTTACCGCCAATATCACGACGTTTCAGTGCTTGAGCACGCCAACCTGTACCGTTCCAGCCAGTACCTTCGCGCCACTCACCACCACCCCAAATATTGCTGTACATCATTTCACGCATCAGGAACGCATTCTGCTCAGAAATGACCTGAGGAGCATATTGTGGCTCATCACTGTCAGCGTCCGCTACACCTGTGTTGGTGACACCTTCAATTGCCACATCTTGCTCACCAAACTCATTTGCGTATCTATCTTGAGTAAATTGCTCTAGCATTTGCGGGCAATTTTGATGGCAGACACTCTTAGGATTCGCTTTAAACAGCACTTCGCCGAATGCATCTTCTACACGGTCGATGTAGTACGGTTCGACATAATATCCACCGTTTGCAAATACAGAATAACCTTGTGCGACTTTCATCGGTGTTAAGCTGCCAGCACCGAGAGCAATAGTTTCTGAGCGAGGCACTTCATTAATATCAAAACCAAAACGAGTAAGGTATTGACGAGTTTCATCCAAACCGACTTCGCGCAGGGTACGGACTGCCATCACGTTCTTAGATTGAGCTAAGCCGATGCGCAGACGAGTCGGGCCACCATAGGTCGGTGGAGAGTTCTTTGGTCGCCACGCAGAACCTGATCCAGCATCCCATTGGTTGATTGGGGCATCGTTGACCAGAGTCGCCAGTGTCAGACCTTTATCAAGTGCTGCTGAGTAAATGAAAGGTTTGATACTTGAACCAACCTGACGCACAGACATAGTCGCACGGTTAAATTTGCTGTGAACAAAGTTGAAACCGCCCACCAGAGAGAGGATGGCACCATTCTCAGGGTTCATCGCCACAAATGCGGTATTGGCACTCGGAACCTGACTCAACTTCCAGCTTTGAACTGAACCGTCGTCATTGTCTGAGTTCACTTCACGAACCCACACCTGCTGACCCACAGCAAGAATGTCTTGCGCGGATTTTGGTGCTGAGCCTTGACGGTTATCGGTCAGATATTTACGAGCCCAGTTCATGCCTGTCCATGGGATTGTCTGCTCATGTTTGTCTTTCACCAAAACCTGAGCAGTTTGGCCCTCGACTTTGGTCACGACAGCAGGAGAAAGGTCGCCATAGGTTGTTTGTTTCTGAAGGTGTTGTTCAATTTGCTCAGTATTCCAAGGGCTTTCGCCTTGTTTCCACAACACTTTTTCTGCACCGCGATAGCCATGGCGTTCATCGTAGGCCAAAAGGTTATTTATTGCTGCCGCATTGGCTGCACTTTGCAGTTTAGAACCTACAGTCATGTAGATGTTCAGCCCAGACGTATAGGCTTTTTCTTCACCGTATTCTTTTATCGCCCATAGACGTGCTAATTCAGCTACGTAAGGGGCAGACACTTCGATTTCTGCACTGTGGTAACGTGCGACGATAGGCTCGTTACGTGCTTCATCGAATTGCTCTTGGGTGATGTAGTTTTCCTCAAGCATACGCATTAGCACGACGTTACGACGGTTAGTTGCACGCTCTAGCGAGTAAATTGGGTTCATGGTTGATGGTGCTTTTGGCATACCAGCAAGCGTTGCGATTTCACTCAGTGTCAGCTCGTTGAGGCTTTTACCAAAGTAGACCTGTGCGGCAGCACCAAAACCATATGAACGATAGCCAAGGAAGATCTTGTTGACATAAAGCTCCATGATCTCTTGTTTGCTCAGAAGCTGTTCAATATGAATCGCGATAAAAATTTCTTTAATTTTACGCATCAGCTTCTTCTCATTCGATAAGAAGAAATTACGTGCAAGTTGCTGTGTGATCGTACTTGCACCTTGCTTGGCTGAACCCGAAATGGCAACCACGACGGCAGCGCGAGTGATACCGATTGGGTCGATACCTGGGTGCTCGTAAAAACGGCTGTCTTCAGTTGCGATTAACGCATGAATTAAATCCTGAGGAATTTCATCGTAAGTGACAGGAATACGGCGTTGTTCGCCGAATTGTGCGATCAGCTTCCCGTCTTGAGTAAACACCTGCATAGGTGTTTGTAATTCAACGTCTTTTAGAGTTGCAACATCTGGCAATTCAGACTTCACGTACTGATAGAAGCCAAAAATAGTGGTGACTCCAAGAATTATGCAAATCAATGTTAATAAAAATAAACGCTTTATGAACTTCACCGGAGAATCCCTGATTGGTTGAGGCTGTGTAACGGCAAACCCTTGTACTCTTAGGTCAAAAATTTAGCACATAGAGATATTAACTCTTATTTGGGTACTAATAACAACCTTTGCGCGAATAAAATTCGGAGCGAGAGTAGAGATGGATAAGCTAATCGTTACCGGCATAGATATTGGCCATAACAGCCTCAAAGCCGTAGTACTAAAACCCAATGGCGAGCAATACGCTTTATTGGGTTACAAAGAAATCTTACTAAAGGAGGGTATTGTCGCTGAAAATAACACCATAAATCATCAAGAAATTGTAAATACCCTAAAGCAGATAAAAAAAGAGCTCCCTTTTGGGGCGAGAAAAGTGGCAATTTCGGTGCCTGACAATGCAGTAATAAGCAAGAAATTACACATTGAAAAAAACATCGAAGAAAACGAGGTTGAGTACGCGGTAGTACAGGCATTCTCTCACCAGTCTCCTTTTCCTGTTGAAGAGCTTAGCCTTGATTTTGTCCGACTTAACGCAGAGGAAGGATTACGAGGGGCAGACAGTTATCAGGTGTTTGCTACCCGTAAAGATGTCGTCGAGAGTCGCGTTGACGCACTGCGTAAATCTGGCCTTAAACCTGTCCTTGTAGACGTCCATTCGCAAAGTTTAGGTCAGACATGGAAGCTCGCGGCGGAGCGTTTCCCGGATAAGATCAAATACGGATTGCTGGACATCGGCTCGCAGTCGAGCTCGTTTACCATGTTTACCGAACAAGGTGAATTGTTTCACAAAGAGTTTGCCTGTGGGACGGGGTCTATTATGACCTCTGCTCAGGAAAACCTTCAGCTCGGAGAAGAGCAGACAAAAACCAATCAATTTAACCGTCAGATGGTCGAGCGTGTGAAGCGACAGGTACAGCTCTACACCTCCATTAATGGTTCGCAAAATATCAAAGGCATCTGGTTGTCTGGTGACGGAGCCGCAACGCCAATGCTGGCAGCAGAGCTATCTCAGCAATTGTCGTTGGAGTGCGAATTACTCAACCCACTAGGACTGTTTGAAATGAGCGTTTCTAAACGTAAGCGGCAGTCGGCTGATTTGCATCACTTTTCTACTGCAGCGGGGCTGGCGGTACGAGGTATTCAATGGTTAGGAGGTCAACGTGTTATATCGCATTAACCTATTGCCCTGGCGGGATAATCAAAGGGAAGAACATCGCCGTCGCTTCATCGGACTGATCGTTTTAGGTTTGTTTGTCGCGGTAGGTGCCCAGTGGAGCATCGGCAAGTTCTATGAATACCAGCAAGACCAGCAGCAAGCGAGGCTTGATTACCTCACTCATTATATCGCTGAGCTCGATCAACGTATTGAAGCAATGAAAATTGCAGAGCAAGAGCACAGCAAGATCTTAGAGCGTCTGAAGGTGGTTGAAGGGTTACAAAATGGACGCAATAAAACGACCGAATTTATGAACCTGATGCCTTCCACCATTCCCGAAGGCGTGTATGTCGACAAAATCGAAATGAACGATCTGGAAATTGAAATTTCAGGCATTTCTGATAGCACGCCTCGTCTGGCAACCATGCTTGATAACATGGAGCGCTCGGCAAAACTACTGGACGTGGAAATGCACTCCATCGTTCATGGTAAAGCGCGTTTTGGCAAAGAGTTTCAGACCTTTAAGGTCTCCTTCATATTCAAGGCGGTAGATCCGGTGGAGGGAGGCCAGCATGGTTAATTGGCAAGATCTGGAAATGGATGAAATCGCTGAGTGGCCTTTGCTTCCTCAGTTGATCACCATCGGTTTGTTAGTTTTCCTGCTCCAGGGACTTGGTTACTGGTTCTATTTGGTACCTAAAGGAGAACGTTTGAATGAACTGATCCAACAAGAGGAAACATTGAAAGTTGCGTTGAGGATCAAAGCGAATAAGGTCGCGGCATTGCCTCAACTTCAATCCCAGTTAGATGAACTGACAACGCGCTATGAGTTGCTATTGCAGCAACTGCCTGCTCAGAAAGAATTAGCGACGATGTTGGCATCAGTGAATGAGCTGGGTATCGATAACAAGTTAACTTTTACGCGAATTGACTGGGGAGAAAAGCAGTCTGAGCATTTCTTATATCGCTTGCCACTTAACATCGAGTTGACCGGTGATTTTCACGATATTGGCCGCTTCTCTCAAGCGATTGCTACCTTGCCCCGCATTATCACGTTTAAAGATGTGACTTGGCAGCGCGTCAGTCAAGAAAGTGAAACATTGCACTTTCGTGTAAGAGCGAACACTTACCAGTTCAAACCAGAGGAAAAGAAAGATGAAAAATAAATCTTTGCTGCTGGTTTTGATCGGTTCATTGCTGGTGGGATGTCAGGCTAATGACGATTCGCTGACTGACTACATTCGTGATATCGAAAATCAGGCCAGGCGCGATGTAGAGAAACTTAAGCCAGCCGATGATTACATCGCGGTCACCTATGATCCGAAAGTAATGCGCGCACCTTTCGAACTGCCTCGAGAAGCGACTATCGCGACTCAGCCGATTGCGAGGACGGATTGTTGGCAGCCACCCGCCAGAGCGCGTTCTGGCAAACTCGAGCGCTTCCCGTTAGGCCAATTACGCCTGAAAGGAGTGATGGGAGTTGGCAGTACTGTTTCTGGTTTAGTACAAGCCCCGAACGGTACGGTATACAAAGTGGCCCCAGGGCAGTACCTGGGACGAAACAACGGAAAAGTTATTCAGGTTACCCACTCCTATTTACTGATCAATGAAACCCTACCTGACGGTTTAGGGTGCTGGCAAAAACGTAAAGTTAAGCTGGCGTTGAGGTAAACAGACCCTAAATAAACCGGCATTTATTTTTGATATTGAGTAATGAACATGAGACAAGGATTAACACGTACACCGAGGATGCTAACTGGGCTATTATCCTTATGGTTGCTTTTATTTTTAGCCCCTTTGGCTGCGGCAGAAGATGTGTCATCTAATGCTCTGAAGAGCATCGACTTTCGCACCAATAAAGAAAAAGATGCTGTGATTGTTGTTGAGCTCACTTCACCCGCTGCGATAGTCGATATAAAACGTGTGCAGGAAGGGTTAAGCATTGACTTGCTAAACACCTCAGTGACAGATGATCAGCTATACCTGCTTGATGTGAAAGATTTTTCAACCGTAGTGGAAAGTGTTGAAGTCTTTCGTGACATTTCAACCACACGTTTGGTTGCGTATATCAGTGAGGACTACACTCATGATTACCGTCTGACAGGACGCTTCCTTGAAATCACAGTGAACAAACTCAAGCCAAACGAGAAGGTCCCGGATCAGAGCATTTTGGAGAAAGAAGGGAAGCTGATTTCAATTAATTTCCAGGATATCCCTGTGCGCAACGTCTTACAGCTCATCGCGGACTACAACCAGTTCAATCTGGTGGTATCAGACTCTGTGGAAGGCAACCTGACTCTGCGTCTTGATGGCGTTCCTTGGCAACAGGTTCTGGACATTATTCTGCAAGTGAAAGGGCTGGATAAGCGTGTCGATGGCAATGTTATTCTTGTCGCGCCAACGGACGAACTTGATCTTCGAGAGAAACAACAGTTAGAGAAACAAAAGCTCGAAGAGGAGATGGGTGAGCTGTCGTCAGAAATCATCCAAGTGAATTTTGCCAAAGCGTCCGAAATTGCGGAAATGATTAATGGTGAGGGCAATATCAGCATGCTGTCTGAGCGTGGCAGTATGACCATTGATGAGCGGACCAACTCGTTGTTGATTCGAGAATTGCCAGAAAACATTCACATTATACGAGACATTGTTGAGTCACTTGATATTCCGGTTAAGCAGGTGCAGATCGAGGCACGCATTGTCACCATTCGTGAAGGAAATATGGATGAGTTAGGTGTTCGTTGGGGATTCTCTTCAATCAACGGCAGTCATACGGTTGGCGGTTCTATCGAAAATAACCTGGCAACGATCGGTCTTTATGAAGGTGAGGGGGATGGTGGTGACGGAAGCAGTGTTGGTATCGATGATTTCCTCAATGTGAATCTGGCTGCCACCAATCCGAGTGCAACCAGCATTGCTTTTCAGGTCGCTAAACTAGGGAGTGATACCTTACTTGATCTGGAACTGTCTGCACTGCAGCAGGAGTCAAAAGCCGAGATTATCTCCAGCCCCCGTTTAATTACGACCAATAAAAAGCCAGCGTATATAGAACAGGGTACTGAAATACCTTATCTCGAATCATCATCGAGTGGTGCGACAGCGATAACCTTCAAAAAAGCGGTCCTGAGTTTAAAAGTCACGCCACAGATAACTCCTGACAACCGTTTGGTTCTGGATTTAAGTGTTACTCAGGACCGTCCGGGTCAAGTGGTGAAAACGGGCACAGGTGAAGCGGTCGCGATAGATACACAGCGAATTGGTACTCAAGTCTTAGTTAACAACGGTGAGACAGTCGTACTCGGTGGTATTTTCCAGCACAGCATTACTAACTCAGTCGACAAAGTCCCTTTGTTGGGGGATTTGCCATTGTTGGGGGCACTTTTCCGCAGAAGTTATGAGAATGTTGGTAAAAGTGAACTGCTCATTTTTGTCACTCCAAAGGTTGTTATTCAATAGCGATATGCGAGCAAAAAGACGATTAGATCAAAAATAAAGTTGCATTAGTGGCACCATGCTTGGATAATTTCGGGTCTTATCACGAATTATCTGTGAGGAATTGGTGCCACAAGCCTTGTAGAACAGCGGCTTAGCTGTGTTTTCTTGTGGCGATCTTATTGAATCAATGTTGTAAATTACTGCTAAACATGGCTGAGAAACGTAATATTTTCCTTGTTGGCCCAATGGGCGCCGGCAAAAGTACAATTGGTAGACATCTAGCACAGCAACTGCATATGGAGTTTGTAGACTCCGATACAGTGATCGAAGAACGCACTGGTGCAGACATCTCTTGGGTTTTTGATGTAGAAGGTGAAGAAGGCTTCCGCAAGCGTGAAGAAGCGGTGCTTGAAGACCTGACTCTTGAGCAAGGTATCGTGCTCGCAACTGGCGGTGGCTCTGTGAAGAGCAAAGAAAACCGTAATCGCCTTTCTGCACGCGGTATTGTTGTCTACCTTGAAACGACAATTGAAAAGCAACTTGCACGTACTAACCGTGACAAGAAGCGTCCTCTACTTCAAACGGATCATCCTCGTGAAGTATTGGAGCAATTAGCTAAAGAACGTAATCCTCTATATGAAGAAGTAGCGGATTACACTGTTCGCACCGACGATCAGAGTGCAAAAGTGGTAGCCAATCAGATCGTAAAAATGCTAGAAGAGAGATAAGTTTTTATCTTTTTTAAAATTGGAGCACACCGATGGAACGGATTACGGTCAATCTAGCAGAGCGTAGTTACCCAATCTCTATAGGCGCCGGGTTATTTGAGGACCCGGCGTACCTTTCTCAAGTTCTCTCAAGCAAGAATGCAAAGCAAAAAGTTGTTGTGATCAGTAATGTCACGGTAGCTCCGTTGTATGCAGCCAAGATTCTTAATCAACTCGATCAGCTCGGATGCAGCGCATCGTTATTAGAACTGCCTGATGGCGAGCAATACAAAAACTTGGATGTATTTAACCAAGTGATGAACTTTCTGCTAGAAGGAAGTTATGCTCGTGATGTGGTTATCATTGCACTCGGCGGTGGTGTTATTGGTGACTTGGTTGGTTTCGCTTCCGCGTGTTATCAGCGTGGCGTCGACTTTATTCAGATTCCGACGACCTTATTGTCTCAAGTGGACTCTTCTGTTGGTGGTAAAACAGCGGTGAATCACCCATTGGGTAAAAACATGATTGGTGCTTTTTACCAACCTAAAGCAGTGATCATCGACACCAACTGTTTGTCGACTCTACCTGAACGAGAGTTTGCGGCTGGTATTGCCGAAGTTATCAAGTACGGCATCATTTATGACGCTGACTTCTTTACTTGGCTGGAAGAAAACTTAGACCGTCTTTACGCGCTGGACGAAGAAGCTCTGACTTATGCCATTGCCCGTTGCTGCCAGATTAAAGCTGAAGTGGTTGCTCAGGATGAGAAAGAGTCTGGAATTCGCGCGTTGTTAAACCTGGGGCACACCTTTGGCCACGCGATTGAAGCTGAGCTCGGTTATGGTAACTGGCTGCATGGCGAGGCCGTGTCATCTGGTACAGTGATGGCGGCTAAAACCTCTCATCTGCGTGGCCTCATCTCTGAGGAGCAGTTTGAACGTATCGTGGCTCTTTTACGCCGCGCTAAATTGCCAGTACATACTCCAGATAGCATGAGTTTTGATGATTTTATCAAGCACATGATGCGTGACAAAAAAGTCCTTTCTGGTCAGCTAAGATTAGTCCTACCTACTGGTATCGGTACGGCGGAAGTCATCGCTGATACGACGCAGGATGTGCTTAAGCAAGCTATCGATTTTGGTCGGAATATTTAACCTTGCAATGGCGCCTTTGGGCGTCATTCTTTTGTGGATGTAAGATTATTAGATGAGTGCTGCCCAGGGTCTGGAGTTAGATTCTCAAACTGAATTGTTAGAACGACTGAGACTGTTAACCCACTTTGGTTCTAATCTGATCGTCATTAATGGCGATGATGGATATGGAAAATCTTGGTTAGCGCAGCGATATCTTGAAGTGGGTGCCAGTAACAAGAACCAATGTTTGTTACTTTGTCATAGAAATCAAGATGATCTTCAGCATCGTATTCTCATTCTGAGCCAATTAGTTTCAGGTGCGTTGTTTAATCAACAAGAGCCTTTAGTCGATACGCTGGAGCGTATATTGGGTGACGAACCTTGTGATATCGTTCTCGTGGTCGATGATGCACAGTTGTTGAGTGAAACCTTGCTTTCTGAATTATGGGGGCTGGTGTTACAGGCGCAAGAAAAGCTAAATTGGGTTATCAACGTTTTACTGTTCACGCCATCTGGTCGGTTAGAAAGGTTATTATCGCGTATTAGCTACGGGCAAGAGTTAAAGCCTGTTGAGTTAGATATCGATATGCTATCTGAAGCAGAAGCGCGTCGCTTCTTTGAGTCTTTGGTCGCTCGATATGTGGCAGATGGCTCAGAAAAGCGAGTTCTGGATGCATTTAAAAAAGTCGCTCCGATCCCGGGTGACATCATGGCATTAGGAGATATGAAAGTGGAAAAACGGATCATTATCCGCTCAATTGTTGGAAAACCACTCAATATTGCGCTGGTGGTTTTGGTGCTGTTATTGCTGCTCGGTGGTGGTTATTGGTGGATGTTCAGTCAAACAAGTCCTGATGATAAAACACAGAAGATTACTGGCGAATCAGAGCAAACCGCTATCCCGACTTTGAATAATTCAGGAAGTGATTCCAGATTGACTTCAGTGACTGGTGGCTCAACAGGTTCAGGTGCCGCAGGAGCAAGTGACGATTCTGACTCATTACCTCCATCTGTGACGGATGAAGTGGCGAGTGTTGGTATTGATGACAAGCATAAGCGTGTCGTGATTGAATCGGATGTCGTTGACGCTTTGTTAAAAGGAAAGGACGAGACATCGGATAGTGAAAGCAGCTCAGCAGTAGAAGAAACTGTATCTCCAGCTCAAGGAGAGGCAAGCTCGTCGTTGATCAAAGTCACCAAGCCAGATACTGCTTCTGCAAACAGTACGGAATCACAAACCCTCGCGAGTAAGCCCGTAGTGAAGTTTTCATTTGCACGGGAAGAACTGAAAGCGTTATCACCAAGATCCTATACCTTGCAACTTGGCGCGATGACCTCGATGGAAGATGTACAAGTATTCCTTGATCAGCATCAGCTGAATAACAAAGTTCGTATCTATCCGACGGTTCGGAGTGGAACGGAATGGTATATTATTACTTACCGTGATTACCCAACGATTCAAGACGCTCGCGATGCGATTGAAGCGTTACCAGACGCACTTAAGTCTTTCAGCCCGTGGGCAAAATCATTAGGTCAGGTTCAGCGCGAAATCGATCGTGTGAAATAAACCTGAGCTTCCTCGAAAAATATGTTACATTCCGCAACCTTAATTTTGGGGCGATAGATAGAGCAGTAGATGAAAAAGCAACGAGCCTTTCTAAAGTGGGCAGGAGGAAAATACGGACTGGTTGAAGACATCCAACGTCATTTACCGCCGGCTCGAAAGCTAGTTGAACCTTTTGTTGGCGCTGGCTCTGTTTTCCTTAATACCGACTACGATCAGTATTTACTGGCGGACATCAACCCAGATTTAATCAATCTCTACAACTTGCTTAAAGAGAGCCCGGAAGAGTATATCTCTGAAGCAAAGCGTTGGTTTGTCGCAGAGAATAATCGTAAAGAAGCTTACCTGAGTATTCGCTCACAGTTTAATAATACTGATGATGTGATGTATCGCTCTCTGGCATTCTTATATATGAACCGTTTTGGTTTTAACGGCCTGTGCCGCTACAACAAAAAAGGCGGTTTCAATGTACCGTTTGGGTCATACAAAAAGCCTTACTTCCCAGAAGCGGAACTGGAGTTCTTCGCAGAGAAAGCCAAGAAGGCTACTTTTGTGTGTGAGGGGTATCCGGAGACATTTCGTCGTGCTCGTAAAGGCAGTGTGGTCTACTGCGATCCACCGTATGCACCGCTGTCAAATACGGCGAATTTCACCTCGTATGCAGGTAACGGGTTTACGCTCGATGATCAGGCGGCATTGGCTGATATCGCGGAAAAAACCGCTACAGAGCGCGGTATTCCGGTTCTGATTTCAAACCACGATACGACACTCACACGCCGTTTATACCATGGTGCGGATTTGAGCGTAGTAAAAGTGAAGCGCACCATTAGTCGCAATGGTAGTGGCCGTAACAAAGTCGATGAACTGCTGGCACTTTTTAAAGTACCGGATTCAGATAACGTTGTTTCATAGCTGTCACACTATTTTCTCTAAATAGTGGATCTCCCCACTGGCTTCGGTAGAATTGCGCGCAAATTGGTTTGCTCGTCACTACTGAGGTCAGGTATGAAAGATTTTCTTATTGCTCCATCGATATTATCCGCAGATTTTGCTCGTCTAGGTGAAGATGTTGAAAAAGTACTCGCTGCGGGAGCGGACGTGGTGCATTTTGATGTTATGGATAACCACTACGTGCCAAACCTGACTTTTGGTGCGCCAGTGTGTAAAGCGCTACGTGACTACGGTATCACTGCGCCAATCGATGTTCACCTTATGGTGAAGCCAGTTGACCGCATCATTCCTGACTTTGCTAAAGCAGGTGCCTCGATGATCACTTTCCACGTTGAAGCGTCTGAGCATGTAGATCGCACTCTACAGCTAATTAAAGAGCATGGCTGTAAAGCTGGTGTGGTACTAAACCCGGCAACGCCGTTAGCGAGCCTTGAGTTCATCATGGATAAAATCGATATGATTCTGCTGATGTCAGTAAACCCAGGCTTTGGTGGTCAGTCTTTCATTCCGCATACGATGGATAAATTGCGTGCTGTACGCAAAATGATCGATGAATCAGGCCGTGACATTCGTCTGGAAATCGATGGTGGCGTTAAAGTGGACAATATTCGTGAAATTGCTGAAGCGGGCGCAGACATGTTTGTTGCGGGTTCAGCTATTTTTGGTCAGCCAGATTACCAAGCGGTTATCGATCAAATGCGTGAAGAGCTATCACAGGTAAGATAAGCAATTTAACCTGCTGATTTGCAAGGCTGTCATTTGAGTGGCAGCCTTTGTTGTTTCTGGGATTGGCGGAAATAAAATATCCGTTGCGCTGAGCAAATAATCACTTGCCTATTTTGCGTCCTTTCTGTACTATTCGGGCTCCTTAAAACTCAGTCAATTATCTTTAGTTCCTTGCTTCCTCTGGACGACTGAGCCAATTGTGGAAGCTGAATAATCCGTAAGGAGCAACCCATGCGTCATTACGAAATCGTATTCATGGTGCACCCAGATCAAAGCGAGCAAGTTGCTGGCATGATCGAGCGTTACACTGGTTCTATCACTGAAGCTGGCGGTAAAATCCACCGTCTAGAAGACTGGGGTCGTCGTCAACTGGCTTACCCAATCAACAAGCTTCACAAAGCTCACTACGTTCTTATGAACGTTGAAGCTGACCAAGCTGTAATTGATGAGCTAGAAACTGCTTTCCGTTTCAACGATGCAGTTCTACGTAACATGATCATGCGTACTAAAGCAGCGATCACTGAGCAATCTATCATGCTTAAGCAAAGAGAAGAGCGTGCTCCACGTCGTGAAGAGCGTTCTGAAGCTAAGCCTGAAGCTAAATCAGAAGCTGCTGAGTAAGTCTTGTTATGACCAACCGAATGGAGCTGAGCGGCACCATTGCCAAACCGCCCATTCGTAGTAAAAGCCCTGGTGGGATTGAACACTGTCGATTTTGGCTGGAGCATCGCTCTACTATTATCGAAGCTGATTTACCGAGACAAGTTTATTGTCGTATGCCGGTAGTGATCAGCGGGCTTAGGTCACAAACACAAACTCAGAATTTAGTACAAGGCAGTAACATTAAGGTAAGTGGATTTGTTGCTTATCAGACCGGCCGAAATGGCGTTGGGAAATTAGTGTTACATGCCGACATTATTACTCAAATTTAAGATCAGGAGATAGCCCATGGCTCGTTTCTTCCGTCGTCGCAAATTCTGCCGTTTCACTGCAGAAGGCGTACAAGAGATTGATTACAAAGACGTAGCAACTCTTAAAAACTACATCACTGAAGCTGGTAAAATCGTACCTAGCCGTATCACTGGTACAAGCGCTAAGTACCAGCGTCAACTAGCACGTGCTATCAAGCGTTCACGCTACCTAGCTCTACTACCGTACACTGACAAGCATCAGTAATCGGTTCCGTTTATTAAGAAAGAGGATTAAGCAATGCAAGTTATTCTACTTGATAAAATCGGTAACCTAGGTGGTCTTGGCGATACAGTTAACGTTAAATCTGGTTACGCTCGTAACTTCCTTATCCCTCAGGGTAAAGCAGTTATGGCTACTAAAGGCAACGTTGAAATGTTCGAAGCACGTCGTGCTGAACTAGAAGCTAAAGTTGCTGAGCAACTAACTGCTGCAGAAGCTCGCGCTGAGAAAGTTAACGCTCTAGAAGCAGTTGTTATCGCTTCTAAAGCTGGTGACGAAGGCAAACTATTCGGTTCTATCGGTACTCGTGACATCGCTGACGCTATCACAGCTGCAGGCGTTGAAGTTGCTAAGAGCGAAGTTCGCCTTCCTGAAGGTGCACTACGTACAACTGGTGAGTTCGAGATCAGCGTTCAACTTCACTCTGAAGTTTTCGCAACTGTGAACGTACAGGTTGTTGCTGCTGAGTAATTCAGTATCAAGACGAAATATAAAAAAGCACCTCTTCGGAGGTGCTTTTTTTTGGCTGAAATTCAAAGAAGATTTTCGTGGTATTAGAAAACAAAAAGCAGGTTAACAGAGAAAACACTGTCCGCTTTGCTTAACCCTTCCGGTACTTTGTCGTGATACTGACGAGAGTGAGTCAGCTTTAACGCGATATCTTCAGTGATGGCATTAGTGGCACTCAGTTCACTATCCATACTGGTGTTACTCTGACCAGAAACCAGCGTAATGTCTGCCGCCAGACTTAAATTGTCCAACATGTGCCATGTGGTGTTGAGGTTGCCACGAAAAATGCCTTCACGGACGATGTCCGGAAAAACAATATCATCGTCGTCTATCTCATCTAAGTTCGGCTCTTGGTAACGATAACCAGGACCGACCTCGACTTCTAAAACGAAATCTTCTGTATAAGCGAACTGGTAACCCAGACCGCCAGAAAGGGTGTAATCTTTAAAGTACGCGCTGTAGCGTGAATCTACGCCTTTAAAGCTGCTATACAAATAGGTTTTAGGGCCTAATTTGTAGTCGCTCTGCATTGCGTAAGTAGAAGAACGTTTATCTTCTTCACCGTCTTTGTATAGGTTGTAGAATTTCCACTCCCCATAGGAACGATGTCGACCAGATATATATTCAGCACTCAAACGAGCATTCAGGGAACGAGAGTCCGTGTTACCTGTGTGAGCTTGATAGCCAAATTCTACTTCTGTTTGTAGTGGATCAGGCACATCAATGTCTTGCTCTGGTTGTACTGATTCATCAGCGTACGATGCTCCCATGCACAGTATGCTCATGCTTAGTAACCAGTATCGGGACACATAAACCTCGAACGTCATTAATAGGAGGTGCATGATACTGATACAGTTGCTCGCTTTGGTCAATGGTAGGTTAAATTTAATTAGAGCCAGTTGGATTCACTTCGCCAACAAAATGGCTGCTATTTACGACCAAACAGGCAGAAAAAGTTCGATAAAGTAGGCGGTTATCTTATTACCTGAATTATCTGGCGAGCTAGAGAATAAAATTTTTGTCTTTCGTCTGCATTCTGATTCTTAACAAGTAATTTTCTCTTCAGAGAAGCATCTCAGTGAGGTTAAGGTTATAATCCTGGGTCATTCGTAGTTATTGAGTAAAGTCATGGCGGAAAACAGAAATCGCAAACCTTCAGACATTCAGGTCGACGCAATCAAAGTACCACCTCATTCACTGGAAGCTGAACAATCAGTGATTGGTGGTCTCTTACTGGACAATGAACGTTGGGATACCGTTGCTGAGCGCGTTGTCGCCAGTGATTTCTATAGCCGCCCACACCGTTTGATTTTTGAAGGTACGAAAACCATTCTGGAAGCGGGGAAACCACTCGACCTTATCACCTTGTCGGAATATCTCGAGCGCCGCGAGCAACTAGAAGATGTGGGTGGTTTTGCTTACTTGGCCGATTTGGCAAAAAACACACCAAGTGCGGCCAACATTAACGCCTATGCGGATATCGTGGCAGAGCGAGCAATCGTCCGTGGTTTGATTGGTGTGGCGAATGAAATTGCCGATGCCGGTTACGATCCTCAGGGGCGCAGTTCTGAAGACCTGATCGACTTGGCTGAGAGTAAAGTGTTCGCGATTGCTGAGTCACGCACCAGTGAAAACGAAGGCCCACAAAACGTAGACAATATTCTGGAAAAAACTCTCGAGCGAATTGAGCTGTTATACAAAACACCGCAGGATGGTGTAACAGGTGTCGACACTGGCTTTACCGATCTCAACAAGAAAACCGCAGGCCTACAAGGTTCTGATTTAGTTATTGTCGCGGCACGTCCATCTATGGGTAAAACCACTTTTGCGATGAACTTGTGTGAAAACGCGGCGATGCAGCAGGATAAACCGGTGTTGATCTTCTCATTAGAGATGCCTGCGGAACAGTTGATGATGCGTATGCTGGCTTCCTTGTCGCGTGTTGACCAAACCAAAATCCGTACCGGTCAATTGGATGATGAAGACTGGGCGCGTATTTCTTCTACCATGGGTATCCTGATGCAGAAGAAAAACATGTACATTGATGACAGCTCTGGCTTAACGCCTACCGAAGTACGTTCTCGTGCTCGTCGTGTTGCACGCGAACATGGTGGATTATCAATGATCATGGTCGACTACCTTCAGTTGATGCGAGTTCCTTCGTTAACGGATAACCGTACGCTGGAAATCGCCGAGATCTCCCGCTCATTAAAAGCACTCGCCAAAGAATTGAATGTTCCTGTCGTGGCACTATCACAGCTAAACCGTTCTTTGGAGCAGCGTGCGGATAAACGCCCGGTTAACTCGGACTTGCGTGAATCGGGCTCTATCGAGCAAGATGCCGACTTGATCATGTTTATTTACCGTGACGAGGTTTATCACCCCGACAGCGCATATAAAGGCACGGCAGAAATTATCATCGGTAAGCAGCGTAACGGTCCGATTGGTTCGGTACGTTTGACATTCCAAGGCCAGCATTCGCGCTTTGACAATTACGCGGGTCCTGCATTCGACATTGATGATGAGTAATACCATGAGCTACATGAAAGCCGCGAAGGCGTGCATTGATCTGTCTGCGCTACAACACAATTTACGCCGTGTTAAAGCACAAGCACCTGACAGTAAAGTGATGGCTGTAGTAAAAGCCAACGGTTATGGTCATGGTCTGCGTCAAGTAGCGAAACATGCCGGGGATGCTGATGCTTTTGGTGTTGCACGCATTGAAGAAGCTCTGCAGCTACGAGCTTGTGGTGTGGTGAAGCCGATCTTGTTGTTAGAAGGTTTTTATTCGCCTGGTGATTTACCCGTCTTGGTGACCAATAACATCCAGACCGTGGTGCACTGCGAAGAACAGTTGGTGGCGCTTGAGCAAGCTGAGCTAGAAACGCCCGTGGTGGTGTGGCTTAAAATTGATAGCGGAATGCATCGTCTGGGCGTACGTCCAGAGCAATATGAAGAGTTGGTTGCGCGACTAAAAGACTGCCCGAATGTGGCTAAGCCACTGCGCTACATGAGCCACTTCGGCTGTGCGGACGAATTGAACAGCAATATCACACCGCAACAGATAGAGCTGTTTCTGTCACTGACAGCAGGCTACCAAGGTGAACGCTCGCTTGCTGCATCGGCAGGATTACTGGCGTGGCCTCAAAGTCAGCTCGATTGGGTTCGTCCTGGTATCATCATGTATGGCGTATCTCCGTTTAGTCATAACACGGCGCAAGAATTAGGCTACGAGCCTGTCATGACTCTTAAATCTCATCTGATCGCGGTACGTGAAGTGAAAAAAGGTGAGAGCGTGGGCTACGGCGGCATCTGGACCAGCGAGCGTGATACAAAAATAGGCGTGATTGCGGTTGGCTATGGTGATGGCTACCCAAGAAGTGCGCCAAACGGTACCCCGGTATGGGTCAACGGACGTAAAGTACCAATCGCAGGTCGGGTATCGATGGATATGCTGACCGTAGATCTTGGCCCTGACGCCATAGATAAAGTCAGTGATGAAGCGATTCTTTGGGGTAAGGAGTTACCTGTAGAAGAAGTCGCGAGCCACATTGGCACTATCGCGTATGAGTTAGTAACCAAACTTACGCCGCGTGTCGAAATGGAATATTCAAAGTAACTTCCGGATAATACCAATTCAAGAATAGGGGCTAACGAATGCGTTAGCCCCTATTTTTTATTCACCATTTATCGTCGCGATGATGCGACGGCTGCCACCAAAATCTCGGTGTTCACCTAAGTAAATGCCCTGCCATGTTCCTAACGCCAAGCGACCATTCTGAATTGGAATCGTCACACTGCTGCCAAGTAGTGATGCTTTAATATGGGCAGGCATGTCCCTTATCACCCTCATAAGTATGCTGGTAATAAGAAGCGCGCTCAGGAACATACTTATTGAAATGCGCTTCCATATCCATACGAACGGTGGGATCAGCGTTCTCATTCAAGGTCAGACTCGCAGAGGTATGCTGAATAAAAAGGTGTAACAAACCTACTGAAAGAGCACTTATTTGCGGTATTTGTTGTTCAATTTCATCAGTAATCAGGTGAAAACCGCGACTTCTTGCTTTTAAATTGAGTGTTTTTTGCGTCCACATACGCGTTCCTTTGGACATTTCTTATTTGGCGTCTATTCTAATCCAATTAGAGCCTGTCATTACTTGATGATATTATTCTATACCTATGAATGAATTGTTCAAATTCAGGGAAGCTAACGTGACCTAACTCAATGTGAGGGTAAATGCTCTCGGTCATAATTGTTGTCTGAAAAAAAATTACAAAGACTTGTTTTGTGGCAAAACGCCCAAACATCTACATTTAAATTATTTTTGCTAAATCGGGGATTCCACAGTTTTCGCTAGACTGTAAGGAATGGAACCTACTGTAACATCGGGATAAAGACCATGTTGAAAAATATCAATCCAACGCAAACACAAGCTTGGAAAGCGTTAACGGCGCATTTCGAATCTGCACAAGATATGGATCTTAAAGAGCTATTTGCTCAAGACGCAGCTCGTTTTGACAAATACTCTGCACGTTTCGGCTCAGACATCCTAGTCGACTACTCAAAGAACCTCATTAACGAGGAAACTCTGAAGCACCTGCTCTCTCTTGCTAAAGAGACTGAGCTGAAATCTGCAATTGAAGCGATGTTCAGTGGTGAAGCGATCAACCAAACAGAAGGTCGCGCTGTTCTTCACACTGCACTACGTAACCGCACTAACACACCTGTAATGGTTGATGGCGAAGACGTAATGCCAGCTGTAAATGCTGTTCTGGAAAAAATTAAGTCTTTCACTGAGCGCGTCATCGGCGGTGAATGGAAAGGTTACACTGGTAAAGCGATTACTGATATCGTAAACATCGGTATCGGTGGTTCTGACCTTGGTCCTTACATGGTGACGGAAGCACTGGCACCATACAAAAACCACCTAAACCTTCACTTTGTGTCTAACGTTGATGGTACCCACATCGTAGAAACACTGAAGAAGGTCGATCCTGAAACAACACTATTCCTGATCGCTTCTAAAACATTCACCACTCAAGAAACCATGACTAACGCGCATTCTGCTCGCGATTGGTTCCTTGAAACGGCAGGCGACCAAGCACACGTAGCTAAGCACTTCGCTGCGCTTTCAACGAATGCTTCGGCGGTATCTGAGTTCGGTATCGACACGGATAACATGTTCGAATTCTGGGATTGGGTTGGTGGTCGTTACTCATTATGGTCTGCAATCGGTCTTTCAATTGCACTAGCCGTTGGCTTCGACAACTTCGTTGAGCTACTTGATGGCGCGCATGAGATGGACAAGCACTTTGTCTCAACAGATCTGGAAAGCAACATCCCAGTGATCCTGGCGCTTATCGGTATTTGGTACAACAACTTCCACGGCGCAGAGTCTGAAGCTATCCTACCTTACGATCAGTACATGCACCGTTTCGCTGCGTACTTCCAGCAAGGTAACATGGAGTCAAACGGTAAGTACGTTGACCGTGACGGTAATGCTGTGACTTACCAAACTGGCCCAATCATCTGGGGTGAACCAGGAACCAACGGTCAGCACGCGTTCTACCAGCTAATTCACCAAGGTACTAAGCTGATCCCATGTGACTTCATTGCTCCAGCAATCAGCCACAACCCTGCGAGCGATCATCATCAGAAACTGATGTCGAACTTCTTTGCTCAAACCGAAGCGCTTGCGTTTGGTAAGTGTGTAGAGACAGTAAAAGAAGAGTTGGTACTATCTGGTAAAAATGCAGAAGAAGTAGCGGCAATTGCACCATTCAAAGTGTTTGAAGGTAACCGCCCAACTAACTCAATCTTAGTTAAGCAAATCACACCTCGTACGCTAGGTAACCTGATCGCGATGTACGAACACAAGATCTTCGTACAAGGCGTTATCTGGAACATCTTCAGCTTTGACCAGTGGGGTGTTGAGCTAGGTAAACAACTAGCAAACCAAATCCTGCCTGAGCTGGCTGATGAATCTCAAATCAGTTCTCACGACAGCTCTACCAATGGTCTGATCAACGCATTTAAAGCTTTCAAAGCATAATGTGTGATTAGAAAAAGAAAGGTCAGCAGATGCTGACCTTTTTTGTATCCCTTGAATTGACCTGACTCGTGAACATCAATCAGTAGCAATTCTATTCGAAGCAAATCTCGATAAAGGCATTTCCCCATTGAGAGGCGAAAGGCATGATGATGATCGAGCCTTCACACTTGTGGCGAATTGTATGACCTCGGCCCGAGACGACTACTGGCGTCGCCATATCAAAATCAAACCCACTCTCAGCAAGAATTCGCTTTGCCCCGCCAGTCACCATGTTAGTGATTTCACCAACCATGTCAGTGACTTCTTCATTGATCCCGTTAGGGCGCTCACCCAGCATATTTTGCATGATTTCAAGTGCTAGCGCTTCATCAAAAGTGATCGACATCGAGCCACGTGTCTGAGGGCCAATCATACCAATCAGGCCTGAAACATCTCCTCGAGCGACTTCATCTTTTTTAATTCGAGGCTTTTGTGGCTTCATGTCCATAGAAGCCATGGTTTTTAGCACATTCATTAAAGAAGCTAAAAACGGGTTTACAAATTCAGCGCGCATATAGGTCTTCTATACTTATTCTTTTGTTTCAGAGGAACAGGCCTCGCATTCACCATGTGTTTCAATGACTTGATTGGTTAGTTTGAATCCATGCTTCTCAGCATTCTTTGCTAATAAGGCCATCAAACTCTCGTCTTCGAGTTCAACGACATCACCACATTTATCACAGATTAATAATTGAAAAAAGTGTTGCTGATTATTGAAAGAACAACAAGTTATAAAACTATTGGTTGATTCCACTCGGTGGATAAAGCCTTGCTCGAGGAGAAAATCTAACGCCCGATAAACGGTCGGAGGTTTAGCCTGAGGCTCACTCTCTTTTAGTTGCTCCAATAGCTCATACGCACTTGATGCACTTCGATTCGAACAGATGAGTTCAAACACACGTCTGCGTTGAGGAGTCAACCTTACACCACGCTCAGCGCAGATACTTTCAACTTGTTCAATGATTGTCGGGTTCAAACGTTTCACCATAACTATTGGACGCACTCTATTATCAATTACTTCTATACGATCTTCGTTTAGAGATGCTTCATTTTAACCACTATCACCACGAAAATCATGAAATAAAGCCTATTGGTGATCAAATGAATACGTAATTGTCATCACAGAATGAGATAACGGTAGTCAAATTGTTTTAGTGATCACTTGTATTTGACGGGCTGACAATACTCGCATCCGCTGGGCTGTGGGTATACAATACCCGACTTATTTTTTGAGCGTATTGCTGCGCTCAACCTTGGTAACATAAAAACGGGTGTTGAAATCATGACTCATTCTTGCAGGCTCTCTGTAGCTCCAATGTTGGATTGGACTGATCGTCATTGTCGCTACTTCCATCGCTTAATGACCAAAGAAACCCTGCTGTACACTGAAATGGTGACCACAGGCGCGATCATTCATGGGAAAGGAGATTTCCTCGCTTATAACGAAGAGGAGCATCCGTTAGCGCTTCAACTGGGTGGTTCAAATCCAGAAGATTTAGCCAAGTGTGCCAAACTTGCCGAGGAGCGTGGCTACGACGAGATCAACCTGAACGTAGGTTGCCCATCTGACCGTGTGCAAAACGGTCGCTTTGGCGCATGTTTAATGGCGGAACCTCAGCTGGTTGCAGATTGTGTGAAGGCAATGAAAGAGGTGGTTGATATCCCTGTGACAGTGAAGACTCGTATCGGTATTGATGATCAAGACTCTTACGAGTTTCTGACAGACTTTGTTTCTATCGTGTCAGAGATAGGTGGTTGTGAGCAGTTCACTATTCACGCACGTAAAGCTTGGTTAAGTGGACTAAGCCCGAAAGAAAACCGTGAAATCCCACCACTGGATTATCCTCGTGCATATCAATTGAAGAAGGACTTCTCTCATTTGACCATCGCCATTAATGGTGGCGTAAAATCGTTAGAAGAAACGAAAGAACATCTGCAGCATCTTGATGGGGTAATGATTGGCCGCGAGGCTTACCAAAGTCCATACATCCTTGCGTCGGTAGACCAACAGTTGTTTGGTTCGAATGCGGCAGTGAAAAAGCGCAGTGAGATTGTAGAAGAGATGTACCCATACATTGAAGCGCAACTCGCAAAAGGTGCGTACCTTGGGCATATCACGCGTCATATGTTGGGGTTATTCCAAAACATGCCGGGTGCTCGTCAGTGGCGTCGTCACATCAGTGAAAATGCACATAAGCCGGGCTCAGGCCTAGAAGTGCTGCAAGATGCACTCGCTAAAATCCCTAAAGAACTGAATGTGTAAAATTCACCACAGGTTGGTGATAATCGCCAGTTAGCAGATGCAAAGCCAGACGTATTCTAAATGTCTGGCTTTGTTTTTTATTAAAGATCAATGCATTACGTGTGTCTCTGTAAGTTGGTACGGAAACTGCTCTAGTTCAGTAAAAACATATGGAGAAGTAATTATGTTAGAGCTGATCTTTATTTTAGTATTTGCGGCGACGCTATTAGTAACAGGCCTGACGATGATGACGGTGTTTGCGGCAGCAGGTATTGGCTTGGTTGTGATGTTTTTACTAGGTATGGTGGGCGCTGTACTTAAACTATTACCTTGGCTGATTGTTATCGCATTAGGTATCTGGTTTTTTAAAAACGTCGTTTCCCAACCTCGTTATAAATAGATGTTTTCGAGATTTAGTTGATGGAGGGGTGTGAGTATATGGTATATTTCCTCTCATACCCTTATTGTTGAATATCAGCTATCTCGGAGTACCCCCTTCATGACAAAAAAAGCGAGCATCGCTTTAACGGCATTATCGTTGGCCGTCTCTTTTCCTATTTTTGCAGAGCCTTCTGTTTCCACAAAAGTGGGGGCGGAAGTATGGGCAGCAGACACAAAAGTTAACGAAGTAAGACGAGATAGCAGTACAACTGGCAGTTTCTATGTGGTGCTTGATCATGACATCAAATACGTACCCAATGCGCGTTTGCGTTATTCCAGTGTTGATGCTGATTACATGGGGTTCGATAAGCTCGATTTGACATTGTATTACCAAATTTTAGAGCATGATTTACTGCACTTTGATGCTGGGATTACTCTGAGTAATTTAAGCGACACGAAGTACATTGATGCAGATACCTCCTCTCGCACTGAAGACTTTGATGATCTGATTTGGGCTTGGTATGGCTACGCGGAAATAACGGTTCCAAATACTAACTTCGATGTAATTGGTGAAATGAACTTTGGTGACAACAAAGGAATTAAAAGCACAGATCTAATGGCGGGTATTCAATACAAATTGCCTTTACAAGAGAACCAGCTGGCATTTCGCGGCGGCTATCGAGTGATTGATCTGGAATCGGATCAGTTTATGTCGGACCTGGGCAAGGATTATATTTTCGCTGATGGCTTCTTCTTGGGGGCTGAGTACTCTTTCTAAATTGGCGTTACCCCACTTTTCTTAAGACGTCGCGTTATAAGCGGCGTTTTTTTATACCTCTTCATTATATGTAATCGAAATTTTCTCCCTATTTTCCCCAGTTAGACCATGCTTATCTAGGATCAATGTATAAAGTTGGAGCAGGGATAGCGATGACAATAAATGAATTAAGACATCTATTTCGTGAAAACCAGCTTGTGGAAGCCATTATCGAACCGTCTATCCAAGAGGGTGGTTGGGTCGTTGAGTTCAGGCATGCCAGGGGGGGATTCGTGTTTCTGACAGATAACCATGGTGAAGAATGTCTTTATGAAGATTTGGATGCAGCATCAAAATCGGCAATGGCTGTAGGCTTTCAGCAGGTCCGCATTGAAGATCGCTGAGCAAAAAGTAAGCCGTTCTAACTTCCAAAAAGTTATAAAACATTCACTTCTATTCTTTCTTGTTATTAAGGAGAGTGGGTACTCTATCGTCACGCAATGAATAGGGATGTCGTGATAATGTCTTTTCAAAAGAATGAGTATTCACACAATAATAATGTGTCTGATGATAATAACGGGCAAGGAGGAGTACCTCCAATCGTTAGCCCGCTGAATGACCAACAATTTAATTCACTCCAAAACACTGTCTCTGGGTTGTCTTCACAACAACTTGCATGGGTCAGTGGTTACTTTTGGGGTTTAGCGCAAAACCAACCAAGTGCAGCTGCGACACCAATTACGCAAGCTGCAGCTGCGGTATCAGCAAAGCCAGCAGGTAAACTGAGTATTATTTATGCTTCTCAAACCGGTAATGCCAAAGGTGTTGCTGAAGCTTTAGAGCAAGAAGCAAAAGCAGATGGAATTGCAGTTGAGCTGTTTGATGCCAGCGACTACAAAGGCAAAAACCTAACCAAAGAAACGCACGTCATCTTCGTAGCGTCTACCAATGGTGAAGGCGAAGCGCCAGATAATGCTATCGAGCTGCACGAGTTCCTGCAATCGAAGAAAGCACCTAAGCTGCCTAACCTGCAGTATGGTGTTATCGCGCTTGGCGACTCTAGCTATGAGTTCTTCTGCCAGACAGGTAAAGATTTCGATACCTACCTATCAAAGTTGGGTGCGAAGTCTTTTATTGACCGTATCGACTGTGATGTTGACTACGATGCGCCTGCAGCAGAGTGGCGTAAGAGTGCTCTTGAGAAAGTAAAAGAGACGCTCTCTTCGGGTAGCGAAGCTCAAGTAGTTCAACTTCCTGTTGGACAAGCAGCAGCGGCGCATTCCCAATACAATAAGCAGAACCCTTACACAGCGACACTACTGACCAGTCAAAAGATCACTGGCCGTGATTCAGGCAAAGACGTCCGCCATATCGAGATCGATTTGGATGGTTCGGGTCTGACTTACCAACCAGGTGATGCTCTGGGTGTGTGGTATGAAAACAGCTCTGAACTTGCTAACGCGATTCTGGGTAAAGTTGGCCTGTCTGGTGTTGAAACGGTAGAAGTCGATGGTGAGAGTCTTTCAATCCATAGCGCTCTAGTAAGTAAATACGAAATCACGACGTCTAACCCACAGCTGGTGACAAAGTTTGCAGAGCTGTCTGGTAGTAAGAAGCTACAAAAGCTGGTCGAAGATAAAGACAAGCTTCGTGAGTACGCAGCCAACACTCAAATCGTTGATGTACTAGCAGAGAAGAAGACAAAGCTAACGGCTGATGAACTGGTTGGCCTACTTCGTCGTCTTACTCCTCGTCTGTACTCCATTGCCTCTAGCCAAGCTGAAGTCGATGAAGAAGTGCATTTGACCGTTGGTTTGGTCGAGTACGATCACAATGACGAAAAACGTTTCGGTGGCGCGTCTGGCTTCTTGGCACAGCGTCTGGAAGAAGGCGGTGAAGTGAAAGTGTTTGTTGAGCACAACAACAACTTTAAACTGCCAGAAGATGATAACACACCAATCATCATGGTTGGCCCTGGTACGGGTATCGCGCCATTCCGTAGCTTTATTCAAGAGCGAGAAAATCGCGATGCAGAAGGCAAAAACTGGTTGTTCTTTGGTGACCGTACGTTCACACAAGACTTCTTGTACCAAGTTGAATGGCAAAAATACCTTAAGTCTGGTGCGTTGAATCGTTTGGATGTTGCCTTTAGCCGTGACCAAGTTGAAAAGGTCTACGTGCAACATCGTATTCTGGAAAACGCGGCGCAAGTATGGCAGTGGATCCAAGATGGTGCTTACATCTACGTATGTGGTGATGCAACTCGCATGGCGAAAGATGTTCATGACGCACTTGTCATTGTTGCTGAGCAAGAAGGTAAACTGGCTCGCGATGAAGCAGAACAATTTATTAATGACTTACGTAAAGCGAAACGTTATCAGAGGGATGTGTACTAATGACTTTTTCTACTGAAAATAACAAGCAGGTTGTATTAGGCGAAGAGCTAGGACCGCTATCTGATAACGAGCGTCTGAAAAGAGAAAGTAACTTATTACGCGGCACAATTGAACAAGACCTACAGGATCGCATTACTGGCGGTTTTACCGCAGACAACTTCCAGTTGATTCGTTTCCACGGCATGTATCAGCAAGATGATCGCGATATCCGTAACGAGCGCGCAAAGCAAAAGCTTGAGCCTCTACATAACGTGATGCTGCGTGCTCGTATGCCTGGCGGTATTATCACGCCGACACAATGGTTGGCGATTGATAAATTTGCTACCGAGCACTCGCTATACGGAAGTATCCGTCTGACCACTCGTCAAACGTTCCAGTTCCACGGCGTGCTGAAGCCAAACATCAAGTTGATGCACCAAACGCTGAACAGCATTGGTATTGATTCAATCGCAACAGCGGGTGATGTTAACCGTAACGTACTGTGTACCACGAACCCAGTAGAGTCTGAGTTACACCAAGAAGCGTACGAATGGGCGAAGAAGATCAGTGAGCATCTTCTACCAAAAACCCGCGCGTATGCAGAAATCTGGTTAGACGGTGAGAAAGTCGAATCAACAGAAGAAGACGAGCCTATTCTGGGTAAAAATTACTTACCGCGTAAGTTCAAAACGACCGTTGTGATCCCACCGCAAAATGATGTGGATGTACACGCTAACGACCTGAACTTCGTTGCGATCGCAGACAACGGCAAGCTGGTTGGTTTCAACGTACTTGTTGGCGGTGGCCTGGCAATGACGCATGGTGACACCTCAACTTACGCTCGCCGTGCAGATGACTTTGGTTTTGTTCCACTAGAAAAGACACTTGAAGTTGCAGCAGCAGTAGTAACGACTCAGCGTGACTGGGGTAACCGTTCAAACCGTAAAAACGCAAAAACCAAATACACGCTTGATCGTGTTGGTATTGATGTCTTTAAAGCTGAAGTAGAAAGACGTGCTGGCGTTCAGTTTGAAGCAAGCCGCCCATACGAGTTTACTGAGCGTGGTGACCGAATCGGTTGGGTAGAAGGCATTGATGGTAAGTTCCACTTAGCCTTGTTTATCGAAAATGGCCGCTTGTTGGATTACCCAGGCAAACCACTCAAAACGGGTGTTGCTGAAATCGCGAAAATTCACAAAGGTGATTTCCGCATGACAGCAAACCAAAACCTGATTGTTGCAGGTGTACCGGCTGATCAAAAAGAGCTAATCGAGAAGCTCGCTCGTGAACACGGCCTAATGGACGATAGCGTCAGTGAACAGCGTAAAAACTCAATGGCATGTGTGGCGTTCCCAACTTGTCCGCTTGCAATGGCAGAAGCTGAACGTTTCCTACCTCAGTTTGTTACTGATGTAGAAGGTATCCTTGAGAAACACGCTTTACCTAAAGAAGATAACATTATCTTGCGTGTTACTGGTTGTCCTAACGGCTGTGGTCGCGCAATGCTGGCTGAAATTGGTTTAGTAGGTAAAGCGCCGGGTCGTTACAACCTTCACCTGGGTGGTAACCGAGCGGGTACACGTATTCCTAAGATGTATAAAGAGAACATCACTGACAAACAGATACTAGAAGAGATTGATCAGCTCGTAGGTCGTTGGGCCACTGAGCGAGAGACTGGCGAAGGGTTTGGTGATTTTGCAATCCGCGCTGGGATCATTCAAGAAGTCAAAGTATCTAAGAGGGATTTGCATGCTTGATTCTGTAGCCTCCAAACCGGAGCTGGCAGAGTTACTGACATTAACGAAGACGGAGCAAATCCTCCGTCTTGCTCAAATCAATGTCGAACTTGAACAGCTGTCGGCACAAGAGCGAGTAAAGTGGGCTTTGGAAAACCTAGATGGAGAGTTCGCGGTTTCGTCTAGCTTTGGTATCCAAGCTGCAGTCATGCTTCATCTTGTGACTCAAGAAAAACCTGATATCCCAATTATCCTCACAGATACCGGATACCTGTTTGCAGAAACGTATCGCTTTATTGATGAGTTAACGGAACAACTCAACCTCAACCTCAAAGTTTACCAAGCCAAAGAGAGTGCTCAATGGCAAGAAGCTCGCTATGGCAAGTTATGGGAGCAAGGCGTTGAGGGAATTGAGAAGTACAACAAAATAAATAAAGTAGAGCCAATGCGTCGTGCATTGAAAGAGTTGAATGTAGGTACTTGGTTTTCTGGTTTGCGCAGAGAACAAAGTAAATCTCGATCAGGTTTACCTATATTGTCTATTCAGAACGGCGTGTTTAAGTTTTTGCCTGTAATAGATTGGACTAATAAAGACGTTCATTATTACTTGGAACAGCATGGTCTCAAATACCATCCACTATGGGATGAAGGTTACCTCTCTGTTGGTGATACTCATACCACACGTAAGTGGGAGCCAGGAATGTCAGAAGAGGAAACCAGATTCTTTGGATTGAAACGAGAATGTGGCCTTCATGAGGACGATGGTTCTGAGCAAGATGGCTCTGGTATATAGATGTAGGGATAGAGTCCCAAATGAAAGAAAGCTGCTATTAAGCAGCTTTCTTTGTTTATAGGCGCATTAAAATGGCTGATTTTGGGATAACTCTGTGGATAAGCTGTTCGATTGTTAGGGGTAAAGTTGGATAAATAAGGCTTTGGTTGAAAAGTCATCGTTTAACCATTGTTTTTGTATTTTTTGCAAAATAACGCTTGCCAATGTGAGCGCGATCTCTATAATGCCACCTCGTCGACAGGGCAGAGCTCGTAAGGGTTTCAAGTCAAGTTGGCAAGGTCATAAAGAAAAGCAAAATAGATAATTGCCTTTACTTTTAAAAAGTAAAATAAAAAGCAAAAAAGTGTTTGACACTGAAAATTATCTCGCTAGAATGGCCGCCTCTTCCGAAGTGATGTGAATCGCAAAGAAGATTAGCTCTTTAACAATATAGACCTATCAATCTGTGTGGGCACTCGTTGATGATAATCCAATTAGATACCTCGGTATCAA
>NZ_JBSUGF010000022.1:0-48452 GCF_054064025.1 Vibrio limimangrovi
GCGGGATGGAGCAGCTTGGTAGCTCGTCGGGCTCATAACCCGAAGGTCGTTGGTTCAAATCCAGCTCCCGCAACCAATTTCAAACGATAGTATGGGTGGTTAAAAACTTTATAACCCTCAAGCCATCGATGGATGCCCTGCCAGATTTTCATCAGGCTATTGCAACCAATCCACATCGCTCTTTCATTATGCTGTGAAGCATGAATCCCCTAAAACTAAAGTTTAATCCGCATTATATGATGTCGGACGTTTTCGTTTGTGTTTAAAACATAATATGAATCGAAAGGCACAAGAGTACTCTGGTATTCGGAGCGTTATACTATCTTTCATTAACAGAGTTATCCACATACGACGTTCTGTGGATAAGTTAGTTGATAAAGTGTTTTTAGCGTGCCATTTTTTGTTAGTAAACGAAGATCTTTTGTCTGATAGATATTACAGATATCGCGAAGTTTCTATTTAAATCCTTGTTAAATAAGGAAAAGATTGGATTTCTCCTGGATCGGATACGTTAAAATACGATCATTAGATTGTGTTTTTTTGATCCTAATCATTTACTACGATTGTGTTTAACTTTTTTATCTGCCCCATTTTTTACCGAATCTCAAATTTTTTTCCACATTTCAAATTTGAGAACGAGGTCAAGGATTGCGCATGCAAAAGATATTTTCAATCTTTTGCATATAGACTACGCGCTATGCGTCTCTTGTTAAACCTTTCTCGATAATTCTGATTAAACGTTTTCTTTTCGTCTCAATTGACTCGGTTTCTTGTCCAGGAACTTGATTGAGGTGCTGAGCCAGTGCCCAGTTAATGTGTTCATCAAGTAAGTCACTTTCACCTTGGCGAGACGTCAACGCATCTATGACCCTCTGGCTGTATTCTGCATTACCCAGCGCGACGGCAATATTACGTAGCCATTGTAAGTGACCTATTCGGCGAATCGCGGAGCCTTCCATGTTTCTTAGAAACGTAGCTTCATTCCAGTAAAACATGTCAACCAAGTCTGGAGTTTGGAAACTATCCCGGCGGTGGAAATCTTCTTGCTCAGTGATTTCGGCATACCGATTCCAAGGGCAGACGAGCTGGCAGTCATCGCAGCCATAAATACGGTTGCCCATAGGTTTGCGAAACTCTTCTGGAATGACGCCATTAAACTCAATAGTGAGATATGAGATACAACGTCGAGCATCGACGACCTTATCTTCAACGATGGCTTGTGTTGGGCAAGAGGTAATGCAGGCTTTGCATTTTTCACACTGGTCAACGCTTGGCTGATCGACTGGCAGTGGCAAATCAACGAGCAACTCACCCAGAAAGAACCAAGACCCACACTCTTTATCTAAAATAAGGGAGTGTTTACCTGTCCAACCTAATCCTGCTTTTTGAGCAAGCGGACGCTCTAATATGGGGGCAGAATCTACAAAAGGACGGTAACCAAACTGGCCGACTTCTGCTTCGATTAGTTTCCCGAGTTTATTGAGCTGCTTTCTCACCAGTTTGTGATAGTCACGCCCAAGCGCATAGCGACTGATGTACGCGTGATTTTTATTGGCAAGGTTAGAGGCAAATTGCGCTTCTGGTGGCAGGTAGTCCATGCGCGCACTGATAACACGTATGGTACCCGGTAGTAGCTCATTTGGTCTCGCACGCATCATGCCGTGACGTGCCATCCAGTCCATTGAACCGTGATAGCCCGCATCGATCCATTTCTGCAATGCGACTTCATGTTCACTAAGATCAACATCGCAGATGCCGACTTTTTGAAAGCCGAGATCTTTTCCCCAAATTTTGATTTGTTGTGCGAGTTGTTCGTAGTTCATGTGTACCACCGAGATAAATGGGGGCCGGATCTTAACGGATCTCTTTCATTGGTGCTAGCGTAAAGCCGAAGTAATTCTGCTAAGTCTAGAAAGCAAAATCATCATCAAGGTGTAGCGTTGTCTTATTATCGCGAGAATAATCACTTATTTATAAGGGAACCTTTTGCTATCTGCAGCATTCTTATAAAGGTGAGTTAAACTCATATTGCCTGGAGAGAACATCCGGTTAATAAGATACAGTTTTATGGCTACTTTTTTCGCATATATGACATTTGAAAGCTTGTTTCCCAAAACCAACACAGTTTACTATTCCTGTTCTTTTGATTTTTATATAGTCAACGATCATTAGTTAGAGAAGCATCAATGAGCACGAAACATTTTAATTTGAAAGATGAGCAACAAACGGTAGCTCTGGGCACCGCATTGGCTCAGCTTTGTTCTCAACAAACGACAATTTATCTGCATGGTGATTTGGGCGCAGGTAAAACAACTTTCAGTCGTGGTTTTGTCCGTGCTCTTGGGCATCAAGGAAACGTAAAAAGTCCAACTTATACCTTGGTTGAACCGTACCAGCTGGATAAGTGGCAGGTTTACCATTTTGATCTTTATCGCCTTGCCGATCCTGAAGAGCTTGAGTTCATGGGAATTCGAGATTATTTCACTGATGATGCGATTTGTTTGGTTGAGTGGCCAGAAAAAGGGCAAGGTTTACTGCCGAAGCCTGATCTTGATGTGAACATTCGCTACCAGGGAGAGGCGCGTGTCGCCGATCTAACCGCGAATAATGATTATGGTGTGCAGTTACTCAGTCGATTGGAGCTATGTTGAGTTTTTTAAATTTTAGAGCAGTGGCGACATTTGTCGCCACTACTATCCTTATTATCCCCAATTTAGCGTTTGCGAACGTCGTTAATAGTTTCCGAGTTTGGCCTTCACCAGATGAGACTCGTGTTGTCATCGATTTAGGCTCAGAAGCGGATTACTCCTATTTTTCATTGTCTGGACCGGATCGCTTAGTCGTGGATTTGAAAGGCACCACCATGAAAGCCAAATTACCGGTGACGGTGTCTGACAGTCCGGTTTTGAAACTGGTACGACAAAGCTCTCCACCTGAAACGGGTACTTACCGCCTGGTCTTTGAGCTGAAGAAAAATGTCCAGGCTGATCTTTTCAAACTGAGCCCGACACCGGGCGGGCAATATGGTCACCGATTAGTTGTTGACCTGCCGCATGGCAACAAAGCTGCGTCGTCGGAATCCAAATCAGAAGAAAAAGCCAGTACGAGCAAAGACATGAGTTCGGTACAACGTGCTCAAGAGGTGCTGATCGTTATTGACCCAGGTCATGGTGGTGAGGATCCAGGTTCGATTGGTCCGTCACGCCGTAAATATGAAAAAGATGCAGTATTGAGTATTGCTCGTAAGATTGCCGCTCAGCTTAACGCAACGCAGGGAGTTAAAGCTCGCCTGACACGCACCGGGGATTATTTCGTAAACCTTAACCGACGTGTGGCAATTGCACGTGAAAATGATGCACATTTGTTGATTTCTATCCACGCCGATGCGTTCACATCTCCGAGACCTCGCGGTGGTTCGGTCTTCGTACTGAATACGCGTCGTGCGAATACTGAGATTTCTCGTTGGGTCGAGAACCATGAGAAACAATCGGAACTTTTAGGTGGTTCAGGCAACGCTTTCGTTACCAATACCAAAGATCGCAACGTCAACCAAACCTTGCTGGATCTGCAGTTTAGCCACTCTCAAAAAGAAGGTTACAAACTGGCGACAGATATCTTAAGTGAAATGGGGCGCGTTGCGCATTTACACAATACCAAGCCAATTAATACCAGTCTGGCCGTGTTGCGTTCTCCGCAAATTCCATCGGTGTTGGTCGAAACTGGCTTCATCTCTAACCCAACGGAAGAACAGTTACTCTTCCAGCGTGCGCATCAAGACAAGCTGGCACAAGCAATCACAAAAGCGGTGGTTAAATATCTGAAAGACAACCCGCCAGAAGGCACGGTTTTCTCATCACCTTCTCAGTCAATGGTGCACATTGTTAAGAGCGGTGAATCTCTATCGGTGCTCGCGAACAAATACGGTGTCAGTACCAACACGTTGATGTCTGAGAATCGTTTAAAATCGACTGGCTTAGTGGTGGGACAAAAACTTCGAATTCCTTCAACAGGCACGATTCAAGTACCGAGCAAACCGATTACGGTGGAAACAGAAAGCATCGTTCATACTGTTAAGCCGGGTGAGTTCTTAGGTAAAATTGCCAGCCATTACAAGGTGAAGGTTTCTGACATTCGCCGAGAAAACAGTCTGAAATCAGATACTTTATGGGTAGGTCAGAAACTTAAGATCACCGTTGCAGTAAAAGATAAACCGATCCGTAAGCACAAAGTATCACGAGGTGATTACCTTGGTAAGATAGCTTCTCAGTACGGTGTGAGCGTGGAGAGCATTCGTCAGGCGAACAGCTTACGTTCAGATGAGCTCGCAGTCGGGCAAGTTCTGATCATTCCAAATAAGTAAGTGAGCTTTAACGCGTTATGACGATTAAAATTCTGCCAGCCAGGCTCGCCAACCAAATTGCGGCAGGGGAAGTGGTCGAAAGGCCAGCCTCTGTCATTAAAGAGCTGGTTGAGAATAGCCTTGATTCAGGTGCAACTCGAATCGATATCGATATCGAAAAAGGGGGCTCTAAGCTGATTCGTGTTCGTGATAACGGTAAAGGCATCGCGAAAGATGAGCTGGGGCTGGCATTGAGTCGTCATGCGACGTCCAAGATTCATACCCTGGATGATTTAGAAGCGATCATGAGCTTAGGTTTCCGTGGTGAGGCGTTGGCGAGTATCAGTTCGGTTTCTCGACTTACACTGACCTCGCGTCCTGCGGTGCAAGAGGAAGCCTGGAGTGCCTATTCCGAAGGTCGTGAGATGCAGGTTAAGCTGCAACCTGCGGCTCATCCCATTGGGACGACAGTTGAAGTATTGGATCTCTTTTTCAATACACCAGCCCGTCGTAAATTTCTCCGTACTGAGAAAACTGAATTCACTCATATCGATGAGCTGCTTAAACGCATTGCATTGAGCCGCTTTGATGTGTCGATTAACGTTCGCCATAACGGAAAAATCGTTCGTCAGTATCGTGCGGCAAAAAATCCGCTTCAAACCGAAAAGCGCATTGCTGCGGTCTGTGGCAATGCGTTTGTTCGTCACATGCTGCGTATTGAGCTGGAGCATCAAGGCTTAAAACTGCATGGTTGGATCACCACTCCGGAAGGCGCTCGTCAGCAAAGTGATTTGCAATATTGCTATGTGAATGGGCGCATGATGCGTGACAAGTTGATTAATCACGCTATCCGTCAAAGCTATGAAATGAGCTTAAAACCGGATCAGTTTGCCGCGTATGTTCTGTTTATTGAGCTCGATCCTCACCAGGTTGATGTGAATGTCCACCCGGCAAAGCATGAAGTTCGTTTCCATCAGGCGCGACTGGTGCATGATTTTATCTATCAGGCATTAACAGATGCACTGGTACAAAGTGCGGTCATTGAACAGCCACACGTAAATGAATCTGCCTTTCATCACGCCGAGCCGTCTCACCCGATTCAGGAACGCGATGTTGACTCAGAAGCCTCGATTTCAGAAGTCTCGATTAAAGAAGACAAGGCCTCTTCTCCTGTTCCCGAACGAGTTTATCAAGCGGTAGACAAAACGCCGGCTTACCCTGGACGAAGTGACTATGAGGCAAAACCACGAGAGCGTTCTTCTTTAGAGTCGTCTGTGCGAGAGGCCCGTCAGTCAGATTCTTATCATCGTGCAGATTGGATTGAATCTAAGCCCGCTCCAAAGCCGACTCAGAGCAAAGAGCGTCATGCGGAACCCGCTCCGAGTAAACAAGAAGTTCGTGCTTATCATGAGCTTTTGAAAACGCCAGACATCGAGCCTAAGCCGATCGAAAATGCGGTTGTCGCGATATCGAGTGAGCAAGCTCATTTGCCTCAAGTGACGGCATTAGGTAAAGCACTAGCTGTGGTGGATGAGCAGTTTGTCCTGATGAGTAGTGACAGTGGCGTAGCATTAGTTTCATTACCACGAGCGGAATTCTACCGGATAAAAGGCCAGTTAACGCCAAGTGAAGGCGCATTAAAAGCACAACCATTGCTCGTACCTCTATCGATAAAGTTGGATACCGAACTGGTCAAATGGGTACAGAATTATCAACAAGATTTCGCCCAGCTCGGTATTCAGTTGAAAGCCAGAAATGACAAGGCATTGATGGTTATGGGTGTACCTGCGCCACTGCGCCAACAAAACTTACAAAATTTGGTGCCAGATCTGTTATCTTACGCGCAAACGTGGGTAAAGGAGGAGATGGCTACGAATCAGATACTTTCAGCGCTGGTCGATTGGCTCGCTTTACAGGTAACTAAAGTGAAGAGCCACTATACTCTCTCCGAAGCCATTCAAATTATTGCGGAACTTGAACAGTTAAGACATGGCCAGTTGCCATTAGAAGATACTACTTTCGTATCTGCTGTTGATTTTTCTGCCACGATAACCAAATTAACACCATGACAGAAAAACTACCTTTGGCTCTTTTTTTAATGGGGCCGACTGCATCAGGTAAGACAGAGCTTGCGATTCGATTACGTCAAAAGTTCCCGGTTGAGATCATCAGTGTAGACTCTGCATTGATCTACAAAGGAATGGACATTGGAACCGCCAAGCCTGACGAACGCGAACTAAGCTTAGCGCCTCACCGATTAATTGATATCTTGGATCCGAGTGAGTCTTACTCTGCGGCAGACTTTCGTCGTGATGCCTTACAGGCGATGGATGATATTGTTGCTGAAGGGAAAATTCCGTTGCTTGTTGGTGGTACTATGTTGTATTACAAAGCATTACTTGAAGGCTTATCACCTCTTCCTGCTGCAAATCCTGAAATTCGTCAGCAAATTGAACAAGAAGCATTGACTAAAGGTTGGTCGGTGTTGCACGATGAACTCAAAGAGGTTGATCCTGTATCTGCAGCGAGAATTCATCCGAATGACCCGCAGCGTTTATCTCGGGCATTGGAAGTTTTCCGAATTTCAGGTAAAACTCTTACTGAGTTGACTCAAACGAAGGGTGAAAGCCTGCCGTACCGGGTCAAACAGTTTGCAATAGCTCCCAAGGATAGGGCAGAACTTCACCGTCGCATTGAGCTGCGCTTTGAAAAAATGATGGAATCGGGCTTTGAAGAGGAAATGAGAGCGTTGTATACGCGACAAGATCTTCATCCGGATCTTCCCTCTATTCGATGCGTAGGTTACAGGCAGATGTGGGAGTATTTAGACGGGGACTGCACCCGCGAGGAAGCGATTTTTCGCGGTATATGTGCAACTCGTCAATTGGCCAAGCGTCAAATCACCTGGTTACGCAGCTGGGATGACTTAACTTGGTTAGATAGTGATAACATTGAACAGTCTCTCGAAACCATTTCGGAAGCAATAGCATCTGATTGAGATAGCTGTGTATAATGTGATCGTTTTTGCGTGAACGCACTCTCTAAGGATCAGTTATTGGCGGTTTTATACTATGCTGCTAATTACTTTGAGTGCATTTTTGATTCGTTTAGCTCAGATGCAAAAGCAGTACTTTTTTTGCAGTGCACCACTAGCTAAATAATTACAACTACAAATTAAATAAGGAAAATAAAAATGGCTAAGGGGCAATCTCTACAAGACCCATTTCTGAACGCGCTACGTCGTGAGCGTATCCCTGTATCTATCTACCTTGTGAACGGCATTAAACTACAAGGTCAGATCGAATCATTCGATCAGTTCGTGATCCTTTTGAAAAACACTGTTAACCAAATGGTGTACAAGCACGCGATCTCAACAGTTGTGCCGGCTCGTCCAGTGAGCCACCACAGCGGTGAACGTCCACAAGGTGATCGTCCACAAGATAAATCAGAAGATTAATTCTTCATCGAGTATTTTAAACTAAGGAGTTGATTGCTTGTTTGACCGTTATGAATCCGGTGAGCGAGCCGTACTTGTTCATATCAACTTCACGCAAGAAGGTGAATGGGAAGATCTGGCTGAGTTCCAAATGCTGGCTTCTTCCGCTGGGGTAGAGACGCTACAAGTGATAACTGGTAGCCGTCAATCCCCACACCCGAAATACTATGTCGGAGAGGGTAAAGCACAGGAAATTGCTACTGCGGTACAATTAGATGGTGCTGAAATTGTGATTTTTAATCACTCCCTCTCTCCTGCCCAAGAACGTAACCTCGAAACACTGTGCAAATGTCGAGTTCTCGACCGCACTGGTCTTATTCTCGATATCTTTGCTCAACGAGCTCGAACACATGAAGGTAAGCTACAGGTAGAGCTGGCTCAACTTCGTCATATCTCTACTCGTTTGATTCGTGGTTGGACGCACCTTGAAAGGCAGAAAGGTGGTATCGGCTTACGTGGTCCTGGTGAAACCCAGCTGGAAACCGACCGTCGTTTATTGCGTGAAAGAATCAAAACCATTCTTCGTCGCTTAGAAAAAGTGGCCAAGCAGCGTGAACAAGGGCGACGCGCCCGAAGTCGAGCAGAAATCCCAACGGTTTCTCTCGTAGGCTATACCAACGCGGGTAAGTCTACATTGTTTAACCGCATCACCGAAGCGGGTGTGTATGCGGCAGATCAGTTGTTTGCAACTTTGGATCCTACATTACGTAAGATTGAGTTAGCGGATGTTGGCCCTGCAATACTTGCAGATACCGTTGGTTTTATTCGACATTTGCCTCACGATTTAGTCGCGGCTTTCAAAGCAACCTTGCAAGAAACGCAAGAAGCTGACATTTTGTTACATGTTGTTGATGCCAGTGATGAGCGTTTTCGTGAGAATATTCAAGCTGTTCATGATGTACTAGAAGAGATCGATGCACATGAAGTGCCGAGTCTGCTAGTGATGAACAAAATCGACAATCTAGATTCGCAGCAACCACGAATAGAACGTGATGAGGAAGGCGTACCTCGAGCGGTTTGGGTGTCTGCAATGGAAGGGATAGGCATTGATCTCCTGTTTGAAGCGCTGACCGAACGTCTGGCATCACAAATGGTTGAGCTTCAGCTGTGTATTCCTCCACAGTATCAAGGACGATTCCGCAGTACATTCTTCCAAATGAAGTGTATTCAGCGTGAAGAATATGACCAGGAAGGTAACTTGTTGATCAATATTCGAATGCAGCAAGTAGATTGGTCTAGACTTGAAAAAAGAGAAGGGGCAGTTTTGACTGACTTTATAGTCACTTAAAGGACTGCTACAGTATAACGTCATATCAAATGATGGAGCTTTCTAATGGCGTGGAATGAGCCTGGAAATAACAACGGCAACAATGGCCGCGATAACGACCCTTGGGGTAATAATAATCGCGGTGGCCAGCGTCCTGGTGGCCGAGATCAAGGTCCGCCAGATTTAGATGAAGTGTTCAACAAACTGAGTCAAAAGCTGGGCGGCAAATTTGGTAAAAAAGGTGGCGGTGGTTCTTCTATCGGCGGTGGTGGTAGTGCAATTGGCTTTGGTGTCATTGCCGCTATTGCTATTGCGGTTTGGTTCTTCGCTGGCTTTTACACCATCGGTGAAGCGGAGCGTGGTGTTGTGCTGCGTTTAGGCAAATACGATCGTATCGTAGATCCTGGCCTTAACTGGCGTCCTCGTTTTATTGATGAATATGAAGCGGTAAACGTACAGGCGATTCGTTCACTTCGTGCCTCTGGTCTAATGCTGACTAAAGACGAAAACGTAGTAACGGTTGCAATGGATGTTCAGTACCGTGTGGCTGACCCGTACAAATACCTATACCGTGTAACCAGTGCCGATGACAGCTTACGTCAGGCGACGGATTCTGCGCTACGTGCGGTTATTGGTGACTCGCTGATGGATAGCATCTTAACCAGTGGTCGTCAGCAAATTCGTCAAAGCACGCAAGAAACACTGAATCAGATCATCGATAGCTACGATATGGGTCTGGTACTTGTCGATGTGAACTTCCAATCGGCACGTCCACCAGAGCAAGTGAAAGATGCGTTTGATGACGCTATCGCGGCTCGAGAAGATGAAGAGCGTTTCATTCGTGAAGCAGAAGCTTACAAAAACGAAATCTTGCCTAAGGCAACGGGTCGTGCAGAGCGTCTGAAGAAAGAGGCACAAGGTTACAACGAGCGTGTAACCAACGAAGCTCTTGGTCAGGTAGCACAGTTTGAAAAACTTCTACCGGAATACCAAGCGGCTCCAGGTGTAACGCGTGACCGTTTGTACATCGATACAATGGAAGAGGTTTACTCGAGTGCATCTAAAGTGCTGATTGACTCTGAATCAAGTGGTAACCTGCTTTACCTACCAATTGATAAGTTGGCTGGACAAGAAGGTCCAACAGACACTAAGCGTAAATCGCAATCTTCTGCAACGTACGATCATATTCAGCTAGAGTCTGAGATTTCGCAAGAAGACACCTCGAACACGCAGTCTCGTTCAACAGGTTCACGTCAAGGGAGATACTAAGAATGCGTAAGTTAATGATCCCTGTATTGGTAATCGCACTGGCATTATTGCTGATGTCTCTGTTTGTGATTCCTGAAGGTGAGCGCGGTATCGTGGTTCGATTTGGTCGTGTTCTTAAAGACAATAACGACATAACTCGAATTTACGAGCCTGGTCTGCATTTCAAAATGCCACTGTTTGATCGTGTAAAAACTCTTGATGCACGTATCCAGACAATGGATGGTCGTTCAGATCGTTTCGTAACCTCTGAGAAAAAAGACGTCATCATCGATACGTATGTTAAGTGGCGTATTAAAGACTTCGGTCAATACTACTTAGCGACAGGCGGTGGCAATGCGATGACAGCAGAAGCACTGCTAGAGCGTAAAGTTACGGACGTGCTGCGTTCTGAAATCGGTTCTCGTGAAATTAAGCAGATCGTTTCTGGTCCTCGTAATAAAGACGTACTACCAGATAGCGCAGATGCGGCAGTAGTAACGACTGAAGCAGCGAAGCAAGCGTTAGAAATTGATGGCCAACGTGATCAAATCATGTCTAACGTACAGGATGATACACGTGAGAGTGCAATGAAGGATTTGGGTGTTGAAGTGGTTGATTTCCGTATCAAGAAAATCAACTTACCTGATGAAATCAGTGAGTCTATTTACCGTCGTATGCGTGCAGAGCGTGAGTCTGTAGCTCGTAAACACCGCTCTCAAGGTCGTGAAAAAGCAGAAGTTATCCGCGCTCAAGCAGAGCTTGAAGTGGCGACTATCTTAGCGGAAGCAGACAAAACAGCTCGTGTAACACGTGGTGACGCGGATGCAGAAGCAGCGAAGATTTACGCTAATGCTTACAACAAGGATCCTGAATTCTTCAGCTTCCTACGTTCTCTGAGAGCATACGAAAAATCGTTTAACTCTAAGAGTGACATCCTTGTTCTGGATCCAAAGAGTGACTTCTTCCAGTACATGAACAACTCGAAAGGCGCAAAAGCTGAGTAGGTAGATCACCAATAATTTAAAAGGCTCCGTCAGGAGCCTTTTTTGTTTCCGTATGTTCGGGAGCTATCTTGCTAACTCATCATAATAGCGATCACGGCTCCGGCCACGACCAGACATCCACCAATACGGCGTAGCTGGTTGTTGGGTTGTTCACTCAATTGGGCAACCATATTGCGCCAGCCATTTGGCGCGATAAGTGGACCGATACCCTCAACAATCAAAACGAGCCCTATTGCTACCCATATTGATTCAGACATAACGCTTCCCATTTAAATTCATAAAGCTAAATATTATCAGCGATATGCTGATTTCGAAATGTGCGAATGAAACAAGACTCAGAGTCTGTGAACAAAAAATGACTGCAAGAATACCGATTCGGTGCTAGAATCCATTTTTAACTAGCAATCAGACTTGGAAAGATGGGAAATAACGTAGTCGTTCTAGGCACCCAATGGGGTGACGAAGGTAAAGGTAAAATTGTTGACCTATTAACTGAAGATGCAAAGTACGTGGTACGCTACCAAGGCGGTCACAATGCAGGTCACACACTCGTAATTGACGGTGAAAAAACCGTTCTTCACTTAATTCCATCAGGTATCCTTCGCGATAACGTAAAATGTGTTATCGGTAACGGTGTAGTACTATCGCCTGAAGCTCTACTTAAAGAAATGCAACCTCTTGAAGAGCGCGGTATTCCAGTACGCGATCGTCTTTTCATTTCTGAAGCATGTCCTCTAATTCTTCCTTACCACGTTGCAATGGACCAAGCTCGCGAAATCGCTCGTGGTAAAAAAGCTATCGGTACAACAGGGCGTGGTATTGGTCCAGCATACGAAGATAAAGTCGCTCGTCGCGGTCTACGCGTTGGCGATCTATTCGATATGGATACGTTCGCTGAAAAGCTAAAGGAAGTAATGGAATTACATAACTTCCAGCTAGTGAACTTCTACAAAGTTGAGCCAGTAAGCTACGAAGCAGTACTTGAAGAAGCGAAAGGCTATGCTGAGCTACTAACTTCAATGGTTATCGACGTAACTGACGAACTAGACGCAGCACGTAAGCGCGGCGACAAGATCATGTTCGAAGGTGCTCAAGGTACACTGCTAGATATCGACCATGGTACTTACCCATACGTAACTTCTTCTAACACGACTGCTGGTGGTGTTGCTGCAGGTTCTGGTTTTGGTCCTCGTCACATTGGTTACATCCTTGGTATCGCGAAAGCTTACTGTACTCGTGTAGGTGCAGGTCCATTCCCGACTGAACTATACGATGGCAAAGACAAGCAAGATCCAGTTGGTAAGCACCTGGGTACTGTTGGTCATGAGTTCGGTGCAACAACTGGTCGTTTACGTCGTACTGGTTGGTTCGATGCTGTTGCAATGCGTCGCGCAATCCAGATCAACTCAGTTTCTGGTTTCTGTCTAACTAAGCTAGACGTACTAGATGGTCTGGAAGAGCTAAAAATCTGTACAGGTTACAAGATGGAAGATGGCTCTGTAATGGAAGTTTCTCCGATGGCGGCTGAAGCATTCGAAAAAGCAACGCCAATCTACGAAACAATGCCAGGCTGGTCTGAAAACACCTTTGGTGCTAAGTCGCTAGACGCGCTACCAAAAGCGGCTCTAGACTACATCAAGCGTATCGAAGAGCTAACAGGCGTACCAGTAGACATCATCTCAACTGGTCCAGACCGTAACGAAACTATCATCAAGGTTCACCCATTTGAATCTTAATTGATACTCGTTAGAGATTGAAAAAGCCGACCAAAAGGTCGGCTTTTTTGTGTCTGATGAAAATTCTTAAGTTGTGGAACAAACATCTCAATGTGGCAATCTCTTGCCGCAGTGTTTGGGAGAGAGGCAATTTTTGTCTAAAGCTCAGCGGCTCTTTGCCGATAAGCTTATCAAGCAGAGGAGATCTTTCGGCGATCTTCGTTTTCAGACACCTTGAGAGTACGTATATGAAGTTACCAACAGTGGCTGCTTCACTGTTACTGATGCTGACTACGACAGCATCAGGGGCGAGTGCCGCTGATGTCGGAGCACCAGTTCCTATCTATACCGAAGCAGAACTGATAAAACTTATCGAGCAGAATAAGCACTTACAGCGTGTGCGCGCTGATAACTGCCAGCTGGTTGAAGATATCGTTGCCCGTGCGACTCGAATTAGTCTGCCTGCGTATGAGTTCCTGTATGGTGATATGCTAGCGTGGGGCGTTTGTGTTGAGCAAGACGTGGAGCTCGGGCTTTACTACATGGAAAACGCGGCACACCAAGGTTTACCAGCAGCGCTGGAGCAAATTGGACGCTACTATTCTCTTGGTACTTTGGTTCAGCAAGACAAAGAACGTGCAATTCCGTATTTGCGTGAAGCGGCCTCAATGGGAAATCTAAATGCGCGTATTCACCTTGCTGAGTTGCTTCTGCGTGATTACGGTAGCCCGCTAGACTATGAAGATGCTTATCGCTGGTTATATAACTCAGTAACGGCAGATCAAAGGCAACATAAGCGTATCACTATCCTGCGAGATGGCCTCGAACAGCGTATGCCACAGAACATCATCGCGCGTGCTAAGCGAAGAGATACGTTCTGGTAAATCCCAAATCAATGCCTGTCATTTCATATAACCAAGCCCACTTCGAGTGGGCTTGGTTCCTTTTACAGGATAAGGCCTAGCCTTAAATCACTTTATGCGGGCCAAAACACTCGTAGTGAAACTGATCTTGCGGAACGCCAATTTCTTGCAATTGCTTGGCGACATGCTGCATAAAACCTACCGGACCACAGAAGTATACTTGTACATTGCTTTGCTTCAGCGCCGTTTCGATCTCCTTCAGACTAACAAATCCCGTGAAGTGGTAGTCCTCACCATACTTATCTTCTGCAGTAGGTTGGTTATACCAAACAACTGCATCCATGTTTTCCTTCGAATCAACAAGCTGACTTACATGTTGTTTGAACGCGTGTTGCTGGCCATTTTCCGTTGCATGCACCCATGTCACCGGCGCTTGATGTTCAGATAAGCTCTCTAGCATCGAGAGGGTAGGTGTTAAGCCAACTCCAGCAGAAATCAATACCACCGGCGTCTCAGTTTCAACATCCATAAAAAAGTCACCCGCTGGGGCGACCAGTTTTACTTTATCGCCGACGTTAAGTTCATCATGTAAGAAGTTAGATACTTTACCGTTTTGCTCGCGTTTCACCGAAATACGGTATGTGTTCTTCTGTGCGGCTGACGAAAGGCTGTATTGGCGGATCTCCTGGTTATCAAATTTATCGCTATTGATGTAGATACCTAAATACTGCCCGGGTTTAAATGGTGCGACTTTGTCACCATCTGTCGGTTTAAACATAAAACTGCAGATGTGCTCACTTTCTGGTTGTTTGGCGATTAACTCGAACTCGCGCAGACCACGCCAACCACCATCCAAGGCCTCATTCGCTTGATAGATTTGCTCTTCTCGTTGGATAAATACGTTTGCCAGTACGCCGTATGCTTCTGCCCACGCGTTTAATACTTCCTGACCTGGATTAAACAACTCGTCAATGGTCGCGAGCAGATGTGTGCCGACGATCTGGTACTGATCTTTTGTTATCAAAAAGCTGGTATGTTTATGAGCTATCTTTTCTACCGCGCCAAGCAGTGCTGGCAGATTTTCAATATTTGCAGCATACGCGCAGATCGCGTTGAACAGTGCTTCACGTTGATCGCCGTTACGCTGATTGCTCATATTGAAAATGTCTTTCAGTTCAGGGTTGTGGTTAAACATACGATCATAAAAATGCGCAGTCAGCTTTGGCCCGGTTTGGGCGATCAGTGGTGCGGTCGCTTTTACGATTTCGATGGTTTGATTGCTGAGCATACTGGCTTCCTAATTTAAGTTGTATTTATAATGCATGTTTAAAGTTGTATCTCAAATCTATCTTTCAATCAAGAATAGATTTACACTTTTGTTATTAGAGAGGATAGCAATATGCAGTTAACCAGCTTCACAGATTACGCGCTGAGAACCTTGATCTATCTGGCTTCATTGCCAAAAGATGAGTTGACAAATATCACTGAAGTGACTGATTTATTTGGTGTGTCACGCAATCATATGGTTAAAGTAATCAACCGGTTAGGACAGTTGGGCTATGTGCAGACTGTACGTGGCAAAAATGGCGGTATTCGTTTAATGAAACCTGCCAGGGAGATTACCGTTGGCGGTGTGGTGCGCGATCTCGAACCGTTAGACTTGGTGAACTGCAGTGCAGATTTTTGCCACATCACGCCGGCATGTCGGCTCAAAGATAAGTTAGCGAAAGCCAAAAGCGCTTTCCTGGCTGAACTGGATTACTGCACGATCGACGAATTACTCCGTGACAACTCTGAGCTTTTGATCTTACTAGAGCGACCATAAAGCAACTTGCCGCTGAGAGTCGATCCCGGTCATTCTTTTTTCAAAGCAATTCTGTAGGTTATCGTGAGACTCGGATATACTAGCTCTATACCTTCCTTGCTAGATAGGCGTGCCTATGTCAGACAATATTCCAAACGATCCTTTCGCAGATCGTGAATCTCAGAATTACGAAAATCCAATCCCAAGCCGAGAGTTTATCATCGAGTTCCTTGAACAAGCGGGCGTTCCAATGAACCGCAATGACTTGTTCGAAGCACTACAGCTTGATGGCGAAGAGCAATACGAAGGGTTGCGTCGTCGTTTACGTGCCATGGAACGAGATGGTCAGTTGGTGTTTACCCGCCGTCAGTGCTACGCACTGCCTGAAAAACTTGAAATGGTGAAAGGTTACGTAATTGGCCACAAAGATGGTCACGGTTGGGTGCGTCCAGAAGGCAGCGTCGGCAAGGATAATGACATTTTACTGCCTCACCATCAGATGAAGAACATCATTCATGGTGATTTCGTACTGGTTCAACCGACCGACAACAGCAAGCGTGGTCGCCGCGAAGGTCGCTTGGTGCGCGTTCTGGAAGAGCGCAATGATCAAATTGTCGGGCGTTTCTTCCTCGAATACGGTTACTCGTATGTCGTGCCAGATGATTCGCGCATCAGCCACGATATTCTGATCCCGAATGAACTCAAAGCGGGCGCACGCATGGGTAATGTTGTCGTGATCGAAATTACCGATCGCGGTTCACGCTCGCGCGGTATGATGGGGCAAGTGGTTGAAGTACTCGGCGAAAACATGGCTCCGGGCATGGAAACACAAATTGCGATCCGCACTCATCAAATTCCACATGTATGGCCTGTAGAGGTTGATCAGCAGATTGCCAACTTAGCGGAAGAAGTTCCGGAAGAAGCCAAAGTCGGGCGTGTTGACCTGCGTGACCTGCCATTGGTGACGATTGATGGTGAAGATGCACGTGATTTTGATGATGCCGTGTTCTGTGAGAAGAAGAAAAGTGGTGGCTGGCGTCTCTGGGTTGCCATTGCCGACGTAAGTTACTACGTACGCCCTGACTCTGCACTGGATAAAGAAGCGATTATCCGCGGTAACTCAGTGTACTTCCCGTCTCAGGTAGTTCCGATGCTGCCAGAGGTGCTTTCTAATGGTCTTTGCTCCTTGAACCCACAAGTGGATCGCTTGTGTATGGTTTGTGAGATGACTATCTCGGATACCGGTAAGTTGTCTGGTTACAAGCATTACGAAGCGGTGATGAACTCGCATGCTCGTTTGACTTACACCAAAGTGCACAACATTTTGGAAGGTGACGAAGAACTGCGTGAACGTTACAAAGAGCTGGTTCCACATCTGGAAGAGTTGCACCGCATGTATAAAGTGCTCAAAAGTGCTCGTGAGCAGCGTGGTGCGATTGAGTTCGAAACCGTTGAAACCAAGTTTATTTTCAATGCTGAGCGTAAGATTGAGAGCATTGAACCGCTAGAGCGTAACGATGCACACAAACTGATCGAAGAATGTATGATCATGGCGAACATTGCGTCGGCTTCTCTGGTAGAAAAAGCCAAAGAACCAGCGCTATACCGTATCCATGAAACTCCAGGTGAAGAACGTCTGATGGGCTTCCGCGAGTTTCTGGCTGAACTGGGACTGGAACTGGGTGGTGGTCTTGAGCCGTCACCAACAGACTATGCGCATCTGATGAGTCAGGTGGGTGATCGTCCGGATCAGGAGCTAATTCAGACCATGTTGCTGCGCTCGATGAAACAGGCTGTATACAACGCCGATAATGCAGGGCACTTTGGTCTGGCGTTGCAGCGTTACGCTCACTTCACTTCACCAATTCGTCGTTATCCTGACTTATTGTTGCACCGTGCAATCAAATATCTGATTGCGAAACATGAAGGTCGAAATCAGGATCGCTGGACACCAACCGGTGGTTATCACTACTCTTTCGATGACATGGACTTCTATGGTGAGCAATGCTCCATGACAGAACGCCGGGCGGACGATGCGACCCGTGATGTGTCCGACTGGTTGAAATGTGAGTACATGCAAGATCACGTTGGTGACGAGTTAGAAGGCGTCATTGCCAATGTTACCAGCTTCGGCTTCTTTGTTCGCTTAACCGATTTACATATCGATGGTTTGGTACACATTTCGAATTTAGCGAACGACTACTACCAGTATGATCCTATTGGTCAAAGACTTATCGGTGAAAGCTTTGGCTTAATTTATCGACTAGGCGATGCGGTGAAAGTCAAAGTACTGGCCGTTAACCTGGATGATAAGCAAATTGACTTTGAATTGGTCGAAACAAGTCGTAAGCTACGCGGCGAAGGTAAGACTGCTAAGAAACGAGCAGCGGAAGCCCAACGTAAAGCCAAAGAGAAAAAACGCACAGCAAGTCGTTCTTCATCTCTAGAAAGCGGTGCGACGCGTGCGATTCCTGCTATCGAACCGACTAAACGTCCGGAAAGAAGTGAAGCGGGAAGCAAGCGTAACGGCGCTAAGCATGAATCTAAGCGTGGTGACACTGAAGGAAAAAAGAAGCCTAAAGTGAGAAAAGCCAGCAAGAAAAAGCCTCACAGTAAGCCAAAGAAAACGAAGCACTCAAAACGAGATGAGCAGTAGGCTGAAGCGCCAATCTGGTTGGAATCAGGTTGGAGAAGGCACCAATACCAATCAATGAGGTTTCTCTTGATTGGTATAACCAGAACAACAGGTTAGATAATGAGTAACGAATTTATTTACGGTATCCATGCCGTTAAAGCGGTATTGGAACGTGAGCCAGAGCGTTTTATCGAAGCGTACGTACTAAAAGGACGCCAGGATGATCGCCTGATGCCAATCTTGAATGACTTACAAGTATGTGGCGTCTCTATTCAGCAAATGACACGCAAAACTCTGGATGACAAAGCGCATGGTGCAAATCACCAGGGCATCATCGCCCGCGTGAAACCAGCAAAACAGCTGAATGAAAATGACATTGATGCGATTCTGGCGCAGCATGAATCCCCACTGTTATTAGTGCTTGATGGCGTAACTGATCCCCATAACCTTGGTGCCTGTCTGCGTAACGCGGATGCGGCAGGAGTGGCCGCGATTATCGTACCAAAGGATCGTTCAGCAGCCATGAACGCAACAGTAAGTAAGGTCGCATGTGGTGCTGCCGAAGTGGTGCCATTAATTCGTGTGACCAACCTTGCGCGCACCATGCGCTCGTTGCAAGAGCAAGGCATCTGGTTTGTTGGTACCGCAGGAGAAGCGACACACGATATTTACCAGGCGAAACTGACTGGCCCACTGGCTATCGTCATGGGTGCAGAAGGTGACGGGATGCGTCGCTTAACTCGAGAGACGTGTGATGACTTGATTAAAATCCCAATGGCAGGTAGCGTATCAAGTCTGAATGTATCGGTAGCGTCGGGCATCTGCTTATTTGAAGCGGTTCGTCAGCGATTGGCATCAAAATAATAGCCTTGTAACCAATTACTTAATTAAAAGGTCAGCAATAATGACCGACACTCAGGATGGGCAACCATCCTTTGTTATTTTTATGTGTAGGGAAGTTATGACTCAACAATCTATAAAATTCATCGCCTTTGATCTGGACGGCACATTGCTTGATAGCGTACCAGATTTGGCCATTGCTGCTGACCAAGCCGTTCAGGCATTAGGTTACCCTTCGGTTTCAGTAGAACAAGTCCGTGACTATGTGGGAAATGGCGCAGATGTGCTCATTGGTCGCTCGTTAAGTCAAAGTCTGACCATCAATCCTGAGCTGAGTGACGAGCTGCGTGCCGAGGCTCGAGAGCTGTTTGATGATTTCTACGAACAAAGTGGTCATAAGCTGAGCCATCTTTATCCAACCGTAAAAGAGACTCTGGCAGAGTTACACCAAGCGGGCTTTACCCTTGCTGTTGTTACGAACAAACCGTCTAAGTTTGTACCGCATATCCTGGAACAACACGGCATTGCACAATACTTTGTGGATGTATTGGGCGGCGATGCGTTCCCAGAGAAAAAACCAAACCCAGTAGCACTTAACTGGTTAATGGAAAAACATCAGGTGCAACCGGGTGAAATGATTATGGTCGGGGATTCGAAAAACGATATCCTTGCGGCGAAGAACGCTGGCTGTACATCATTTGGTTTAACTTATGGTTACAACCACGGCGAGCCTATTTCGGCATCAAATCCGGACTTTGTCGCTGACAAATTGTCGGAATTATTGGAAGTTGTCGCCGTTTCTGCATAAGGGTGACAAAAAATCTTCCAAAATACTTGTTAATGAGTACACTGAGCTAACCGTGCATCAAAAACTGCACGGTTTTCATTTAATTAGATTAAGAAGTCAAAGGAATCATTCTAATGAGCAAACCCATTGTATTGAGTGGTGTTCAACCGTCAGGTGAACTAAGTATCGGTAACTACTTGGGTGCTCTACGTCAATGGCACCAGATGCAAGACGATTATGATTGCCAATACTGTGTGGTAGACCTTCATGCGATTACGGTTCGTCAGGATCCAAAAGCGCTGCATGAAGCGACTCTGGATGCACTGGCGATTTGTCTGGCAGTGGGTGTTGACCCGAAGAAGAGCACGCTATTTGTTCAGTCACACGTCCCAGAGCATGCTCAGCTTGGTTGGCTTCTTAACTGTTACACCCAAATGGGTGAACTGAGCCGTATGACTCAGTTTAAAGACAAATCAGCACGCTACGCGAACGACGTAAACGTTGGTCTGTTTGATTACCCAGTGCTGATGGCTGCCGATATCCTGCTTTACGGTGCACATCAGGTGCCTGTAGGTAGCGACCAGAAGCAACACCTTGAGCTGGCTCGTGATATCGCTACGCGATTCAACAACATCTACTCGCCAGAGAGTCCAATCTTCACGGTTCCTGAGCCATACATCCCAACGGTTAACGCGCGCGTAATGAGCCTTCAGGATGCGACTAAGAAGATGTCGAAGTCTGATGATAACCGTAAGAACGTGATCACGCTGCTTGAAGATCCTAAATCGATCATTAAGAAAATCAACAAGGCGCAAACGGATACGGAAACGCCGCCGAGTATCCGTTATGATTTTGATAACAAAGCGGGCATCGCGAACCTAATGGGCCTTTACTCGGCAGCAACAGGCATGAGCTTTGAAGAAATTGAAGCGAAGTACAAAGGCGTAGAAATGTACGGCCCATTTAAGAAAGATGTCGGTGAAGCGGTTGTTGCTATGCTAGAGCCAATTCAAGAAGAGTATCACCGTATCCGTGCGGACCGTACTTACATGAACGAAGTGATGAAGCAAGGCGCAGAAAAAGCGTCGGCTCGCGCAGCAGAAACGCTGAAGAAAGCTTACGAAGTCGTCGGTTTTGTTACCCGACCTTATTAATCGCAATAAACACTAAGGTTTTTAAAAAGCTCCATACCGATGGAGCTTTTTTTATTTCAAAGATATCAAAATTTCTATTTGGTATGCCATATTGGATGGCTCGCTAACATGTATTTAAATTTCAAACTGAGTAATGAATCTGACTTTTGCTGTAAAGTTTCTTAATGCTATGTATTGATTACGAAAATTGTTTTAATACGCGGCTGTGGCATATTTATCTGTTTTCATATGTGATTTATTTCTCTATTTTCATTTTCCTTTCTTATTTGTTTCATAAATAAACCTGATATTAAACGCAAAAGGTTGGCTCTAATTAGGGCTTAGTTGGAATTCAAATAACTTTCAGGAACGAAAATGGACACGTTAATCAAACCCTCACTCCTTGCATTGACCATCGCCAGTGCTCTTAGCGGCAATGCCAACGCAGAAATTATCATTTCTCAGTACGTCGAAGGCGGCTCTTATAATAAAGCGGTAGAAATCGCGAATACTGGTGATACTGCCGTTACACTCACTGGCTTTGAACTGGCAAAATCGTTGAATGGAGATGGCGCTTGGGGCAGTAAAATTGACCTAAGTGGCGTGACGTTACAAGCAAACCAAGTTTATGTGCTTGCTCACGGTGACGCGAGTGCAGCGATACAAGCTGTTGCTGATATTACTGATAAAAACGTGGCCAACTTTAATGGGGATGATCCGTTAGCTCTACTCAAAGATGGTCAAGTGCATGATATCGTAGGTGTAATGGGCGATGTGTCTTTCGGCCAAGATACGACTCTCGTACGCAATAGTGACGCACTAGTGCCGTCTGCGACTTTTCAATCGGATCAGTGGACTGTTCTGGCTAAAGACAATATTGAAGGACTGGGAGAGTTAAATGCTGCTGAGCCTCCAGAACCATTTGCTTGTGAAGTTGATGGAAATGCCCCTGTTTTCACATCTATCCAAGAGATCCAGGGTGAAGGAGCCTCTTCTCCATTCATTAATGGCTACCCTTACATCACTACCGAAGATTATTTTGTTACCGGTGTCGTCAGTGCCGTAACCACTGGTTTGACGAAAGGTTTCTATCTGCAAGCGCTTGAGAATGATGGTAATGACAACACCTCAGAAGGTCTGTTTATTCATACTGACACTGCGGATAGTGAGCTGAAACCTGGTGATGTTGTTTGTGTTAAAGGTAAAGTTCAGGAGTACTACAGTAATACCCAGTTATCTTCCGATGCGGCGAGTTACGTCAAAACGGGTACATCAGACATCCCTGTTGTTACTGTATTAAATATTAAAGACGGGGAGACGCTGCGCGATGCTCTTGAACGTCATGAAGGGATGCAAGTGGTGCTTCAATCTGCTAGTGAACTTTTCGTTACCCGCAACTTCTCCTATGACTATGACGCCAGACGCAACAATATGATGTTGTCCTACCAAGCGCCACTCTTTAAGCCAACTCAACTTCATGCTGCAGAAAGTGATGCAGCCGTTGCTTTGGCAAAAGACAATACTAACAATCGTGTGTACTTAGAATCAGACAGCAAAGCGCCCGACGGTCAGATCCCTTACTATCCGACTTTTGGTGAAGATAGTGATCAGGACGGTTCATCCGAGCAGCACATTCGTTTGGGTTCTCGTATTGAAGGGCTGCAAGGTGTTGTTAACTACAGTTACAACGAGTATCGCTTGATCGCGACGAACGAAGTTGATAGCCACAATTTTGTCACTTCTGGTGACGGCTTTGATGTTACACGTAAAGCAGCCCCTGCTATCGCCGACTCTGATTTGCGTGTCGCAAGTTTTAATGTCCTGAACTATTTCACTTCGGCTGCAGATAGCGGCAATGACAATCCAACGGGTCAAAACCGTGGAGCCACAAACTACGACGAGTTCTTAATTCAGCAAGCCAAAATCGTAGCAGCCATGAACACAATGGATGCCGATATCATTGGACTGATGGAAATAGAGAACAACGGTTTTGGTGAGGGCAGTGCGATACAGAACTTAGTCGACGCACTGAACGCCGACATTGCGGATGCAGACGATCACTACACTTACGTGGAAATCGCTGATCAGGATAAATATCAAGAGGAATTCTTCGGTAGCGATGCGATTATGGTCGCGCTCTTATACCGTGCCAAATCCGTTACGCCAAAAGAAGCTGCGAAAGTCATCATGACGCCAGAGCAACATGTTGCCGAGAATTCCATCACCCGCAATGACGGAGCAGAAGGCAACCCGGCGTATGACCAATACCAACGTCACAGCTTACTGCAAACCTTTACGGTTCAGGCAACCGGCGAAGATCTTTCAGTGGTCGTGAATCACTTCAAGTCGAAAGGTTCGGAATGTATTGAAGAATGGATAGCAGGAGTGGAAGGTTCGGAGCCGGAAGACTTGCAAGGGAACTGTAATAACTTCCGAGTTTCTGCTGCACAGGTTGTGGGTGAGACACTGAAAGACATTGATGGTGATGTCCTAGTCCTTGGGGACCTGAATGCCTACGGCAAGGAAGATCCTCTTCTGACTCTGACAGATTACTCAAAAGAGAAATATGGACGCGATATCTACACTGCGGCGTATACGACAATTGGTGGTGGCGATCTTCAGGTTGAGAAGACTCAAATTCAGCAAGGGTATGGTTTGCATAACCTCAATACACTGCTGCATGGCAACGATACCTTCTCGTACACTTACTCTGGTGAATTAGGTAACTTAGACCACGCTTTAGCGAGCAGTAGTCTGGCACAAAAAGTGGTGGCGATTGAAGATTGGCACATCAACTCACTGGAAAGTAACTTATTCGAATACAGCAGTCAGTACACGGGCGATATGCCGAAGTACAACGATGCGTTCTCGGCGTCCGACCATGATCCAGTCATCATTGCGATTGACTATCCCGATTCCGATCTGAAATTACCCAAAGCGGGCGGGAAATTAACCCTAGCTATGCGTTTGCCGCCAAATGCGCTAGCGGGAGATGTTGCTACGATTAGCTTTACGTCTGCAAAGAAAGCCGCCGCGAATCCGAAGGCGCGAAATTACGGCGCGAGCGCAACATTAACTCAAGGTGACATTGATGCGCGCAGCGTAACGCTGGAGTTTAATAAGAAACCAGCGCCTGGTACGTATCAGTTGCAAGAGCAAATCACTGACGCTGCGGATAATACGATGAAGTTCAGTTCACAGCATCAAGTCAGCCTTAAACCATCATCTGGCAATAAACCTTCAAAAATCGCCAATGCTGGTTAGCCTGGCTTAGGAGCTCTGTTTGCGATGCTTGGATTAGGCTCTCAACGTCACCAAGATTAATCGCTTTTATTGCCCGCAACTCAGCCACTCTGGTGGCTGTGTCGACCAAAGGCCAGCCGATGCTGGCCTTTTTTATTGCGCAAAAGCTTGCCTTTCTTGCTTGGTGTTGCAAAATACCGCCCTCAATTATCACAAATGTGTGGTTGAGACAGTATTGCCAAACGGATTGGGAGCAACCGACACCTTATGTTGTTGATCATTGATAACTACGACTCTTTTACTTACAACCTTTATCAGTATTTTTGCGAGCTTGGCGCAGAAGTAAAGGTAGTGCGCAATGATGAAATTGATATTCAAGGTATTGAGGCGCTTAATCCAACTCATTTAGTGATTTCTCCCGGGCCTTGTACGCCAAACGAAGCGGGCATCTCGTTACAGGCAATTCAACATTTTGCCGGTAAGTTGCCAATCCTGGGTGTTTGTTTGGGTCATCAAGCCATCGCACAGGCATTCGGTGGAACCGTCGTACGCGCGCGACAGGTGATGCACGGTAAAACATCGCCAATTCGCCACAATGGTCACAGTGTGTTTAAAAATCTCAATAATCCCCTCACTGTAACCCGTTATCACTCGCTTGTAGTCAAGAATGACACGTTACCAGATGTGTTTGAATTGACCGCCTGGACAGAGCTACCGGATGGCACCATGGATGAGATTATGGGCTATCAACATAAAACGCTGCCTATTGACGCGGTACAGTTTCATCCAGAATCTATCAAAACAGAACAGGGTCATGAGCTGCTGGCAAACTTTCTTGCGCGTAAAATGATCTGATCGCGATCACTTTTCTTAACAAATAATTCATCTTTTCGTCGGGGATAGTGAACTGCAAAACTATGCGCTTCACTACTCTGATCCTGTTTATTCACGCCCGTTTTTTTCTTTTGTCCCTTGTATTAGCAGGGTTTGATAAAAAAAACCTTCTCTATTCTTGTTTCTTCGTGCATAAATAATCACAGGTAGTGACTATTGGTAGTTTTACGTCAATGTAAAAAGAATAAATCACTATTGAAATGGTTAATTGAATGTAAATACAATGCCGCAATAGCTTAAATGCAAAACTTTATTTGCTGGTAAAGAGAACCGATTAAGTTCGCTTATCTGCTAGGCATGCGGTATTAGGAAGGAATGTGCGATGACAACGGAAATTAAAGTAGAGCGCGGTTTATTCGATGAGGTAATGGTGCCTTGTTATAACCCGATGGAAATGATCCCTGTGAAAGGTAAAGGTTCACGTATTTGGGATCAGGAAGGTAATGAATACATCGACTTTGCTGGTGGTATTGCGGTGAGCTGTCTGGGTCATTGTCACCCTGCGATGGTAGAAGCGTTAACTGAGCAAGGTAACAAGCTTTGGCACCTAAGTAACGTAATGACTAACGAGCCTGCTCTTCGTCTGGCTAAAACGCTGACAGAATTGAGCTTTGCTGAGCGCGTTTTCTTCGCTAACTCTGGCGCAGAAGCGAACGAAGCGGCACTAAAACTGGCTCGTCGCTACGCTGCTGATGTACATGGTCCAGAAAAATCAGAAATTATCGCATTTAAACAGGGTTTCCACGGTCGTACGTTCTTTACCGTAACCGTTGGCGGTCAGGAAGCTTACTCTGATGGTTTTGGTCCTAAGCCAGGTGATGTAACACACCTACCATACAACGACATTGAAGCACTTCAGGCGCACATTTCAGACCGCACATGTGCAGTGATGATGGAGCCACTACAAGGTGAAGGCGGTATCGTGCCTCCAACTCCAGAATTTGCTCAGGCCGTTCGTGAGCTTTGTGACAAGCACAATGCACTGTTGATTTTTGATGAAGTACAAACGGGTAACGGTCGTACAGGTCACTTCTACGCATACCAAGGTCTTGGTATTACTCCAGATATTCTAAGCACGGCTAAATCACTTGGTGGTGGTTTCCCTATCGGCGCAATGCTAACGACAGCGAAACTGGCTGAACACTTTAAAGTGGGTACACACGGTTCTACTTACGGCGGCAACCCACTGGCTTGTGCGGTCGCAGAAGCAGTAGTCAACGAAGTCACTAAACCTGAAGTTCTGGCGGGTGTTTTAGAGCGTGAAGCGATGTTCCGTGAAGGTCTGGAAAAGATTAACGCGAAATACAACATCTTCTCAGAAGTTCGTGGTAAAGGCCTACTGCTAGGTGCTGCGCTAAACGAAGCATGGCAAGGTCGCGCACGTGATGTACTCGTCGCTGCTGGTAAAGAAGGTCTTCTAGTACTGATTGCTGGTGCTAACGTAGTCCGTTTCACACCATCACTGGTTATTACAAAAGAAGAAATTGAAGAAGGTTTGGCGAAACTGGATAAAGCTATCGCGACTTTAGTGTAAGCGGTACAACAAATAAAACGCCAACGTATTAACCCCCGTCAAGGATCTCTGACGGGGGGAATTTTCCTAAAATATAATCAATATAGTTAGGATTTTCTTGCATCTGGAGGGAGTATTGATGCTAGTAGTTCGCCCTATCGCGATGTCAGATTATGACGCTCTGCACACTTGTGCGGTTGAGTCTGGTCACGGATTTACATCTCTACCGGTTAACGAAGAACTGTTAACCAATCGAATCAAACACTCAGAGTACAGCTTTGGTAAGCATGACGTAACTGCACCTGGTGACGAAGGTTACCTGATGGTGGGTTTTGACTCTGAAACGGATGAAGTAGCAGGCACCACCGGGATCGAAGCATCTATCGGTTGGGATGTGCCTTTCTATTCTTACCACATCAGCAAAGTTGTGCATTCATCGCCAAAATTAGGCGTAAACAATGTTGTTAAGCTGCTGACCTTTGGTAACAACTACACGGGTAACAGTGAAATCTGTACTCTTTTCTTGCGTGAGAAGTTTCGCCACGGCCTGAATGGTCGTCTGATGTCAAAATGTCGTTTCTTAATGATGGCAGAACATCCCGAGCGCTTCTCTCAGACCATTTTTGCCGAGATGCGTGGTGTTTCTGATGCCAACGGTAATTCTCCATTCTGGCAATGGCTGCAAGAGCACTTCTTCTCGATTGATTTCACTCTGGCGGATTATCTGACTGGTATTGGCAAGAAAGGCTTCATCGCTGACTTAATGCCGAAGCTGCCAATCTACATCAACTTACTTAGCCCAGAAGCACAGGCTGTCATCGGCCAGGTTCATGACAAAACTCGTCCAGCATTGAAGTTACTAGAGCGGGAAGGCTTTACCAACCGTGGTTACGTAGACATTTTTGATGCAGGTCCAACGGTTGAGTGTGACATACGTAATATCGAATCGGTGCGTCATTCATTCCGCGCTCGCGTAAAAATCGCATCTCACAACAGCACACAAGATTTCTTGATGTGTAACTCATCGTTCGAAAACTTCCGTGCCGCAGCGGCAAAAGCGGCGTATGACGCAGAGAGCAAGAGTGTCGTACTTGCGCCAGAACTCGCGGATGCACTATTGGTTGAGGAAGGGGACTTCGTTCGCCTTCTACCGCAGTAATAGAAGACAGACTTTAAGGATAGTAACAATGACACATTGGATTGCAGGTGAGTGGGTACAAGGTCAGGGTGAAGAGTTCACCTCTCTGTCTCCGTACAACCAAGAAGTGATTTGGCGAGGTAAGGGTGCGACTGCTGAACAGGTTAACCAAGCGGTAGCCGCGGCTCGAGCTGCTTTTGTAGAGTGGAAAAATCGTCCATTCGCAGAACGTGAAGCGATCGTGCTTGCTTTTGCAGAAAAAGTAAAAGAAAACAGCGAAAAGATTGCTGAAGTGATCGCTAAAGAAACGGGTAAGCCTATTTGGGAAACTCGCACTGAAGCGGCTGCAATGGCGGGTAAAATTGCCATTTCGATTCGTGCTTACCATGAACGCACGGGTGAAGCGACTCGTGAAGCAGCAGGTAACCAGATAGTCCTGCGCCATCGTCCACTTGGTGTAATGGCAGTATTCGGCCCTTATAACTTCCCGGGTCACCTTCCAAATGGTCACATCGTTCCTGCAATTTTGGCGGGTAACACCGTGGTATTTAAGCCATCAGAACAAACACCATGGACGGGTGAGGTGGCGATGAAGCTGTGGGAAGAAGCTGGTTTGCCTAAAGGCGTGATTAACCTGGTTCAAGGTGCCAAAGAGACAGGCATTGCTCTGGCTGATGCGAAAGGTATCGATGGCGTACTGTTCACTGGTAGTGCAAACACTGGTCATATTCTACATCGCCAATTCGCGGGTCAACCTGGCAAGATGCTGGCGCTGGAAATGGGTGGCAACAACCCAATGGTTATCTCTGAGGACTACGGCGATTTAGATGCAACGGTCTACACCATCATTCAATCAGCATTCATCAGTGCAGGCCAGCGTTGTACTTGTGCTCGTCGCCTGTACGTGCCATTTGGTGAGAAAGGCGATGCGCTAATTACTAGATTGGTTGAAGCGACCAATAATATCCGCGTTGATCAGCCGTTCGCTGAACCAGCGCCGTTTATGGGGCCGCAAATTTCTGTGGCAGCGGCGAAGTTCATCCTTGATGCTCAAGCAAACCTACAGTCATTAGGTGGAGAGAGTCTGGTTTTAGCCAAAGCAGGTGAAGCGGCATTTGTTTCTCCGGGCATTATCGATGTCACCAATATTGCTGAGCTACCTGATGAAGAGTACTTCGGTCCGCTACTGCAGGTAGTGCGTTACGAAGGCTTGGAAAAGGCAGTAGAACTGGCTAATGACACTCGCTTTGGTCTATCAGCTGGTTTGGTTTCAACCGATGACCAAGAATGGGAATACTTCGTTGACCACATTCGAGCTGGCATTGTAAACCGCAATCGTCAATTGACAGGTGCAAGTGGTGACGCGCCATTTGGTGGTCCTGGTGCATCAGGCAACCTTCGCCCAAGCGCATTTTACGCCGCGGATTACTGTGCTTACCCAATGGCATCAATGGAAGGTAGCGCGACTGAACTACCAGCGACATTGAGCCCTGGTGTCACGCTTTAAGTTTCAATAATAGGGCCACGGCGATGAACTGTGGCCAGGCCTGCTGACGCATCATTAAAGTATGGAGTCTTAATGGGGTTAGCAGGCGAAAAATGATAAAGAGTGTGCGACTGACTGACATTCCATCACTGGTTAGGCTGCTCGTTCTGCCGTTAAGGCCGTGAAGGAGCCGCCAACACTCTTACCCTACCTCTCGTAACAAGGAGCCGTTATGACCCCTGATGTGTTATTTGAATCACTATGGCAAGACTACATTCAACGTCTATGTCCTTCTGCTGCTAAAGTTCATCAGCTTCTTCAGGAAGATGAGCTGTTAATCAACGATCATATTGCTCTGCGTACATTCAATGTTGAGCCTCTTGGCATCGAGACGCTGGCTAAGCCGTTCTTAGCGATCGGCTACAAGGCGTGTGGTGATTATGTGTTTGAAAGCAAGAAACTCGTTGCTAAGCACTACGAGCACCCAGATCCAAAACAGCCAAAAGTCTTTATCAGTGAGCTCAAAGTTGAAGAGTGTTCACCGGAGCTTCAAGCGATTGTTGCGAAGCTGGTGGCACAAGTCGATGCAGATAAACTAGCAGATAGTGCATTTTTGCATGGCGGTCGCTTGTGGGATCTAAGTTTTGCTGATTATCAGGCTCTGGCGAAAGAGAGTGAATACGCGTCCTGGCTAGCGGCTCATGGTTACGGCGCCAACCACTTTACGGTCAGTGTGAATCAGTTAAACCAGCACGATGAAGTCAAAGAAGTGAATGATCACCTACGCCAGGCTGGATTTGTGATTAACGAATCAGGTGGAGAAGTTAAGGGCTCGCCAGAGGTTTTGCTTGAGCAGTCTTCCACCATGGCGGATAAAGTGCCGGTTAACTTTACCGAGGGCTCAGAGATTATTCCTGGTGGCTTCTACGAGTTTGCTAAACGTTACCCAATGGCTAATGGTGAACTTTATCCGGGATTCGTTGCAGCTTCTGCAGATAAAATCTTTGAGAGCACCAACAGTTAGCATTTCGGCTAACAACATGTTTTTCCATACCTAAAGAAAAAGCCACCAATGTTGTCATTGGTGGCTTTCATTTCTTGATTTACGTTACTCTTATCAGAGATTAACGAGTACCGTAAACGACGATAGTTTTACCGTGCGCAGAGATTAGGTTCTGCTCTTCTAGCATCTTCAAGATACGACCTACAGTCTCACGAGAACAGCCAACGATTTGACCGATTTCTTGACGAGTGATCTTGATTTGCATGCCATCTGGGTGAGTCATCGCGTCTGGTTGTTTTGCAAGGTTCAGAAGCGTCTGAGCGATACGACCAGTTACGTCTAGGAACGCTAGGTCACCCACTTTTTGGCTAGTTACTTGAAGGCGACGAGCCATCTGCGCAGAAAGACGCATTAGGATGTCCGGGTTTACTTGGATAAGCTGACGGAATTTCTTGAAAGAAATCTCAGCCACTTCGCAAGGAGATTTAGCTCGAACCCAAGCTGTACGCTCTTGGTCTTCCTCGAATAGACCAAGTTCACCAATAAAGTCACCTTGGTTTAGGTAAGAAAGGATCATTTCCTTACCTTCTTCGTCTTTGATAAGAACCGCAACAGAACCTTTAACGATGTAGTACAAAGTTTCCGCTTTTTCGCCCGCGTGAATTAGCGTGCTCTTTGATGGGTACTTATGAATATGACAGTGTGAAAGAAACCACTCTAATGTTGGGTCGGTTTGAGGTTTACCTAGAACCATAATATCTCACTTCCTCTGCAGGGTACGCTTGCGCTATCCATATTTTAGCTAAGCCTGAATCAGGTTTACTAGAATAAGAGCACTTTTTATATGCTGCAAGCTATCTTGTGTTTCGGTAAGAAATAGTATCCTTTTTCTAGGATGATTTCTTGATTTTAATCGTGCCATGGTTGCTATTTTGTACGCAAAACTGTGCACATGATCACGGTATGAAAAGTAAACACTACGAAAGCGAGATTTTTAGCCAATTTTTCCTGTTTCTATCAGTTGTTGTAGGATAGGCCTAACGATCAGCTCCATCGCAAAGCTCATCTTTCCGCCAGGTACAACGATTGTATTGTGGCGCGACATAAACGAACCATCAATCAGGGCCAGAAGATATGGGAAATCGACATTCTTGATACCACGAAGTCGGATCACCACAAAGCTCTCATCCAAACTTGGAATGCCTTTCGCGTTGAGCGGGTTTGAGGTGTCCACTGTTGGTACACGCTGAAAGTTAATATGAGTACGTGAAAATTGTGGAGTGATGAAGTTCAGGTAGTCATCCATTGAGCGAACAATGGAGTCCATGACGGCCTCGCGTGAGTGGCCACGGTCACGCGTATCGCGCACGAACTTTTGGATCCACTCAAGGTTTACGATCGGTACCATGCCAATCAGAAAATCGACGTGCTGCGACACATTCACGTTGCCATCGACAACGCCACCATGTAAGCCTTCATAGAAAAGTACATCACTGTTCTCTGGCAAATCCTGCCAAGGAGTGAAAGTCCCTGGCATTTGATTGTATGGGACCGCTTCATCAAATGTGTGCAGGTAGCGACGTATGCTACCCGTTCCGTTTTCGCCATACTGCTGGAAAAACTTTTCCAGGCCGGGAAAGTCATTGGCTTGTGGACCAAAGTAACTGATGTGTCTGCCTTGCTCACGCGCTTTGCGAATTTCGATATCCATTTCCGGGCGAGTAAAGCGATGGAAGCTGTCACCTTCAACCCATGCCGGTTTGACGTTCATCATATTGAACATCTTGCGGAAGGCTTCAGATGTAGTAGTTGTACCGGCACCAGATGAGCCGGTAACCGCAATAATTGGGTGTTTAGCTGACATGACAAACCTTGTCGAAAGTTGTTCCTTTAAGGTGCAGCAGGTGCCTACTGCACAATTGATAACCCACTATAGCACGTAACAACTGCTTGTCATCGACTGGGGTACGGTAAAATGTGAGGGCGTTAGGAAAAGGTATTAATACTTTGCTTTTCTTTGAATATCTACAGTTTCATGCAGTTCAGAATACACAATGACAGCTTCACCTTTTTCTAATTGTGACTTTACCTGATCGATCTTATCTTGCAGGGATACTTCTACCGTGCCGTAATCCGTTCCTTCACGAAGAACGAATTCACGAATCAGATTTTCCAGCGTATCCGGCGGAATGTCTTTCCAGGGAATGATCATAAATACCTCGAAATTTTATGATGGGGTTGCAGTTTACTGTGTCTTACGTTTTGAAACAGCAGAAAGGTGGCCGGCAGCGATGCACTGGTAGTAGGAAGGTAGTGCTTCTTCCAGCCAGAACTTTGGCTTTAATGCTGAGCCAGAGATAAAACCAACATGACCGCCATGTTCGTACAAGCGATAGTCGATGTTGTCTGGCAGGACGAATTTTGGAATGACCTCGTCGGTCATAAAGGGATCGTCCTTGGCATGAATAATCAGGGTCGGCAGTTTGATCTGCTGCAATTTGCTCAAGCCAGAGCATTGGGTGTAGTAGTCGTGAGCATCTTTAAATCCGTGCAGCGGCGCAGTGATCAAATCGTCAAACTCTTGCAAGCGCGTCACGCGTTTGATCGAGTTGTAAGAGAGCGCCAGTTCGCCATGCAGAAGTTTGTGCTTTTGTAAGGCGTTGCGTTTGAGTGAAGAAAGTAAATAACGTCGATATACCTTGGAAAAACCTTGTTCAATCCGGTTAGCACAGGCGGCTAGATCGAGTGGTGCGGACACTATGGTTGCCGCTTTCAATATAGGATCTTCGCGGTATTGCGCCAGATAATTCGCCAGCATATTGCCGCCAAGGGAAATACCAACCGCGATTTTGGGGTTATGTGGAAAACGTTGCTCAAGATGCTCCAGGAAATAACGCGCATCCGTGACTTCTCCGGAATGATATGCTCGGGCCTTTTTGTTTGGCTTACCACTACAGCCTCGAAAGTGCATCATCACAGAGAGCCAGCCTGAATGCGCAAAGGCATTCATTAACCCATTGGCATAAGGACTGTAGAAGCAGCCTTCTAAGCCGTGAAACAGGATGAAAATTGGTTTGCGTTGAGCGGGTTCTTTGTTTGGGTCTTCACTCCAGGCGAGATCGAGAAAGTCACCATCCTCAGTATCCAGTGTCTGCCAGACAGGAGTAAACAGCGCTTTTTTACGAATAAAGCGTGGGAGAAGGGTCTGAATATGCGGGTTTTTCATCCCTGCGGCTGCAAAAAATTGTGTCATACCTTACTGCTCTTGCACGTTCCCCATCATCTTTTGGAGAACTTATTAATATAATCCTTTACAAGTAGTATAGGTATTTTACAGATTTATGGATGTTTTGGCGGATGAATGTTTGGTACCGGGATGGCAAAAGCGTGTTGCAAGTGCTCACCACCAAGCTGGCGACAATATCTGAGCGTGAGTGGATCGCCTTCATTGGCTATCAGGGAGAGGGAGTTAATACAGTCCACCAGATCGGATTGCTGTTGCTTCTCAAGTTGCAGTTCAAACTGCAAAGTTTCTCGATATAAAGCATCGTTTACCTGTGACTTGAGGTGACGTCGCAGTTCGCGAAAAGAGTGCAGTAACGTTTCACTGCGGCCAATACAGCTCTGTACCAGATGCCAGTCTTTTTCTTGGAAAATGAGCTGCTGCTCGTCAAGCCAACGGAGCAGCAGTAGCAGATTCACGTTGCCGTGATAATTGTTTTGCAATGATAAACACGCTTCTTTTACTTCTCGCACGCCATAAAACTGCAGACTGAATTGCCACAGGTGTTCTAAGGTTAGAGTGTATTCCGCGTGTTTATCTGTCATTGGTTAAACTCGAGCTCCATCTGCTCCAGTTCTTCTTGAGCAGACATCCATTCCATTTCTACCTCTTCAAGCTCCGACTTGCTCGATGCCTGAAGTGCCAACACTTCATTTAGTTTAGCTTTATTTTCGGCTTCATAAAGTGAGTTATCCGCCAATTGTTCTTCAGCTTTTGCTAGTGCTACGCCTAACTTATCCATTTTATTTTCTAATTGTGTCAGCGTTTTGCGAATTGGTGCGGTTTGCTTACGGAATTCTGCTTCGCGACGTTTCTGCTCTTTTTTTGCAGCAGCGCTGTTGGCTGAATCTTTGGCAGGTTGTGCCGCTTGCGCTTCTTTACGCTCTGCTTTTTGCTGCTCAGTAAGCCATTTGTAGTAATCAACTAAGTCACCATCGAATGGAGCAACTTGGCGATCATGGACAAGGTACAAGTCATCGGTTGTGGCACGCAGCAGGTAGCGGTCGTGCGAGACAATCACCATCGCGCCTTCGAAAGTCTGCAGTGCCATGGTCAGCGCTTGACGCATATCCAAGTCAAGATGGTTGGTAGGCTCATCGAGTAGCAATAGGTTTGGTTTTTGCCAAACAATTAATGCCAAGACCAAACGTGCTTTTTCGCCGCCTGAGAACGGGGCCACTTTTTCTAGTGCTTTATCGCCTTGGAAACCGAAGCTACCTAAGTAGTCACGCAGTTGTTGTTCGGTTTGATCTGGGGCGATTTGCATCATGTGCTGCAGTGGAGTTTCTTCAGGATGCAGAGTTTCTAGTTGATGCTGAGCAAAGTAACCAATCTTCACCCCTTGTGAGTAGGTCAGATCGCCACCTTGCGCTTTCAGTTCTCCGGAAAGCAATTTGATTAGGGTTGATTTACCCGCGCCGTTGCGGCCCAGAAGACCAATTCGGCTACCCGGAACGAGGTTAAGGCGAATTTTTTCCAGAATTAAATTGTCGCCGTAACCCGCAGAGACGTCATCCATCATCATGATTGGGTTTGGCAGTGCTGCTGGTTGACGGAACTCAAAACTGAATGGGTTATCAAACTGTGCAGGTAACACTTTCTCCATTCGTTCCAGTGCTTTAATTCGGCTTTGTGCCTGACGAGCTTTGGAAGCTTTATAGCGGAAGCGGTCGATGTAGCTTTGCATATGCGACATCTGTTTCTGCTGCTTTTGGTACATCGCTTGTTGCAGAATCATTTTCTGCGCACGCTGGTTCTCGAACGATGAATAGTTACCTGTGTATTCGTTTAATTGCTGGTTCTCGATGTGAATGATGCGTCCAACGATTGGGTCGAGGAAATCACGGTCGTGCGAGATCAGGACAAGCGTGCCTGGGTAGTTCTGTAACCAGCGTTCTAACCACATGACCGCATCTAAATCCAGGTGGTTGGTCGGTTCATCGAGCAATAGTAAATCAGAGCGACAAAGCAGCGCTTGAGCCAGATTGAGGCGCATACGCCAGCCACCAGAAAACTGAGTCAGACTCCAGCTCATCTGATCCTGACTGAACCCTAAGCCATCAAGTAGCTCAGCAGCGCGAGCACGGATACTGTAACCACCAATGGTTTCAATCTTACCGTGGATTTCAGCAACCAGTGTGCCGTTGTCTTTTTCTTCGGCTACTGCGAGCTGTTTTTCAAGATCACGAAATTCACGATCGCCATCAATGACATATTCTAATGCGCTGCGTTCCAGAGCAGGTGTTTCCTGTGCCACCCACGCCAGTTCCCAGTGTTGTGGTTGGCTAAATGAGCCAGCATCAATGGACAGTTCATCTTTCATCAAGGCAAACAGGGTAGATTTACCACAGCCATTTTTGCCGACTAAGCCTACTTTGTCACCCGGGTGGATAGTTGCAGAAGCTTGTTCTAAAAGAGGTTTACCGCCACGCAGTAACTGAATATCAGAGAAGGTAATCATAAAGTTGTCATTCACTTTGCGCAGTGCGCGTTGCTTGGTCACATAGCGAAGTGACCTCAACCTATTTTTTGAAGCCACTTGGGTATATATCTAGCGGTGAATAGTAGGGGTATTGGCGTTAAAAGTCGATCTCTGACCGTGAATTGCATTATGCTGTACAAAAAAGTATAACAATTTGATAACGGATAATATTTACCACAAGGACGACCATTTGACTGTCGCATCGTCAATTCTCCCAAGAGTTCTGGTCATATACGCTCATCCAGAGCCACACAACTCGATAGCTAATCAAGTGATGATCAAAAGAATCGAACCGCTTGAGCACGTGACTGTGCACGATCTTTACGGTGCCTATCCGGACTTTTTTATTGATATAAACCACGAGCATGAACTCCTCATGAAGCATGATGTGATCGTGTTTCATCATCCTCTCTACATGTATTCCTGCCCGGCTCTGTTAAAAGAGTGGTTGGATCGGGTGCTGGGTAAGGGCTTTGCTTTCGGTGAAGGCTGCGCATTGAAAGGCAAATATTGGCGCAGTGTGATCACCACTGGAGGCAAAGAGGAAGCGTTCAGCATCAAAGGTTACAACAAGTATCCTCTAGAGCAGATTTTGCAGCCGTTTGAATTGACGGCGGCTCTGTGTCAAATGCACTGGTTAGAACCGTTGGTGCTTTATTGGTCGCGGAATGTCTCTGATATTGAGCGTTATGAGCACGCGGAGCAGTATCGTCGATGGCTAGGCGATCCGCTAAAAGATTGGAACGCGTCAAACGAACAGGGAGTTCAGCATGGCAGTCACCAGTGAGTTTCTCCAAAGCAGTGTGGTTTTTCTTTCCGCTGCGGTTGTTGCGGTGCCACTTGCCCAGAGGTTTGGGTTGGGATCAGTGCTGGGCTACCTATTGGCCGGGGTTTTGATTGGTCCATGGGGACTGGGATTGATAAGCGATGTCGATGCGATTTTACACTTTGCCGAGCTCGGGGTTGTACTGCTGCTATTCTTGATCGGTTTAGAACTGAATCCTAAGAAGCTATGGCAGATGCGCGGGCCGATTTTGGGGCTCGGTGGCGCTCAGGTTGTCGTGACCACTGCGGTGATTGGTAGCATTATCAGCTTGTTTGGTTTTAGTATGCAAGTAAGCTTGGTTATCGGCATGGGGTTAGCGTTGTCCTCGACTGCGATCGCTTTAAGAGTGATCGAAGAACAAGGGTTGAACGGTACTGAAACCGGCCAATCCGGATTTGCTGTTCTGCTGTTTCAGGATATAGCCGTGATTCCAATGCTAGCGGCATTGCCCTTATTGGCTGGAGAACAAAATGTCGGCAGCTGGTTCGACGCGCTGACTGTATTAGGCAGTGTGATCGCGTTGCTGATTGGCGGCCATTTCTTGTTGCGACCACTGTTTCGTTTTGTCGTGATGAGTGGGGTACGCGAACTTTTCACGGTCGCTGCTTTGTTGGTAGTTCTCGGAATCGCGGTAGTGATGCAAAAGCTTGGGTTGTCGATGGCCTTGGGAACTTTCTTAGCGGGCGTGCTGTTGGCAGAAAGTGAATACCGACATGAGTTGGAAATCGCCATCGAACCTTTTAAAGGACTACTGCTGGGACTGTTTTTCATCGCTGTTGGTATGGCTGTGAACCTTGGTTTACTGGCGTTACAACCTTTAGAAATTCTCGCCGCTGTTTTGGCATTGGTCATAGTTAAAGGGCTGGTGTTGTATGCCTTGGCTCGCTGCGCCCGCGTTCGACCTAAAGCGCGTAGCCGCATGGCTGCCATTTTGAGCCAGGGCGGTGAATTTGCCTTCGTTATTTTTACTGCAGCCAGTCAGGAAGGGATCTTAACCAAAGAACAAGTGGCGTTCCTGTTGGTCGTAGTGAGTTTGTCGATGGTCACCACACCCCTTTTACTGATGGGGCAAAAGAAGTGGTTTGCGCATACGTTGAATCAAGAGGAAGAAAGCGTCACCAGTCATGTGGTCGATCGCCGCCCTCGGGTCATCATTGCTGGTTTTGGCCGTTTCGGGCAAATTGTCGGTCGATTGATGTATGCCAATAAAATTAAAGTCACCGTTTTAGAGAGTGATGCCAGCCAGATACACTTGTTGAGGAAGTATGGCTACAAGGTGTTTTATGGTGACGCAACACAGATTGACCTGTTACGTGCCGCTGGTGCTGATAAAGCGGAAGCGTTGGTGATTTGTACCGACTCTCCGGATGAGGTGATGGCTATCGTTGATATCTGCCGTGCGCATTTCCCTAAGCTCAAATTACTCGCCCGTGCCCGAAGCCGGGTAGAAGCTTATCAGCTAATGAGCCATGGCGTGCAGAACTATTCACGTGAAACCTTCTTAGGTGCCCTTGATCTTGGACGCCAGACGCTCGTTGAACTCGGCATGCATCCATATCAAGCAAAGCGGGCAGAAGCACATTTTCGCAGGCTGGATAATGCTATGCTTAAAGACTTGCTGCCTCAGCACAGTGAAGATAAGAAACTCGCTCAAAGAGCGAAAGAAGCTCGTAAAGAGCTGGAAGAAATTTTTGGTCGTGAAATGGAAAGCGATCATCAGTCGCCCAATCATTGGAAGTAGTACTTGAGCTCAGGCTCAAGATAAGGAAATAGCGTGAAAGTTAAGAAACGTTTTATTGCTGGTGCAAGTTGTCCACAGTGCAGCCAGCAAGATACCCTACGCTGGTGGATCGAGAACAACATAGAATTGGTTGAGTGCGTTGAGTGTGATTACACTGAGCAGCGTAAACCGCAATCTGTAGAGAAAAATAAACACTCAGAACAGGAAATGATCGGTATTTTTAAGCCGGAATAATTGAACTTCGATAATAGATCCCCATAATACTACCATCTTGGTACTTAACCCCATTTTGGTTAAGTCAGTTAATCTCTCTGGAGTTAGTATGAAAATTGAAAAGAACGTTGTTGCAAGCATTGCATACAAAGTCATGTTGGAAGACGGTGTAGTGGTTGATCAGTCAACAGCTGAAGCGCCGCTAGATTACATCCACGGTCACGACAACCTAATCTCTGGTCTTGAAAAAGAACTTGAAGGTAAAGTGGCTGGCGACAAGTTCTCTGCAACTGTAGCTCCTGAAGATGCTTACGGTGAGCACAACGACGCTCTAGTACAGCGCGTTCCTGCAGAAGTATTCCAGGGTGTTGACCAAATCGAAGTTGGTATGCGTTTCCTGGCAGACACTGATCAAGGTCCAATCCCTGTAGAAGTAACTGAAGTAGATGGTGACGAAGTAGTGGTTGATGGTAACCACATGCTAGCTGGTCAAACACTAACGTTTGAAGTGGAAGTAGTAGCAACTCGCGAAGCTACGGCTGAAGAGATCGAACACGGTCACATCCACCAAGGTGGTGGCTGCTGTGGTGGTCATGATCACGACCATGGTCACGATCACGATCATGAAGGCGGCTGTTGTGGCGGTGGTAGCTGCGGTTCTCACTAATTCGCAGCCCCAAAACTAGATAACACTATCTAGGTTCTGAATTATAAAAGCGCAAGTTGATGACCAACTTGCGCTTTTTGTTTATCTGATGTTTAGTGCTGAATAGTTAATTAAGTTGTTGGTAACGTTATGAACAAACCATTTTCTATCGCCATTCATGGTGGTGCGGGCACCATCCTGCGTGAACAAATGAGCGATACATTGCAACAAGCGATTTTGGCGGATTTGGAATCTGCAGTAAAAGCTGGTTATCAAATATTATCGAACGGCGGAGAAGCTCTCGATGCTGTCGTTGCTGCGGTCAAAGTGCTGGAAGATTCACCCCACTTCAATGCCGGTAAAGGGTCAGTGTTAACGCATAATGAAATGGTTGAGATGGATGCCTCTGTTATGGATGGTAAAACTCTGGCAGCAGGTGCGGTGGCTGGCATTCGACATATCAAAAACCCAATTGAGCTGGCGCGTGATGTGATGCAAAAGAGCAATCATGTCCTGTTGGTTGGCGACGGGGCCGAAACATTCGCCTTTGAAAATGGACACCAATATACCGAACAAGATTACTTCTTTACCGATCGCCGTTATGAGCAGCTTTTGTCGATGCGTGAAAAGGGCGAGTTTGCGCTTTCTGAATCCCGCTATCCAGATGATCGTAAACACGGAACAGTCGGTGCGGTGGCACTGGATCAGCATGGGAACCTGGCTGCGGCAACCAGCACTGGCGGTGTAACCAATAAAAAATACGGTAGGGTCGGTGATTCGGCACTGATTGGCTGTGGCACGGTGGCCGAAAATGGCGTGGTGGCAGTTTCAACGACAGGTGTGGGTGAGTTCTTCATTCGTAAGCGTGTTGCGGAAGATGTCGCAGCGAGAATTCGTTACCTCAAAGAAGACATACATACGGCTTGTGAAGCGGTGATTCAGGGGGATCTCAAAACCATGGGCGGTGAAGGTGGTTTGATTGCTATTGATGCCGAGGGAGAACTGCATTTTGCGATGAACAGTTCCGGCATGTACAGGGCTGGCATCAACACTCAAGGCGAATTGAGTGTCAAAATCTACGTCGATGATTAGGTATTTAAAGGCTATAAAGAACAAAGCCCAGCGAGAGCTGGGCTTTGTTTAATACTGAATATCAGTAATGTGGCGGTGGTGGCTCATTTGCCGGATCTTCCATATTGGATGAATCCATATTTTTTACTTTGCCCACCACGTATTTCATCTGATCCTGCATTTTGGTAATCAGCAATTGTTGCTGAGATAAAGCTTGGTTCAGATCGTCAATCGTCTGTTCTTGGAACGCAGCCTGACACTCAAGGTCATTAATCCGTGCTTCGAGTTGCTGAATAAGTTTTTCTGTCATGATCCGTTCTCTAGCTGCCAGGCTTGAGCTATACCTGCTGAAGTGGCAGTAATTACACGTTGTTTGGAATCAAAGGCTGCATCATACACGACCGCGCGAGGAGGGCGAGTATCTTTTTTCGGCTCAACTTCAAATCCATCAATTCGCTTGCCAGTTTGAGTATCCCAGATGGAAACCTGTCCAGAAGGGCTTCCGGTGACCAGTTGCGAGCCATCATCAGAGAATCGTGCGCTGGAGAAAATAAGCTGACGAGACCAGCTACTCAGATTCGACACTTCTTTTCCAGTCTCTAGATCCCAGATTACCGCCTGCTCACCGCCATCGGAGCTCATGGCCAGTTTCCCGTCACGCTGCAAAGCAACACGAACCACTCTTTGTTCATGTTCAAAAGAACGCAGTATCTGGCCGGATTCGGTATCCCAGAGGTAGGCTTTGTAGTCATTGCCACCTGTCAGTGCGAATCGGCCATTGGGCGATATCGCGACGGAATTGACTTTTTCCTGATGAGCAAGGAACTCAAGACGTCGCCCGGTGACTAAGTTGACGTAAATTGCTTTACCGTTTGAGAGTCCAAGTAGCACCTGTTCGCCGTTGCTTGTGATATCAACGGCGCGAATCAAAGCGTCTGAAACCGACCACAGGCCTTTGGCTTGCGTCCAGCCGAGATCCCATACAGCAAAGTTCATCTGACCTGCGGTCACCGCATAACGGCCGTTGTCTGAGATGCGAATATGGGATACCACATTGGCGTCGGCATCCAGTTCGCCAAGCTGGGCTAATTGCACATTTTTCTCAAGATCCCACAGCATCAAGTGGTTCTGCTGAGAATAAACCAGGGCGAACCGTCCATCCCGGCTAAGAGCAAAGCTGGTCGAGCCTTGTGGTTCCAGGGGCCAGCGTTGCACATTCTGCTCGGTAAAAAAGCAACCATTTAACGTGGTGATGACAATTAAATATAGGAATAAATGAGAAATTCTTTGCATCACATCTAATAATCCGGTTTGTGTCTTGAGACATATAGCTAGTATATTGGTATAACGATTGTCTTCACTAGTCTCATGGAAGATTTGTGCACAACAACCAATGGCGAAGCCATTATTGGGAGAATTTAATGAAATCAGTTTTAAAAGTGTCGCTACTTGCAGCAACAGTAATGCTAGCGGTAGGTTGTCAGAAAGAAGAAGAAACAAAAGCAGAATCAGCACCTCAAGCTGAGCAAGTGCAAGCAGAAACCGGCAAAGCAGTTCACTTTAAAACCGACGATGATAAAGCGGCATACGCAATCGGTGTTTCATTTGCTAACTACCTAAGCGCTAGCATTGAGAAACCAAGCGAAATCGGTATCGATCTAAACAAAGATCTTGTTCTTAAAGGCATCGAAGATGTATTTAAAGGTGGCGCAGAGCTAAACGAAGAAGAAACACGTGCCGCGCTGGAATCTCTGGATAAGCGCGTTGCAGATAAGATGCAGGTACAAGCAGCTGAGAAAGCGGCGGCAGCGAAGAAAGCTGGCGATGATTTCCGTGCTGAGTTTGAGAAGCAAGAAGGCGTAGTGAAAACGGAATCTGGTCTTCTTTACCAAGTGATTACTCCAGCTGAAGGCGAGAAGCCGAAAGATACTGACACAGTACAGGTGCACTACAAAGGTACACTGACTGATGGTACTCAGTTCGACAGCTCATACGATCGTGGCGAGCCAGCAACATTCCCTCTAAACCGTGTAATCCCAGGTTGGACGGAAGGCGTACAGCTAATGCCTGTGGGTTCTAAATTCAAGTTCGTTATCCCGCCAGAGCTAGCTTACGGTGACCAGGACACGCCAAGTATTCCAGCTAACTCAACGCTAGTATTCGAAGTTGAGCTACTAAAAGTTGAGAATGACAAAGCTGAGTAATCTGAAAAACTTACGCTAAGTTGTTGAAAAAGGCCCGTTTAACGGGCCTTTTTTGTTCTAGGTCACTAGTTGGAGAGTTTGCTAGGTTGCCTTTCAAATTTTCTGATAAACTTACACCAATTTGTTGATTTTTCGCTCGAAGGCTTATGACAACTACAGATACAATAAATGCGGAGATGCTGCTCGAAATGGAATCCGTTCACGTGATGCCATTCACCGAGCACGATAAAATCATCTTGAGATCATACGAAGCGGTCGTTGATGGTATTGCCAGCCTGATTGGCCCGTTCTGTGAGATCGTTCTTCACTCTTTGGAAGATCTAAATACCTCTGCGATTAAAATTGCCAATGGTGAGAATACTGGCCGTCAGGTTGGTTCGCCTATTACTGACTTAGCACTCAGAATGCTCAAGGACATCGAAGGTTCTGAGCGTAACTTTTCCCGTTCCTACTTCACACGCGCGAAAGGCGGCGTATTAATGAAGTCGATTACGGTGGCGATTCGCAACGGCGAGAACCGTGTTATCGGTCTGCTATGTATTAACGTCAACCTCGATGCGCCATTCTCACAAGTCCTGCAATCATTCATGCCAACACAAGAGGCAAAAGAAGCCGCTTCATCGGTGAACTTCGCAAGCGATGTTGAAGAGCTAGTGGATCAGACGGTTGAGCGTACGATTGAGGAGATTAATGCGGATAAATCAGTATCGAACAATACCAAGAACCGTCAGATCGTCATGGAGCTGTACGACAAAGGTATTTTTGATATTAAAGACGCCATCAATCGAGTGGCTGATCGTCTGAATATCTCCAAACACACCGTTTATTTGTACATCCGTCAGCGTAAAACTGAGGATGAATAAGCGTGAGTGGATTAACTTACACGTTAGTTGTGAATGGCCCGGTTTACGGTAGCCAATCTGCTCGCAGCGCCTATCAATTTGCTAAGGCCCTGATTGAGCAAGGTCATACGCTGGTGAGTGTGTTTTTCTACCAAGACGGCGTGACAAACGGCAGCTCACTTAGCGTACCTGCGAATGATGAATTTGATCTGGGTAAAGCATGGCAAACCTTAGCCCAAGAGCATGATGTGCGGCTGGAAACCTGCGTGGCAGCGGCTTTGCGACGCGGTGTCATTAGTGAGGAAGAGGCCAACTTGCACGGTTTAGTGCAAAATAATCTGGCTGAAGGTTTTGTTCAGGCCGGTTTAGGCAGCTTAGCCGAGGCGATGTTAACCCAAGACAGAGTGGTGCAGTTTTGAGTCAGTTAACTTATCTATTTCGCAGTGCGCCGCATGGTCGCTCTTCTGGCAGAGAAGGGGTTGATGCCCTGCTTGCCGCTTCGGCTTACTGCGAAGATATCAGTGTGATTTTCATCGGAGATGGCGTTTACCAGCTTTTACTGGGTCAGGACCCGAGTGCGATTTTAAGCAAAGATTACGCACCAATGCTTAAGTTGTTCGATCTGTATGATATCGAACAAGTGTTTGTGTGCTCAGAATCACTGGCTCAGCGAGGGTTAGCTCAAGCCGACCTGGTCATCGATGCGAAGGCACTATGCGTTGAGCAAGTAAAAGAGAAACTGCAACAAGCAGGTAAACTGCTGTCATTCTGAGGAAGTCATGTTACATATCATCAAAACCGTCTCTGCCTTAGAAGAGGCAGTGGTCGTGTACAGTGAGCAAGACGACATTTTGCTCATCGAAGATGCGGTGTATGCGGCTAACCCACAGCATCAAGCTTTCCGCTATGTCAAAAATATCTCAGTGTTTGCGCTAGAGAGCGATATTCAGGCGCGTGGGATAGCGAATCGAATCAGCCCGTCGGTAACGGTAGTGAACGACTCAGGCTTTGTTAAACTCACGGTAAAACAAGAGAAATCCCTGACTTGGGATTAATGGTTATTTCCTGTCGATAACGCTTTACGGACGAATTGCTCTAATTGAACAAAAAAGATCCGTTTAATTCTTGACACACCTCTCACTGCTGCATAGAATTTTGCGTCCCTAACTACCAACGGTGGTTTGGGATAGATTTTTCACAAAGCTTACTTTCAAGTAAATCAGGAGCTAGTTAATGGCAACTATTAACCAGTTGGTACGTAAACCTCGTGCAAAGCAAGTTGTTAAAAGCAACGTGCCTGCACTAGAAGCGTGCCCACAAAAACGTGGTGTATGTACTCGTGTTTACACTACTACACCTAAAAAACCTAACTCAGCACTTCGTAAAGTTTGTCGTGTACGTCTGACAAACGGTTTCGAAGTTACTTCGTACATCGGCGGTGAAGGTCACAACCTTCAAGAGCACTCAGTTGTTCTAATCCGTGGCGGTCGTGTAAAAGACCTTCCAGGTGTGCGTTACCACACTGTTCGCGGCGCACTTGACTGTGCTGGCGTAAATGACCGTAAACAAGGTCGTTCTAAGTACGGTGTGAAGCGTCCTAAGTCTTAATATTTCTCTGTAAAGAAAGCGTTAAGTAAGGCCAAACACTAAATTAATTGTATTTTTTGATAAAACTGAAAAGTTTTGGATAAAACCTGAAGAAGACAACGGAGAATATTCCATGCCACGTCGTCGCGTCATTGGTCAGCGTAAGATCCTTCCAGATCCTAAATTCAAATCTGAATTGCTGGCAAAATTCGTTAACATCCTAATGGTTGACGGTAAAAAATCTACTGCAGAAAAAATTGTTTACACTGCACTAGATGCTATGGCTGAAAAGTCTGGTAAAGACCACTTAGCTATTTTTGAAGAAGCTCTTGAAAACGTACGCCCTGCGGTAGAGGTTAAATCTCGCCGTGTTGGTGGTTCAACTTACCAAGTACCTGTAGAAGTACGTCCGGTTCGCCGTAACGCACTTGCTATGCGTTGGTTGGTTGAAGCTGCGCGCAAGCGTGGTGAAAAATCTATGGCTCAACGCCTAGCTGCTGAAATGCTAGACGCGTCTGAGAACAAAGGTACTGCTGTTAAGAAACGTGAAGACGTTCACCGTATGGCAGAAGCGAACAAAGCGTTTGCACATTACCGTTGGTAATACCTTTTCAGTGCTGCAAGGTTCCTTGCAGCACTTCTTTAGTTCCTATGCCTATGCTAGGAACTATTGCTATATCTAGAGGACAGCTTTTTTCGAAGACAGTTTTTCTCGAAGATAGTTTGTTTAGCTGACAGTTTTTTAGCTATAGCAATAGTCCCTATCTCTAATAAGAGGATTCAATCGTGGCTCGCAAAACTCCTATTGAGCGCTACCGTAACATCGGTATCTGTGCTCACGTAGATGCAGGTAAAACAACGACTACTGAACGTATTCTGTTCTACACTGGTCTGTCTCATAAAATCGGTGAAGTTCACGATGGTGCAGCAACCATGGACTGGATGGAGCAGGAGCAGGAACGTGGTATCACTATCACTTCTGCGGCGACTACTACTTTCTGGCGTGGTATGGAAGCACAATTCCCAGAGCATCGCGTAAACATCATTGATACCCCTGGACACGTTGACTTTACCATCGAAGTAGAGCGTTCTCTTCGCGTACTTGATGGTGCAGTGGTTGTGTTCTGTGGTTCATCTGGTGTTGAGCCTCAGTCTGAAACGGTTTGGCGTCAAGCAAACAAGTACCACGTTCCTCGTATGGTATTTGTGAACAAGATGGACCGTGCAGGCGCAGACTTCCTACGCGTTGTGGACCAAATTAAGAATCGTCTTGGTGCGAATCCTGTTCCTATCCAACTAAACGTTGGTGCAGAAGAGAACTTCAAAGGTGTTATCGACCTTATCAAGATGAAAATGATCAACTGGAATGAAGCCGACCAAGGCATGTCGTTCACATACGAAGACATTCCAGCAGACATGATCGAACTTGCTGAAGAGTGGCGCAGCCATATGGTTGAATCTGCTGCTGAAGCTAGCGAAGAGCTGATGGATAAGTACCTTGAAGAAGGTGAGCTTACTGAAGCTGAGATCAAGCAAGCGCTACGTACCCGTACAATAAATAACGAAATCGTACTGGCCACTTGTGGTAGTGCGTTTAAGAACAAAGGTGTTCAAGCGGTACTAGATGCAGTGATCGACTTCTTACCATCGCCAGCCGACGTGCCTTCAATTAAAGGTGTCGATGAAAACGAAAATGAAGTTGAACGTCATGCAGATGACAGCGAACCATTTTCTGCGCTAGCGTTTAAGATCGCGACCGACCCATTTGTGGGTACGCTTACTTTCATGCGTGTTTACTCAGGTGTTGTAAACTCAGGTGATGGCGTTTACAACTCGGTAAAAGAGAAGAAAGAGCGTTTTGGTCGTATCGTTCAGATGCATGCAAACAAGCGTGAAGAGATCAAAGAAATTCGCGCTGGTGATATCGCTGCTGCTATCGGTCTGAAAGACGTAACGACAGGTGACACTCTGTGTGATCAGAACCACAAGGTGATTCTGGAGCGCATGGAATTCCCTGAGCCAGTTATTCAGATTGCTGTAGAACCTCGTTCTAAAGCAGACCAAGAGAAAATGGGTATCGCGCTAGGTAAACTGGCTGCGGAAGATCCATCATTCCGCGTGGAAACGGACGACGAAACAGGTCAGACTCTGATCTCGGGTATGGGTGAACTTCACCTGGATATCATCGTCGATCGTATGAAGCGTGAATTCAGCGTTGACTGTAACGTTGGTAAACCTCAGGTTGCTTATCGTGAAACCATTCGTGGTAAAGCGGAAGTGGAAGGTAAGTTTGTTCGCCAGTCAGGTGGTCGTGGTCAATACGGTCATGTGTGGATCAAACTTGAGCCTTCAGAACCTGGTGCAGGTTTCGTGTTCGTAGACGAAATCGTGGGTGGTGCAGTTCCTAAGGAATACATCAACTCGGTAGCGAAAGGTATCGAAGAGCAAATGAATAGTGGTGTTCTAGCGGGTTACCCTGTACTAGATATTAAAGCTACACTATTTGATGGTTCTTACCACGATGTAGACTCAAGTGAGATGGCGTTTAAGATCGCTGGCTCAATGGCATTCAAGAAAGGTGCTCTAGAAGCGCAACCTGTGATTCTAGAACCAATGATGAATGTCGAAGTAACTACTCCGGAAGATTGGATGGGTGACGTTGTTGGTGACCTAAACCGTCGTCGCGGTATGATCGAAGGTATGGACGAAGGTGTGGCTGGTCTTAAGATCATCCGTGCTCAAGTTCCACTATCTGAGATGTTTGGTTACGCAACTGACCTACGTTCTGCAACTCAAGGCCGTGCGTCTTACTCAATGGAATTCCACGAGTATGCTGAAGTGCCTAAAACCTTTGCAGAAGCAATCATTGCAGAGCGTGGTTACTAATTGACGGTTAAACGGCAAAAAGTTTATGACTTTTTGCCGGATCAAGCCGTCCAAATATTGCGCTAACGGACGTTGGAGCATAAAATAACAATTTCTGGCGCGTCGTCGATCAATAATGATCACGGCGAATCATAACTAGGAAGGAACACGATTGTGTCTAAAGCAAAATTTGAACGTGTAAAACCACACGTAAACGTTGGTACTATCGGCCACGTTGACCACGGTAAAACAACTCTAACTGCAGCTATCTGTACTACTCTTGC
>NZ_JBSUGF010000023.1:0-36167 GCF_054064025.1 Vibrio limimangrovi
GGGGTGTAGCTCCAATTGGCAGAGCAGCGGATTCCAAATCCGCGTGTTGGGAGTTCGAATCTCTCCACCCCTGCCATATTTAAAGCCTCAGTCGAAAGACTGAGGCTTTTTTGCGTTTGTACTTGGCGATTTTAACCCGCAAGTATAATTCAATACTTATGGCTGGTATGGTTCTGCTTTGTATATAGCAAAGCGCAATGGCAGAAATAGTACTGTTATAAAGTAAATTAACGATAAAACGCTTTAACGTTGCTTTTATCTGACCTCTTATATTTACATTATGGTGAGAATACGTTTTATTACCCCTTCACTATACTGTTTTAGTTGGAGTAGAAATGGAACTAACTCGCCGTCGCTTTCTTTCAATGAGCTCTATTTTGGGTATGTCAGCTCTTTTGCCTGCATGCTCTCTTAAGAAGTCGGTCAGCAGCCAAGGTTATGCTTATGAGCTTACTGCTGAACCAGCAAATGCTGAATTGGTTCCCGGACATCAGACACCAGTACTCGGTTTTAATGGCTCTATCCCTGCTCCAACAATACGTTGTCGCCAAGGCGAGAAGGTGACTATCCGTTTTACCAACAAGCTTGATGAGCCAACTACGATTCATTGGCACGGGCTACGTATCCCAATAGGTATGGATGGCGTCCCTTTTCTAAGTCAGAAACCAATCATGCCCGGTGAAACCTTCGTCTATGAATTTACTCCGCCCGATGCTGGTACGTTTTGGTATCACCCACATATGAATAGCGTAAAGCAGTTAGGAATGGGGCTTGTTGGCCTGATTGTGGTGGAAGAAGCGCAACCCGTTGAGTTTGATGAAGAGCACGAGCTGGCACTTAAACACTGGCACCTGAATAAAACGGGTCAGTGGAAAGATTTGATGATCCCTCGCTATAGTGCTCGTATGGGTACTCCAGGTGAGTGGGGGACAGTGAATGGTCAACATAATCCAACCTACAGCCTTAAGGAAAACGCAACAGTACGGTTGCGCATCGCTAATGTAGATAACACCATTACTTATCCGATCGCTGTCGAAGGGGTTGATGCCTGGGTCATTGCTATTGACGGAAATCCGATTAAAACGCCTTATAAGCTAACTCAGCATAAGATTGGTCCGGGTATGCGACTTGATGTCGCTTTCATTGCTCCTCCTGCGGGTAACCTTGTAAGTGTTCGTCAGATGAAAGGAAAGTTTCCATTCCCACTATGTGATTTTAAATGCCAGGAATCTAGCTTGGCTGAAAACCAAAGTATTCCCGCTTTGCCATTAAATCCTGTACCCGCTGTTGATTTAGATAATGCGGAATTGATTGACTTTGTATTTGAGTGGGAAGGTGCAGTCACACCTGCAGATAGCTCAGGACAAGCGGTACCTAAATTTTGGTTAACGAATAAAAGGGCTTGGGAGGGCATGAGTGCTGAAAGTATTCCAGAGCCGCTCGCAAAATTGGAGCTGGGTAAAACTTACATTTTTAATTTACGTAATGTCACGCAGTACCATCATCCGATTCACTTGCACGGTCATACGTTTACAGTATTGGAACTTGATGGAAAGCCCGTCGAAAAACCATTTCATACCGATACGGTTTTATTAGGTAAAAATGGATCAGCAAAAGCTGCTTTTGTCGCAGATAACCCTGGTCAGTGGATGTATCACTGTCATGTGATAGAACATATGAAAACCGGATTGATGGGTTTTATTGAAGTTGCATAAAGTGACTCCTGTAACTTTTTAAAAATACAAAACTATGAAGCCTCAGATACGTATTATGAGAACATTATTTTCACTCGTTTTGGCTCTATTGTGTCCAATTTAAAAGTACAATAGTTGAAATTATATTTGGAGGGACCATGGGACAATTCGCAATTTTAGGACTTATCGCAATCGGTGGAGCGATAGGAGCTTGTTCTCGTTATCTAGTATCTGAATTTTGTGTGACACTTTTTGGTCGTTCTTTTCCATACGGTACGCTAACCGTTAACATTGCTGGCTCATTTATTATGGGTCTGCTTATCGCGGCTGTTGAAAATGAGTGGTTAGCTCCATACCCATGGCGCCAAATTATTGGGTTAGGTTTTCTTGGCGCATTAACTACGTTTTCTACTTTCTCCATGGATAACGTGTTACTGATGCAACAAGGTGCATTTATAAAGATGGGTTTTAACGTGTTACTAAATGTGCTGTTAAGCATTTCTGCAGCATGGTTTGCATACCACTGGTTGATCATACCTAAGTAGTTTTCAAATCAACCCAGGTGAGTTTCTGCTCTTCTGGGTCTTTTCCTTCCTTGCAGTTAATTCAAACCTGTCGTTATTTGAATCCAGTCAAATGTCACTTTGTGCTACTTGAGACACATAAAATTGATTAAAAACACGACTTTTATACTTGGTTAACTAATTTCCTTTCTCTATAATCGATTCACTTGTCGGAGTGCCATAAGGCTGAGACCGTTAATTCGGGATCCGTTGAACCTGATCTGGTTAATACCAGCGAAGGGAACAGGAGAAGATATCTACACCAGATCTCATCTGGTTAACCTATCAAACCGTCGAATGTTGTTATAGACCGTTAGACTTCTATCAGTTCTAAATTCGACCCCTCTTGTCGCATCTTTCCGCCAAGCATTTTTATCCCAATACTTTTTATCTAGAATAACAAGCAAGGAAAAATGCTATGTCGAATCGCAAACAAGCGAGACTGGAAGCAAAACAGTTCATTGATACTCTGTCGGTACAACCGTACCCAAATTCAACCAAAGTGTATGTAGAAGGCTCACGTCCGGATATCCGCGTCCCGATGCGTGAGATCTCGTTAGCTGACAGCCTTATCGGTGGTACCAAAGAGGCTCCTGTTTTCGAGCCAAACGAATCAGTACGTGTTTATGACACCTCTGGTGTATACACTGACCCAAATCACTCTATTGACCTTTACAACGGTTTACCGAAGCTGAGAGAAGGGTGGATTGAAGAGCGTAACGATACAGAAATCCTCAATGACGTCAGCTCTGTTTATGCGAAAGAGCGCTTAGAAGACGAAACTCTGGACGATCTACGTTATGGCAACTTGCCACGAGTTCGACGTGCCAAAGCGGGCAAATGCGTTACTCAGCTTCACTATGCTCGAAAGGGAATTATTACCCCTGAAATGGAATACATTGCGTTGCGTGAGAATATGGGGCGTGCCCAGTATCGTGATGAAGTGCTAAACCAGCAGCACCCAGGCCAAAACTTTGGAGCTAATCTACCAAAAGACATTACTGCTGAGTTTGTCCGCAAAGAAGTGGCAGAAGGTCGTGCCATCATTCCATCAAATATCAACCACTCAGAATCAGAACCAATGATTATCGGGCGTAACTTCTTAGTCAAAGTGAACGCGAACATTGGCAACTCGTCGGTGACATCTTCAATCGAAGAAGAAGTAGAAAAACTCGTATGGGCCACGCGTTGGGGTGGGGATACGGTTATGGATCTCTCTACCGGGCGCAACATCCACGAAACCCGTGAATGGATTTTACGTAATAGCCCGGTGCCAATTGGTACAGTTCCAATGTATCAGGCGCTAGAAAAAGTAAATGGTATTGCTGAGAACCTAAACTGGGAAGTGATGCGTGACACCTTAATCGAGCAGGCAGAGCAAGGCGTGGATTACTTTACCATTCACGCAGGTTTGTTACTCCGTTATGTTCCGATGACGGCAAAACGTGTTACTGGCATCGTTTCTCGTGGTGGCTCCATCATTGCTAAATGGTGTTTAGCGCATCATCAGGAGAGCTTCCTTTACACTCACTTCCGCGAAATCTGTGAAATCTGTGCGAAGTATGACGTTGCACTTTCGTTGGGTGATGGCCTACGTCCTGGCTCAGTCGCAGACGCTAATGACGAAGCACAGTTTGCTGAATTAAGAACCCTAGGTGAGTTGACTAAGATTGCCTGGGAGTATGACGTACAGGTGATCATCGAAGGCCCAGGACATATCCCAATGCACATGATCAAAGAGAACATGGATCAGCAACTGGAACACTGTCATGAAGCTCCGTTCTACACCTTAGGTCCACTAACTACTGATATTGCACCGGGCTACGACCATATTACTTCCGGTATTGGTGCGGCGATGATTGGTTGGTATGGCTGTGCAATGTTGTGTTATGTCACACCTAAGGAACACTTAGGTCTGCCAAACAAGGAAGATGTAAAGACCGGCATGATCACTTACAAGCTGGCTGCACATGCTGCTGACTTAGCAAAAGGGCATCCAGGTGCACAGGTCCGTGATAATGCGCTATCTAAAGCACGTTTTGAATTCCGTTGGGAAGACCAATTCAACTTGTCATTGGACCCGGATACCGCGCGTTCTTTCCATGACGAAACACTGCCGCAAGAGGCTGGGAAAGTGGCTCACTTCTGTTCAATGTGTGGTCCTAAATTCTGCTCGATGAAGATTTCTCAGGAAGTAAGAGAATACGCGAAAGACACTGAGCAAGTTGCTGCTGATCAGGCGATTTCTATCAAAATGCTGGATGATCCGTTAGAAGGCATGCGTCAAAAGTCAGAAGAGTTTCGTGCCACAGGGTCAGAACTTTATCACCCAGCTGTACACGCTGAGGTGGATGAGTAATGACTAAAATCCTTATTCCGTCACCATTAATAGAGCTAACGGGTTTCGTTCAGCAAAGTTTATTATTGGCGAAAGAACAGGGTGTTAGTACTGAAAAATTTGAGTTGGGCATTAGCCCAACTCATCTAATTCAGCTTGTTCTCGACCCAAATAAAACACTGAGCGTAGGCACGGATCTAGTTGATGGATTCGATGAAGTTTTAACTGGTGATTTTACGCTTTATTACCAATCGAATTTATCTTTGAAGGAAACGAGTCAGCAAAGTTCCTCGGCTATTTTTATTGGTATTGTGGATACTTCACCAACGCCAAACAACGATGACAACACCGCTCTGTTTGATATCTGGCGTCATCCAATTACTGATGAAGTAAGAGCGTTGTCAGCGAACTTGTCAGCATCAAACACCTTCCAAGCAGAGCATCATTTAGCGTGGACAGTGACGCTGTTGGCTCTCGAATTTCCAATTGAAGACGCTTTGACATTAGCTCGTGCAATGACGAATGTTTCACGTGAAACACTGTTTAACGGTGAAACATGCACGCTTCACGAGTGGGCATCTCACTTTACTGATTTTCCAACCCCGGTTCTAGAAGACGCTCGCTTGGATATTCAAGTTGGTTGGTCATCGCAAAGCGAAGCGGTCAGTTTTCCCTGCCTTGATAAAGAGAGCTTGGGGCTTTATCCCGTTGTTGATGATGTCAGTTGGATAGAGCGGCTTCTGCCGTTGGGTATTAAGACCATCCAGCTACGTATCAAAAACCCTGACCAGTCTGATCTCGAACAACAGATTATTCGCGCTATTGAACTGGGACGTCAATATGATGCGCAGGTCTTTATTAATGACTATTGGCAGCTTGCTATTCAGCACGGCGCGTTTGGTGTGCACCTTGGTCAGGAAGATATCGAAGAATCTAACTTGATTCAGTTGAGTGAAGCGGGGATTCATTTAGGACTGTCAACGCATGGTTACTATGAGCTGCTGCGAATTGTCCAAATCAATCCAAGCTATATCGCGCTAGGTCATATCTTTCCGACCACGACTAAGCAAATGCCATCAAAACCACAAGGTTTGATTCGTTTAGCTTTGTATCAAAAGCTGATAGACAGCATTCCATATGGAAAGCAAGTTGGCTATCCAACTGTCGCTATTGGCGGTATTGATCAATCAAATGCTGAGCTTGTTTGGCGATGCGGTGTATCCAGTTTAGCTGTGGTTAGAGCCATAACGTTGTCTGAGTCGCCAAAATCGGTGATTGAGTTTTTCAATCAATTGATGGGTAGTGCTCAGCCATTGCAGGTAGTGGAGAATGAAAGTGCTTACTGATAAAGAATTTATTCGCTATCAGCGTCAAATTGCGCTACCTGAAATCGGTGAATCAGGACAATCTAAACTTAGCCAATCTCATGTTTTGGTTATTGGTTGTGGCGGACTAGGAAGCGCTGCGGGGTTGTATTTGTCAGCCGCTGGAGTGGGTAAGTTGGTTGTTGTTGATGATGACCATGTCGATAGTAGCAACTTACAACGACAGGTTGTTTATCGAGAGCGTGATATCAACCGGATGAAAACTGAAGCTACTGCTCAGCAGTTAGGTGCCCTTAACTCACTGGTTCAAGTTAGAACTATTCCGAAACGTCTCGATAAATCTCAGCTGCAATTGGAAGTGATGCTTGCCGATGTTGTACTCGACTGTAGTGACAACATGCCAACTCGGCAGCTGATTAATCAAGTCTGTTTTCAGCAAAATACGCCTTTGATATCTGCGGCTGCTATTGGTTGGCAGGGTCAGTTTGCTGTATTTGATTACTCATCGGAACAACAGAGTTCGGGGTGTTACCGTTGCCTGTATCCATTTGATGACTTGAAGCAAGGCATGAAGTGCAGCGAAATGGGGGTTGTCGGTCCAGTGGTTGGAACACTAGGAAACTACCAGGCCTTAGCCGCTATTCAAAAGCTGGCGACAGGTAAGTTTCATGTGGCTAGTGGTCACTTGCACCTGTTTGATGGTGCACGCATGACTTGGCAAACCATGGTGATCAACAAAGACCAAGAATGCCAGGTTTGTAGAAACGCGAACGAGCCACAGCACTGAGTTAGGAGAGGAGTTACAAATGACACCACCAAATCATTCGATAACTGAATTGAACGACGCCACAAGTAGAAAAGATAAGTTAGTCATCATCACTATTAATGACCAACCTCAGAAGGTCGCGTTAAACGCTAACTTACAGCAAATCATCACACAGTTTTCTCTACCAGAGGTAGGCTGTGTTTTTGCCATAAATAATCAAGTTGTACCGCGTAGCGAATGGGCAAGCACGGTACTGTCAGAGGGAGATAGTATCTCTCTGTTTCAAGCCATCGCAGGGGGATAATGTCGATGCTGAAAATTGGTGATAAAGAATTTCAATCACGCTTGTTCACAGGAACGGGCAAATTTTCCAATAGCGCTCTTATGGCTGAAGCAATTCAGGTTTCAGGCTCTCAACTTGCAACGATGGCACTTAAGCGTGTAGACGTAAATGATCAGCAAGATGATATTTTGCAGCCTTTAATTCATGCTGGCGTGAATTTGTTACCGAACACTTCGGGTGCTAAAAATGCTAAAGATGCAGTTTTTGCCGCTCAGCTCGCGCGTGAAGCGTTAGGAACCAATTGGGTCAAACTTGAGATTCATCCAGATCCGAAATACTTAATGCCAGACCCGATCGAAACCTTAGCGGCAGCGGAACAGTTGGTTCGAGAAGGCTTTATTGTTTTGCCATACTGCCATGCCGACCCTGTGTTGTGTAAGCGACTAGAGGAAGTTGGCTGTGCAGCAGTTATGCCGTTAGGCGCTCCTATCGGTTCGAACAAGGGCATTGTTTCTCATGACTTTCTAGAAATCATCATCGATCAGGCAAACGTGCCCGTCGTGGTTGATGCAGGAATTGGTGCGCCTTCTCATGCTGCACGGGCAATGGAAATGGGTGCGGATGCGGTGCTGGTCAATACAGCGATTGCTGCAGCAAATGATCCAGTTGCTATGGCAAAAGCATTCAAGATGGCAGTAGAGTCGGGTCGGATGGCTTATGAAGCAGGTCTTGCAGGGCAGGTTTCTCATGCAGTTGCGTCAAGCCCGCTAACAGCTTTTCTTGATGAACTGTAAAAGAGAGGTCTTAACATGAGTTTTTATGACCACTTTAAGCAGTTCAACTGGGATGATATTTCCATGTCGATATACGCCAAAACGGCGAAGGATGTGGAAAGGGCGCTGGCAAAACCCAAACGAGATTTAGAAGATTTCAAAGCGCTAATTTCTCCTGCTGCAGAACCGTATTTAGAGCAGATGGCAAAGCTTTCTTATTCGCTGACGCGTAAGCGATTTGGCAATACCATGTCGCTTTATATTCCGTTGTACCTTTCTAATCTTTGTGCCAATGCCTGCACTTATTGTGGCTTTTCGATGGAGAACCGCATTAAACGCAGAACGCTGAACAAAGAGGAAGTGGCAGCGGAAATTGAAGCAATTAAGCGAATGAAGTTCGACAGCGTATTGTTGGTAACCGGCGAACATGAAACCAAAGTCGGGATGAAATATTTTCGCGAAATGGTTCCGATGATAAAACAGCGCTTTAACTATTTGGCGATGGAAGTCCAACCGCTGGATCAGGAAGAATACGCAGAACTTAAAACGCTAGGTCTGGATGCGGTGATGGTTTATCAGGAAACGTATCATCCATCAACTTACGCCGAGCACCATCTGCGTGGTAATAAAATGGATTTCCGATACCGACTTGAAACTCCGGACAGATTAGCGAGGGCAGGGATCGACAAAATCGGCATTGGTGCTCTGATTGGTTTACAGGAATGGCGAACGGATTGTTTTTTTGCTGCGGCACATCTGGATTATCTTGAGCGTACCTATTGGCAATCACGCTATTCCATTTCATTCCCTCGCTTACGCCCTTGCGCCGGAACTGCGCCCGCTTCAGGTTTGCAACCAAAGTCGGTGATGACGGATAAACAGTTAGTGCAGTTGATTTGTGCGTACCGACTGTTTAATCCGGAAGTAGAGCTGTCGCTGTCGACTCGTGAATCACCACAGTTCCGAGACAATGTTTTACCTCTGGGGATTACCAGCATGTCCGCAGCATCAAAAACACAGCCAGGTGGTTATGCGACAGAAGAAGTAGAACTCGAACAGTTCGAAATCAGTGATGAAAGAAGCGCTGCTTCAGTTGAAGGTATGATAAGAGCAAAAGGTTTTGATCCGGTCTGGCGTGATTGGCACTCTGCCTATTCAGGATAACCGAGATATTGAAAGTACCTCTGAGTGTTTCACGTGAAACATTTACCCTCACTTGCACTGAAAAAATAAAAGGCTCTCCAAATGGAGAGCCTTTTCGGTTTTATATCGAAGTGAAATCAGAGCATTTTATTATGCGTACGCCAACGGCAAGGTTGCTTCACGTAGCCATTCTTTGACATCACCTTCAACTAGAGGGCTGATTTGGTCCCAGACTTTTTGGTGGTAGTCATTCAGCCATGCCAGTTCTGGACGAGTCAGCATATCCACATTGATGTTACGTTTGTCGATAGGGCAACGAGTCAGTGACTCAAATGACAGCACTGGGAAGTCACCATTGGTTGGTGTTTCTACCACTAGCTCCAGGTTTTCGATTCGAATACCAAATGCATCCGCGCGGTAATAACCCGGCTCATTTGATAGCACCATACCTTTTGTTAGTGGGACATCGATTTGTCTTTTAGAGATACTAGCAGGGCCTTCATGCACGCTCAGGAAATGGCCCACGCCGTGGCCAGTACCGTGGTCGTAATCATAACCTTCCGCCCAAAGATGTTGGCGAGCCAAAGTATCGACTTGGTAACCGCGTGTGCCTTTCGGGAAACGAGCACGTGCCACACCAATATGACCTTTTAGGGCCAGAGTGAACTGTTTGATCATTTCTGCAGATGGCTGACCAATCGCAAGAGTACGCGTGATGTCGGTTGTACCGTCTAAGTACTGGCCGCCTGAATCAACCAGATAAAGCGTATTCATTTCTAGCTTACCCGGCTCTGGTTGGTTCTCATGGTTGTAGTGACACATTGCGGCGTTACTACCCGCTGCTGAAATCGTATCGAAGCTTAGGTCCATCAATGTTGGGTCTTCTTTACGGAATGCTTCTAGTCGATCAGCGAGTGTTGCCTCATCATGAAGTTTACCTGCTGTTACTTCCGCGTCGAGCCAACATAGGAATTTGCTCATCGCCACACCATCGCGCACATGACACGCTTTCATCCCTGCAATTTCCACTGCATTTTTCGCCGCTTTCGGCATCAGACATGGGTCTGCCGCCGCGATAACAGATGCACCAGAATTCTGTAGAACCAGCTTAAACCATGCATTGCTGATCGCTGGATCGACTAATACCTTTTTACCCGTCATTGCTTCAAGACGAGATTGAAGTTCTTCAGGATGATGTACGGTTACTCCAGTGCCTGCGTGTACGGCAAACTCTGTTGGCAGGCGTGCTGGATCAAGGAAGAATTCGATGGTTGAATCTGCATGAAGAATCGCGTGTGACAGTAAAACGGGTAGACGTGATACATCCAGACCACGAACGTTCAATAGCCAACAGATAGAATCAAGAGCTGTGATGACTGCGCTATCGGCTCCTGCTTTTGCTACGAGTTGAGCAATCTCTTGACGTTTACTATCGCTTGATTGACCAACCGATTCTGTCGGCATCAGGCGTACATCGGACACCACTGGAGCAGGGCGATCATGCCACAACTCGTCAATTGGGTTGCTGGTTAGAATGTTGAGATCAAACTTACCAGCCAGTTTTGTTTGTGCTGAATCTAACCAAGCAGAGCTGTGCATGCGAGGATCGATAGCTATGGTCGAGCCTGCTGCAAGATTATCTTTTATCCAATCCAACGCTGGTTCTTCAATGAGGTGACGGTATTCAAATAGATCGGCAGGAACTTGTTTGGTCACTTGGACTGTGTAGCGGCCATCAACAAACATCGCCGCTTTATCTTTCGTGATCACGGCTGCACCAGCAGAACCGGTAAATCCGGTTAACCAGTGTAGGCGTTCGTTATGAGCCGGAACGTATTCGCCCAAGTACTCATCTTCGTGTGGGACAAGTAGGGCATCAATATTGTGTTGAGCTAGCCATTCGCGAATCGCATTCACGCGGCTTTGAGTATCGTTATGCATCTGTGTTATTCCTTCAATTACGGCTCCTTTATGCTCAGTTTTGGGAGCTGTTTCCTTCTGCTTCACGTAGTGAATGAATTAAACGTTGAATTGTTTAAGTCTGGGTACAACAGGCCATAGATGAGCCAAAAGAACTATCGTCTGTTAAGCTACTCATTTTAATCGTTAAGCGCAAATTGAGTCCGAATTTTTATCTAAGATGATCGGTTTTTTGCGTGATCATCGTGCGCAACCAGTTCAGTGCTGGGTCGTTTTCTCTGTCTCTATGCCAGAACAAAGTGTAAGCCATTGGTGGAAATTCTAGTGGTAATGGTAGCACTGCTAAGTCGAGCTGTTTTGCCGCAAGCTGCACAAAGTGACTTGGCGCAGTGAAGATAAAGTCGGTGTAGGAGCACAAACTTGCGGCACTGTTGAAATCAGGAACCGTAACCGCGATATCTCGCTCAGCGCCAATATCTGCGAGACGATAATCCAATAACCAGCGGTCGTTACCGTCGCAACGTACCTGAACATGACGCAGGGATAAGTAAGCTTCTAGGTTCCACTTCTGGTTTAGTGCCGGATGGTTTTTGCGGATGATGCACATCTGATGGTCGCGATAGATTTCCTGTTCGCATATGTCATCTGGTGGCAACAGGGTAAGCTTGGCATCATTTATGTCGATGTCTTTGCCGGTTAAACCCAAATCCAACTCGCCGCGTTGCAGCATTTTAAACGTGTTGTCCGACCAAGGGTGTGTGCTGATGGTTACGCCTGGTGCCTGCTGAAAGATAGCCGGTAAAAAGTGCGGCAGTATTAACGGATAAACGCTTTCGACAGCTGCGATTTGAAAGCGGTACTCGCTGCTTTGCGGAGAAAACTCTTCTGGTTGAGTCAGCACTTCGAGTTGGTTGATCAACAGGTCAAGTTTCGGTTTTAAGAACAGAGAGCGGGGAGTTGGTGTCAGTCCATGTGAATTTCTCGTGAACAGTGGATCATCAAATTGAACGCGTAATTTGGCTAACGATTTACTCACTGCCGACTGGCTAAGGCAGAGCCGATGTGCCGCTCTGGTGACGTTGAGCTCTTCCATGAGTACTTTAAAACAAACCAGCAGATTAAGGTCGATTCGAGCCAGTTTCTCAATATTCATTATGATTTTCCCTAAAGGAATAATGGTCATGATTATACATCATTTCCATTCATATCATCAGATGATTAAGCTTCACGAAAAGTTCTTGTTCAATTTGGAGTGTAGTGGTGTCTGGCCATATTTCTAACAGTAAAAAGCAAATGGCGCTATTGACCCTTTTGGTTCTCTTTAGCCCGCTAGCGATCGATATTTATCTTCCTGCATTACCTCTTATTGCTTCCACGTTTCAGGTAGATAATGCGCTAGCACAAGACACTATTACATGGTTTTTGTTTGCAATGGGTGTTGGTCAGATTTTTGCCGGCCCGTTAGCAGATAAGCTCGGACGTCGAACTGTTGCATTGGGCGGCATCGCCATTTACGCAATGAGCGCTTTATTGGCGTGGAGTGCTCAGAACATTGAGTGGATGTTGATGTCTCGATTGCTACAAGGCTTAGGCGCATGTGCCACATCGGTAGCCGCCTTTGCAACAGTTCGCGATCTCTTTGGTCCGGAAAAAAGCGGCAAGATGATCAGCTACCTTAACGGTGCGATCTGCTTTATTCCGGCACTGGCTCCAATACTCGGTAGCTGGCTGACGCAGCAATTCGACTGGCGTGCAAACTTTAGTTTTATGGCTGGCTTCGCGGTGGTATCGGGTACGTTGATGTTCCTGATGATGAAGGAAACCAACCCGGCGACAGAAAAACAAGCGGTGTTCAAACTCAGTCGTTACTGGGCAGTACTAAGTACTCCGTCGTTTATCTTCCATGCATCACTGTGTTTGATGGCTATGGCGGTTATCCTTGCGTATGTGACTTCTGCGCCGTCAGTATTGATGACCGAAATGGGGCTGTCGATGAATGAGTTTACCTTCTGGTTTGGTGTGAACGCGGTGATTAATATCGCGGCTTGTATGTTAGCACCTAAATTTATGGAGCGCTTTGGCACACACAATACGCTTGTTGTCGGCATTTCGACATTAGGCCTTGCGGGTATTGTCATGATGGTCATGAATGGCCAAAACACGGCATTGTCTTTCATGTTACCAATATTTATGTCTTCAGTAGGTTTTGCTCTGATTCTTGGCGGTGCGGCGGGTAAGGCTTTGGAACCGTTTGGTGATAAAGCGGGTACAGCGGCTGCGTTACTTGGTTTGTTCCAGATGAGTGGCTCTGGCTTATTGGTGGGCACACTTCAGCGCTTATCTTTAGACCCACAAACACTGATTGCACTTCAGATGTGGATTATTCTGCCCGCACTTGTGATTTTGTTTACCAAAGCAGGTAAGAGTTGGCATGCGAGCTTTGCTAAAGCGTAAATCGGTGTAATTTATTATTTTCCAATATGAGTAACAAGTGTATATTTGTCGTTCACACTTTTCCTGACACCATAATGGAATTCAACAAGTAATGTCGTTAACCACGTATGAAATGGCTCGTATTTTAGAGCAAATGGAAGAATCACCAGAAAAGGTGATGTTTGGCAAGTTGCTTAATGAGCTGGGCAATCAAAGCTCCGAGCGTATTCGTAGCGCGGCAAAACAAGTACCTCTGCCAATCCTGCGTGACATAGTGTATCAATTTCAACAAGTGATTGAGTCGCGCAAAGGTGAGCAAGTTGAGCTGCTAGCGAAAGACATTGCTAAGCAAGGTATCTCAGCTGACGAGTTGTTGGCTTACCTGAACAAACAATAAATAAGTCCCTCGCAGCTGCGGGGGATTTTTTTATTTAACCAGCTTACTTTTCAGCAACTGGTCTAGAGAATACGGCCCAGGCCCCCATACGATCACGACCAGTATCATAAATCCCCATAGCTGATGGTCATGAAAGCCTTTCTCCCACAATAGCGGGTAGGAGAGAACGGCTATGATGTTAAATATAAACAGCAATGCGGCCATCGGGCGGGTAAAGATTCCCAACGCTATAAAGACCGGCAGAATCAGTTCTGCAGCTGTGCCTATGTACGCAGCAAACTCCCAGGGGAGCAACGGTACCTGATACTCAAATTCAAATAGGTAGAGTGTGCTTGCCCAGGAAGCGAATTTTATCAGACCAGAATTGAAAAACACCCACGCGACCCATAAGCGACAAAGTAGCAATAGAAAAGGAACAACGCCGTTCTGAAAGAGGTTGGTGTACTCATCGTAGCGAGTTATTAAGCGCTTAATTGTTTCTGTCATGATTTTCTCCCTCATCTCTTTAAGGTAAAACCGTCAATTAAATTCAGCAGCATCAGATGACTTAAATTAGCAAGCAGTGGTGGCGGAATGTCACTCATAGGTAGGTGTTGCTCTAAATATCGCAGTAATTGGTAGGTGTCGATATCGAGCGTATGACACGATACTCCACCATTCATCTCAACTGAGATGACGCCGCATTGCGATAGATTGATGTCGAGCTTCTCGACTTGCTGACGCTGAATCGCCGAAAACAAATCAAAAACCGCATAGTGAGACTCATAACTTCGGCATCCGGGGTGCAAATGAAAAATCAACCTAGATTGCTGGTCTGGTTTTACTTCAGCAAGCCGGGTTAAGGGGATTAATTCTGCATTGGGTAAATGCTCGCGTTGGTCTTGGCGGGCTAAATCTATTTCCCACTCAAAGCGGGCGACCTCTGGGCTGTAAGGTGCTTGGGCAATTACTTGTGCGAATAAGATGATGGTGTCTTGAAAGTCTTCCCCATAATGAGCAACGTATCCTTCTGTTAATGGATAATTCAGAACGTGTTGCCGCGCAATTTGTATAAAGCATTCTTTGCCGAGTAACGCTTCCACCATTGGGTAGGTTGCCGACAATATTTCGCTCAGGCTGATGATAAAGTTGTTGCGATAAATCTGTATTCGTTCATCAGCGCTGAATAGGTCAGCAGTGATATCGCACTCTTCGCCTGATGTTTGATAGTGCAGTGCTTTGGCGAACTGGCTCTGTAAGGTAGCAAGGTTCATGATGCTTTCCTCGCAGATTCTAAAGCGGAGTAGGTTTGGTATTCTGAAAGAACACACTTGGCTTTATCGGCTTCTGCTAGCAACACTTCAGGTGTGGGAATATCCAAATCCCACTCAATTAAAGTCTGTCGAGGGCCATGCTGTTTGATCCAACGGCGATAGAGTTGCCATACCTCTTCACTGACCGGGCGACTGTGGGTATCAATCCAAATATCACCTTTATCAAGTTGTTTGATGGTAAAGCCAGCAAGGTGAATTTCATCGACCTTGTCGGCTGGAATTGCCGCTAAGTATGTGTCGCAATCAAAACCATGATTGAATGCGGAAACGTAAACATTGTTTAAATCGAGCAGCAATCTGCAATCAGTGCGTAACTGGACTTCTCTCAGAAACTCCCATTCACTAATGGTGGAGTGCTGAAACTTTACATAACTCGATGGATTTTCAATTAAGATTTGACGCTGCAGATAATCTTGTACTTCCTGAACATTTCGAGTGAATACGTTCAGCGCTTCTTCGGTATATGGCAGGGGCAAGAGGTCGTTAAAGTAGTGCCCGCCATGCTCACTCCAGCTGAGATGGTCTGAAACAAACATGGGGTCAATCGAATTGATCAGTGCCTTAAGCTGAGCTAAATGTTTCTGACTGACTCGCTCTACAGAACCCAGTGACAACCCTATACCGTGGCAACTGATTTGATAAAACTCGCGCATAGATTGAAGTTGATGGCGCTCGGCCGAGTTCGGCTGAAAGTAGTTCTCACTGTGAATCTCAAGCCAGGACAATTTTGGCTGATTGTGACTGAAGTAGTTCAGATGAGGCGTTCTTAATCCGATTCCGACGAGATTATGCAAAGATTGATGTTCCACGTGAAACTCCTTATCAAAACCAGGCAAGGCGAAAAGATAAGGGTGTGTGTTGAGCATTCACACACCCTAACCATGGCCTCTGGGGCAATTAAGAAGAGGTAGTGCTACCGCCCGCCAACTTGCTACACAATCCTTCGGGCACAACGACAAATGCATCTTTTTGGTTGTCTTGTTTAGCAGTACCAGCACAAGAACCGTTCTTAGTGGCACAGTCATTTTTACCTGCCTTGGCTACGCCAAAGCACTTTTCTTGTTCAGCAGCGACAGCAGAAGTCGTGGTGAGCATAGTGCCTCCCAGAGCAATAAGCCCCGTAACTGCAGCAGCAATAGCAAGATTCGAATTTTTCATAACAATGTCCTCTGAGTGATTTCCTTTACTTTCGGTTAGCAAGGTGACGCGACTTTTGGTTGTACAGTATCTGTCCACTTACTTAACTTAAGAGATAGGAATGAGGGTTAAAAACTTTCAGTGAAATGTGTTGCCAGAACAGGGTTGGGTGATGCTATTTATATAACTAACTGAATAAAAGAATAAAAAAACATCAGAATTTTTATCAAGTTTTGTCTCAACACACCCTAGTTGTTTAGGTTATAATCGGTTTTTATGTATAAATAACCAGTAGCTCATCATGATGGATCCATCTCTATTACTCGACGGTCTGAACGATAAACAGCGTGAAGCCGTTGCAGCACCTCTAGAAAACTTACTCATCCTTGCTGGTGCAGGGAGTGGTAAGACACGCGTTCTTGTTCACCGAATCGCCTGGTTGATGTCTGTAGAACAAGCATCGCCGTTCTCAATCATGTCGGTAACCTTTACCAACAAAGCGGCGGCGGAGATGCGTGGTCGTATTGAAGAGTTGATGATGGGCAGTGCGTCAGGCATGTGGAATGGTACTTTCCATGGCATTTGTCATCGTATTCTGCGTGCGCACTATCTTGATGCTAAGTTACCGGAAGATTTTCAGATTATCGACAGTGATGACCAGCAGCGACTGCTAAAGCGTCTGATCAAAGCACAAAACCTGGATGAAAAGCAGTGGCCTGCGCGTCAGGTGGCTTGGTGGATTAACGGTAAGAAGGACGAAGGTCTACGTCCGGCTCATATCGATGCCTATCACGATCCCGTTACCAAAACTTACCTACAGTTGTATACCGCTTATCAGGAAGCATGTGACCGTGCTGGTCTGATCGACTTTGCGGAAATTTTGCTTCGCGCTCATGAGCTACTGCGCGATAACAAGTTTGTCCGCGAACATTACCAAGCACGTTTTAAACATATTCTGGTCGACGAGTTCCAGGACACCAACAACATTCAGTACGCGTGGCTGCGCATGATGGCGGGGCCTGAGTGTCATGTGATGATCGTCGGTGATGATGACCAGTCAATTTATGGCTGGCGCGGTGCGAAAATAGAGAACATCGAGAAGTTCACCCTTGAGTTCCCGAGTGTCAGCACAATTCGCCTTGAGCAAAACTACCGTTCTACAAAAACGATTCTGGAAGCCTCGAATACCCTTATTGCTAACAACACAGAGCGTATGGGGAAAGAGCTTTGGACGGATGGCAGTGTTGGCGAGCCAATCTCGGTCTACAGTGCATACAACGAGTTAGACGAAGCCCGTTTTGCGGTTAATAAAATCAAAGAGTGGCAAGACAAGGGCGGTGTTCTGACGGATGCTGCCATGCTTTACCGTAATAACGCTCAGTCACGTGTACTGGAAGAAGCGTTAATTCAAGCGGGTCTTCCTTACCGCATTTATGGTGGCATGCGATTCTTCGAGCGTCAGGAAATCAAAGACGCCCTGAGCTACATGCGCTTGATTGCCAACCGTAACGATGATGCTGCATTCGAGCGTGTGGTGAATACGCCAACACGTGGATTGGGTGATAAAACACTAGAGACGGTTCGTCGTGCAGCTCGTGATCGTGGCTGCACCATGTGGGAAGCTAGCATCGCGATGCTTGATGAGCAGGTGCTCGCAGGACGTGCCGCGGGAGCATTGAGTCGTTTTATTGAACTCGTCACCGCTCTGGAAGACGATACACTTGAGATGCCACTACACGAGCAAACAGACCATGTGATCAAATATTCAGGCTTGTTTGCTATGTACGAGCAAGAAAAGGGTGAGAAATCTAAAGCACGGATTGAGAACTTGGAAGAGTTGGTAACGGCAACCCGCCAATTCGAAAAACCAGAAGAAGCGGAAGAGATGTCTCTGCTGACGGCGTTTCTGACTCATGCAGCGCTGGAAGCGGGTGAAGGGCAGGCGGATGAGTTCGAAGATGCAGTTCAATTGATGACGCTGCACAGTGCGAAAGGTTTGGAATTCCCACTGGTGTTCATGGTGGGTGTCGAAGAAGGCATGTTCCCGAGCCAGATGTCTGCCGAAGAAGCCGGGCGTTTAGAAGAAGAACGTCGTTTGTGTTATGTCGGCATGACACGTGCGATGCAAAAACTCTACATCACCTATGCAGAAATGCGTCGTTTGTATGGTCAGGACAAGTACCACAAACCATCGCGCTTTATTCGTGAACTGCCTGAATCCTGTTTGGATGAAGTGCGTATGAAAGCGCAAGTCAGCCGTCCTGCAAGTAGTGGTCGCTTTAGCCAAACGGCGGTAAAAGAGAACTTTAACGAGACGGGTTTTGCGCTAGGCTCACGCGTGATGCATCCGAAGTTTGGTGAAGGTACCATCATTAACTTTGAAGGCAGTGGCCCTCAAAGCCGAGTGCAAATTGCATTTAATGGTGAAGGTATTAAGTGGTTAGTGACGGCTTATGCCAGACTTGAGAAGCTGTAAGGCCTACAAGGAAAAGTGAATATAAGAGCTGCTTCGGTGGCTCTTGTTATTTTTGGTGCTTTTAAAAAGAAAAACCCCGAGGGCTTACGCCCGTCGGGGTTATAGTCTTACTCGCAGCAATCCAGCTACTAAAAGTGCTCCATGCATCAAATCCATGATAGTGTGCTGATTCCTTCAGCTTATTCCTTTCGTCGCCTTCCTAGCGGTGTCCTTGACCTTATCCTGGTCTGCTAACAATCCTCGTTAGCTCTCATCACTTGTTCCCTGAGCGGTGTCCCTGACATCATCCTGATGTTCAATCCCTGCCTCGTCCAGAGGTGTCCATTTCCCATCCTTAGTAGCAACCATCCTAGTTACTATCGAGTCCGTTCAATGTCCAGTTTTGCATTCCATGCCCGACTATTCATCCTGAATAACCGTTTCTTCTTCCTGAAGTCTACCAAATCCTTGGTAATTCCTGTTCCGTGTCAGCATCCTTCCGACAGGTTCCATATTACGTTTTTCACGCCTCTCGGCAATGGTGGAAATTCACATTTTTATTGATTTAATGCAGCTTAAAATTACACTTTCATTTAAAATCAACATCTTAGTATTTTTTAGGGGTGATTTTTCTATTAAAAAAGCGAGTTTTACCCAACCCTTTGTGAGAGATCTCGCACAAAGGATCGGGTGAAAGGCTATTATTTACCGATTGCGACTCCTTCACGGCGAGGATCGGCAGCACCTTCTAAACCGTCTGTTGTGATGCGAATTGCATGCAATCCTGAATTCAAATCAGTTGCTTGTGTTGTAAAGCCGATTTTTTCCAGCTCTGGTTGCAGGCGAGTGGCGGTGGTTCCTTGCTCAATATCTAAAGTACCAAAGCGGTTTAACAGTCTTGGCTGATTGATGGCTTGCTGGATATCCAACTCCCACTGGGTATGCGCAATAATGGTTTGGGCAACATAACCGATAATACGGCTACCGCCCGGAGATCCAATGGCCATATAAGGCTTGCCATCTTTGAGCATGATAGTCGGAGCCATAGAGGAACGCGGACGTTTACCCGGTTCAAGGCGATTGGCGATAGGGATGCCGTCCTGATGGGTACTGAAAGAGAAGTCGGTTAATTCATTGTTCAGCAAGAAACCTCGAACCATTAGGCGTGAACCGAAGGAATTCTCTATCGTTGTCGTCATGGATACCACATTACCCTGTTTGTCGACGATGTTGAAATGGCTGGTGGAAGGCAATTCAATTGACTTATCCATACTCACGTTAATTGCATGAGACCAAGGTGGGTTTCCCGCAGTTACGTCAGACAGTGCTTTGCCAACTTCTATCAAGTTAGCTCGCTCTTTGAGGTAGTCGGCATCCAACAATCCTGCGGTTGGCATCGGTACATAGTCGTGGTCAGCCATGTATTTCCCTCGATCAGCGAAGGCGAGACGAGAGGCATCCGCTATGACTTGCCATGACTTGGCGCTTTCTGCGCCCCAGCCTTTAAGATCGTATTTCTCGCTGATGGCCAGAATCTGTCCCACTGTTAGGGCGCCGGAGCTAGGTGGCCCCATACCGCACACGTCATAGCTTTGATAGGCTGCGCACACTGGCTCGCGCTGCTTAATTTGGTAGGTATCAAAGTCTGATTGTGCGAGTACTCCCGGATTACCTGGTGCGTTTTGTACCGTATCAATGATGTCTTTGGCTATATCACCCTGGTAAAAGGCCATGGCGCCTTTCTCCGCAATTGCCGCTAAGGTTTGCGCGTATTGCGGATTTTTTAGGATAGTTCCGGCGGCTTTCGGTGAACCATCCGGATTAAAGAAGTAAGCTTTGGTCGCAGGGAAGCGCGACAGACGTTCAGAGTCACCTTCTATCAGACTGGCGAGACGAGGACTAACTACAAAACCTTGTTCAGCAAGCTTGATGACCGGCTGAATGATCTTTTTCCATTCAAGTTTGCCGTACTTTTGGTGCGTATCCCATAAGAGTTTTACTGTGCCCGGCGTGCCTACCGAACGACCACCGACAACTGCGTCGTAAAACTGAAGAGGCTGGCCTTTGTCATCAAGAAACAGTTGCGGTGTGGCGGCTAATGGTGCGGTTTCGCGGCCATCATAGGTCGTGAGTTTTTGCTTATCGCTATCCCAATACACCAAAAATGCACCACCTCCGAGCCCGGAAGATTGCGGTTCCACTAAACCAAGCATCAGCTGAACTGCCACCATAGCATCTATCGCATTGCCACCTTGCTCAAGTACGTCTGCACCAGCCTGAGTCGCAATCGGATTTGCGGCCGTCACCATATAGTTTTTGGCTTTTACCAGCTGCTTTTGTTCTACGCCGGTGCTTTGCTCTGGAGCGACCGCGTCAGTGGCTTGGTTGGCTAGGGCTTGGCTCGTAAGGGTGAAAGAGGAGGTAAGAAAAAGACCCGCAGTTACGAGCCGGTTGAACGTCCATTGCATGATGACTCTCCATGTTACCAGTTGAATATTCAGCTTGGCAGCCATAGAGAGGATCGTCGAGTCCGTAGTCTTAGAAATGTCGGTTGTGCGACGCTTTTAAATCAGTAAGTTACACTGCCAAGGTGCGGATGGTTTGCAGCAAAATACCGCTTCCGACCATCGTAAACACCACACCGCATAAGCCATCAATATAAACGCCTGCCTGTTGTAGGCGACGTTGCAATCTTTGCGTGGAGAGCATCCAGGCCAGGCTGGAAAACCAAAACAGTGATAAGCCAAACAGAATTACCAAGGCGATACCTTTTCCGCTGACAGACATACCTGCCGGAACCAGGCTCGACATCAAACTGACGAAAAACACCAAAGCTTTTGGGTTAAGAATATTGGTAGCAAAACCCTTGGCGAATGCCTGACGTTTATTACTGATCACCAGATTATTCGCTTGATTTGGTTGATCTGATTGCGGGTTCTTGATCATGGCGATCACTGCGCGCAACGCTCCGATACCTAAGTAAAGTAAGTAGCTACCACCGAGTAGTTGCAACACTGAATACAGCAAAGGATGCTGGTGAACTAAGTAACTCACGCCAGTCAGGCTAAACAAAGAATGGAGCAAAATGCCAACTGACAAACCTAACGCGATATACAGCCCGGTTTGACGGCCATGACGTGTGGCGTTTTGCACAACTAATGCGAAATCGGGGCCGGGACTCATTAAAGCAATAAAGTGAATGCTGGCCAGAGTTAGCAGGATGGTTGATTCATTCATAAGACATCTCAAAACATAATGAAGAGAGTTTATTGTCGCCAACAGCAGCGATGCACGCTTGTAAAAAACTGACAGTATTGCCCTGAAAGGGCTTCAGCGTGTCACTTGCGACGGGGAAACGCCGTAAGTCTGTTTAAACGCTTTACTGAAATGAGCCTGATCGTAAAAGCCAATCTGATGCGCCACTTCTGTTCCACGTTGTCCCGCTTGAAGCAGTTTCATCCCTTGCTCCAGACGTAGCCGTGCGAACCAGGCGTAGGGCGTCATCCCTGTTTGGGCTTTGAAGTGCCGTTGAAACTGGGTTGGGCTTAGCTGGCATAGTTCAGACAACGAATCCAGTCGCACTGCCTGATCGAGATTTGCCATCAAGTAATCTTTTAAGGTGCTGAGTGATTGTTTCCCTAGCGGTATTACCTTTTGACGGGCAAGCGATCCGTATCGATCAAAAAGCTGATTAAACCCTTCAAATGGAAGGCAATCTTTGGTCAGCTGACTGATGTTTTTACGTCGAAGATGGCAGTGTAAGTTACTAAGTTGTGAAAATATTTGTGGATCGGAGATGATCAACTCATTAAAGCTGATTATTTGACCATTTTGTTGAAGATCGGCCAGATCACTGAGCATGTGCGGCTCGATCGAAAAGACATTCACTTCATAACCGTCAGTAAGCTTGGACTGGCCGTCATGTAGCTCATCAGGCGGCATTATGACGATTTGCCCGTGTCCTACTTGGTGATGACACCCCTGATATTGGAACTTCTGCTCGCCATACGTGATCAGACCAAGGTGAAAGTCCAGGTGATAGTGCTTTTGAAAAGCAAATTTCTGGTATTTCGCCTCAATCAGACTCAGTTGGTCATGGTCGGTCGCGTAGTATTGAATCTGTTCCATTACATACAAAAAAAGCTTGGTCATTATCTGACCAAGCTTATCTGTCAATTTCTAACTTGTCTTGTAAAAAACGATCACTGAGCTTGAATTGCCCGACGTGAACGGCGACTGCTGCGCAGCCCATCAAAGCTAAAGATAACTAACGCTCCCCAGATAAAGGCGAATGTGATCGCTTTATCCATGGTAAAGGCTTCACCGTAAATCAATACCGCGAGCAAGAACATCAGGCTTGGTCCGATGTACTGGAAGAAGCCTAGTGTAGACAATTTCAATCTGGTTGCGGCACCAGTGAAGCAGAGTAGTGGCAGTGTAGTCACTACGCCTGCTGCAATCAGCAATGTATTTAACTGCCACGGGTTCTCTGCCATATTCGAAGTTGGCGTACTGGCGATAAATACTAAGTAAATTGCAGCAGCAGGTAACATAATCAGGGTTTCGATAAATAAACCCGTTTGTGCTTCCACACTGACTTTTTTACGCAGCAAGCCGTAAACGCCAAAACTCATCGCCAGCGCCATCGCCACGACAGGCACGGAACCAAACACAAACAATTGCACTAAGACACCGCAGGTAGCAAGAGTGACGGCAAACCACTGCAATTTACGCAGCCTCTCACCAAGGAAAATCATTCCGAGCAGTACGTTGATTAGCGGGTTGATGTAATACCCCAGACTGGCATCTAGCATATGATTGGCGTTGACCGCCCAAATGAAGATCAGCCAGTTGGCGCCAACCAAAAGTGAAGTAGACACTAAATACATCATCTTGGTCTTGTTTCTAATGACATCGCTCACCGAGCGCCAGCGGCGGCCAAAGTGGAGGAGTGCGGCAAGCAAAAAGAAAGACCAGACTACCCGGTGGCTAAGGATCTCTAAAGCCGATACATCAGTAATCGATTTAAAGTATATCGGGGCGATGCCCCACATCGTGTAAGCGCCAATTGCAAGCAGGACGCCTTGCCGTGCACGTTGTTGTTCTTCTGGTGTCATGACATGTCACCTAATTGTGTGATAATAGAGCAGTAGCGCAGTATACGAGTCGCATTGGCAAACACCTAGTAATTTGCGGTTTTATTCACCACGAAACCCCTTTACAATGTGCCCTCATTTTGCGTGCTGGCGGCATGCAAAAGCATTTCTATGAACACCCAATCTGAGATTATTCATGACCTCGACCTTGTTAGCCGAACCATCAGACTCGCCTGTAACGCCTCAACGTGTGTTGGAGGACGTTTTCGGTTATCAGACATTCCGTGACGGCCAACAACAAGTTATCAAAGCCGCAGTCGAGGGCAAAGACAGTTTAGTCATCATGCCAACGGGCGGTGGTAAGTCTCTCTGTTACCAAATTCCTGCGTTGGTACGCAGTGGGATAACTCTGGTTATTTCGCCATTAATTTCACTGATGAAAGACCAGGTTGATCAGCTTAAAGCCAATGGTGTAGCGGCAGAGTGCGTTAACTCGACGATGAGCAGAGAAGAGCTGCTTAGCGTTTATAACCGCATGCACAACGGGCAGTTGAAGTTGATTTATGTCTCGCCAGAACGGGTTTTGATGCTCGACTTTATTGAGCGTCTGGAAAGTCTGCCTTTGGCGATGATTGCGGTCGATGAAGCGCACTGTATCTCTCAATGGGGACATGATTTCCGCCCTGAATACGCGTCACTTGGTCAGTTAAAACAACATTTTTCCCATGTTCCATTCATGGCATTAACGGCAACGGCAGATGATGCTACGCGCAGAGATATCCTGGAGCGCCTGAGCTTGCACGAGCCGCAGGTTTATCTCGGCAGTTTTGACCGCCCGAACATTCGTTACAACCTGGTCGAAAAGCACAAACCGATTTCTCAGATCATTCGCTACTTGGATACCCAGAAAGGAAATTGCGGCATTATCTATTGCGGTAGTCGCAAGAAAGTCGAGATGGTGACAGAGAAACTGTGCAACAACCACATTCGAGCGGCGGGCTACCATGCAGGGATGGATGCGGATGAACGAGCTTATGTTCAGGAAGCATTTCAGCGCGATGACATCCAGATTGTGGTGGCGACAGTGGCGTTTGGTATGGGCATCAACAAACCTAACGTCCGTTTTGTGGTGCATTTTGATATCCCGCGTAATATCGAGTCCTACTATCAGGAAACTGGCCGGGCCGGTCGAGATGGTTTGCCTGCGGAAGCAATGATGCTCTATGACCCAGCCGATATCAGTTGGCTTCGTCGTATGCTGGATGAAAAAGACGAAGGTCCGCAGAAGCAGGTCGAAAACCACAAACTCAATGCGATGAGTGCATTTGCTGAAGCGCAGACTTGTCGTCGTCAGGTTCTGCTCAATTACTTTGGCGAATATCGTGAGAAGCCATGCGGCAACTGCGATATCTGTCTGGATCCACCTAAACATTTTGATGCCACCGAAGAAGCGCGTAAGGCACTGTCTTGTGTGTATCGTGTTAATCAGAGCTTTGGTATGGGTTATGTCGTGGAAGTTTTGCGTGGTATGCAAAATATCCGCGTGCGTGAAAATGGCCACGATAAAATCTCAACGTACGGAATAGGGCGTGACCACAGCCATGATTATTGGATAAGCATTTTCCGCCAGTTAATCCACAAAGGCTTGTTGTTCCAGAACATCACTCGTAACTCAACCTTGCAGCTTACGGAAGAAGCGCGTCCATTACTGCGTGGCGATGTGGCACTGGAACTCGCGGTACCACGTCTGGATACCGCAGCACGAGCGGCTAAGTCGGATAAACTGACCAGCAAAAACTACGATAAGAAGCTGTTTGCCAAACTACGCAAGCTGCGCAAGTCGATTGCGGATGAAGATGGCTTACCACCATACGTCGTTTTCAGTGATGCTACACTGATTGATATGGCAGAGATTCTGCCAACTTCTTACGGTGAAATGTTGGCAGTCAGCGGAGTCGGTCAACGCAAGCTTGAGAAATACGCCGACCCATTCTTAGATCTCATTCAAGAACACATTACCCATCACGGATAAGGACTTAACATGGACAAGGAATTTGGCCTTGCTGAATATATTGCTGAAGAAGGTCGATTACTCATTACCGCACCAAGCTTTGATTTAGATACGTTTCCAGTATTGGGTGAGCGTTTGGTCGGCCTGTTATCGGCGTCAGTGGTTGAAAAACAGTGGGATGCCGATATTCACTCCTGGCTTATAGACTTTGAAGGTTGCCGCCTGTTTATGAAAGCAGAACATTACAGTGAAGCAATATGGTTTGAGGCGCTGGAAGTGGCAGAGAGCAGGGAAGAGATGGATTACCTGGCCGGATTATTTCAACGCGGGTTCTGACGTAAGCTTATAAGCTAAACTTTATCAGGGTGTTTCACATGAAACACCCTTTTTTAATGTAAAACGTTTGCGTAAAAAGCACCGCTTGCGAGTGGAGTTGGTTAATGTATAATCGCCCACCGCTTTGCTCTTTACGGGCAAGGACAGTTTATTTTTTATTTTACATTGTTGGTAAGAGTCGTTTTTTGTATTGAAAAGGCTCGATTTGGGTTCCCTCGCCCCCAAACCAAACTAAAAAGGTATCGCATGAGTAACTTTACCCCTGCGCAGCAGCGCAACGCCCTTATCTATCTGGTTTTATTCCATCTGATCATCATTGCATCCAGTAATTACCTGGTTCAGCTACCCTTTACTATTTTTGGTCTGCATACCACGTGGGGCGCATTTACCTTCCCATTTATCTTTTTGGCAACTGACCTGACAGTACGCATCTTTGGTGCTGGATTGGCGCGTAACATCATTTTCTTAGTGATGTTGCCTGCGCTGGCCGTGTCTTATGTCCTGTCAGTGGTGTTTTTTGAAGGTCAGTTTCAAGGATTTGGCCAACTGAGCGAATTTAACCTGTTCGTCGCGCGTATTGCAGTTGCAAGTTTCATGGCTTACTTGCTGGGTCAAATTCTGGATGTACATGTATTTAACCGTCTGCGCCAGATGAAACAATGGTGGGTGGCACCTACCTGTTCAACACTGTTTGGCAATGCGCTTGATACCATCGCGTTCTTTGCGATTGCGTTCTACCAAAGCCCTGATCCATTTATGGCAGAGCACTGGACTGAAATTGCGCTGGTGGACTACGGCTTTAAACTGGTGATCAGCCTTGGTTTGTTTGTCCCTATGTACGGCGTATTACTGAATTACCTGATCAAAAAGCTGACTGCGGTGAACCCGAACTTCAAAGTGACGACCGCCGCTTAGTCCGCTGACTTTTCGTGAACACCTCAAAAGCCGCTTGTTTTTACAGCGGCTTTTTTGTTTCTGATGGGGAATGTACAGCGTAGGGAGTATTTAGATCATAGGTGTCCAAAAGCTCTTTGAGCTGTACACGGGCAATAAAAAAGGCTCCATTGGAGCCTTTTTCGTCAGTTGCAAATAGCGATTAACAAGCAGAGATTGTTAATGGCCAGCCAATATCGGTCTGGCGGTTGGATTCAATTTCCAGCTCTGCGGCAGTGAGTGGGTTGGCTTCTAACCATGTAGCGTCAATGCTTAGAGTTAGCTTGTCTCCCTCTGCAGAAAGTTCTACTTGAGGTTCTAAGCTTGGATTACGGCGGTGGGTAAGCAGCACGGCTAGACGTAGTAAACGCAGTATACGTTTAGCGCTAGCACCAGAAATGGCGTATTGCTCTGGTAGCGAGCTTAATTGCTCACGGTAACGTCTGGCAACTTCACCAATCAAAAACTTCTGAGCGCGAGTGAAGCCCGGTAAATCTAGGTTCTGAAGCAAGTAGGCACTATGTTCACCGCCTTTTTTGAAGTCGATGGTTAAGCCTATCTCATGCAATTTCGCAGTGCTTTCTAGTAGCACTTCACCCTGAGGCTCTGCTACCCACTCTTCACCACCGGCTTGTTGCAGAAGCTTACGGGCTAGGTTTGCCACCTGTTCACCGTACTGACAATCCAGTTGATAGCGGCTCTGAACACTGCAAATGGTACGTGCGCGGATGTCGCTCTGGCGCAACTCGTCGACCATCTCGTAAACGAGTCCTTCACGTAATGCACCGCCTGCCAGCGTCATTGCATCGATTTCAAGCAGCTCAAAGACGGCAATTAGGATAGATAAACCACTAGGGAAGACCAGCGCGCGTTCAAGCGTTAAACCTTCAATGTCCAGCTCTTCTAAATGATCAGCAAGCATAGCCTGCTTCTGTAAGCGTTTTAGTTTGGAGTGAGTAATTACTTCGTCCATACCTTGTGCCAACATTATTTCTTGTAGAGCTTGAACCGTGCCAGATGCACCGACACATACATCCCAGCCCAAGTCGGTGTACTGCTCCAGAATCGGCTTGATGGTCAGTTTCGCCCCTTCAATTGCCGCACCGAAGTTGCGTGCATTCAGCTGACGGTCTTTGAAGAAGTTTTCCAGCCAGGTCACACAACCCATCTTTAAGCTGGTCAGTGCTTTGGCTTCGAACCCTTCTCCGATAATAAGCTCCGTACTGGCGCCACCAATATCAACCACAAGGCGACGACCACTACCACCAGACGTATGTGCGACCCCTTTATAGATGGTCGCCGCTTCTTCTTCACCAGAAATCACTTCGATCGGCTGGCCAAGAATCTGGTGTGCTTTATTTAGAAAAACATCCACATTTGTCGCGGTACGTAGTGTTGCGGTGCCGACGATGCGAATGTTCTGTTTAGGAATATCTTGCAAGCGTTCCGCAAATAGACTTAAGCAGTCCCATCCTCGCTGCATAGCTTCCATACTAAGAGAATTATGTTCATCTAAGCCCGCCGCTAGACGAACTTTGCGCTTAATTTTAGCCATTGTTTGAACGCTGCCATCGATATGACGCACAACGAGCATGTGAAAACTGTTCGACCCGAGGTCGATGGCTGCGTATAGCGGTGATGATCCTGCTTGACTCATATACGAACTAATATTCCTTTATTACTGTTTTGGCGCTGATTGACGTGGCTGACGAGGACGGCGTCCCTGTGGCTTACGGTTACCAGAGCGTGTACCACCTGTATTCGTACGACGTTGCTGAACACGTGGTTCACGCATACGGATCGGAGCTGGCAGATCTTGGATCAGAGCTGACGCATCGTATTCCGATACAGGGATAGTGTGTTCGATGTACTCTTCAATCGCAGGTAAGTTAATTGCGTATTCTTCACAAGCAAAACTGATAGAGTGACCACTTGCGCCAGCACGACCAGTACGACCGATGCGGTGTACGTAATCTTCACAATCGTCTGGAAGATCGTAGTTGAATACGTGCGTTACCTGAGGAATGTGCAGGCCACGAGCCGCAACGTCGGTTGCTACCAGGATATCAACATCACCTTTGGTGAACTGCTCAAGAATTTTTTCACGTTTCTTCTGTGGTACATCACCAGTGAGTAGGCCAACACGATGGCCATCGGCAGCCAGGTGACCCCAAACGGATTCACACTTATGTTTGGTGTTAGCAAATATAATCGTGCGATCTGGCCATTCTTCTTCAATAAGCGTTTGAAGTAATGACATTTTATCTTCGTTAGACGGGTAGAAAAGTTCTTCCAGAATACGGTGGCCAGTTTTCTGCTCTGGTTCTACCACGACATGTTCTGGGTTGTGCATGTGTTCAAATGCAAGTTCCTGTACGCGGTAAGAAAGCGTTGCTGAAAACAGCATGTTCAGACGCTCTTTTGGCTCAGGCATACGGCGGAACAAGAAACGAATGTCTTTAATGAAACCAAGATCGAACATGCGGTCTGCTTCATCTAGTACAACAGCTTGAATGTTGTTCAGATTAAACACGCGCTGCTTGTAGAAATCGATGATACGGCCAGTAGTACCGATCAGGATGTCTACACCATCTTGTAGCTTCGCCAACTGCTTATCGTAGCTTTCACCACCATAAGCCAGTGCCGCTTTTAAGCCCGTACTTGCAACGAGTGTTTCTGCATCGTTGAAGATCTGAATCGCCAATTCACGCGTTGGAGCCATAATAATGGCACGCGGTTGCGTTGGTTGACGGCCTTCGTGTTCTGGTGTGGTCATAAGGTGGTTGAACGTAGCAGTAAGAAACGCGAGCGTTTTACCAGTGCCCGTTTGGGCCTGGCCTGCGATGTCTTGGCCGGTGAGCAGTACCGGCAACGCCAAGGCTTGGATAGGGGTACAAAACTCAAACCCTTTTTTATCCAATCCATCAATAACTTGGGGCTCTAACCCCAAATCGGCGAACTTTTGCTCTGTGATATGCGTCTTTTTCATCGCTATAGAATATCAGCTAAAGCTTGCATTACGAAAGTAAATACATTCCAATAGGGCATCAAATTACTGGTTATCATCCAACCAGTTTCGAAAAACACATTGGAGTGGAAGATGAGTGATAAGATTTTGCAGCTAACTGATGACGGTTTTGAAAACGATGTAATCAACGCTGCAGGCCCGGTATTAGTAGATTTCTGGGCAGAATGGTGTGGTCCTTGTAAGATGATTGCTCCGATTCTGGACGAAGTCGCTGAAGAGTACGAAGGCAAACTCACTATCGGTAAACTAAACATCGACCATAACGCTGGCACACCGCCTAAGTTTGGTATTCGCGGCATTCCAACGCTACTGCTATTCAAAGACGGCAACGTAGCGGCAACGAAAGTTGGTGCCTTGTCTAAAACTCAGCTAAAAGAGTTTTTGGACGCAAACCTATAATCACCAAGTGATTACAGACAAAACCGTGCAAACAACAATGCGCGGTTTTGTTTTTCTAACTCTGGACTAGAATATTAATTAGTGCTAACTTATCGCGCGTTAATTGAACAAATTTCTCTTCTTGGTCGATCCTGTGACCAAATCCATCTTAACTAGAAAACAGATCTTATTTTGACTAAACAAGAATCCACTACCATGAACCTGACCGAACTGAAGAACAGACCTGTGTCTGACCTTGTAAAACTGGGCGAAAGCTTAGGATTAGAGAACCTAGCTCGCTTAAGAAAACAAGACATCATCTTCGCGATTTTAAAAGCGCATGCGAAAGGCGGCGAAGACATCTTTGGCGACGGGGTTCTGGAAATTCTGCAAGACGGCTTTGGTTTCCTACGCAGTGCAGACAGTTCATACCTTGCTGGTCCGGATGATATTTACGTATCTCCAAGTCAGATTCGTCGCTTTAACCTGCGCACGGGTGACTCGATTGCTGGAAAAATTCGTCCACCAAAAGACGGCGAGCGTTACTTTGCCCTTCTAAAAGTCAACACGGTCAACGACGACAAGCCAGACAACGCTCGTAACAAAATCCTATTTGAAAACTTAACACCTCTGCATGCTAACGAACGCATGGTGATGGAGCGTGGTAATGGTTCAACAGAAGATATCACTGCACGTGTTTTAGATTTGGCGTCGCCAATCGGTAAAGGTCAACGTGGTTTGATTGTTGCTCCGCCAAAAGCGGGTAAGACAATGCTTCTGCAAAACATCGCACAAAGCATCGCATACAACCACCCTGAATGTGTGCTAATGGTACTTCTTATCGATGAACGTCCGGAAGAAGTAACTGAGATGCAGCGTCTGGTTAAAGGTGAAGTGGTTGCTTCTACGTTTGACGAGCCAGCATCGCGTCACGTTCAGGTTGCTGAAATGGTGATTGAGAAAGCGAAACGCCTGGTTGAGCATAAGAAAGACGTCGTTATCCTTCTGGACTCAATCACTCGTCTGGCGCGTGCCTACAACACCGTAGTACCTTCATCAGGTAAAGTTCTGACTGGTGGTGTGGATGCGAACGCTCTGCATCGTCCTAAGCGTTTCTTCGGTGCGGCACGTAATGTAGAAGAAGGCGGTAGCTTAACCATCATCGCAACAGCGCTAGTTGATACGGGTTCTAAGATGGATGAAGTAATCTACGAAGAGTTCAAGGGTACAGGTAACATGGAACTGCACTTGAACCGTAAGATTGCAGAGAAGCGCGTCTTCCCGGCAATTGACTTCAACCGCTCAGGTACTCGTCGTGAAGAACTACTGACTAAGCCAGATGAACTTCAGAAGATGTGGATTCTGCGTAAGATTGTCCACCCAATGGGCGAAACCGACGCGATGGAGTTCCTCATTGATAAGCTAGCAATGACTAAGACTAACGATGAGTTCTTTGATGCCATGCGTCGTCAGTAATTACTGAGTTCTTTTTGTAAAACAGCCACCACAAAACGGTGGCTTTTTTATTGCTTTCTGCCGATAAAAGCATCAAAATGAGGCAATTGTTATCGGGAGGTTAACATGCAACAAGGAATGTTGTCGTCATTACTCCTGAGTTTGTCACTGATGACACTACCAACGGCTGTGTCTGCAAAGGAAATGCAGGAATCTGTGGTAGAACAGTGGCTTCAGGATGCCCAAATACAGACCAAAGTCTCTGAAATGCTCGAATACGTTGTCAGGGATGAAGTCGATTCACTTAAATTTTCCCTTAATAGGCTGGCGTTACCTCAACAAGAGGTAGTGCGTTTTAGTCTGCTCGAAAAACTAGAGCGGCAAAATGTGATTCTTACACCAAGAATGGCAATATTTGTCGAATCTCAGACTCGCATAACGCCAACTTATCAAGTACTCGAACGTGGTGATGGCTACGAATTCACTACTCCAGCCTTTAACTTTCCTGCGGTAGCGAGCCGTTTGATAAAGCGTTGGAAACAAGATCAGAACACCTTAGAGTTTGTTTTGCAGGCGGAACGTAAAGAGCTCGACCTCAGCCAGTGGCTATCTTCTGGGACCTCACAGCAGATACAAGCTCGTGAAGCGCTATTGATTCGCGAGTTGGATAGCTTGTCTCCAAGTGCATTAGAGGCCTTAACCGTTCAGTTCACTCATACTGATGTCACCAGTTGGTTGCCATCTACTGCGGTCGTCGCGCGACTGGCGCAGGTCAGTCAGGATAAATCCATGTATGATTTGTTGTGGCGGATGCGTGCTGATTACAACAGTTATGCAGAATTGGAACGACTCGCGAAGGTTGGCAATGACTTTTCATTGCAGCAGCTAATGAACTCGACGGTGAATCCGACGCTCAAACCTCATGCTATCGGCCTTTTGACCAAAGCTAATCCGTTAAGTCCTAACGTTAAACAGTTTTTAATCGCCAAAATGGCATTGTCTGATGATGCTACGTTAGTCGCCAGAGAATTAGCCCAGCAAGGCCATAAAGACTGGCTTAAAGAGTTAGTCTCCGGTAACTATCAAGTTAAAGCGAGACAAATTGAACAAGTGTTGAACTAAGCCAATCTAATACCCATATAAAATAGGAGGACCTTAGTGTCCTCCTATTTGTTATACTGCGAAAAATTTAATCAGCCAGTCATGAAGGCCTATGAGTTTTAAGGATTTACGCGAATTTATTGACCACTTAGAAAAGAAAGGTCAACTCAAACGCATTACTCACCCCGTCGATCCCGCTTATGAAATGACAGAAATCAGCGATCGCACATTGCGTGCTGGTGGACCTGCATTGTTGTTCGAGAATCCAATCGGCTACGATGTTCCGGTTTTGACCAATCTGTTTGGTACTCCTGAGCGAGTTGCGATTGGTATGGGACGTGAAGACGTCAAAGAACTCCGTGAAGTGGGTAAACTGCTGGCTTATCTTAAAGAGCCGGAGCCCCCAAAGGGATTCAAAGACGCTTTAGAAAAGCTGCCAGTATTCAAACAAGTATTGAATATGCCAGCCAAGCGTTTACGTAAAGCTGCGTGCCAAGAGATAGTCTGGCAAGGCGAAGAAGTCGATTTGGACAAGATTCCGGTGATGAATTGCTGGGCTGAAGATGTCGCGCCGCTTTTGACTTGGGGTCTGACGGTCACTAAAGGCCCGTACAAGAAACGCCAGAACCTTGGTATTTATCGTCAGCAAAAAATCGCTAAAAACAAAATAATCATGCGCTGGTTAGCACACCGAGGTGGTGCGCTTGATCTTCGTGACTGGATGGAAACCAACCCATGTAAACCATTTCCGGTATCGGTGGCATTCGGGGCTGATCCAGCAACCATTCTTGGCGCGGTAACGCCAGTGCCCGATACATTATCGGAATATGCCTTTGCTGGCTTGTTGCGTGGCAGTAAAACCGAAGTTGTCAAATCCATCAGTAACGATCTGGAAGTGCCTGCGAGTGCTGAGATTGTAATGGAAGGTTATATCGACCCGAATGAGTTTGCCGACGAAGGTCCATATGGAGACCACACTGGTTACTACAACGAGAAAGAAACGCATCGTGTTTTTACCATTACTCATATCACGATGCGTAAAGACCCGATCTACCACAGTACGTACACTGGACGTCCACCAGATGAACCAGCCGTGTTGGGTGTGGCATTGAATGAAGTTTTCGTCCCAATTCTGCAAAAGCAGTTTCCTGAGATTGAAGATTTCTATCTGCCACCAGAGGGGTGTTCGTACCGAATGGCGGTAGTGACGATGAAGAAGCAATATCCGGGACACGCTAAACGCGTCATGATGGGAGTATGGTCTTTCTTACGTCAGTTCATGTACACCAAGTTTGTGATTGTGTGTGATGAGTCGGTAAATGCGCGTGACTGGAATGACGTGGTAAAAGCCATGACTGAGCATATGGATCCAGTGCGTGATACCTTAATGATTGATAACACACCTATAGACTCTCTTGATTTTGCGTCCCCAGTGGTTGGTTTAGGCTCTAAGATGGGACTGGATGCGACTATTAAGTGGGAGGCAGAACTTGCGACTCGCGCTCAAGTTATCAGAGAAGAAAGCAAACCGATCACCCAAGCTGACTTGGATAAATTAAAAGTACAGCGTCCGGAAATTGTCGATATCTATCTACCACTGACAGCAAACAACCAGTTTGTTGTGGTCACTATGAAGAAAGAACAAGCGGGACAATCTCAAGCGTTACTTGAGTATCTGTGGGAGTTCTTTGCCGATTATAACGATAATAAATTTATTATCTTGTGTGATGATGATGTCGATGCACATGATTGGAAAGACATTATCTGGGCAGTAACCACTCGTATGGATCCTGATAGAGATACGGTTCAACGTCGAGGAAGCGCGATGAGCAGTTCGAAATTAGGACTTGATGCGACCAACAAGTTTGCAACAGAGGCAACTCGAGAGTGGGGTACCCCAATTAAGAAAGATCCTAAACTAGTGGCTAAAATTGATGAGATTTGGGAGCAGTTAGGTATTCTATGAGTCATACAGTCCTCCTTCTGCCAATAAACGTATCATTTGAGGCTGAAGCTGGGGAGACGGTGTTGGAGGCTGCGCTCAACAATAATATTCGCTTCCCCCACCGTTGCCGAGTTGGTGCTTGCGCCATGTGTATGTGTAAAAAGCTATCGGGCGAGGTGAGTTATCATCTCGAACCCATGCTAACCGATAAAGAGCAGCAGCAAGGTTGGATATTTCCTTGCCAAGCCTATATAGAAAGTAATTTAGTGCTTACTTTTGATGAGTAAGCGAGAGGGACATCATGACCATCCAATGTAAAGTAAAGTCTATTCAGCCGTTAGCTTGTAATACTTACCAAATTCTATTACATCCAGAATCGCCTGTGGCTTTCAAAGCTGGCCAATATCTTATGGTTGTAATGGGGGAGAAAGATAAGCGCCCATTCTCTATTGCGAGTAGCCCTTGCCGACATGAAGGTGAGTTGGAACTGCACATTGGTGCGGCAGAACATAACGCTTACGCAATACAAGTCGTCGAAGCAATGAAAACAGCTCTCGAAACGGGTGGTGATATTGAAATTGATGCTCCACATGGTGACGCCTGTATTCAAGAAGAAAGCGAACGCCCGCTATTATTGATCGCTGGTGGTACTGGGTTTAGCTACGTTCGTTCGATTTTGGATCACTGTGTCGCGCAAAACAAAGCTAACCCAATCTATTTATACTGGGGAGCGCGTGACGATCATCAGCTATATGCCAAAGATGAACTTATCGAAATTGCAGAGAAGTTTTCTAACATCCACTTTATTCCAGTAGTAGAGGAAGCCCCTGCTGACTGGAAAGGTAAAGTTGGCAATGTTCTACAAGCCGTAAGTGAAGATTTCGAAAGCCTGGAAAACTACGATATCTATATCGCAGGTCGCTTTGAAATGGCTGGGGCGGCAAGAGAATTGTTTACTCAGGATAAGCAAGCAAAGAGTGAGCGTATGTTCGCAGACGCGTACGCGTTTATTTAAATTCGGCTTTCAGGGCAAAAAAAAGAGGGCTTTTTACCCTCTTTTTTGCATTTTTGATTAAATAATCGTCGAACAGTAAGTTTTTTTAATTTTATTAGAAAAAGGGGTTGCGCTCCAATCGGAACTCCCTATAATGCGCATCCACCGACACGGCAGACGCGATAAGGCTTCAGCAGGGTCGGAGAGGTGAAAAGCTTCTGCGAAAATAAGTTGAAAAAAGTGTTTGACACTTTCAGTTAAATCGCTAGAATTCACCTCCGCTTTGAGAAGAAAGCTTCTCGAAAGCAAGCTCTTTAACAATATAGACCTATCAATCTGTGTGGGCACTC
>NZ_JBSUGF010000024.1:0-26997 GCF_054064025.1 Vibrio limimangrovi
TTCCGACTCGCTGCGTGACTTTCGTCTCACTCCGTGTCGGTGGATGCGCAGTATAGGGAGTTGAGAAATTAGCACAAGCGTTTTTTGCAAAAAAAACTTCAAACGAACAAACAGCGAGCACTTTGTATAAATAGAAAACGATCTTGGCTATTTTTCTTGGTTAAAAAGGATCTTTTATGTGGTTCATGAAGATAAACTCTCTCAAAAAGATCCGAAATTTATCTTCAGATCTTCTCTGAGCACATCGCCTCTAGTTATGGAATCTAATCAGCTCTGTTTTGTTACGGTGACCAATAGACAAGGTGGCAGTGAATAGAAATCACTTTGGAAATATGGATTGAGATACTCAAAAGGAGATCTTTTATATCAAAGCTCTCCTTTATTGATATGGATATAGTGTTATTAGCTCGATGATTATGCTGTGACAAATCAAAAACAATCACTTTCAAGCTTATCTAATAAATCCAGCCCCTGCTGATCGTTATGGGCTTCAAGAAAATCCCGAATATAGTAGACGTTGCTGTGCAGTAGATACTGCGCATCTCGGATATGACCCTGGCTAGCCCTCATCTGTTCTGCTTTTTGCTTGAACTGCTCCCAGAAAGCATTTGCACCACCTTTATCAATATGAGAGATAATTCTGTCTAGCATCTCCTCATTCAGTTCATTATCGAGGTCCTGATATTCGGTTTTTTCAATTAATCTTGACGTTCTGTACTCTACACTGCCCATAAAGCTGTCCTTGCTACTGTTGTTGATGAGTAGGACCAGTGTATGAACTACAGAGGATGATGTCTGTCAGCTATCTGACAGTTGAGCAACTTTATAAGTTGGCTATCTGTTCAAGATTGTGGGGAGAGTAAACCAGCAGTTTCCCCCGCCCTTCTCTTTTAATAATGTCTTCTTTTTGTAGGTCAGATATCAGACTAGACAGTGTTTGACGAGAGGTTCCGATAACCTGGGCTAACTGTTCTGTCGTTAATGGCAACGTCACCAAGATATTCTGTTCACCTTTCTGTTCTACTGGTATCTGTCCCAGTAAAAAACCGGCAAATCTTGCTTTTACATCACGAAAAGCCAGGTTTTCGATTGTATCGATGCAGCCGGATAAGGTGGTAGATAATACCCGGGTCATCGCTCCCATCATTTGTGGGTGCTGATGCAAACGTTGTGAGAAGGTCTTTAAATCGCAGCTCTTTATCTCTGACTCTTCCATCGCTTCGACAAAAGCGCGGGTATGAGTACAATAAATATCCCCGGGGTTAAGCAGTGCTAAGGTAAAGATTTTCTCCCCGTAAGAAAGAAACACCTTTAACCGCCCACTCATCAGGTAGAAAACCCGGTTGTTGTCGTCTTGAGGGTAACTCAGCATTTCACCATTATTTAAGTGTCGGGAGCGAAACCCATCAACAAGGCTATCTATATGGTTATCTGGTTTTACACCATGATTTAAGCACTTCATCAAGTTCACCTGCGACTGTTTTCTGCTCCCTGTGCCATGTACGAAATGACAAAGCGACAAAGCAAATAGGATAAACAGGTATACCTGCAAAATATAAGCCGATATAACTTATTGAATTCATTATTGCAGATAAAGCTGGCGTGTCGGTTTTATAACAAATCAGACAAATAACTTCTTTCGCTTATAGGTGGGGCTATTCCAGTGCAGCTAAGATAGAGCAGTGGCTCGCGTCATCATTAATATGACCACAACAGGCATCATTGATTTTCTTTAGTGCACGACGAATTTTAGTGAGTTCACTAATTTTCTCATCGATCAGCTCTAACTTAGCAGAAGTGATGGCTTTTACCTCTGCGCAGCTGTGCTCCGTCGCTTCCAATTTAATTTCCAGCAGATCTTTAATTTCATCCAGACTCAACCCAAGCTCTTTGGCTTTGAGGATAAAACGCACCTGCTTTTGATTATCCTCATTATAAAGGCGATAGCCCGATTCACTTCGCCCGGCAGGCTTAATCAGGTCATTTTTCTCGTAGAAGCGTAATGTATCGGCAGTCACACGACAGCGTTTTGCCAGTTCACCTATCTGAAACATAACTTTCCCTATTAACTATCTCGTTACTTTAAAAGCTAAAGATCCACTTTTTTGCAATTATTTTTGAGATGCCAAACGATTGCGCGAGCTTTTTTGTAATAAATTGGTTAGAATACGCGCCATCAAATAGTGGAGACTGTTTTCTAACTGGAAACACCCTGAAAAGGTCTTTACCAAAACTGGCCAATATTTTACCCCAAGAGGTAAAAACAAGTTCATTTTTGGCAAACATCTTTAACTCCGTGAATTTGAGGAAAATGGAAGCATGAACAACGCTCGTCCTATTCGCCGCGCGCTAATCAGCGTATCAGACAAAACAGGTATTGTTGAGTTTGCACAAGCTCTTGCTGAGCGTGGTGTTGATATCCTATCTACTGGCGGCACAGCTCGCCTACTTGCTGAGCAAGGCATCGCTGTAACTGAAGTCTCTGACTACACTGGTTTCCCAGAAATGATGGACGGCCGCGTTAAAACGCTGCACCCAAAAGTTCACGGTGGCGTACTAGGCCGTCGTGGTCAAGATGATGAAGTGATGGAAAAACACGGCATCAACCCAATCGACATGGTTGTCGTTAACTTATATCCATTCGCAGCAACCGTTGCTAAAGAAGACTGTACTCTTGCTGACGCAGTAGAAAACATCGATATCGGTGGTCCTACTATGGTTCGCTCTGCAGCGAAAAACCACAAAGACGTAGCGATTGTTGTTAACGCACACGACTACGACCGCGTAATCGCTGAAATGGATGCAAACGACAAGTCTCTGACTCTGGAAACTCGCTTCGACCTTGCTATCGCTGCATTTGAGCATACTGCATCTTACGACGGCATGATCGCAAACTACTTCGGCACTATGGTTCCATCTTACGGTGAGAACAAAGAAGGGGATGAAGAATCTAAATTCCCACGCACTTTCAACCAACAGTTCGTGAAAAAACAAGACATGCGCTACGGTGAAAACAGCCACCAGGCAGCAGCATTCTATGTTGAAGCGAATCCGGAAGAAGCCTCTGTATCTACTGCACGCCAAATTCAGGGTAAAGCACTGTCTTACAACAACATCGCTGACACTGATGCAGCGCTTGAATGTGTGAAAGAATTCAGCGAGCCAGCATGTGTGATCGTAAAACACGCTAACCCATGTGGTGTTGCACTAGGTAAAGATATCCTGGAAGCATACAACCGCGCGTACCAGACAGACCCAACCTCTGCTTTCGGCGGTATCATTGCATTCAACCAAGAGCTAGACGCAGAAACTGCAACAGCGATTGTTGAGCGTCAGTTCGTTGAAGTGATTATCGCACCTTCAGTATCAGCAGAAGCAATCGAAGTGGTTGCAGCGAAGAAGAACGTTCGCCTGCTTGAGTGTGGTGAGTGGACGACTAAGACGACTGGTTTTGACGTGAAACGCGTTAACGGCGGCCTACTGGTTCAAGACCGTGACCAAGGCATGGTTAGCCTGGACGACCTTAAAGTAGTGTCTAAGCGTCAGCCAACAGAAGAAGAGCTAAAAGACGCGCTATTCTGCTGGAAAGTAGCGAAATTCGTGAAATCAAACGCGATCGTTTACGCAAAAGGTGACATGACTATCGGTGTGGGTGCAGGCCAAATGAGCCGTGTTTACTCAGCAAAAATCGCAGGTATCAAAGCTGCAGATGAAGGCCTGGAAGTTGCTGGCAGCGTAATGGCATCTGATGCATTCTTCCCATTCCGTGACGGTATTGATGCTGCAGCAGAAGCTGGCATCAAGTGTGTGATTCAACCTGGTGGCTCTATGCGTGATGACGAAGTTATTGCAGCAGCCGACGAACACGGTATGGCGATGATCTTTACTGGTATGCGTCACTTCCGTCACTAATTTAAGAGACCAGAACATAATACAGGCGCTACGCACTCTTTAAGAATACAGAACCGTTTACTGTTCTGTATTCTGTAAGCGAAGCGCTCTGAATTCTGAATTCTAATCACTACGGTGATAAAAAGGATTAAAAATGAATGTATTAATTATCGGCGCTGGCGGTCGTGAACACGCACTAGGTTGGAAAGCCGCTCAAAACCCGAATGTTGAAACTGTATTCATCGCACCTGGTAATGCTGGAACAGCGCTTGAGCCTAAACTGACAAACGTCAACATTGGCGTAGAAGACATCGCCGCTCTGGTTGCATTTGCGCAAGATAATGCGATTGAGTTGACTATCGTTGGTCCTGAAGCACCACTCGTTATCGGCGTGGTCGATGCATTTAACGAAGCGGGTCTGCCTATTTTTGGCCCTACTCAGGCAGCGGCTCAACTTGAAGGTTCCAAAGCGTTCACGAAAGACTTCCTCGCTCGTCATAAAATCCCAACGGGTGCGTACGCAAACTTCACCGAGATTGAACCTGCATTGTCTTACGTTCGTGAGCAAGGTGCACCAATCGTTGTGAAAGCTGACGGCCTGGCTGCAGGTAAAGGCGTAATCGTTGCAATGACGCTGGAAGAAGCGGAAGACGCAATCAAAGACATGCTGGCTGGCAACGCTTTCGGTGAAGCGGGTAGTCGCGTGGTAATTGAAGAGTTCCTTGATGGCGAAGAAGCAAGCTTCATCGTTATGGTAGACGGTGAGAACGTTCTACCAATGGCCACCAGCCAAGACCACAAACGCGTAGGCGATAAAGATACTGGTCCTAACACAGGTGGTATGGGTGCTTACTCTCCAGCGCCAGTGGTTACATCAGAAATCCATAATCGCATTATGGAAGAAGTCATTTACCCAACCGTTCGCGGTATGGCAGCAGAAGGTAACCCATACACAGGTTTCCTATACGCAGGCCTAATGATCGACCAAGACGGCACGCCAAAAGTGATCGAATATAACTGTCGATTCGGCGATCCAGAGACTCAACCAATCATGATGCGTATGCAGTCAGATTTAGTTGAACTTTGTCTGGCGGCTGTGGACAAGAAACTTGACCAAGTGGAATCAAAATGGGATCCACGTGCGTCAATCGGTATTGTTCTCGCTGCAGGTGGTTACCCAGGCGACTACAACAAAGGTGATGTGATTTCAGGTCTACCTAAGACCGAAATCGAAGGCGAGAAAGTTTTCCACGCGGGTACCGACAACAAAGACGGCAATGTTGTGACAAACGGTGGCCGAGTACTTTGTGCAACAGCACTGGGTCACAGTGTTTCAGAAGCTCAGCAACGAGCTTATGCACTAGCCAAACAGATCAGCTGGGATGGTATGTTCCATCGCAACGATATTGGCTACCGCGCTATCGCACGTGAGCAATCAAAATAACGACAACTTCAGTTGGCTACTAAAAAGCAAGGCGCGTAAAGCGCCTTTTTTGTTGTTCGGAAGTAGAGGTTATTCGGCGAGTAGCATTGGCCGTTTTACACAGTCAAAATCATCATTTTTGAGTAACAGTAGCTCTTCTACAATCACCTTATCCCGCGACGCTTTACCTATGAAAGCAATGTAACTATCTTCAGATGACAATCGGTCAATCACAAACTTAGGCAGCGTTTGATTAAACTCTAAGGTCGAAATCTCTTTGCCTTCGCAAGTTTCCAACAACTCACCATCCCAGTAGCCTTGGATTAAGCTTTGACCATTGCGAGAATTCTCTTTTACGGAAGTAACCACGCCATTGGCCTGTGCCTTAAATTGTTCTAGCTGATCATGCTGCAATGGCAGGACTTTATTGTTAACTCGGTACTGCTGATAAATAGCTTCACCATCTTTATTAAAACGGATGTGGATTTGAAAAGGTACCATGCCCTGCTTGGCATCACTCTGATCCCCCTTTCGAGTCAACTCCCGTAGTTCCCCTTCATCCCAGCGATAGTCACTTTGGTACCAACCATAGTCACCTGCTGTTACATAATCTGCTGCCGTACTGACACGGGTAAGTCGCTCAGTCATCCAATACAAACTACTTACATCGCCTTCCGCTTTCCCACCAGAGAAATGAGTAAATTGTTCTAGATTAGGAGTTTCGACGGATGAGCAGCCAACAAGAGAAAGGCCAGACAGGATAAGTGAAGTGAGTAGATGTTTGTTCATAAAATTGCACCGAGGCAAGAGACCTCGGTGCATTCTAACTTAGTTTACTGATTCTTTCAGTGCTTTACCTGCTACGAATGCAGGAACGTTAGCCGCTGCGATTTGAATCTCGTCACCAGTCTTAGGGTTACGGCCAGTACGTGCAGCGCGGTGGTTTACTTTGAATGTACCAAAACCAATTAGTTGAACTTGGTCACCCTCTTTAAGTGCGCCAGTTACACCTTCAAGAGTCGCTTCAAGAGCAGCTTTTGCTTGTGCTTTTGATAGATCTGCTTTCTCTGCGATAAAGTCGATTAATTGGGTCTTGTTCATTAGGTTTCCCTTCTTATAGGTTATCGAATTCGTCTCACTCTAAAGCATAAATGCCCCATCTGGCAAAGGTTTGTAAGTGATCTTTCGATTTCCTGACGTACTTTTAGCCATAATATGAGTAATAACTCACAATTTGTTACCAGATAGCATCCTAAAACCCTTGCTTTCCAACGTAATTGGCGCAATTTATAACGCACTTTTGCGGCTATAATAGTCGCAAATCACTACTATTAAACAACATTCAAGGGCAAGCATGCTGCTGTTATCCATCTATATCTCTATTGCTATCGGCATTTCGTTTATCTGTTCGGTACTGGAGGCGGTTCTATTGAGTATCAGTCCGAGCTATATCGCGCAGCTCAATCAACAGGGGCATCCTGCTGCAGAGCAGCTTTCTAAACTCAAATCAGACATCGATCGTCCACTGGCATCCATTCTGACCCTTAACACCATCGCACACACGATTGGTGCGGCCACCGCCGGCGCGCAGGCTGCCGTAGTGTTCGGCAGTGAAGCGCTTGGTATCTTCTCTGCAGTACTGACACTAGCGATTTTGGTTTTATCTGAAATCGTTCCTAAGACTATTGGCGCAACCTATTGGCGTCAGCTCGCTCCTACCGCCGCCGTAGCGCTGCGTTGGATGGTATGGGCCTTAACACCATTCGTGTGGTTCTCAGAGCAGATCACGAAGCGTCTTGCCCGTAACCACGAAGCGCCTAAGATGCGTGATGAATTATCAGCAATGGCGATTCTCGCGCGGGAAAGTGGTGAATTCGCAGAAGGGGAATCAAAAATCCTGAGTAACTTACTTGGCATTCAAAATGTGCCCGTCACTCACGTCATGACCCCCCGCACAGTGGTATTCCGCGTCAACGCGACCAAGACAATTAATCAGTTTTTGGAGAAGCATAAAGATACGCCTTTCTCTCGCCCTTTAATTTATAGCGAACAGAAAGACAACATTATCGGTTTTGTACACCGTCTGGAGTTGTTCAAACTGCAACAATCAGGCTGCGGTGAAAAACAACTCGGTTCGGTGATGCGTCCAATTCAGGTGGTGCTAAACAATACCGCACTGCCGAAAGTCTTCGACCAGATGATGACGCATCGCCTGCAGCTTGCACTCGTGGTTGACGAGTATGGCACGGTCCAAGGCTTGGTGACGTTAGAAGACATCTTTGAGCATCTGGTCGGCGAAGAGATCATTGATGAAGCGGATAAGAGCACTGACATGCAAGAACTGGCGTATCAGCGTTGGGAACAATGGAAAGAGAAGCACGGCGTTATCGAAAGCCGCGATGACGACGAAGAGCCAGAGGCGGAAAAACCAACCAAAGAGCAAGACGCTAAGGACACCTCGAAAACTGACTCGAAAGACGCTTAACCGTTCAATTTGCGCAAATAAAGAAGGCATCCTGTTTGGATGCCTTTTTGTCATTCGACAGGATGTTAAAGCGCGATGCCTATATTGCTTACACCCTCTTCACGAAGCTCTTCACGCAAGTCTTTAATCAAACTGATGTCACGCTCGGTTGCTTCACGCAATGGGCGGAAAATCGCCCACTGAACATCCCACTCTTCACAAACCGCTTGGTTCTCTTTTTGATTGTCATTGGTGATCGGCTCGCTACCTTGAGCTTGCTCTAGATCAGCAACGGTTTGGACAGACTGTTGGCTCACTTTAAGCATTGAATCGAAAAGGTAATCGCGATCCAACAGACCATGCAATAGTGTAGATAGTGCCTGACACGCATCCATCGCTGGATATACGCCGTAGAAATCAAACTCATCAGCGCTTGGGAAAAGATCTTCAAGTTTTTCTAACTGACGCTCGAAGTTCACTTTCGCAGTTTTTACTGTCAGAATTTCCCATACACTATCAAGAATCGCTCGGTAAGCGCGTGGTTCAGCAAATTCTGTATTCTCACAAAACATCGCATAGTTTGGATACATGCGCTCACACAGACACGCCATAAAGGTAATTTGTTGCCAAGGTTCTAGTTTTTCTAAACGAACCTGAAGAGGATTCTTAAGCATAGTCACTCAATCATTGAAGAAAAAAACAGCGAAAGTGTACTTGATTCATCACAGGGAAAAAAGTTAATGCCACAGCCAAATAAGATTTTCCTGCTCTCAGAGCATAATGACGCCTACAAAACGTTACTGGCAGAGAAAAACCTGCCCGAATTAAGCGTTACAGATACACCTCATAAAGCCCAAATTGTGCTGGCCGATCCACCTCTGCTATCACAAAGGTTAGACGAGTTTTCACAACTTGAGTGGGTACAATCCACATTTGCTGGAGTGAATACTCTGATGTCCCCTACTTTGCGTCGGGATTATATCCTCACTAATGTGCGCGGAATCTTTGGACCACTCATCGCAGAATATGTGATTGGTTATTGCATCGCTCACTATCGGCACTTTAATCGCTACCACCAGCAACAGCAGAGTAGACAGTGGCAACCGCACCTATACAGCTCTCTGCAGAGTAAAACCATGGTCATCCTCGGAACGGGTAGTATCGGCGCTTACTTAGGGAAGGCTGCACAAGCAATGGGAATCAAGACCATCGGTGTCAATCGCTCTGGCATCCCAACGGCAGGCGGAGAGTTCAGTCAAACGTACCGCATTGACGAACTGCTGAGTGCCCTGCAACAGGCAGACATTGTCGTCAACACTTTGCCCAGTACGCCAGAGACGCTTTACTTACTGAATAGCAAAACACTCGCCCATCTAAAACAGGCCATACTGATTAATGTAGGTCGAGGGAATGTGCTTGAAGAGAGTGGGTTACGACTTGCACTCGAAAAGGGTTGGGTAGAACACGCCTTTCTGGATGTATTTGAACAAGAGCCACTTCCTCAGGAGCACCCTTTCTGGAAGTTGCCACAAGTGACCATTACGCCACACATTGCAGCGCTGAGTTTCCCTGAGCAAGTGGTGGAGATATTCGCTGCCAATTATCTGTGTTGGCGAGATGGCTTGTCTCTCAACTATGGCGTCGATTTCGATAAAGGATACTAATTAACTCATGTCACTAGACGCACTGCTAAAGCAAGTTAGAGCCTGTCAGCTATGCGCCCAAGATTTACCGTTGGGCGCTAACCCGGTAGTACAAGCGGGAAAAGAAGCCCGTTTGCTGATTATTGGTCAGGCACCTGGCACTCGGGTACACAAAACATCGATTCCTTGGAATGACCCGAGTGGTGATCGTCTGCGTAAATGGTTAGATATCGATAAAGACACCTTCTACGACCCGACCAAGGTAGCCATTATTCCGATGGGGTTTTGTTATCCGGGTAAAGGTAACTCTGGAGACTTGCCACCCCGCAAGGAATGCGCGCCTGCCTGGCATCAAAAGCTGCTTGAACAACTGCCAAATATCGAGCTGACATTATTGATTGGCCAATATTCACAGCAGTATTACCTGACAAACAAACCCAAAACACTCACTCAAACCGTTATGCAATGGCAGGACTGGGAGCCCGACTTTATCCCCCTTCCCCATCCTTCTCCACGCAATACCTTATGGCTGAAGAAGAACCCATGGTTTGAAGACGATGTTGTTCCTTACCTGCAAAAGCGCATCCATTCGATGCTTTAGGTTACCTATGATCTAATTACTTACTTGTCTGTACATCATAAAAACCATCGCAAACTAAATAAAAATAACCATCTGTTTTTAAATAACTAATATCACACCTGTACAGATTAAACAGTAATTAGATCATGATAGGCTAAATACTATAATCGCTGTACAGAGGTAAATTTCAGGCAAAAAAATACCGACAATAAATGCCGGTATTGGATTTCGAAAAATCGAGACTATTTATGGTATGGCTTTGATAGCTCGTGCACTGCTTCGACAAATACGCCTGCATTTTCTGGCGGTACATCCAAGTGGATACCGTGGCCAAGGTTAAATACGTGGCCAGTGCCCGCATCACCGAATCCTTCGAGGATACCTGCCACTTCTTCACGAATACGCTCTGGTGACGCGTAAAGCATTGATGGATCCATGTTGCCCTGCAATGCCACTTTGTCACCGATACGTGCTTTCGCATCAGCAATGTTAATTGTCCAGTCCAGACCCACAGCATCACAGCCTGTCGCTGCGATTTGTTCTAGCCACATACCGCCATTTTTAGTAAATAGAGTCACTGGAACACGGCGACCATCGTTTTCACGGATCAGGCCATCAACAATTTTGTGCATGTATTGCAATGAGAACAAGTTGTAGTCACGAGGAGTCAGGACACCACCCCATGTATCGAATACCATAACTGACTGCGCACCTGCTTTAATCTGTGCGTTCAGGTACTCAATCACGCTGTCAGCAAGCTTATCAAGCAGTAGATGCAGAGTTTGCGGCTCAGCGTACATCATCTTCTTGATCTTAGTGAACGCTTTCGAACTGCCACCTTCAACCATGTAAGTCGCTAGTGTCCATGGGCTACCAGAAAAACCAATCAATGGCACTTCACCCTGCAAGTCTTTACGGATCTGACGAACCGCGTTCATCACGTATTGCAGCTCTCCTTCCGGATCTGGAAGGCCAATTTTTTCCACGTCTGCTTTGCAAGTGATTGGATTGTCAAATACCGGACCTTCACCAGCAGCGAATCGTAGCCCAAGGCCCATTGCATCAGGGATAGTCAGGATATCAGAGAACAAAATTGCTGCATCAAGAGGAAAACGGCGCAGAGGTTGAAGAGTTACTTCAGACGCCAGCTCCGCGTTTTTACACAAAGACATGAAATCGCCCGCTTGAGCACGAGTTGCTTTGTATTCAGGTAGGTAACGACCTGCCTGACGCATCATCCATACTGGCGTGTAATCTACTGGCTCCTTAAGAAGTGCACGCAGATAACGATCATTTTTTATTTCAGTCATTCCGTCATTCCAATTGTTAGGCTTTCTTTTAGAGAAGGTATTCTATCACTGATTTAAGGCCAATAGCGGTGTGCTTTGCGCCCTGGATCAAGTTATTAACTTTTAAATCAATGCTTAATTTGCAACCAATCCTCATCAGTGTTAAAAATTTGCTCGCTAGCGAAAACTACAATTATAAACTGAGTACCCAGTGCTCAGCATCTCATAACGACATCTTACTTACCCCCTCCCTCTCGGAGGGTTTTTTTTATCTTTAATTTCAAGTAATTAAAAAGCCACCTAAGGTGGCTTTAAGTAAGGATGCGGGATTAGGACTGACACACTTTTTTCATTATCCCTTCCACATAGCCTTTAGACAGATATGTAGGGCACAGCGCTTCTCTTACGCTCTGCGACTCGATAATGTAATTTTCAAAGTTTATTAGTACGGTATTCGCGCACCCTTTTACAGCAACCTCTTTCGCGAGACCAAAGTTGGCATTGCTTGGTCTGTCTAAGGTATATAGCAACGCATTCGCAACCTTTTCATCTGCACAGTAGTGATTATCTTGCTTCACTGCTGCTGCAAAAAATGGTATCGACAATGATTTCGAGACATTCTGGAAAACTTTCATACCTTCTTCATAACTCACCGCTGAGCTTGGCGCTAGCGTATTGAGAAGATGGCCATAATTTTCCAAACATCCTTCAATAGCATACTTGATACAAGGTTGTGCTGCTGGCACTAGTTCTTGAGAGAATTGCTGAGTAAAAGTCTTAGATTGAGATAGAAATGGGTAAGATAAAATTAGCTGCTGGCCAAGAGCAATCGCATCATCTTTTGCACCGGATGCCACGTATTGATTAAAAGCCCCTAATGCTGCATTTTGAACTAAGCCTTCCCATTCACTACTGCGTTGAGATGGACGAATGTCTTCCGCATGTGCTAATAATTCGTTCCAGTTATTGGAACCATTCAAGGCGTTTAAGTCATCCATGGTGTAACTCGCTTCTTCACCTACGGCTACAAAGCTGAAGGATGCCATGAAGAACAACAATAACGTTTTCTTCATCGCTTTAGTTCCATGCTTGCTTTAGGTATTTCAACGTTGAAGAGTCATAAGCTGCATTAGGGTTAAGTGCCACTTTTAGCACGCTACCACCATCATCTAACGCAAAGCCTGCTTTTTTGGTATTAACTGAATCTTGCCCAACAAACTGGATCTTTTGAACTTTCTGGAACTCGTCCTTGTACAAAGCGGCATGCTCAGTTGTCGTACAAAGCTTCACCATATCATCGTAGATATAGTTAATCAGACCGCCTAACCAACCCGTAGTTTTCACTTCATCAAGTCGAGCTTCAGCAAAATCATAGCTATCCCACTGAGACCAATCAAAATTGGTTTCCAGTACTTCATTACCACAAGCTTGCTGAACCTTGCTTACATTTTCTGTCATGGTGTTCTCTGTCAACATACGCTTAGCTTTTACTTCAATACTTGCGTTTGCCGACATGCTCACCATTGTGCACGATGCTATTCCTAGCCATAACACTGATTTCAACTTCATTTGGCATACTCCATTATTAACAAAAAAATCAATACAGAACTTAATACCAAGCCAGTCTAGCAACAGTGCCGTCTCAAAAATGATTAATTTTTAACCTTTACTTCCTTTACGATCAGAGTCTCAGTCTGAAAGAATATCACTAACCGTCTGCTCAATTAGCGCCCTTGCGATCGTGCCTTTCGGAGCAACATCTGGCATCTCATCAACATTAAACCACTGCGCATCTGATAGCTCTGTGTAGTCTGGATTCAACTCTCCCGACTCATAATCCGCTAAAAACGCCATCATCATGCTGGATGGGAAAGCCCATGGTTGGCTACCAAAATAGCGAATATTTCTTACGTAAATGCCTGTTTCTTCGTGTACTTCACGCGCGACACACTCTTCCAGTGTCTCACCGACTTCGAGAAAGCCCGCGATCACGGTGTACATTCCACTACGATGTCTTGGATGATGTGCGAGCAGAATCTGCTGTTTTTTTCTTACCGCGACAATAATACATGGGAAAATACGGGGATAGTGCAGCGTTCGACACTCACCACACTGCATAGCTAACTGATTGTTATTGATAAAATTCCTTCCACCACATTGGGGGCAAAAGCGCAAACTCTGAGTCATGTGTCCATACTGAACGGCCTTACTGAGCAAAAGGAATAGTGGTTCAGGAAAGTCCAGGCAATCCCTCAATCCAGTCATAGGCAGATCATCTTCAAGTTCGGATAGATCAATCCACATGACCGGATGTTGTTGATACTCACCAATTTTTCTTGCACTGGCTTCAGGTAGTGCTAACTGTTCTGCAGAACCAAAAGGGATAGCACCATCCACCAGCCAAATTTCACTTCCCGAAACAACGCACCAATAGGCATTCCCTACACGGTTTACATCACCTTTTCTTAACATGACATCCTCCCTTTGCTTGAAGTTCATCCATTTTACTGGCAATCTAATTTCATACTAGAGTTTATCGTTAGGTAAATATGAAACTATAAATTTTAGTAAGGACAAGAGTTTGTAATAACTTTACTAACTTTGCTACGCAAAGGATACGTTTGCCTAAACGCAAACCGATCATGAGGGCATGGTCATGCTAAAAAAATTCAAACAAACACAAGACCAATTGGGTGGATCCAGTGATGTCATCGATCACTGGTTAGAAACGAGACAATCCCTAATTGTTGAGTATTGTAAGCTTGCAGCACTTCAACCTTGTTCGAAAACAAATGTGATTGAACTCCCTTCCCCTTCTGAACTGCAAAACTTCTGCCAACACCTCGTCGACTACATCTCTGAAGGTCATTTTAAAATTTACGATATGGTGATGGATCGTTGGAAATCGACAGGCTTTATCGTCACTGATGATATACATAAAACGTACGCGCAAATTGTATTAACAACGGATCCTTTATTGAACTTTAACGATAAGTACTCTGAAGTCGATGAAGATGATGAGCTATTAGACTTCGATTCAGATATGTCGCTAGTTGGAGAAATTCTTGAAACGCGTTTTGAAGTTGAAGATGAATTGATTCAACAGATTTCTGATAGTCTCTCGATGCCTCCAGGCGCATAGCCGACAGCAAAGAGCGAGTTCTGTTCAGAGCAGGCTATTGAAGAAGGGTTGATAGAACAGCATCAACCCTTTTTTAGGCACTAAAAAAGGCACCCTAGGGTGCCTTTTGCATTTATCTTAACGATGAATCGTCAGAAAGCTTACTCTTCCGAAGAGAAACCAGCATTTAGAAGTGCCGCCAGGTTATCCGTAGCTTGTTCAGCAGATGGACCTTCTTGCGCTTCAGCACGTTTAGCTTGACGCTCTTGGTGGTATGCGAAACCAGTACCAGCTGGGATCAGACGACCAACAATTACGTTCTCTTTCAGACCACGCAGGTCATCACGCTTACCAGAAACTGCTGCTTCTGTTAGTACGCGAGTTGTCTCCTGGAACGATGCTGCAGAGATAAACGACTCAGTCGCTAGAGACGCTTTAGTAATACCTAGAAGTTCACGTTCGAAACGCGCAGGCTCTTTGCCTTCAGCTTCTAGATTACGGTTAGCAATCTTAACTTGTGAGTACTCAACTTGCTCGCCTGGTAGGAACTCAGAGTCACCAGCAAATGTGATAGTACACTTACGTAGCATTTGACGAACGATAGTCTCAATGTGCTTATCGTTAATCTTAACGCCTTGTAGTCGGTAAACTTCTTGTACTTCGTTTGCGATGTACTGAGTTACCGCGTGTACGCCACGTAGACGTAGAATGTCATGTGGAGACTCTGGACCATCAGCGATTACGTCACCACGTTCAACGCGCTCACCTTCGAACACGTTAAGCTGGCGATGTTTAGGAATCATCTCTTCGTAAACTTCACCGCTGTCGCGAGTGATCACTAGACGACGCTTACCTTTAGTCTCTTTACCGTAGCTAACTGTACCTGTGTGCTCAGCAAGGATCGCAGGCTCTTTTGGCTTACGTGCTTCGAACAGGTCCGCTACGCGTGGAAGACCACCGGTGATATCTTTGTTACCGCCAGATTTCTGAGGAATACGTGCAAGCGTATCACCCACACCTACTTCTGCGCCGTCTTCAATGTTCACGATCGCTTTACCAGGCAGGAAGTAGTGAGCTGGCATTTCAGTACCAGGGATCATTACATCGTTGCCTTGCTCGTCAACAAGTTTGATAGCCGGACGCATATCTTTACCTGCTGCTGGACGAGCTGCTGCATCCGTAACTTCACTTGAAGATAGACCAGTTAGGTCATCTGTTTGACGAGAAACAGTCACGCCATCAATCATATCTACGAACTGGATACGACCAGCTACTTCAGTGATGATTGGTAGTGTGTGCGCTTCCCAGTTCGCTACTGTTTCACCAGCTTGAACTGAATCGCTATCTGCCTTGCTCAGTATAGAACCGTAAGGCAGTTTGTGTTTCTCTTTGGTACGACCGAATTCGTCGATGATAGTCAACTCAGCAGCACGCGATGTGATAACCAGTTTGCTATCTTTGTTCGTTACGAACTTCGCGTTGTGCAGTTTAACAGAACCGTTGTTCTTAACTTGGATGCTGTTTTCTGCTGCTGCTGTCGATGCCGCACCACCGATGTGGAACGTACGCATCGTTAGCTGTGTACCCGGCTCACCGATAGACTGAGCAGCGATAACGCCTACTGCTTCACCTTGGTTCACTAGGTGACCACGTGCTAGGTCACGACCGTAACATTGTGCACAACAACCGAAGTCAGAATCACAAGTAACTACAGAGCGCACTTTCATGCTGTCTACTGAGTTCTCTTCCATGATTTGACACCACTTCTCATCGATCAGGGTGTTACGTGGAATAAGAACTTCTTCAGTACCAGGTTTTAGAACGTCTTCAGCAACCACACGACCTAGAGCAAGCTCAGATAGTGCAACTTTAACATCACCACCCTCGATATGAGGCATCATGTCAACACCCTCATGAGTGCCACAGTCATGTTCAGTTACAACAACGTCTTGAGCAACGTCTACTAGACGACGAGTCAGGTAACCCGAGTTCGCTGTTTTCAGTGCCGTATCCGCAAGACCCTTACGAGCACCGTGCGTTGAGATAAAGTACTGAAGTACGTTTAGACCTTCTTTAAAGTTCGCAGTGATCGGCGTTTCGATGATTGAACCATCTGGACGCGCCATCAGACCACGCATACCTGCAAGCTGACGAATCTGTGCTGCAGAACCACGAGCACCCGAGTCCGCCATCATGTAGATGCTGTTGAACGACTCTTGTTGTTCCTCTTCACCGTCACGGTTGATTACCGTTTCAGATGACAGGTTCTCCATCATTGCTTTTGCAACGCGGTCGTTGGTCGATGCCCAGATATCGATAACTTTGTTGTATCGTTCGCCCGCAGTAACAAGACCAGATTGGTACTGTTCCTGGATTTCACGTACTTCTTCTTCCGCTTCAGCGATTTCAGTGTACTTAGCTGGCGGTACAACCATATCGTCGATACCAACAGATACACCAGATAGTGCTGCGTAAGCGAAACCCGCGTACATGATTTGGTCAGCGAAGATAACGGTGTCTTTCAGACCTAGCTTACGGTACGCCTCGTTAAGTAGGTTAGAGATTTGCTTCTTACCTAGCTTTTGGTTAACGATGCTGTACGGCAGACCAGATGGCACAATTTGCCATAGCATTGCACGACCGATAGTGGTATCAACCATACCAGTAGATGTTGTGCTGTTGCCGTCTTCGTCTACAACGGTTTCTGTAATACGTACTTTAACGCGTGCGTGAAGCTCAGCTTGTTTAGTGCGGTATGCTTTCTCAGCCTCTGCTGGGCCAGAAAGGTACATGCCTTCACCTTTCACGTTGATCTTTTCACGAGTCATGTAGTACAGACCCAATACAACGTCCTGAGAAGGTACGATGATCGGATCACCTGACGCTGGCGACAGAATGTTGTTTGTCGACATCATCAGAGTACGTGCTTCAAGCTGTGCCTCTAGAGTTAGAGGTACGTGAACCGCCATTTGGTCACCATCGAAGTCCGCGTTGTACGCCGCACACACTAGTGGGTGTAGCTGAATCGCTTTACCTTCGATTAGTACTGGTTCGAACGCCTGGATACCTAGACGGTGAAGTGTAGGTGCACGGTTCAATAGTACTGGGTGTTCACGGATAACTTCGTCCAGGATATCCCAAACAACCGCTTCTTCACGCTCTACCATTTTCTTAGCAGCTTTGATTGTAGTCGCAAGACCACGAGTCTCTAGCTTGCTGTAGATAAATGGTTTAAATAGCTCAAGTGCCATCTTCTTAGGAAGACCACACTGGTGCAGACGAAGGTATGGACCTACTGTGATTACAGAACGGCCAGAGTAGTCTACACGTTTACCTAGAAGGTTCTGACGGAAACGACCTTGTTTACCCTTGATCATATCAGCAAGAGATTTCAGAGGACGCTTGTTCGAACCTGTGATCGCACGACCACGACGACCGTTGTCTAGTAGCGCATCAACAGACTCTTGCAGCATACGTTTTTCGTTACGTACGATGATGTCCGGAGCAGCTAGCTCTAGAAGGCGCTTCAAACGGTTGTTACGGTTGATCACACGACGGTATAGATCGTTTAGATCAGAAGTCGCAAAGCGACCGCCATCTAGTGGTACCAGAGGACGTAGATCTGGCGGAAGCACTGGAAGTACAGTCAGGATCATCCACTCTGGGTTGTTGCCAGATGTGATGAACGCTTCTACCAGCTTAAGACGCTTAGTCACTTTCTTACGCTTAGTTTCAGAGTTTGTAGTCTCTAGCTCTTCGCGCATTTGTTCTGCTTCTGCGTGCATATCCATAGAACCTAGTAGGTCCTTGATAGCTTCTGCACCCATCTTAGCCGTGAACTCGTCACCCCACTCTTCTAGACGATCCAGATACTCTTCTTCAGTTAGCATCTGACCTTTTTCTAGATCAGTCATACCAGGCTCTGTTACTACGTACATTTCGAAGTAAAGAACACGTTCGATATCACGTAGAGGGATATCCATCAGTAGACCGATACGAGACGGTAGCGATTTTAGGAACCAGATGTGAGCCACTGGTGAAGCAAGCTCGATGTGGCCCATACGGTCACGACGAACTTTAGTTTGTGTAACTTCTACACCACACTTCTCACAGATAACACCACGGTGCTTCAGGCGCTTGTACTTACCACAAAGACATTCGTAGTCTTTAACTGGACCAAAGATACGCGCACAGAACAGACCATCGCGTTCAGGTTTGAACGTACGATAGTTGATCGTTTCAGGTTTTTTAACTTCACCGAAAGACCATGAACGAATCATGTCTGGTGAAGATAGACCGATCTTGATTGCATCAAATTCTTCGGTCTTATGCTGTGCTTTTAGAAAGTTTAATAAGTCTTTCACAATCAGCTCCTGTAAGGAGTTAAAAGCAGCCAGCCAAACGCCAGCTGCTTTCTACCAGATAATCACATTTCTCTAACGAGAAACGAATTACTCTTCGTCTTCTAGCTCGATGTTGATACCTAGCGAGCGAATCTCTTTCAACAATACGTTGAACGATTCTGGCATACCAGGTTCCATGCTGTGGCTTCCGTCTACGATGTTCTTGTACATCTTAGTACGGCCGTTAACGTCATCCGACTTAACAGTTAGCATTTCTTGTAGAGTATAAGCTGCACCGTATGCTTCCAGTGCCCATACTTCCATCTCACCGAAACGCTGACCACCGAACTGAGCTTTACCACCAAGTGGCTGCTGAGTTACTAGGCTGTACGAACCAGTCGAACGAGCATGCATCTTGTCATCAACAAGGTGGTTAAGTTTCAGCATGTACATGTAACCTACAGTTACAGGACGCTCAAACGCATCACCTGTGCGACCATCAAACAGTTTTAGCTGACCCGATGTTGGTAGGTCTGCAAGTTTCAGAAGCTCTTTGATTAGAGGCTCAGAAGCACCGTCAAATACTGGTGTCGCGATTGGTAGACCGCCACGTAGGTTTTCGATCAGTGTACGTACTTCATCATCAGTTAGCGCAGCAACGTCTACTTTCTGGCGAGTTTCGCCTAGATCGTAAACTTTTTGCAGGAACTCGCGGAACTTCGCTAGTTCTTGTTGCTCTTTCACCATCTGGTTGATCTTGTCACCGATACCTTTCGCTGCCAGACCTAAGTGAACTTCTAGGATCTGACCGATGTTCATACGCGAAGGTACACCCAGTGGGTTCAGTACGATGTCTACAGGCTGACCTTTTTCATCGTATGGCATGTCTTCAACAGGGTTGATCTTAGAGATTACACCCTTGTTACCGTGACGACCCGCCATCTTATCACCAGGCTGGATGCGACGTTTAACCGCTAGGTAAACCTTCACGATCTTCAGTACGCCAGGTGCTAGATCATCACCTTGAGTGATCTTGCGACGCTTGGTTTCGAACTTCTTATCGAAGTCAGCTTTCAGCTCGTCCCACTGCTCAGCAAGTTGCTCAAGCTGAGTTTGTAGTGCGTCATCTTCCAGCGTTAGCTCTAGCCACTTCTTACGTTCAGTAGACTCTAGTTTCGCTTCAGAGTAACCGCCGTCGATCAGTACAGCTTTAACACGGTTGAGAAGGCCACCCTCAAGAATCTGGAATTCTTCAGTAAGGTCTTTCTTCGCTTCTTTCAGCTGCATCTGTTCAATTTCAAGCGCACGCTTGTCTTTCTCTACGCCATCGCGAGTGAAGACTTGAACGTCGATGATCGTACCTGATACAGAGTTAGGTACACGCAGTGAAGTATCTTTAACGTCAGATGCTTTTTCACCGAAGATCGCACGTAGTAGCTTCTCTTCAGGAGTTAGCTGAGTTTCACCTTTCGGTGTTACTTTACCAACCAGGATGTCGCCACCCTTAACTTCAGCACCAATGTAAACGATACCTGACTCGTCTAGTTTAGACAGAGCAGACTCACCTACGTTTGGAATATCCGCTGTGATCTCTTCAGAACCCAGCTTAGTATCACGCGCCACACAAGTTAGTTCTTGAATGTGGATTGTCGTGAAACGGTCTTCTTGAACTACGCGCTCAGATACTAAGATCGAGTCTTCGAAGTTGTAACCGTTCCAAGGCATGAACGCGATACGCATGTTTTGACCAAGCGCTAGCTCACCAAGGTCTGTTGAAGGACCATCAGCAAGTACGTCACCACGTGCAACAGGTTCACCTGGCATGACACATGGGCGCTGGTTAATACATGTGTTCTGGTTAGAACGTGTGTATTTAGTCAGGTTGTAGATGTCGATACCTGCTTCACCAGGTACCAGCTCTTCTTCGTTTACTTTAACAACGATACGAGAAGCATCTACAGACTGGATTACACCACCACGTTTCGCAACTGCAGTTACACCTGAGTCAACGGCTACGTTACGTTCAATACCAGTACCAACAAGCGGTTTGTCAGCTTTCAGTGTTGGAACTGCCTGACGTTGCATGTTCGCACCCATCAATGCACGGTTCGCATCATCGTGTTCTAGGAACGGGATAAGCGATGCAGCGATAGATACAACCTGGTTTGTCGCAACGTCCATGTACTGAGCGTGCTCACGAGGGTGTAGACCAGATTCACCTTTCTGACGAGCTGTGATCAGCTCATCTGCAAACGTACCTTCTTCAGTCAACGCAGCGTTAGCCTGCGCGATAACGAATTGGCCTTCTTCGATTGCAGATAGGTAATCTACTTCGTCTGTAACAACGCCATCTACAACGCGACGGTATGGTGTCTCAAGGAAACCGTACTCGTTACAACGCGCAAACGCAGATAGAGAGTTGATCAGACCGATGTTTGGACCTTCAGGCGTTTCGATAGGACATAGACGGCCGTAGTGCGTTACGTGTACGTCTCGAACTTCGAAGCCAGCACGTTCACGAGTCAGACCGCCAGGACCCAATGCAGAAATACGACGCTTGTGCGTTACTTCTGATAGCGGGTTGTTTTGGTCCATGAACTGTGAAAGCTGTGAAGAGCCAAAGAATTCTTTAACTGCCGCAGAAATTGGCTTCGCGTTGATCAGGTCTTGAGGCATTACAGCGTCAAGGTCGCCTAAGCTTAGACGCTCTTTAACTGCACGCTCAACACGTACTAGACCTACACGGAATTGGTTCTCAGCCATTTCGCCTACAGAACGGATACGACGGTTGCCAAGGTGGTCGATATCGTCCACTTCGCCTTTACCGTTACGGATCGCGATAAGCTTCTTCATCACTTCGATGATATCTGTTTCATCAAGTGTGCCTTGCTCTTGAGCATCTTCACGACCAATAGAGCTGTTGAACTTCATACGACCAACAGTCGATAGATCATAACGCTCTTCAGAGAAGAATAGGCTTTCGAATAGTGCTTCTGCAGCTTCTTTTGTTGGCGGCTCACCAGGGCGCATCATGCGGTAGATTTCTACCAATGAAGAGATACGATCAACCGAACTGTCGATGCGTAATGTCTCTGACATGAATGGACCGTGGTCTAGATCGTTCGTAAACAGAACTTCTAGCGCTTTATGGCCAGCCTGAGATAGGTTCGCTAGTGCTTCCAGGCTGATTTCCTGGTTAGCCGTAACAATGATCTCGCCTGTTGCTTCGTTGATGTAATCTTTCGATGCAACTTTACCTACGATGTACTCAACAGGTACTTCGATATGGTCAATGCCATCTTTTTCTAGCTGGCGAATATGACGAGCTGTTACGCGACGACCTTGCTCAACGTAAACTTTACCATCTGCTTCGATGTCGAATGACGCAGTTTCACCACGTAGACGATCAGGAACCAACTCCATAAGTAGAGTTTGGTCTTTCACTTCGAAGTTCACTTTCTCGAAGAAGATATCAAGGATTTCTTCAGTCGTTTTACCTAGTGCACGAAGGATGATCGATGCAGGTAGCTTACGGCGACGGTCGATACGAACGTACAGGTTATCCTTTGGATCGAACTCGAAATCAAGCCATGAACCACGGTAAGGAATAACACGTGCGTTGTATAAAACTTTACCTGAAGAGTGGGTCTTACCCTTATCGCTGTCGAAGAACACGCCTGGGCTTCGGTGCAGCTGGGATACGATAACCCTCTCGGTACCGTTAATTACGAAGGTACCATTGTCTGTCATGAGTGGAATCTCACCCATGTAGACTTCTTGTTCTTTAATGTCTTTTACAGTACCTGCTGGTGCGTCTTTATCAAAGATAACTAGGCGCAGTTTTACGCGTAGTGGCTTTGAATAAGTTACACCGCGGATTTGACATTCTTTAACGTCAAAAACTGGCTCACCAAGACGGTAGCTAACGTATTGCAGCTCAGAATTGCCGTTATAGCTCTGAATCGGAAATACAGAACGGAAAGCAGCTTCAAGACCGTATTGACCTTCAGGATCCTGTTCGATAAATTTGTCGAACGAATCGAGCTGGATCGATAGCAGGTATGGAATGTCCAAAACTTGTGGACGAGTACCAAAGTCCTTACGGATGCGCTTTTTCTCGGTATAAGAGTAAACCATGGGGTTCCTCAGCTCGCTGATAAGTGACCCAAACTGTCCGCCCGCTCCTAGTTACTTAAGGGGGGTAAGGGACAGTGACTAAATAGCTGTTTACTGTAGTGACATTTCATTTCGTAAGAATGAAATGTTTTTTGCATGGGTATGAGGCGCTTAAACAGCGGGAAAATTCACCTATACCCTACAGCGCAAAAAGGCCGGTGGTTAAAAAACCACCAGCCAATTAGCCGTTAGGCTAAGAAACTATGCAATAATTACTTAACAGCAACAGTTGCACCAGCTTCTTCTAGCTGAGCTTTAAGAGCTTCAGCTTCTGCTTTTTCAACACCTTCTTTAAGAGGTGCTGGAGCGCCGTCTACAAGAGCTTTAGCTTCTTTTAGACCTAGACCAGTTGCGCCACGTACTGCTTTGATTACAGCAACTTTGTTACCGCCAGCAGATTCTAGGATTACGTCGAATTCAGTTTGCTCTTCAACAGCTGCACCAGCAGCAGCGCCGCCAGCTACAACAGCAGCAGCAGCAGAAACACCGAATTTCTCTTCCATTGCTTCGATTAGTTCAACAACTTGCATCACAGACATTTCTGCGATTGCGTCTAGGATTTGCTCGTTAGTAATAGACATAACAATTCTCTTTTAAGTCAACAATAAGTTTATTAAGCAACCAGTAAAAAGCAAGGCTTATGCCGCTGCTTCTTGTTTTTGATCGCGGATAGCTGCGATAGTACGCGCCAGCTTGCCAGCCGAAGCTTCTTTCATGCACATCATTAGGCGTGCAATTGCTTCGTCGTAAGTTGGCAGTGTTGCTAGTAGTTCAGCGTCAGTTAGAGCGCCTTCAAATGCAGCAGCTTTGATCTCGAAATTTTTGTTCTCTTTAGCGAAGTCTTTGAAAAGACGCGCTGCAGCACCTGGGTGCTCATTAGAGAACGCGATCAGAGTAGGACCAGTGAATGTCTCAGTTAGACATTCGTAGTCTGTACCTTGAACCGCACGGCGTGCTAGAGTGTTACGCACGACTTTCATGTAAACGCCAGCTTCACGAGCTTGTTTACGTAGAGAAGTCATTGCGCCAACTTCAACGCCACGAGAATCAGCTACAACTGCAGAAAGTGCACCACTGGCAGCTTCGTTGACTTCAGCAACAATTGCTTTTTTGTCTTGAAGGTTTAAAGCCATCTTGGATTTACTCCTGGTTGTCGTTACACCACTCACTATCATCACGACAGTGAGAGCTATTGAGGTGCATTCCCAGAAGAAAGTTAACTATATTACATAGAGCTTTCTGTCAGTTCGGGCACCATCTACGTAGGACAATTAAGTTTGCAATAGAGCAAACACCTACGGTCTTGGACGGAGACTGGGTCTTAATTCATTTCGAACTAGGAGACAGTTCAAAGAACCAAAGTTCAGCCCCAACCACAAATATTAGGCGCAAAATTATACACTAATTTTGCACCTAAGCAAATAAATTATGCTTGAGCGTTCAGGCTAGCCTGATCAACAGCAACACCAGCACCCATAGTAGTAGAGATGCTTACTTTCTTCAGGAAAGTACCTTTCGCTGAAGACGGCTTAGCTTTCTTAAGAGCAACTAGAAGTGCTTCTAGGTTCTCTTTGATTTGCTCTTCAGAGAAATCAACTTTACCGATAGTAGTGTGGATGATGCCGTTTTTGTCGTTACGGTAACGAACCTGACCAGCTTTAGCATTCTTAACTGCCTCAGCAACGTTAGGAGTTACAGTACCAACTTTAGGGTTTGGCATTAGACCGCGAGGACCTAGGATAGTACCTAGTTGACCTACAACGCGCATTGCATCTGGAGAAGCAACTACTACGTCGAAGTTCATTTCGCCTTTCTTCACTTGCTCAGCAAGATCTTCCATACCAACGATGTCTGCGCCAGCTTCTTTAGCTGCTTCAGCGTTTGCACCTTGAGTGAACACTGCAACGCGGATTTCGCGGCCAGTACCGTGAGGTAGTACAGTTGCACCACGTACGTTCTGGTCAGATTTACGAGCATCGATGCCTAGGTTAACAGCAACGTCAACAGACTCTACGAATTTAGCAGTTGCTAGTTCTTTTAGAAGAGCAACAGCTTCGTTGATTTCGTACTCTTTAGTTACGTCAACTTTTTCGCGGATTACGCGCATGCGCTTAGTTAGTTTTGCCATGATATTAACCCTCTACCACTAGGCCCATTGAACGAGCAGTACCTGCGATAGAACGCTTCATCGCTTCGATGTCAGCACCAGTCATATCTGCAGCTTTAGTTTCTGCGATTTCTTGGATTTGAGCGTCAGTTACAGTACCAACTTTTTCAGTGTTTGGACGACCTGAACCAGACTTAACGCCAGCAGCTTTCTTAAGAAGAACAGCAGCAGGTGGAGTCTTAGTTACGAACGTAAAAGAACGGTCGCTGTAAACAGTGATAACAACTGGAGTAGGTAGACCTTTCTCTAGAGATTCTGTTTTCGCGTTGAACGCTTTACAGAATTCCATGATGTTAACACCGTGCTGACCTAGTGCAGGACCAACTGGTGGACTTGGGTTTGCCATACCAGCAGCAACTTGTAGCTTGATGTAAGCTTCAACTTTCTTAGCCATGATAATTCCTAAATTTGGGTACAAACGCTAATCACGGATCAGCTCCCCGTTTGTGTAAGAAACTTTTTACTTCAGTAGAAGTAAAAAGGCGCGAAATTATAGTAATAATTCGCGCCTTATACAACCCTAAAAAGGTGATTTTTTATACTCTTTAAATAAGAGTATTAGTCCAGCTTCTCAACCTGACCAAATTCAAGCTCAACTGGTGTTGCACGACCAAAGATCGATACAGACACTTTCAGGCGGCTCTTCTCGTAATCCACTTCTTCAACCGTACCGTTGAAGTCAGCAAATGGACCTTCGTTAACACGTACCACTTCACCCGCTTCGTACATAGTACGTGGACGAGGCGCTTCACTCGCTTTCTCAAGACGATTAAGAATCGCGTCAGCTTCTTTATCTGTGATAGGTGCAGGACGGTCAGAGGTACCACCAATGAAGCCCATGACACGCGGCACACTGCGTACTAGGTGCCATGATTCATCGTTCATGATCATCTGAACAAGGACGTAACCTGGGAAGAATTTACGCTCAGATTTACGACGTTGACCTGCGCGCATTTCCACAACTTCTTCAGTTGGGACTAAAACTTCACCAAATAGCTCTTCCATGCTATGCATTTTGATATGCTCGCGAAGAGACTGAGCTACACGACCTTCAAATCCAGAGAAGGCTTGAACCACATACCAGCGTTTTTTAGGAGCTTCACTCATGAATTACAACCCTCTATACCCCAGTCGCTAGAGCGACAAGACGAACCATAATGCCGTCAATGCCCCATAGCGCTAGAGCCATTACAATACTTACAGCTAAAACGATCAGTGTTGTTTGCATGGTTTCTTGGCGAGTAGGCCAAACAACTTTACGTACTTCCATACGAGATTCTTTTGCAAAACTGATCGCTGCTTTACCTTTAGTCGTTGTTGCTGCAACGCCAAGAGCAGCTGCAATAAGAACAACAACGCCTGCAGCACGAATTACTACAGACATTTCACCATACAGGTAATTACCCACAACAGCGGCAGCTGCCAATACGAAAGCGGCAATCCACTTAAACGTATCTGCTGCATTTGAGCTATCAGGAGTTTCAGCATTATTTGCTTTCATAAAACCAACCTGTTTCAAGTCTTAATATAGACGACAACAACCCCGCTGTTGCAGGGCAAACTCCATATCGCTGAAAAAATCAGCGTACTCTTAGTAAGATTAAGCCCATTTGCTTAATCTTGCTCTGCACTCAAGTAACCTCTGAACAAGAAAACAGCAAAAATTATGTTGAGTGCAGAAAAAGGGCATCAAATGATGCCCTTTTTGCTACTGCTTCGTCAAATCTAATTCAAGATTTTCCGAAAGTATCCGCTAATTCGTTGTGAATTAGTCGAAGATCTTAGCAACAACACCAGCACCTACTGTACGGCCACCTTCACGAATCGCGAAACGTAGACCTTCGTCCATTGCGATTGGTGCGATTAGCTCAACAGTCATCTGAATGTTGTCACCTGGCAT
>NZ_JBSUGF010000025.1:0-24114 GCF_054064025.1 Vibrio limimangrovi
TTACCGCAGCTTTAGACATTGCGTACGTCTATCGAAACCGTACAAAGGGTGGCCCTCATTTTCACCTTAAAGACCCTCTAGCCCCACAGGCATGAACGCCTGAATAGTTTCTGAATCGAGTGCGTGGACCGTTCCTCCTCGCACTCGTTAGCGTCTTAAAAAGCAGGAGGGCATCATGCTTTTGTTACTCAGAATAGGGCTCACTCTCTATTGTTTTCTCACCGTGGGCAGCGTGTCGGAATGGTTGGCCATCTCACTCAGTGGCGTGCTGACGGTACTGATTTCGCTTTTCATCATTGTGCCCAGTTTTAAGCTGTCATTTTGGCGAACTCTCCAGCAACTGGCTTGCAGTCACCTTGTGCTGACAGGCATCAGTGCATTTGTCATCGCAACGTTTGTTTATGGGCAACTGACACTCTTAGTCGAACTCAACCAACCTCTGCTAAAGGGGCTTCATCGGCCAGATTTTCCGGGTTATTGGGCCGCAGCCCGGGCCTACGATACCTTTTTCGTTTGGGTTGGATTGTTCCTGGTCTTAACCATTTTGCTGGAAGCGTGGCTGGTGCTGTTTTCCCGCCCACCGACGTTTAACTGGTACTACTTACAGGGTGTGTCGGTGACGTTGGCGTTTGCCGTTGTGGCGTGCGGTGAATACCTCGGGTTAGCCACACAAGCCTGGCTGAGTGTGGTGGTTTCTTATGTCGTCATTGTTTTATTCCATATTGGCGGTTTTAGGTTTGACCAGAAACAACCGAAACGAAACAAACGATGGCTGGTTTAAGCCGTTCGGTTTTTAACAAGAGGGGCAGAATATGACTACGGACAGAAAAGAGACAGAAGCGCAACCAACCAAACCCGGCATCGAAATAATGGCGATTACAATACTCACGATACTGACGGTTATTTTCCTGTTAGCGAACCACATATCTGAATCAACCTTTCAGGCTCGCTGCCGGGGTCATGAAGAGCGGATTGAAAAGTCGCTGCAACAAACGATGGCCGGTGAGGATGAACGTCATTTAATTCAAACCAACTTCCAGCAATACAAAAAGATTGCAGTGCGCATTAACAGAGTGCTCGGGCGGACACGAGCGAAGGTTAAATACGACAGAAGGGGAGTTCACATGACAGAAGAAGAGAAAGCGGAAGTGAAGAAACTCATCAATGAGCAAAACAAGGCTATAGACCAACGTATTGAATCACAGGAAAGAGAACTCGATGCGCTGCTTAACCGGGCACCGTGGTGGCACTGCTTTTTTAACGAGACTCTCGATGTGATTTTGGCCACGCTCTGCAAAGGCATCATTTTGGGAATACTGGTGTTCTACCTAATTATCAATCCTTTTCTGTGAGATGAAACATACGCTCATGTTGCTCCCAAATAGTGACTGAACACAATTATTTGTGGTGTTCTTTGCCTTACTTCCTTCTCGAAACAGGAGTAAGTCATGAGAAAGAGAAACTACGTTGGTCATCTGGCAAAGGCCCCAAGAGACTTTAATAAGCCGAATTTCAATCTGGGGTCGAGAGACATGGTTAAAGCACTGATTAATGCCAGTTTTGAAAATCAGGGCGGCATGGTCACCAACACTCATAGAGCCAGGTTGCCGGCTTTGAAGCACTTTATCTCTTTCATCAAAACCAATACGTCTGTCAAACGGTTAAACGAGATAGAAAAGCGGCACGTGGTTAGCTTTGGCGAGTTCCTGAAAAACAACGCCGACGAAGAATTGCTATCTCCAGCAACCGCCCGCGATTATCTTTCTCATGTCAATCGAGCGCTTGCACAAGCAAGAGGGGATGAAGCGTGTGTTGTGAACGCGACACGGGATTTGGGTTTTACTCCAAAATCTGGCATTGCCACTGTTGATGGGGCAGTCAAAGAGGGACTTCATGAAAAAGTGCTACCACAGGTCACCCCTGATGTCGGTTTTGTGATGCAATTGCAGCGTACTTTTGGTGTCAGGTTCAGGGAAGGTGCACTTTTAGATGCGTCGAGGGTTTTAGAAGAGCTACACAGAGGACGGGCACCGATGTTGCTACGTGGCACGAAAGGTGGTCAGCCAAGGCCGCTACCTGTGGACTCGGAAGAAAAGTACCGGTTGCTGGTGAGAGTGGCGAAATTTCAGCAGTCCCTTGGGCAGGATTCACTTATCCCTTCTCACTTGTCATTTAAAGCTTTTCAGAGCGACGCATGGCGACAAACCAAACATGCAGATACCTCTTACCTGAGCCACGGCGAACGCAAGCACTTTGCTTGTGAGGCGTACTATCAGCTTATGGGCGTTCGCTGCCCGGTTAAGGCCATGGTGGCGCATGGAAAAAAGCATCACAAGTACATTGCGAGTACGCTTAATATCAGCGAAGCAGAAGCGAAACAACGTGATTATGACGCGCGTATGCAAATCTCCAAGCTGCTTGGGCATCATCGAGTGAGTATCACTAACGCATACTTAGGATAAAGCGTGAACGTGCATACCAGAGCACAAACTCTGTCTGATTAATTTTGTTCTGGTCGCGATGAGTGCCTCAAACGCTCCCGAAGGAACCAGTTCTACTATTTTGTATGTGTTGGACACTATTGCTACTCTGGACATGGTTCTAACTCTAAAAACAATATAAAGGAAGACGCAAACTTGTTAAGTGAAGACTCCACGGCAAGGCTAGCGTGAAGCCCTTAATATTTACATAGTGGATCGTAATTCGAGTCGCGTACTCGCCAGGTTTTTACAAAAAATCGGAGAATATCAACTCATTGATGTTATGGATTGTATATGGCTTTATCATTTCGGGCTCAGATCTTCCTAATCATATTAGGAAGATAACGTCACTAAGCTGGGTAGCATACTAAATAATTTTAAAGTAGATTTTAACTTGCCTATCAACGAAGTCGATTTAGGTTTGCTTTCACCAGATTTGAAGGGGGAAACATTTTGCACTCTAGAGTTTTTTGGCTGTGCTGAAGACAATGCTTCATTGAGCAAAGTTTGCATATTCTCACGACATTCTGGGAGCAAGTGAGCGTAATGTCTCTCTGTAACGGATGAATCGGCGTGCCCCATCATTTGAGAAATCAGTTTAACTGGAATACCTGCACTGATCGCAATGGACGCGAATGAGTGACGCAACTGTGAGGGACCACGATGCTCTAAACCAGCAGCGATAAGAAATTTCGTGAAAAATCGTTGGGCATAATCTTTACTGTCAGTGAAATATTTACCAGTGAGGTCATCAATGAAAACGGGCGTAAAAGCATGAGTTGTTCTAGCTTTCTTACTTTGATCTCGGATCATGATCTGTATATATTCGTTAGCTCCTGTTAGAGAGAACTGGGCATGCAAAACCTCTAGCGCTTTATCGGTCAGAGGAATTATTCGAAATGACTGTTTAGTTTTAGGTTGCTTAAATTCTTTAAGAGTACAGACTCGACACACAGAAAGAGTTCGCTCTTTGAAGTTTATATCACTCCAACAGAGGCCAATTAATTCTTGGATCCTCAAGCCTGTTTCTTTGCCTAACAACGCAAGGTTTTTACCAGAAGGTTGCGTTGTTGACGTGCTCTCCATTTTGTCAAAGTCGGTTTTGGAAAATGGTTTTTGCTCTTCTAATTGGGTATCAGCTTTTAGCCCCTTGATCATTTTACTCATGTCTTTTTGAAAAACGTTATCGTTATATGCCATTTCTAGTAGCTTCCTTAATACTATCAGGCGATTAGAAATGGTTTTATTTGTGTATTGCTCTTGCCAGTTTGTGATGAGCTCGACAAGGTCGCTGTACACCATTTCTTCAAACTTGTAGTTCTCACTAATATCTTCGCAAATAGCTTTTAAGCAAGAGCGATAGCCAGCTGCTGTGGATTTTGCGTATGTGTTATTGATGTAGCTTGTAATCAGGGGCTGGTACTTACTAAGCGCGTCTCTGAGGATCGACATATTCACTCCTTTTGCAACAACACCGCGCTGTTGCTTTGGAGGGGTAAGCCCTGTTCAGGCTTTGCAAAAACGTGTTTAGCCCAAAAAAAAACACAAGATAGTCGCCAGGTTTAAAGTGCTTGCTGGTCATCATCTATGCTGAACATTTCTACCACCGCTTTTAAAGCGACGAGTGTCAGCTTTTTTCCATAACGGCCATAGGTCATGTTGGGGTTAGCATGACCGACCACTTCGGCAACTTGGTATTCTTCAACCCCCGTTTGTTTCAAGCAGTCGATAAAGGTGTGTCTAAAGCCATAGGCTGTTGGACGGTCATTGGGTTTCATGTTGATTGACGTTTGGATTTTCCCAAATTGAGTTCGGTATTGCTTGGTCCAATCACAATCGTTCCCTCTTGGTTTCCAATCAAATAGATAGAGCTTATTAACCTGGCGGCGATGACGTACATAGTCGATAAACCCCTTTTTGATCAGAACGGTAGGAATAGGGATAGTGCGCAACGAGTGCTGATTTTTGAGCTTCTGAGCCTCACCTTTATCGGTTATGTTGAGAACGAACATCCCCTTCTCAGTTTTAATGTCGTTAACAGTGAGTTGACAGGCTTCAGTTGGCCGCAGCCCCATGTAAATAAGTAACAGTGTTGTCCACTGAAGAGAGCAAGATGATGCTTTAAATAGGTTAGAGGCGAGTAGGGTTTTAACCTCCTCATTTGACCATCGTTCTCTTTGGTCTGAAGCGTATTTTTCTGACTTAAATGTCATTGACATTCCTTCAAATGGGTTCGTTTTTAAGTGTTGTTTGAGGTGTAACCATTTAACGAATTGCTTTGCTGCACTCCAATAATCCTTCTTTGTTTTTGAGCTCTTTCTCCACATATGTAAGTGGTCAGCAAACGCCATTAAGTCTGAAGAGGAGGCTTTCATAATGCTTAGTTTTTTCTTTTTTAGATGATCAAGGAAGTAGCGCGTCCTTTGGTTTAATTGATGTACCGTAAGGTTGGTAATTCTCTGTTGTTGTTTAGAGGCGATGAAGTCCTGCTGCCACTTGTAGCCTTGGGCAAAGTTATTTCTTATCGCTTTTGGTTCGCTAGTTCCACTTTGAAAAATAGAGGGAGAGTAGTGCGTTCCCTCATCAGTAAACGAAGCTCGCAAGGCATTAACGGTGGAAACAATCTCTGAGCGCACTTTCTTGTGGCAATCCCTATCTGGATCAACCTTATCTAGGGACTCAAGAACTTTTATGATGATTGGTTGGCTTCGCCTAATCGCAATGGCGCGAATTTTGGTCTTGAGGCTGAACTTAAAATCGAATGGATAGCCGAGTTTGACTAAGGTCTTTGGGGTACAAAGTCTGACAAAGTAAACAGAGTAGCGGTTTTTGAATAGATACATTGACTCACCTAATTGACTCACTGTAGCCAACCTAGGTGCCCTGAAACGAAAAAACCGCTGATAAATCAGCGGCTTCTTTCTATGAATAGTGGCGGAGAGATAGGGATTTGAACCCTATTTTCAACCAATTTAAAACCCAATTAATCCTATCAAAAACAGTGTGTTATGAATTTTAGGCATGAAGATTAATTGTCAAAATGTGCCAAGAATGTATCAAATGAACGTATCACTTTCAACAGACATAAAAAAAGCGCCTTGAGGCGCTTCTTTAGGAAATTGAACATTAGAATGTGCAATGCAGATTTCTCATATCCAGATTTCCTTTGCCGATTATGTGTTTTGTCCAATAAAGATAATTTCTCTTCAGTGTTACTGTATTGTTGTGTCCAGCATGAAGAGCTACTTCTTCGAATGAAAGTCCACCATTAACTGCATTAGTTATGAAGGTGTGTCTTGCTGGCTGTAACCCTCTGAACACGACACCTGCTTTATCAAAGTATGTTGCAAGTTTTGCACAGAAGTTTTTACTATCTCCCCAACAAGAGCCATCATCTGACTTGTAAAAGAAGAATTTATCTGTGAACGTTTCGACATCCCTATTGTCACGATGAAGCTTAATTTCTCTTTCTTCAAAGTGATTTGAAGATAAACTTTGATCAAGCAAGCTTTTCGTTGCATTTGTAATTTTGAGTCTTCTTTTGGAGCCGTTATTTTTTGGCGCTTTAATATGGTTAAGACATACAGATTTTTCAATTTCTAGAATTCCAGCTTCTGGATCGTAGTTTCGAGCTGTTAACCCCAAAAGTTCACCCGGACGGAGTCCTTCAAATACTGCGACTGAAAAACCTTCGACAATTCCGCTTCCATCTCTCAACGCTAAAACTGCGCGAACTTCATCATTTTCGTAAGGCAGGATGAATTGGGAATCGTCAAATTCATCTAAACTTATCCCCATCGCGAATGGTGTTTGGTTAATATCTCTATTTTTGTAAAAGTGCGCGAACATTAACTTCAAGAAAGATCGAGTGTTCTTTCTTGTCTTCGTGTTGTAGCCCAACCCTTTCATCTGGCTCGGTTCTATCAACACGACATTCAGAAGATACTCAATGTCCAACGCAGTAACGTCTTTCAGATACTGCTCACTGAAGTGGGCTCTAAGTCTGTTGCCTATTGTTTTATAACTAGCGAGAGTGGAAGGCTTAAGTTTTTTTCTTGCTTCTTGATGCTTAATGAATCTGTTTAATGCCGTTTGTACAGTTATTCTGCTTTCACGCTTTTTAGTCATAATTTGATTTTTTATTTGTTCCGAATCGATAGGACTACTTTAAGAATTTCATTATCTATTCTGCAAATAATCCTTAAAAATCATGTAATTATGATTAATTTTTGAGAAAAGCTGCTTTGATATTGAGATAGTTTGTGTCAAAAGTGATATTGCTGACTGTTTAGTGAACAATTGAAAGGTAAGGTGGAGAATCATCTCCACCTTAATAGCTAAACTATTTCTTAGTAAAATCCGGATGAATTATGTAGCCTTTCACGTCTTTAGTAGATGAATCAATGAAAATTCGTGCTTCTTTTATATAGCCGTGTTGAAGAAGGATCTCGATAGCTTCATTGCGTTGCTCAGAGGTTTTAAAATTCGTCCAACCCTTCGTTGATAGCTGGCTTTTAGTGAACTGACCTGCTAAGTCTGGAAGATGCTTTAGCAAAATAGACGCAGGGCTTTGTTCTGAGTTGACACATTTAGCTGATTCAATGATGCGGTATGCATGAGAGCGTAAATAACGCATCCAAACCATCGCGCGATTTAGGCTTTCTACACCTATTTTTAGACTTGGGGCGAATACTGAATCGATAGATGATTTGCTCGCTTCTTCAATAAGATGAAAAATCAGTGCTAACTTTGCACAGTGTTCTGTGCGCTTTGCGTGGTACGAGAGTAGTTGATTTGATGAAGTTTCTTCATCTAATAAAGCTTCGTGCGTCCATTTTGTCCATTTTTTCTGTGCAATATGATCGAATTTGAATTCTAGTGGCTCACTTGGTGAATCTAATTGGGCTAACACAGAATATACTTTGATAACGCCTTGCTCAGCTAATTCAGACACTGCGACGTCAGTAGGATTACGTTTCTTAGCGTCAGGATAAACAGACATCTGCAAAATACGCTCAAGAAATCCATCGTTCATTTTGCCGGATTGTGCAGACTGGATCATCCCTCTGAGCATGTCGGGTTGAATTCCGCCGAGTATGTTTATAAATAGCTGAGGGAGAACGACATTATCACGTCCGATTCGACGTATTGTGTAGCTCACACGTTTTGCATTGTAGCCTTCGAGATAAATTGAACGTTCATGAGTACGATTTGCTTGCTCAAATATTGCAAGCAAGCCGCTGGCTTCATCTCTAACTACAGCAAGACCTGAGGGAGAAGACTCTGCACAAAGGGTTAAGGCTTCAATAGTAGAGTCATTGACATAAATTTCTTTTTTATCGAAAGATTCAGGCTCTTTCAGAGCAATAATTTTGGATTCAATTTCTGACATTAGCTCTTCATTTTCTTCTTCAAACGCAGCTTCATATTGCTTATCAAGTCGAGCTTTAATTTTCACGAATTGCTTCATCTTTAATTGGTAAGACTTTTCTAAAGCGGCAATTTTCGGTGCAATGATCGATTTCTTTACTTTTTCGACTGCAGATAACGCGGCAGATAGAGCAGGAGTTTTTTTTCGAGATGCATCACCGATTAGAAATGCCCACAGGGTGCAAGCGACAGACCACGAATCATGTTTTTTCGGCTTTATTTCAGCATTACTTCCGATGATACTCGCAGACATCACAACCAAAGCGACAGCAAGATAGTCAGGTGAAGTGTCATCTACACTGTACGATTTTTCTATAATGAATTGTCGAAATGCTTTGGGGAGCATTTCTTTTCTCAATTCTTTTGGTTTCGGAAGATGATCAACTTCTAGCGGCTTCGGAGTATCCCACCCTGTATTGCCTGTATTGCCTGTAGTGTTAGTATTTTTTTCATTTTCTACAACTTCAGTTTTCGGTTGTATTAGTTGGTTCTCATTGCGAGATGTATTGCTAGATATGTACTTTGTAGTCATGATTTATTTTTATTTGTTTAGACTTAAAGTTGTTTATTTCCGTGGGCAATGCAAGTGTTAGGAGAGAATTTTTATGATTATTTTTAACACAATTAAAAGTCATGGAAATAATCATGCCGACATTTTTATGTCTTTAAGGGCGTTCAGAGGGGAACCCTTTGGCAAGTGGCAAAACTAATAGGGAAGAATTCACTAGGTTTGCCAATCTTGACTACGCGACAAATAATATAATATTTGATTCTTATTTTATTAAATTATATCTTTTAAATAAAGACATGATAAAAAACTGGACTGTTATTGCTGAACCAGCAAAGTGTGTAATCGCAAGAGAGCAATATTTGAATGACAAACATCATAAGAACCACACATATACCGAACAAATAAAAACTATCTTTGGCAACGAAAATCATTCGCTTAATATGATTCGTAATTGCGAAAAATATAAACTATTTTTAGCACAAAAAAGAAAAGGTGGTCGACCACCTAAACCAGCTATTGAGCTTGTTCTCTCGCTACCTAAAGGTATCCGACCTAGCCATGAACAGTGGCGTTCTATGTTCAATATGGTCATGAGAAATTTAGCTCGATCTTTAAATGTTGACTCCAAGAGCCTAGCTCCAATTGTGCGTGCTGTTTTACACCTGCAGAACCAAGACAAGGAGTTAAAAGGGGCAGGTGATCATATACACATTTTGCTGGGGAAATTCACTAACGAGCTTGTTTACTTGCGAGATTTACAAAGAAAATCAACAACTAGACTAATTAAGCAGTCTTTCAATGTCGCAATGATTAAAGTAATGGGTATCAGTAATCAAGACTATCAGCCCGTAAAAGAGTATGAAGGGCATGCAAAGAAGCGAGCTCCTTCGTGGGCTGTTAAAGCTGCCCGTGAGAAAGAAAAACTTTCAGAGCAGAACAAAAGACTAATGCGTATTATCGGGCAAGCAAAAAAATGGCTAGAGGCGTATGAGTTACAGAATATTAAGCAAATGAACCGTCAATTGAATCGTATCAATAAAGATCTCAATGAATTAGAAGGTCTTTCATGCGATGAGACAGATCAAGCCACAATAGAACTGATATCAACTTTATTTAATAATATTGATTCAAAACAGAAAAAATCTAGTTTAGGAAATGATTTTATAAATAAATTTGCTTTGCCTAATTTATAAAACTTATACTTTAAATAAAACTATGAGCAGATTATTATTAGCACCATCTTTGATTAACAATGTAGTGACATCAGAAGTAAATGAACGATTAAATCAATTAAATAAAAAAACTGGCATAACCTTTGATAATAAGTGGGTTAATGAAAAAATAACCATAAAACTAGCTAAATCATATAATCTAACTATAGAAAATAATGTTGTATTAGATGGTAATAAAAATGATGTAGTGTCGGAAATTGTAGGTGGCATAGTAACTTCTATTTTGGATGATAAAGATGAAAATATTCCATTTTCTTTACCTTAAAGTTTATTAGAGAATTAAGAGTCATAAGCCATATGCAAGGATCAGTTACATGTGGCTTTTGTTTATATTTGGACACAAGCTTGTCAGTAGCTAGTACTCAGTATAACCAATGACAAATCCGTCAAGGCCAACCGAATATTTATTCTCACCTCTATCAGCTGAGGAATATTTTTTTAGTCTCTCGGATATACTTTGGGAAAAATCATATTTTTTGCTACGGATTAATTCCGAAATTTCCCGATCAAGCCCAATGCATAGTTTTCTATTGGCCTGCTTTAAATCGTAAAAATCCACCTCAAGACCATCAATGAGTTCTGCACGGAGTGGGCGATCCAGTACTTTATCGGCAAGCAAGAAGGGGGAATAGTAAGAATCAAAGAATTTTTCTCTGTTGATTTCCACTCTCTTGCCTTCATTGCTTGGAGGATCTACTAAATATGTAAGTATTCGGTCATGCCCGATATATGTGGCACAAGCACTGCCTGTTATGGGGGCAGCGCCATGAATTGTAGCAACTTGTTTAATCTGGTTCTTTGCTTCTATGATTTTGCCATTAAGCTGAGATGATGATGATGAAATCCCTTTCGCCTCGAAGATATGCCAATTGCCATCTGCTGTTTGTCCAACTAAGTCCGGTTCCTTTGGGCGAGTATTACCTGTTTGATGAACAAAAGTTACTGCATTCTGCTTCTTAAGGAACTCAAGGTGAACCAAATTTGGTATATCGAGTAGCTTTTCGGAATAAAGCTTAGCAAAGGCCATCCCTAAATTGTAACTAACAATCCTCTTTTCGTCAGAAACATAAGTATCGAATATCGGATGACGTCTCATACCCGATAAGTCGGATTGAATGTTGGTTGCAACAATCGCGACCTTTTTCAATATTGAGTCGTAAAGTGCTCGTGCAAATCCATGGTCGCGAATATTTTGAAGGGAAAAAAACGAAGGATTACCAACAGTGATCATGCTGCGGTACAAGTCAAGTTTTCGGCATCGCAGTGTAGCCTCACCGTTTGTGTTTATCGCAGAGAATGGGGGATGGTAATTTTTAACAATTCGATGAATGTACGGCATAAGTCTAGTCTTTAAATTTAGGGGGCGTTCGGGCATCTAACAGTGTCTTGATAAAACTTGCAGGAAAATCAGAACCTGTCATTTAACACACTGTTCTAAAAGACTTCTTTATTATGAAGCCGATAAATTATAAGTCATGTATGATATTAAGTGCACAACTAGACTCATAATCTGCTATTAGGAAAAGTAGGTCAATAATGAGATACAGAAAGTCGCCAATGCTTTCTGCCTAGCTTGGAAAAGATATAAATATTTGTTAGCTATGATCGCTCCAATCAGCCCTTGGGCAGCAATAACTAGGTCATGCTACTTTATTATGAGTAAAAATGCATAGTTATAGACGTGTATAACAGTAATGTCGAGCATGTCGGTATAACATCATGGTTAACTATTGAAGAATTTCGTAAGGGATTACATGAAGTTACTAAGCTGTTCGATCAGAAATTTTCGTCGTTTAGAAAATGTTACGATTGACCTAGAACAAGACGAAACGATATTTGTTGGTCCTAATAATGCGGGTAAAACATCCACGGCTTCTGCATTTAGGTGTTTTAGCGGTGGCAGAGCCTTTTCAATAAACGACTTTTCGGTATCTAAGCTTCAACCTATTAATAAATTTGGTGAAGAGGGGGACGAGAAAGAGTTACCGACGATAGACATGGATTTGTGGTTCTCTATTGATCCACGCAAGATATCCTTTGGTAGAGCATTTACATTGTTACCCGAGCTATCAGATAAACTAGATAAAGTCGGTATTCGATTGAAATATCAACCTCGGGATCCTAAAGCAATGAGAGCCGCATATATGGAGGCTTACCCTGTTTCTGAAGGTGAAAAACGACAGGTATCATTATCACAATTCTTAGGTATTGATGCTAACTTTAGTCGTTTCTATGAGCTGATATATTATTCTTTAGACAATCGAAAAGCGGAACTTAAAGAAACCAAATTAGATAACTTGGAGGGGAAAAATCTTTTCAAGAACCTCATTCGTGTTGACTTTCTAGATGCTCAAAGAAGCGTAAATGATGATGAGTCTAGCCGTAGTAGTCGTCTATCTACAGCTTTTACTTCATTCTATAAAAGCAATTTGGAACAAGCAGAAGCGTCAGAAAGTGCTTATAAGGTCATTGATGAAAACAATCAAAGACTAACGGAACATTATGGCAAACATTTCAGCGGGCTAATGAAGGTTATTAAAGGGCTTGGAATCCCATCAATTAACGATCGAGAATTGAAAGTAATCTCGTCTTTAAGCCCTCTAGAAGCTCTTCAAGGGAATACTGACTTAGTATATGTCGACAATAAACGTCAACATGAATTACCAGAAGCATACAACGGGCTTGGTTTCAAAAATCTAATATATATGGCTATTCAGATTAGTCACTATCATGTCCAGTGGAGAGATACTGAGCAAAACCAGCCACTGTGCCAGCTAATTTTCATAGAAGAACCTGAAGTCCATTTACATGCGCAAGTTCAACAGGCATTCATAGGAAATATATGGCACATGCTATTTGAGGCTTCCAAAGATGGAGTGGTACCTCAGTTAGTTATATCGACACACTCTTCACACATATTAGATAGCGTAGCTTTTGAGAAAGTCCGATACTTTGAGAGATGTGAATTAGAAGGAGAAGAACGACAAAAAGTTGATACCTTTAATGCTTCTAAGGTACATAGTTTAAGAAATTTCAACCCTGAGCCGATTCCAGAAATAGAAGAGCAGTTCGATCCTGCCAAAGCGAAGTATTTTCTTTTGCGTTATTTGAGGCTAACTCATTGCGATTTATTCTTTGCGGATGCTGCAATCTTAATTGAAGGTTCTGTTGAAAAACTACTTCTCCCAGAAATGCTTGAAAGAACAGCACCTGACCTTAAAACAAAGTATTTATCGGTGCTCGAAGTTGGTGGCGCTTATGCACACCGTTTTGCTGCCTTACTAAAGTTTCTCAACATACCATACCTTGTAATCACTGACCTAGACTCAGTTAGCCCTGACGGGCGTCACCCAGCGGTTAAAGGTAATTCTGATGGTGCGTTAACATCTAACAATTGCTTAAAAAGTTTGTTGGGTTTAACAACAGTTAAAGAGCTGCAGGCCATTGATAAAAAAGCGAAACAGTGTGAAGAAAACGATCGTTTTGTAGCATTTCAATACGGTATAGAAGTGCATGAAGACGGGAAAGATAATTTAATTATGATACCTCGCACTCTAGAAGAAGCTTTTGTATATGAAAACTTTGATTTATTCAGAAATCAAACTCTATCTATTGGTATTGATATTCCAGAGAACCTAGAAGAGGCTTATACCGAAGTTTACGAGAGAATCAAATCTTCTAGTTTTAAAAAGACCGATTTTGCATTAGAAGTCCTCTTTTCTGAAAGTAGTTGGAAAACTCCTAACTATATACACGAAGGACTTATATGGCTGGATGAACGGCTAAAGAGAAGTGAATCCGCGGCACAACAGCAGGAACTTAAAGATGGTAGATCGAATTGAGACAGAAGCTGACCTAAAAGTAGCAAATTGCTTAACTCAGAATACGAGTTTCTCCATGGTTGCAGGCGCTGGTGCAGGAAAAACATCTTCATTGATAGAGGCTCTAAAACTCATAAAGTCTAGGTTTGGAGTTACCTTAAAGAAAAACGGACAGAAAGTTGCTTGTATTACTTATACCAAGAGAGCTGTGCAAGTAATATCTTCTCGTTTAGGTGATAGTGACCTTTTTATCGTATCAACGTTGCATAGCTTCTTATGGGGTGAAATCAAAAATTTTACTGATGATATTCGCACTGCTTTGATTGAATCGAGAATCCCTGATTTGATCGAGAAAGAAAGGGCTAAAGATAATGGCGGACAGAGCCAAACTGCAGTCAATGCTAGAAAGAAAATAGAGGTTCTTACCAGCCTTATCGAAGTTTTGCCTGAAATTAATTCATTTAACTATGACGATGCTGCATTTAGTGATTACTCAAAAGGTAAACTCAGCCATGACGACATTATAGAAGTGGCTGGTTATCTACTACTCACTAACTCGGTTTTTCAAAAGGCTTTTGGTTATAGGTATCCCTATTGTTTCGTTGATGAAGCTCAGGATACTTTTCCAATCATTATTGAATCATTTCAAAAAGTTGCTGAAGGCGAAGGTTTACCTATAGTGGGATTTTTTGGAGACCCTTGGCAACAAATTTATGATAAAAGAGCAGGAGATTTTGGCCCACCTCAAGGTGGCGAAAAGATAGATAAAACCGAAAATTTCCGTTGCTCTACTAGTGTTATCTCGTTTCTCAATAGTTTTAGAGGCGACCTTGAGCAATATGCAGCAGGTGACAATAAAGATAAAGAAGGTAGCGTCAAAATTACCTTAATTGAAGCAGAGCGTCCTTCTGAACCAAGAAATAGATATTCTGTGCTTCAAGTAGACCGTTCTCTTGAACGAATGGATAAAGCTCTAGAGCTCTGGGGATGGAAAGATCGAACTGACATAATTCGATTGTTTTTAGTAAGACAAATGATCGCGAAAAGGCTGGGATTTACTGATCTTCACAGGCTGTTCACGGGCAATTATGCCTCTTCTGTTGCACAAGAGGGATATGAGTCTGGTGACCACTATTTGCTTAAACCCATAATCCGCTTTATTTGGCCTCTTCTTGAATTTAGTCGTTCTAAGAATATTCGAGGTATCGTTGATTTGCTTACCAGTACGGGACCAGCATTTAAAATTAATGGTAAGAATCAAAACCGTTCGCTCAAGGAAATGGCTGAGCTAGCGAAAGAATCTGTGAATGGATTAGATGAGAAGTGGCGTAACAACAATGTTAAAAGCGTATTGGAGTATTGTCGCCAATATGAACTGATTGAGTTCTCTGACCGTGTAATACAACATTTAGATCGAAAGCCGAGACAAGAGGTGTATGACCAAGAAAAGTTTGGTCAAGAAAAAGGTGACTGGTTGTGCGACGAGTTCTTTGACATGGCAACTGGAGAACTCGAAAAATACTGTGATTTTATTCGTGACAATACAAACTACAGTACTCAGCATGGAGTCAAAGGAGAAGAATACCCAGATGTGCTTGTCGTTATGGATGATATAGAAGCTGCATGGAACAACTACAATTTCTGTAAGTTATTAGCTCCTGAAACCTTTGGAGCTCCTACTCAAGGGCAGCAGCAAAGAGGGGAAAAGTTAGCTTACGTTAGCTTTTCACGAGCAGAAGATAACTTACGGATCTTGTTATACACAAGTAAGCCGACGCAAACTAAAGACGAACTGGTTAGAAATGATCTTTTTGCCGAAAAACAAATATCGATCATTCCATTAGATTAGTATGAAAGGTTTTAAAAACACTTAATCATAAGAATCGAAGCATGGAGCCCTGTTTACTTTTAAGTACACAGGGTTCCAAATTCGATAGCTTCTTCTAACAATCTTTCGATATATCAGATAAATATATTAGATCAGGCCTTTCATAGAATATCTAAGCTTTTTACCGCACTATAAAGTGATGCAAGGTTTATCCGTTTACCATATCGGTCGAATGTCTGGTTTGTTTTCGTGTGACCGACTAGATCAGCGACAAGATTCTCGGCTATACCGCCTTGTTGTAGTTCATCAATAAAAGTATGTCGCAAGCTATGAAGAGTAGGTCTATAAGCAGGCATAAACCCTAAATCATCAAGTATCTTACTGAAACGGTTAACGAAAGTCTTTGACCAATCCTTATAGATTCCAATCGGTTTAAAACTAAATAATTTTTGTTGTCTATTTTCAAACCTATTTTGCGCGTAACGTAAGAATCCCCTTTCGATCAGCTTAGGATGCAGGGGAACTAGGCGTTTAGATGACGCTGATTTTAAGCGTTTGTCTTGTCCCTTGTCGTTGATATCAATACACCAAATATCATCGATGCATTTTATATCCGCAGTGTCGAGCTGACAGATTTCAGATACACGCGCCCCCGAATGTAATAACAACATTGGTATCCAATAATCTTCATGCTCGCTTTGTATGCGCTCTACACCCTTAACTGGGGCTTTTTGGCTAGGATGATTGAAGAGTCTACATAAGTCAGCTTTTGTCCATCTCTGTCGATCTTCTGAGGCTCTACGAGATTTTCTCTTAACTGTCACATCTTCAAATATGTTTTTATCGAGATCGCCTCGCAGCCGTAACCACTTATAAAATTGACGAGCTGCCGCTAGATACTCAATGACTGACTTTTCCGCTTTGCCTGACCTCAATAGCTCATCTCTGAAGTCCATCGCATGTTTTGTCGTTGCTTCAAGCGCATTCGCTTTAGTGAATTTAACAAAGGCGCGTATACGAGATTCCAGTTGTTGAATCGTGCGAGGGAGAATGTCTTCAACTTCTTTCGACTGAATGAATTGATCTAACAGTCGTTTGTTGATCTGATGCTTAGAAACCGATGGTTTTACTTCTAATACAGGTAATACAGGTAATACAGGTTCCACAGGCTGGTGGGGCGCATGTACAACAGGGCAAAAATTTCTCTGACGAATGGCTTTTAAATCCGATCTTAACCTTTGGATCGTAAGCGGAATATTTCCCTTGGTATCACAAGTCGACACATAGCCACGAATATGGCTCATGATAACCATCAGTCGGTCTATCGCTTCTGCACGCCTTTTGGTGCTAAGGGAGAATCTTATCTCTGCTGGAAAACCTATTTCAACTAGATCTTTTGAAAAGCAGTAACGAGCGTAGTAAGTTGTGTTGCGGTCTTTGAGTAAGAACATGATCGTATCACTTGTACGTATCATGCCAAAAAGTTACCATAACGAAAAAGCCCAAGCTCTTGTTTTAAAAGGGCTTGGGCTTCAAAATGTGGCGGAGAGATAGGGATTTGAACCCTAGGTACGCTATTAACGTACGCCGGTTTTCAAGACCGGTGCTTTCAACCACTCAGCCATCTCTCCGTTGTGGGATGTATAATAGTGAGTGACGTAAAACTTGTAAAGCCTTGAACTAACGAAAAAGAACTGTTTGCTTGTTTTGTAGTCACAGGTCTATGCTGTGTAAGGACAAGAAAATGAATTTCAGCTTGAAAAGTGGTTTAAAAAAGGGAATTTTGTAGAGTATTTACTTCATATTGCGATGAGTGAATAAAATGGTGTTTTATTGATATCATTATGAAAATTAAGAAATTATATGCTTTGAGGATACATGTGTTCGCCCGAAAGTGTTTGCATCAGTTTGTGAACTAATTCAAAATTAACTGGTATAGCCAGTTGTGCTTAAAAATTCTAAGGGTGTTTATGAAGGTCACAAATCTATTTAAAGACAAAGTTGATGCGATTTCTGCTCATCAATCCGAGTTTATGAATTGGATGTCTCCAACGCTACGCGTTTATTGGAGTGACTTCTTGGACAAAGCTCAGCACAGTTTCCTGTTCTCAAAAGTTCGAGATCATCATCAGCCTGCGGTCAATGAAGAAGTTGCGCCTCAGCCTGAGCCAATCGCAATGGCACCGGAAGCTCAAGAGCTTTATGCCGAATTAGCAGAAAAAATCGGTGAAGTGATTCATATCGGTGAGTGGGTTAATGTCTCTCAAGATCGCATTAATCAATTTGCTGCAGTGACAGAGGATATGCAATGGATTCATACCGATCCAGAACGTGCATCTGAAGAGTCTCCATTCAAAACGACCATTGCTCATGGTTTCTTAACCTTAGCATTGCTACCCAAGCTTACGGATTCGGTTGATGCAGATAAGCCTCTCTTCCCGACGGCCAAGCTGGTGGTAAACCTGGGGCTAAACCAAGTTCGTTTCCCTTATCCGGTAAAAGCGGGGAACAACGTTCGTGCGGTGAGTACGTTGACTAAAGTCACGCCAATCAAGAAAGGCCTTGAGGTTGAGCGCGAAATCAAAGTGGAAATTGAAGGTGTGCGTCGTCCGGGTGCGGTTGTCGTTTCTGTAATCCAACTGCATTTCTAAATGACGGAATTACGGCATTGAATGAAAAAAGAGAGCATCGATGTGCTCTCTTTTGCTATTTGTGTTTTTCTATTTATGGGCCAAGCTTTTATTGGTCAAACTTTTTCACTGGCGTATAGCCATATTCCGCAACCGTTTTCTGGCCAGCTTCTGATTTCAGATACGTCACGAAGCCTTTTCCTGCGTCGTCCAGAACGTCGACTTTATATAGAATCAGGAAAGGTCGCGCCAAAGTGTATTTGTGATTGGCGATATTTTCTGACGTAGGTTCAATACCACCAAACTGGATAGGTTTCACCGAGCGATCAACAGAGCCGACTGAAATAAATCCGATCGCACGAGTGTTATGGTTTACGATGGTTTTCACCATGCTGTTACTGTTAACCACTAAGTTATTTGGGTTGATATCAGAAACCAAGCGATCATTTACGATTTTGGTCAGGCCCAGTAGACTTTCGAAGCTGTAACGCGAACCTGATGACGATTCACGCGTAACCACAGCAATAGGTTGGTCAGCACCACCTACGTCTTTCCAGTTTTTGATTTTACCTTTGTAGATATCAAATACTTGTTGTTGAGTCAGGTTTTCTACAGAGTTTGCAACGTTGACGACAATAGCCAGACCGTCATAAGCGATTGGGACAACATTCAGGTCTTCACCTTTTTCGCTTTCTGTGAGATAGCGGGAGCTCATTCCAATCTCAACCACGCCTTTGTTCACCATGGTGATACCTGCGCTCGATCCAATGCCTTGAACAGCAATATAATCATCAGGGTGTGTTTTGTTATACTCTTCAGCTAGCACGTCCATTACACGAGCGACGGAGGTCGAGCCTGAGACGTTGACTTCTTTCGCCATAGCTGAAGGAAGGGAAATGGCCATGGCTAGTAGAGTCGCCACAGTAAAACGAAACATAATAAACTCCATATATGGTAGAAATACGGTAGAAAGCAGCACTTATGATATTTCGTTCAGGTTACACTTTTGTGAATCGACTCGGCTTAGCTTGGTGATTTTTGTATCTCTGTACCAACTGAGTAACACTACGAGTGATTGCAGTGCTAAAGAATTCTATTTTTTCAAGGTATAAGTCTGTTCAAGGTATAAGTTTGTTCAGGGGGTAAGAAGGACGCGAACAACTAACCCCGCTTTTAATGGAACAAGGGTATATACTAAGAACTACCTGTCAGGAGAACGTTTATGTCTGTGTCCCAAATAGCGACCAGTCGTTTATACAAATTAGTTCATTTGCTTTGCTCTGAACGTAACGCTAATTTGCCTGTCGAACTGGGTAAGTGTCTTTATGAACCAATAGAAAATGGGGTAGAGCTTCATCGTGCTCATTTCTTATTAGACTCTCAACACAGTGAATATACGACGCCAGTTGCGAAGATTTTGTTTGATGAGAAAACGCAACTGTGGCGTTTTTTCGTACCGAGTTATCGCACAGGGGATTTGAAGTGGGTGCCGTATGAAACTTTGCCATATAGCGAATCTCTCGACGTACTCATGGGTGAGCTTGAAACGGATCCTAAGGCTTGTTTCTGGGATTAGGCTCACCACTCCATTCTAGCCACTCAATTCTTTCTATTCGCTGATTAGATACAAAAAAAGGCGCTCAGTTGAGTGAGCGCCTTTGTGCTTGTTAAGCGTGTTTTGTTAAGTCTTATTCACTAACCGCTTGTGGTGTGTCTTCTGCTGGTTTCTCAGCGAACACCTGAGTTGGCTTAGCAACTAAACTGCGGTTTTCTTGGTTCACGTCAGCCAGGACGATTTCCAGTGTATCCCCAAGTCTGAACACCACCTCTTTGTCGATAGAGATCGTCCCGTTGTCAGCGTTACACTCAATGCGTTCTTTGTTTTCAATGATCAGTGCGCCAGGAATAAATGCGGCTGCTCCGTTTTCAAGCAGGCGAACACGCGCACCAGCACGATTGATATCGAAAATCTCACCCATGTAACGAGTTTGCTTACCTGGCTCTTGTGCAAGAGTACGAGCGTATAGCCAGTCAGACACATTGCGCTCTGCGATTTTGTGATGCTTACGGTGCAATGCCAACTCTTCGCCAACCTGATCATCCGGTTTTTGAACTGGTTCTTTGTCCAGAATCACGGCTTTCAGCATACGGTGGTTGATCATGTCGCCGTATTTACGAATTGGTGAAGTCCAGGTCGCGTAGATATCTAAACCCATAGCATAGTGAGGAAGTGGTTGGTTACCCACTTCACTGTAGGCCTGGAATTTGCGAATGCGGTTATCGAGGTATGAGGTTTCTTGAGTCGATAACCAACGTCGCAATGCGGCAAAGCCTTCCAGTGTTTTGATAAAGTCAGCACTGAATCCCAGTTGATTTTCAGGATCCACCAACTGAACCACTTCTTCAATCTTCTCGGCTTTAAGACCAGAGTGAGTATTGAATACACCAGTTTCGAACTTCTCACGCAACGTGCGGCCAGCACAGATATTCGCGGTGATCATTGACTCTTCTACAAGACGGTTTGCGCTGCGGCGCGTGTCTGCATGGATAGCGATAACGTCGTTGTCTTCACTCAGTTCGAAGCGGTAATCGGGACGATCCGGGAATACGACAGCATTCTTTTCACGCCACTCAGCGCGAGCAAGCGAGAAATCGAACAGGTCACGTACGATAGCAGAAATTTCTTCCGATGGTTGCCACGCGTCTGAGCTGCCTTTTTCCAGCCAATCTGAGACATGGTCATAAGCCAGACGAGCATGAGACTTGATATTCGCAGCGAAGAACTTAATGTCGTCTGCGATCACACCGTCTTTGCTCACCGTTACCTTGCAGCAAAGAGCAGGGCGGATTTCACCTTCGATTAATGAACATAAATCATCAGCAAGATCACGAGGTAGCATAGGAATGTTACGACCTGGCAGATAAATGGTGTAGCCACGTTCACGTGCAACTTTATCCATTTTGTCTTCAGGCGTGATATAAGCCGTTGGGTCGGCAATCGCGATAGTCAGTTCAAAATCGCCAGATTCTGTTTTCTTCGCGTGTAACGCATCATCCATATCTTTGGTCGATTCACCATCGATAGTGACGAACGGTACGTGGGTCATATCGACACGCTCTAGGTCAGCGTCGTCTTTCAGTTCCCAGTTCTCGATACCCTCAGGCTCTGAGTTTGGCAGATCATTTTGTGCCAAGGTTACCCACCACGGTGCGATTTTGTCGTCAGCATCGGTGATTTTTTCAGTGATTTCGACGAAGAACGTGTTATCGCCGTTTAGAGGATGACGGATAAGATGAGCAACAACCCAATCACCTTCGTTGAAGTTATCAGGTTTTTGGCCTTTCTTCAGTTTCGCTTTCAGCGATAGCTTTTTCAGCTGAGGGTGGTCAGGAACAACATTCAGCTTACCTTTGAACATTTTTACCCGGCCAATAAAGCGAGTAAGAGACTGTTCTAACAGCTCCTGAGGTTCGGCAACTTCACGTTCGTTTTCTGTACGAATAATGGCAACGACTTTGTCACCATGCATACACTTTTTCATGTACGCAGGTGGAATGAAGAAGCTGGTTTTACTGTCCACTTCGAGGAAACCAAAGCCTTTATCTGTTGCTTTGATTGAACCTTCTTTTTTAGGCAGGTTCTCTTGGATTTGCTGCTTAAGTTGAGCTAATAGCGGGTTATCTTGAAACATCTTTACTTAACTTACCGATGGAGTTGGGCACACTATAATCATTGCGAGCTATGATTACTACCTGTAGAGCGCAATTTCACTGCTAATTTAGCCTAAGTTAATTGGCATAAAAAGTGAGTGAACTTACTTTGATTTGGTGTTGAAATGTTCGATTTTCAAAGTGCGTCTCTCTAAGGAGAATGGTGGGTTGGCGGTAAAACAAGCAAGAAAGCCGTAATAGAGAATAAATTGTGATGTAATTCAATTTTTTCTGGATTTTTTTATGCTTTTAAGGAATAATCCGCCTCCCTTAGTCGTCCCTAATGGCTTATCGCGGTTGTGTACTGTGCTGTTTCCTATCTGAACGGAATCAGTCTCTGGATGGATCAGTATCGAATTGGAAGAGCATATGGGACTGTTTTTTTGTTTAATTAAGTAGGATCCCAATGCAAGATTCTGTTATTCAATTCAGTGACTTATCACTGAATGATTCTATCCTTTCTGCTCTAGACGGAATGGGTTTCGTGTCACCAACTCCAATTCAGGCTGCGGCAATCCCTCACCTGTTGGAAGGTGTTGACGCGCTGGGTAAAGCACAGACGGGTACAGGTAAAACGGCAGCATTCTCTCTGCCTCTTCTAAACAAACTAGATCTTGATCAACGTAAACCACAAGCAATCGTACTTGCTCCAACGCGTGAGCTAGCGATTCAGGTTGCCGCTGAAATGAAGAACCTTGGTAAAAATATCAAGGGCTTGAAAGTTCTGGAGATCTACGGTGGTGCTTCTATCGTTGATCAAATGCGTGCACTTAAGAACGGCGCGCATGTTATTGTTGGTACGCCTGGCCGTGTTCAAGACCTTATCAACCGTGAACGTCTACACCTGGACGAAGTAAATACTTTCGTACTTGATGAAGCGGACGAAATGCTGAACATGGGTTTCGTTGACGACGTAACTGCAATCATGGAGCACGCTCCTGACTCAGCACAACGCGTTCTGTTCTCTGCGACTATGCCTCCAATGTTGAAAAACATCGTTGAGCGCTTCCTTCGTGAACCTGTAATGGTTGACGTTGCTGGCAAGAACCACACTGTAGACAAAGTTCAACAGCAGTTCTGGGTAGTGAAGGGCGTAGAGAAAGATGAAGCGATGTCTCGTCTTCTTGAAACTGAAGAAACTGATGCGTCAATCGTCTTCGTACGTACTCGTCAGGACACTGAGCGTCTGGCTGACTGGCTATCTGCACGCGGCTTCAAAGCAGCTGCATTGCACGGTGATATCCCTCAGTCTCTACGTGAGCGTACTGTTGATCACATCAAACAAGGTGTTATCGATATCCTGGTTGCAACTGACGTTGTTGCACGTGGTCTTGACGTTCCACGTATTACGCACGTATTTAACTACGACATCCCATTCGATGTTGAGTCTTACATCCACCGTATCGGCCGTACTGGTCGTGCTGGACGTAAAGGTAAAGCGATCCTGTTGGTTCGTACAAACCAAATTCGCATGCTTCGTACTATCGAGCGTGTAACTAAGTCTTCTATGGAAGAGATCCAACTTCCACTACGTGACCAGGTTGCAGAAGCTCGTTTGGCTCAACTTGGTGCTGAGCTAGAAGCAGAGAAAGAACATAAATCACTAGACAAGTTTGCTGATCTGGTTGAGAAGCTACAAACTTCTCTTGAAATCGACCCAGCGACACTTGCTGCAATGCTGCTTAAGCGTCAGCAAGGTAAACGTCCTCTGTTCTACATTGGCGAAGACCCAATGGTTGAAGCGATTGAGCGTGATAAGCAACGTCGTAAAGATCGCCGTGAAGACCGTCGTGACGGTGGTTCTCGTAGCTTCAGCAACCAAGACTGGGATACTTACCAGCTACAAGTTGGTCGTGAGCAAGGCGTTCAGGTTAAAGACATCGTTGGTGCTCTTGCGAACGAACTTGGTCTGGGTAAAGGTTCTATCGGCGCGATTAAACTGGCTCAAGGTCATACATTCGTACAGCTACCAAAAGCAATGACGTCTGATGCTGCGAGCAAGTTAAGCAAGCTACGTATTCGTCAACAAGATGTTGGTGCAGTAGTTTGTGATTTCGACGATTTCCGCGAGTCTCGTGGTGGTCGCCGTGATGGTGGTGCTCCTCGTCGTGATGGCGGCCGTCGTGAAGGTGGCTTCCGTGGTAACCGTGAAGGTGGAAACCGCGATGGCAACCGTGAAGGTGCTCGTCGCGAAGGTGGCCGTCGTGAAGGTGGTTTCCGTGTCAACCGTGAAGGCGGTAACCGCGAAGGTAACACTGAGCGTCGTTTCGATCGCAACCGTGGTGGTGACCACCGTGGTAACTACCGTGGTGAACGTGGTCACGGCCGTGGTCGTCGCACTCCAGAAGCATAATCAAATCTGTTGATTAGGCTTAAAAGCCTCGGATAAAGTTTTAATACCAATTACATTAATTAAGTGGTCAATCTTGTCCAGTCCCTAAAGCAGAGTGAGATAACTCTGCTTTTATTCT
>NZ_JBSUGF010000026.1:0-13954 GCF_054064025.1 Vibrio limimangrovi
TTGATTTTTGGCGAAACCAATTATACAAGTTCACCATGCCGATTAAAAAACATCCACCAAAGATCAACAGCCCCTAGCACCCTTTTTGAGTGCGGTAGACTTTATGCGTTGCTCAAGTCCTGCAAGCGTCATTAGCATCAAGGTCGGAGATATGACCCCACCTTGTGGTGTTCCCTCATCAGTGCGATAGAACAGCCCTTTGTCCATAAAACCAGACTTTAACCATTGTTCCAACATACGTTTATCTATGGCAATGTTATTAATCAGCCATTGATGTCCGATCTTATCGAAACAAGATTTGATGTCCCCCTCAAGAACCCATTGAGCTGACTTCTTTAGTGCCAGACACTTGAAGCACTGCGCAACTGCATCGGCAGTGCTGCGGTTTGGTCTAAACCCGTAGCTGTTAGGGTCTGCAAGTGTTTCTGATATTGGCTCTAGTGCAAGAAGATGAAGCGCTTGTTGCGCTCTATCGACCATGCAGGGGATACCAAGTGGTCTGAGCTTGCCGTTTTTCTTGGGGATGTAGATACGCTTGAGCGGTTTGGCTTGATAAGCTTTTCTGCTCAATTGATTGACTGCTTTCATGCGGCGCGTATCTGTATTCCAGATGACGCCGTCAATTCCAGGCGTTTTACTGCCTTTATTTTGCGATACTCGCTTAACAGCAAGTAGCTTTGCTGAACGCGAGTGAGTCAGTATCCATTGCAACGCTTTCGCTTTGCCGTGTTTACCTTCTCGTGTTGCCTTTGCAATACGCATCTGAAGCTTTAAAACATGGGATTCTACGACTTTCCAATTTATGGATTGCCATTGAGCACTGTCAGGAGTGGCACTAATCTCTTTTGAAATCATCATTTGCGTTCCTCCTTGAATAAAGTTCTTCAAATTCTCTTGCAACGGAAGACCAGTCGGAAGTCAGCTCACTTTCGTGATCAGATATAAATCTGTATCTGCATCATTACAATGCAGCCTTAGCTTTTTCCAACCTCCTTTACCTGCATCACTATCGGCCACAGAGGCTTTCCCAGAGGGAGTGATACAGGCTTACCATGTTCCGTATGCTACGCGATGGCAGGGTAGATGCCCGCTATGGTGCGGAGAGTGTGTCGATCACGAAAGAGCATGGGGCAATCTCTTTCCAACTCTCATGCCTTTTGGCTACAGCGTATAAACCACTTCCGCTGTTTCATCCGATAACGCACCTTCCACGGATTCACTTATGTTCATCATACTGCCTACCTAGCACTCACCCGATTTGTGGTTATCAGGAGGATCATTCTCTCACGATTCAGCCCCCGACAAGATGTTCCTCGTCTTCGTTACATTGTCAGAGCCGCTACTTTATTCAGGCTCCTAGGTTCATCTGGTGATACAGATGGTCCATCTCTATACGCGGAGGACAGCGCTGCATACGACTTCATGTCGCACGCCCCATTCGAAGTTACACCTAATTCATTCATTGTTTCACCAAGCGGTGATTTGACATACTTTTGGTCATACTAAAAGTGGCTACTATACGGGTGGTTATTCAGTTGATGAAAACAATTTTGTTGTACCTAGGGTTGATTAAGTCTTTTAGTGCTAGATTGAAAGAGGTTGTTAACGTCGACAAATTATCAAAATTGGCGTTAACAATAATGCCGAATATGTTGAATGTGGCTATTTAAGTTAAATATAACTGTTGTTTCATGCATTTTCTTAAAGGAGTCTCAAATGTCAAATATAAAAAAATTATTGCTTACTTCGATTGCAGTTTGTTCTACCATGAGTTTTAGTGTTCAGGCAATTAATAATGAATATGCTAAAAAATTGGAAAGATCAGGGTGCACTCAAGTGACAGAGATGCAGGGTTGTGACATCAATAAAACAAAAGAGGAAAATATTAAAGCAGGGTTCGGTTCGGTGGATTCTGAAAAGCCAAAGCAATCTGCGAGTTATCTAGACTTAAAAGGGAAAAACTCAATTAGTGCATTAGATGCAATGATAGAACATGGTTTTAAAAGCGTGGATTATTTCGAAAGCGGAAATACTCAATATGGAATTTACTTCAATTCCGAGACGCGTGTTTGTGCACAGCTTACAATTGCTGAGGGAAAAATTGTTTCAGTTGATGACATCCAGTCACATCCTAAATGTTTGTGATAACTCACTGTTATTATTCGGGTTAAATTAGAGTATATCAAGTCATCGGTTAGCCTAGGAACCTCCTAGTACAACCTGACCGCTCCTTCTTTGCCGATGGGGGAAATAGAAGAAATAAGTCGTTCTTCTCCTTTAGCTACTGGCTCTCCGATGATTCGGTTCAGTACATTAGGACCGAATTTTCTACCATGATGTGGAGCGTAATTACGGACTATCAAAGGATCGTGACTCGAACCCCGTTTAAAAGTAATAATTTCTGGCATTTCCAAAAACTTGAAACTAATACTTAAGTTAACCTTATGTTCTTTGCCAAATGATGTTTACTCTAATAGCTGAGTGGAATTAATAAGCATCTGCTGTAGGTAAATGTACTTAGATAAATGTTCAACTCTATAAAACGAGACAGCGGATGTTACTAAGACAATTCATGTCCTTAAAACTGTTATCCAGTTCATCCATACTATTCCTATTAACAAGCTGTGCGATTATCCCTGAAGACTTAGTTATGTCGAGCCCAGGAATGCATCTCACAAAGGCTGAAGCCACCAATCAACTGGCAATGGATGAATTAGCACTGCAATCGTTAATCATGTCGATGGCCGATGATTACATCGCTTCTGTTTCTGAAGTTGCCTTCCTGCACTTACGACCAAAAACTGAAAATAGTCACGAACGAGTGTTAGTTCAGTCCTTTATGCGTAACAGTTTAGGGGCTGCAACAGAAATAGCTGGAGGACGAAGCCCCGATATCGCGTTACTCGATCTCCTTGTGTTATCAACATTACAACGCTCAACTTTCGAGAATTATTGGATACCCAAAATATGGGGAGCCGAAAGAGCTAAGGATGCTTTAAATCAATTAAAGAAAACAGAAGAGCGCCTTTGGCAGCGCTCCTCTCGGCTGTTGGCACCTTCGCAGCAACAGGTACTTCGTGAGTTGATAGATGTTTGGCTCGAAGAAAATCCGGATAGGCTAGTCGTTGAGCTAACCCGATTTGACTCCTTCACAGATGCTCGTTGGATACCTCAGCATCGGCACCGACAAGAAGCCAAAGGTTTACTAGAAGAGATCGATTCTGCTGTGAGCACCGTTGATAAAGCATTACTGTTTGGGGAACGTGCAATGTGGTATTCCAGTCGCTTGACTTATATTGCCGGTGAGCAGGTAGAACTATCGGCTTACCGTATACTTGCTTCTCCCGAGATTCAGGAGATGCTAGCTCGATACGATGAAGCGAAAGAGAGGTTTGAAGAACTCCAATCTACATTGGCTTCGTATCCGACCTCACTCGCTGAACTAGAAAATAAGCTTGTTGAAGACATCCAGAAAGAGCGTGAGCTCGCGCTCAACCAACTTTTTGAATACATTGCCTATGAACGGGAACAGATCTTTGAGTCAGTTTCAAACAGTAGCAACAAAGCAGAACAGATGCTGCCTGCGACACTAGAGTTAGTAAAGGCATCTTCGGACCTGGCTGACAAAACCAACCAAGCGAGTATCAATATTGACCGTTTATTAGCGCGCTTTGATGATAGTTCAACTGATTTAGCCGGAGGACCTCCAGTCAACACACTGGAGCTAATTCAGGCATCCAGCGATCTTGCCAATCAGTTACAGCAGCTAATCTCGCATCTACAACGCGATATCAATGAATTAGAAAGGCTATCTACCAACGTGCTGGACCATATATTCTGGCGTATTGCCATTCTGATCCTGCTTGTTTTCTTTGGCTTAGCCACCCTGCGGCTCATTCCAAGATGAGAGTACGGCATCGACTCGGGTTGCCATGCTCAAAGTTGGATTTTTCTCTGGGGATGAACAACAAGTACGAGGAAGTCTGAATAACACTGCTAAGTATAGAATCAAAGATCTGCGCGCTCTCCCAGACTATTTGTTCGAACAATTGGTTGAGTGCCAACTCACGAACTCTCTGTTTACCGGAAAAGAGTTTGCTCTATAGCTCTGTGAGTGGTTCTGGATAGGAATGCCTGATGAGTTAAGTTATGTTGAGTTTGCTAGCAACAGTCACTGTGTATAGATTTAACTATTAGGAATTGAAAGGATTATTTACGATGCCCGCACGGATAAGAGCTGGATGTAAATGGCTTGTTTATTTAATAATGGCACACTTACTGTTTGGTTGTGTCGTTCACAAACCTGACTCGGGACTTACTAGTTTTTATCCCCGAATTCAGAGCCAGCGTCAGGATAATGTTCAGGTGTCAGTCTCTGTTCTGACTCGCCAAGAGAGCAAAGAATTCTTCGGAGTTGATCTTGGGCTCAAATCGATTCAGCCCGTTTGGGTAAGGATAGAGAATAAAGATAATCATCCTTATTGGATGCTCTCGTCGGGTTTGGATCCAGAGTATTTTTCCCCTCATGAAGTGGCTTACAGCCAACATAGGCTGTTTCAGCCAGGTTATAATGGCGACCTAGAACAGTACTTCGAAAAGCATAGTTTCTTTAATCCAATACCGGCAAATACTACCCAATCCGGTTTTTTTTACGTCAACCTAGATGAGGATGAGAAAGAACTAGATATTGACCTGATTAGTAAAAACGATATCAAGTTTTTTGATTTTTTCTTTGAACTCTCAGGTCTTAAAACGCACTCATTACATCAGGTTGAAGATTCCCTGGAAGAAGGAAAAAAACAACTTGATGAGAAGGAACTGCGTGAAATACTGAAGAACATGCCATGTTGCACTACAGGTCAGAATGGAGAAGTATTAGGTGACCCTCTTAATCTGGTTCTAATTGGGAACTCAGATCAGCTATTGCCTCCATTTGTGAGAAGAGGGTGGCACTATGCGGAGGATAGTTATCTTGGATCTATCTGGAAGACGATTAACTCTTTTATATTTGGTAAGCATTACCGATATTCTCCAGTGAGTAATTTATATTACAAAGGACGTAAGCAAGATGTTGCGCTTCAGAAAGCCCGAGGCACAATTCATCAGCGGAACCACATGAGGTTATGGCTGACCGAGTACGTGTATAACAATAAAGAGGTTTGGGTTGGACAGATAAGCCGAGATATAGGAGTGCGATTTACATGGCATACCCCGACATTAACAACCCATAAAATTGATCCTGATATCGATGAGGCCAGAACAGCTTTTATTGAGGATATGATATTTTCTCAAGGCTTGGTCAAAATAGGTTTTGTCCAAGGTGTAGGCGAACTGTCAAAAGAATCCCCTGGATATAATTTGACAGAGGATGAATATTATACAGATGGTTTGAGAGCTGTACTTGAGTTTGATGCTCGCCCCAGCAATATTGAAGATATACGCTTTTTTAATTGGGCTTCTCCGCCAGTGCGTAGAATGTATGACAAATAACTTACAGAAGTTATCCGATAAGTGGATATAGGCCGGAGCGCTCAACTCGTTTCTGTCTGTGAGACCTGAAGTCGTATGAAGCGTTGTTCACCACGATAAGAGTGAATCATCTGATCTGCTCCTGCCAGACTGGACATATGTGCAAGCTCAATGTAGGACTGTAAGAGTTTGTTCGTTTAAAACGGAATGGTTCTTCTGTGCGTTGAAGAAAATAACAACTTTAAGTAAAACATGTTTCATACCACAGAAATGGCCTTAGCCTATATGTGGATCTATTCATATCTGGCTAGTATATAAAAACGTATTTTTATTCGCTAACTGACGTTAAGTAAGCCGGAGTTTAGTTGATGGAACAATACTTTCAGTCCTTGAGAATAAACAAGAACTTCAACGAATTACTTTTTACTTCGATATTTATTAATCTGTTATCTCTCGCTTTACCATTTAGCATGTTGCAGATTTACGATCGAATTCTTCCTAACGAAGCGTATGGCACAGCAAATGTGTTGTTGTTGGGTGTTGCGGTTGCGATTCTTCTTGAGGTGATATTGCGCTATGTCAGAAGTTGGTTTCTTGCTTCAGCAGCTGCGAACTACGAGTTTGATGTCACTGCAAAACTGATAACGCGATTGCTAAAAGCCGATTACCAATATTTGCAGTCGTTGGGTTCCGGAAAGATTTTGAGCGGCTTGAAAAGTGTATCTAGCGTACGTGATCTCTATTCAGGGCAGGCTGCGATAGCCTTAATGGATATTCCCTTCACCTTAATATTTTTGGCGCTCATTGCTTATATCGGCGGCTGGGTGGTTCTGGTTCCTGTCGTAGTGTGGTGTATTGCAGGGCTCTGGGTTTGGCGAGTAAGTAACAAGTTATTGGAGGTAACTCAGGAACTCGCAGTCACGGAAAGTGAACGCACGCGCATTCTCGTTTTGGTCCTGTCAGGCGTGGCAACGGTAAAAGCGCTCGCGTTAGAAGCACGTATGACATACAGATATAAAGATGTTAACCACCAGAATCTGAAAAAACAAAACGAGGTTGACTGGCAAGCGGCGAAACTTCAAGAGCTAATTCAAGGTGCCTCGTTAGGCACAACGTTAGCGCTTGTTATTGTCGGGTGTTTGGCGGTATTGGATGGCCAAATGACCACCGGTGGTTTGGCTGCATGCTCGATCTTGGCTGGGAGATCGGTCGCACCGCTCAGTGCTTTGGGTAGCCTGCGTGCAAAATTAGTGACGGCACGCGCAGCCAGTCAGGACATTGAAGACTTAATCAATGCACCTCAAGAGCAATTTACTGCGCAAACCGTATATCAGAGCAAACTGCCATCGGGGCCAATATCATTTACTAACGTAAGTGTGAGTAAAGTTGGCGCGTCACTTTCCGACATTAACTTGAATATCCCTTCAGGCTTCATCACCGTTGTTAATTCTAACCCCATGAGCTATGCCAGTTTGTTGTTAAGCTCACTGGGCGCTTACCATCAGCCAGAGCAAGGAACTATAGCGATCGCAGATGTACCACTGTACGAGCACGATGAGTTCGAATTTCGTCAGTCAGTTAGCTATGTCGCGCCATGGGGAACGCTGTTTCATGGGACCGTGTTGGAGAACATGACTTTCTTTCGTCATGAAAGTGAACCGTATGCGATGGAGTTGGCCGATCGGTTGGGACTGTCTGACACTATCAGCCAACTTCCTTACGGTTTTCAAACGCCAGTAGGGCGGCATGATAACGCCAGCCTGAATAAAGGAGCGATTAAGCTTATTTCTTTGATTCGGGCACTGTCTCAAAAGCCTTCTATTCTCTTACTGGATGAACCAATGGTATCGATTGATGCTGGTTCACAGTCAAGATTATTGTCATTACTCAATGAAAAGCGAGGAGACATGACGATCATCATTGCGTCCTATTTTGATGAAGTGATAGCGCTCAGCGACAGTCAAATTAGTCTATCGATTGAAGGTCGGTTGTCGTCAAAGCAAGTTATGGGAGATAGCTAATGTCGATAGAAGATCGTTCAATAATCGGTATGAAGCAGGTTATGGCAACATTTTTTGATCAACTTGGACTGCACGCGCAAGCCAGAAGCATACAAAAAGGTCATGTAGCCAATGATATCAGCTATTTAGATACCTACGTTTTATTCAAAAAGCACCAACTGGATGTCACCGTTCACTCTTGCATTGCGACAAAATTAAAAGACTCGGTTTATCCCTTTATTTGGGTAGATGACTCGGGCAGAGCTGAGATTGTTCGCTGGCGTCAAAATCAGTGGCAAAAGCTTGGAGAAAATAAGCAATGGCACAGTCTGGATGGTAAGCCGGAAAGTGGCTTTGTGTTTATCGTTAACGCATTACCTATGGAAGGAAACAAAACTCAGCGTTTTCTGTCTCATTTTCGTAAGAAAGTGAAATGGTATCGTCCTATTTTCTGGTTAAGTCTTTTGTCTGGGGTAACGGGTTTAGCCATTCCTCTATTTACTATGGCTGTTTATGATCGCGTTATCGGTGGTCATGCACCGCAGATTCTACCCAACATTGCTTTTGGTGCGGTGTTGGCGTTGATCATTATGGTTGGCAGCCGATTTTTCCGTGCTCGATTGATCGCAGGGGTGAGTAATCGGTTTGCAAGAGATTTATCTGCGTTAACTTTTAACCGATTATTAAGCATGCCACTGGCGGTATTGAGCCGAGTGGGGTTGGCCAGCCACATTAGCCGTATTCGAAATTCAGAAAATGTGCGTAAGGTTATATCCGGCCCTTCTGGATCAGGTCTGGTGGATTTGCCGTTCACGTTGATACCACTGCTAGCCATCACATTATTAAGCGGTTGGTTAGTGCTTGTGCCTATCGCGATGTTGATGATTTTCTATTTTATTTTAAAAGGGTTAGAGCGGTATGTAAAAGCAGCCTCGCCAACGATAAGCAGTGATTATCAAGGTAGCTTCAACGAAATATCACAGTGTATTCTTAATCTGAAAATAGCGGGCGAATCCCAAGGTTGGTATCAGCATTTCATGCGTAGAGCCAAAGAGAACAGCCAGCAAAACTTTCTCTATTCTAAACGTAACGGATTAAATAGCGCCGTCGCGCATGGGATGGGGCTGACTACTGTATTGGTATCTGTATTTACAGGCATTTTTCTGGTGCTGAATCAGCAGATGTCGCCAGGTGCTTTGATCGCGACCACTATGCTGATTTGGCGGGTTACTGGACCTGCTCAGTTGGCGTTTGCCTCGCGCCAGAAGTTTGCCATGGTCAAAGGCACTATCGCACAGTTTGATCGTTTGATGGAGGTTCCAACAGAGTTTCATTCGTTGAGGCTTGAGTCTCCGGAAACACATCAGCCTCCTTCGGTTTCATTTAAGCATGTGACTTTGCGATACGGCGCAGAAAGTGAACCTGCGTTGTCAGGGGTAACATTCGATGTAGAACCTGGTGAACTGGTGGCTGTCATTGGCCCGAATGGTTGTGGTAAAACCTCTCTCTTATTATCGGCACTCGGTGTTCTGGAAGGTCAGGTGGGTTATGTGTCTATCAACGGCAAAAACACCAAACAGTATGACCCAGAAGCGCTTCGTCATTGGGCTGCCTATAGCCCAACTCACGCAGATATTATCCCCGGTTCATTAGCCCAAAACCTCAGGGTCGCGAATCCAGACGCATCTGATGATGAAATTCGAGAGGCATTACATGCCGCAGGGGCGACCTCACTCTTGCAAGCTATCGGTGATGATATTGATGCCGAGATATTCCATCGGGGTGAAAATGTCTTTTCTGCGGTTGAAAGCTCCTATGTCGGGCTTGCCGTTGCACTACTGAAAAATTCACCTTTTTTAGTGTTGGATGAACCTATTGCCAATCGAAATCCGTATGCAAAAAGAGCGTTTAAACGGACATTGATGAAGCGTCGAGGACACGCAACAATTTTGTTTAGTAGTCATGACAAAGAACTGATCGAACTCGCAGATAAAGTGATCATTTTAGACAAAGGCAGTTTGGTGTATTGCGGACCAATTATTAAGCAAGCTGAACCGTCACAACAACCAGAACAAGCAAACGCAGGGGTAGCACAGCATGGATGATAAGCAACTGTCGAATCGTTACTTACCAGAACATGAATTTACAGAAGCCATTGAAGCACCAATGGAAAAACGCCTGATTAAACAGGTGATGTGGTTTGTTGTAGGTTCGGTATTTTTAGTCTTACTTTGGTCAGTGTTTGCCGATATAGAAGAAATCGCCAAGGCAAAAGGACAAGTTGTTCCTTTGGGTCACAAGCAGGTCATTCAAAGCCAGTCAGGAGGAACATTGGCATCGGTTTTAGTTACTGAAGGAGACTTGGTCAGCAAGGGCGATGTGATCGCGAGTTTTGTGTCGGTCGACAGCCAAGCAGTAGAAGAAGAGCTACTCGGTCAACAAGCTAATCTTCAGTTACGAATCGAACGGTATAACGCATTTATCGAAGGGCGACCAGCGGATTTTTCCTCTTATGAATTGACGTACCCTGCATTAGTCGAGCAACACCAGAAAAGTCTGGCGAGGATGAACAAAGAGCGTGAAGCGATTATGCAGTTATCAGAGTCCGAGATTGCGAAATCGAACGCAGAACTGTCGAGCATCGATTTGGAAATCCCTCCGCTTCAAGACCAGATCAATTCATCCCGCGAATCATTGCGTTTAATGAACTCACCGAGAGGCGTTCAGGCCGTATCTAAATTGACCATATCGGAAACCCAGCAGAAATTGGATGCGTATTTACGCGAGTTAAAAAGTCTCGAAGGTAGGAGAACGGTGCTGGAGAGGAACATTGACAACCAGCGCCGTCAATTTGAACAACGGGAAGCGACGCTCTTTAAAGAAGTGGGTGAAAAGCGTGCAGATGCGCATTCGGAGTTAATTGGTGTGACTGCGAGATTGAAATCTTCAGATCTGCAAATCCAGCAAGATACGGTGATGTCTCCGGTTGATGGCATTATTCAGTCGATACCGAATACGTCATCTGGGAGTGTAATCCAGCCGGGAGGCACAGTAGCCGTGGTGGTGCCGACGACTCCAACTGCCTTACTGGAAGCGAAATTGTCACCTCGAGATATTGGTTTTGTGACGGTAGGGCAACCAGCCAAAATCAAAATCGATGCGTTTGACTACAGCCGTTATGGCGCCATAGATGGTGTTGTTGAACGGATTTCGCCGACCACTGACGCCGATGAAAAAGGTGGGGTTTACTACAAAGTCCGGATTGCGATTGAGAAGCCATACTTTGGCGCAGAGCCAGGCAAGCTAAACTTGTTACCAGGTATGACTGGCGAAGCTGACATCGTCACCGGAGAAAAAACCATCTTCCAATATTTATGGAAGCCCGTATTTACCAACATGAGAGAAGCTTTTGGCGAACGCTAATAGAGGTGAGTTATGAGTAAGGACAAGAAAACACCCCCTTCGCAAGACAACAAATCTGAGTCTAAGAGCGAAGAGCAGAAAAAGCGTGAAGCCAAAGCGAAAAAGAGAGCTCAGGAACAAGATAATCAGGTAGCTAAACTCCGCGCTAAAGAGTTTCGTCGTTCTGGCTCAGAGCGTGGTTTCAATAAAGATTTGGTTGCAGATAAATCATGGCATACCGCGAGTGGTTTAGTTCATACGGAGCATCAGCAAGGAGAAGGGGACAAAGAGTCCGAAGTCCTTCCAGTTTCTGACACTGAGTTTTCCCAAACGTCAGTGTCACCCTCTGAAAAGATGGTGAAAACTCGCGCCGAAGTGAGCGATGATATGGGCGAGAATGAGAAATCCCAAAGCACGCAAGATCACCGAGGTGGCCATCACTTGGTGGCAGCCTCTTCTCATACTGATTCGGGTACCTACACGCCATTGTCAAATATATCGGGTGTGTCCAAAATAATTGCTCCTGCTCTTTTACCTGTGTTTAAACATTTAGCAGAGCATCATACGAATGATATTCACGCACTCTCACACCCCACAACCACCACTTCTTCGCAAAATCATTCGGAACAACTCGAAAGTATTTCTCATCCTTTACACATAGTCTCTTCGATGCGCCACGCTGTGTTAAAAGAAGATTCCAGTCAGGATCAAGTTGCTGGACATTTAACAACAAGTGGTGATGGTAGTCAGTCTGTTATCTGGTCAGTGGAAAACAAGGGCGGCCATTATGGTGAATTAACTCTGGATAGCCACAGTGGAGAGTGGGTCTACCACCTTGATAACCAACTGGCTTCAACCAATGCGCTTGCAGAAGGTGAGCATAAGACGGAACAGTTTGTTGTTGTCGCAACAGATAACCATGGCAAAACACTTTCAACGGTAATTAGCGTCGAAGTAGATGGCAGTAATGACCGACCAGTGATCTCTGGGGTTCATAGTGGCAGCGTAAATGAGCATGGTGTGATAGATGAAGCTGTCGGTCAATTGATAGCCGTTGATCCTGACCATGGTGACAGTGTGACGTGGTGTGTCGTTCAACCAAAAGGCAGCTTCGGTGAACTGTATATTGATGCAAGTAGTGGTGAATGGCGTTATCAGCTTGATAATAAGGCTCCTTCAACAGCGGCGCTTACTGATAGGCAAGCAGCGACAGAAACCTTTTTAGTCACGGCGACGGACTCCTCCGGTGTACCAGTGGAGCAAACAGTGACGATATCGGTACATGGAACGAATCAGAGTGCGACAGTATCAGGTATTTTTACCGGCTCGGTTACAGAAGATCTTGTATCACCTTCCGGACATTTAGAGGCTCAGGGGCAGTTGTCTGTTATCGATCCTGACTCTGGTGAGAATGCATTTACCCCTGAAATACTAACGGGTAAGTATGGTCAAATTGATATTGATGCTCACGGACATTGGGTTTATACCGCTGATAATAACAACGCCACGATACAAAGTTTAAAGGGTGGAGAACAGCTCAAAGAAGTTTTATACGTCCATACGATTGATGGAACTTCACAAGCGATTTCCATAACGGTGTCTGGAACCAATGACAAAGCGGTGATCAGTGGCGTAACGACCGGTACACTGAAAGAAGATGTTATCACTGACTATCAAGGTAAATTAGATGTTATTGATACAGATGCCGGGCAATCTGGGTTTGTCGAGCAGCCAAACACACAAGGCCAGTACGGTGTATTCAATATTGATAGTGATGGTTTGTGGCATTACGTGCTCGATAATCAACACACGAAAGTGCAGGGATTGAACGAAGGCCAACAATTAACTGAAACTTTCACGGTTAAAACGTTGGATGGAACTAGCCGCGAAATACAGGTCAATATTCAAGGCACTGACGAAACTTCAGCAGTGTCACACACCACTACACAACAAGTAGGTGGAGGAAATCCAACGACCCAAGCACCGAACACGGTAACGCCAACATTCGCACACGGTTCCAATGTACCTCATCAACCGGATAGTAACGTCAACCATGCTCCGATTATTTCCTCAACTTCTACTGTCGATGTAGATGAGGATGGCAAAATCGCTCAAGGGCAAATTCACGCCAGTGATGCTGATACCGGAGACCAATTGCATTTCTCAGCCGGACAAGTGGATGGCTTTACCCTCAATGCGGATGGCAGTTGGTCGTTCGACCCAAGCTACAGCGCGTATCAGCACCTGGCTCAGGGGCAAACTGAGACACTGACCATTCCCGTGACTGTCACCGATAATGCGGGCGCGACTGATACACAAAACCTAACAATCACTGTGACAGGTACCAATGATGGCGCAGTTATATCTGGCGCTGGAGCGCAGCTGAAAGAAGACTCGACGGTCTCAGCATCGGGTGAGTTGCAAGCCAGTGGGCAACTGACGGTTCATGATGTAGACAGCGGTGAAGCTGCATTCACACCGATCACGGATGTCACCAGTGATTCAGGTTATGGTCATTTATCACTCAGTGTCGACGGGCAGTGGCAGTACCACGCTGATAATAATCAGCCCGCTATCCAACAACTGGCGGCGGGTGAGCCACTAACAGACTCCATCACTGTCACCAGTGTGGATGGCACCCCGCACACCATTAGCGTGACGATTGAAGGGACGAATGACGCCCCAATCGTGGCGCACACCATCACCAGTCAGCAAGTTGATGAAGACAGTGCGTTACAGTTCACACTGCCAAGTGATACCTTCGGCGATATTGACCATGGCGATGCCTTGACGCTCTCCACCGGTAGTTTACCGACGTGGTTGCACTTTGATGCCTCGACGGGCACATTCAGCGGTACACCGACTAATAGCGATGTGGGCAGCACGCCAGTCACGGTCACGGCGACAGACGATCATGGCGCACAGGTGTCGACCACATTTGATTTAACCGTTAACAATGTCAATGATGCGCCAACGCTGACCCCGATAGCGTCTGTTTCTGTCGACGAGGACGGCCAGAAAGCGTCCGGTCAACTTATCGCTACCGATCCAGATGCAGGCGATACGCTGAGCTATTCGATTGC
>NZ_JBSUGF010000027.1:0-7349 GCF_054064025.1 Vibrio limimangrovi
GCATGTTGGAACCCTCAGATATTTATCTCATCCTGCTAAGTTTAGGTTGGCAGGGGAAGAGTGGATTCCATACATCACGATAGAGTAGTCCTTCATGGCATTTTGCTGAAGCTCTCTTTGACTAAGTTGACCTAATGTTTCTAGTATGAAATTCGTGGTCTATCAAGTTGGTGACTTACTATTGTAAGCAGCTATATAGATATAGTTCTTCACCTAATTGTTGTATTATTTTCGTAACTTGCGCCAAATATTAGATCAACCATGAAGCGAATAGATTCTATTTTCCAATACTTACTCAAAAACAATAGTAAACAAGGCATGACAACTCTCGATATAGCAGAGGAGTTAAACCTTGATCGAGCGAATGTCAGTGGTGATTTAAATAAACTATGTAAAGATGGCAAGGTAATAAAATCTGGTATTCGCCCAGTCTATTATCGAGCGGTAACAATGGGAGTAACAGAACAGCACATCGAGCCAGATCAAAAGCCTACCGCTTTAGAACAAATTCAAACTATGTGTCCTAGTCTTTATGGTGCAGCAGAGCAAGCAAAAGCTGCCATTCTTTACCCGCCCAATGGTATGCATATTATGCTACAAGGAGAAACGGGAACGGGTAAATCAATGTTTGCTAGCCTAATACATAAGAGTGCAATACGACTTAATTGCCTGACTGTGGACGCACCATTTGTAATATTTAACTGTGCAGAGTATTCAAACAATCCTCAGCTACTCGTTTCACAGTTATTCGGGTGTAAAAAAGGGGCTTATACAGGCGCCGACAGTGATCGACCTGGGTTACTTGATGTTGCTGATGGAGGAATATTATTTTTAGATGAAGTTCATCGGCTCCCTCCAGAGGGGCAAGAGATGCTATTTACATTCATTGATACAGGACTTTATCGACGTTTAGGAGAAGCAGACACAAAACGTAAATCTAAAGTTTTAATTATCTGTGCCACGACCGAAAACCCTGAGTCAGAGCTCCTAAGTACCTTTGTACGACGTATTCCTATGCGGATTACGCTTCCACCGCTACGTGAACGCAGTATTGAAGAAAGATTAAACTTGATTACGAGTTTTATTTCTAAAGAATCAGCACGGTTGCAAAGGCCAATTAAAGTTTCAATCAATGCCGTTCGATCACTACTTGGTTACGATTGCCCATCAAATATTGGTCAATTAGAAGGTGATATTCGAATACTTTGTGCTAAAGCTTATGCCGATTTTATTACCGGTCGTCAAACTGAGCTCCAAATATCCAGCTATAACTTGCCTGATAATATAAAATCTGGATTAAATTTATATACTGAGCACAGGCAGATATGGACACATTTAAACTGTATTGACCAACGCTTTTACCTCTTCACAGAAGATAACCTATCGAATGTGTCCGATTTTGCTATGGGGAAAACGGAAAATATATATGAACTCATAGACAAGAGGGTAAATCAGTTAAAACAAATCGGAAGCACAGAAGAGCAATTAGATAAAATTGTTGCAAGTGATATCAACAACTATCTCGGCCACTGTATTGAGGTCGCTCAGGCTGACCATAGTAATAAAAACTTGGAAAAGTTGGCTGGAGAAACCACGATTTCCTTAGTTGAAGAGATATCGATGTTGTGTCAATCACAGCTAGGTAATGCACTACCGGATAGCATTAAACACGCTATGGTACTTCATCTAGCAAACTTACTTGTTAGATTACGTAATAACAAAAGAATAAATAACCCCAAACTCACAGAAATTAAGGAGCAGTACCCAACTCAATTTAAAGTAGCCACTCAATGTTTATCCATTATTAATTCAACATTTGATGTGCACACTCCTGTTGATGAAGCAGGTTTCCTAACTATGTTTATAGCTGCGGGAAATGAAAAGCTAAATTTAGCCTCCAATCAAGTTAAAGTCATAGTTGTTCATCATGGCGAGTCTACCGCAACCTCCATCGCTGCTACCTGTAATCAGTTGCTTGGAGGAAATTACTGTACTGGGTTTAATATGGCTCTTAGTGATTCTCCATCCAGTACTTATACGAAAATCGTTGATTTTCTGAAAGGATCACCATCCTGTGATGTTCTTTTACTTGTGGATATGGGGTCATTAATGAATTTTGGTGCTGATATTGAAAAAGAGCTGAACATAAAAACAAAAACAATTTCAATGACCAGTGCGCCTCACGTATTAGCTGCTTGTGGTAAAGCTATGCTTGGATATCCACTAGACTTTATCTATGACGAAACGCTTCAAGTGACAATTGATAATATTGCGATGCTACGCAATACAAAAACTGATTATAAAGGAGATGATTTACTGTCTTTTAAGGAAGCTCATAACCTTAAACTGACAATCATTACTATTTGTACAACAGGTGAAGGATCTGCAATTTATCTAAAAAAATTCTTAGAACGAAGTCTTGCTGATTATGCTGAAAAAATAAACATAATACCTATTAATTTAGTCGGAGAAGAAAATATTAGTGATAGGTTGAAGTTGGTTGAACAAAACGAGTTTGTTTTGTGTGTTACTGGTCCATTTAAAACAAACCTTTCGGTGCCTCACTATGATTTAGAGCATATTTTTTCTGGTAAAGGAATAGAAGATATAAAATATCAAGTTGAATATGAGCTTGGTATTTTAGAAGGGCTAAGTATAACAAAATTTGAATTTTCTAAATTTGATAAGGATGAATTAATTTTCGATATTCGCCATCTTATTTATCGATTTGAAAAAATAAGCAAGAAAAAAGTTTCCTTAAGTCTACAATATGGGATACTACTACATTTAGCTTGTACGATGGATTCATTGGCCAATAATGAACCATTAGCTAAATATCCTTCTACCTTAACATCACCAGAAATAAGTAAAGATATTTATACTTCGCTAAATCAAAGCTTAAACACCTTAGGGAATAAGTACGCTATTAAATTTTCTAAAGACGAGCTATTTTATCTATATCACTTATTTAAAGAAGATGATCTAAGCTGATACTAGTTTCCAGGACATGAAAACTTATAGCTGTAGAATTGAAGGCTAAGTGACATTTTTAATATATTTATGGTCTATATTTTTGTTTCATTATACATGCGATATTAGAGTATGTAGAAGATAAAAAAACTGGCAGCTATTCATGTTGATAACTGCCAGATAACATCAAAACCTCTAGGTTTCTATGCTAGTTCTAATAATTATAAATTAGAGAACTTCACCATTACTATTAATAACGTTTTGGTACCAATAAAAGCTTTTTTTCGGAACCCTCTTCAAATCTCTTAAGTCACTATCAGTACGGTTAACGAAAACAAAACCATAGCGTTTTTTAAACCCACTACTAGTACTGACCAAATCAATGTACGACCACGGACAATAACCAAATAGCTTAACACCATCCGAAATCGCGAGTTTGCACTGTTCTATGTGATCTCGTAAGTAGTCTATTCGATAATCATCATTCACTTCACCCTGAGAGTCGACATCATCTATACCTCCAACCCCATTTTCAGTGATCAGTATGGGTAAATGATATCTATCATTTAACTCGTTAAGTAAAACTCGTAACCCAACAGGGTCAATTTCCCATTCCCAAGGTGTTTTCTTTAGGTGTGGGTTGTCTTTTCCTTGATAGAGCCCAGGCCTTTTTTCATGTTTAGATTCGCCATCTGTCCCGTCAAAATTAAGAACCTTTTCACTAGCGTCCTCATTCTCAGGGCATGCAGCTACAGCCTTACTACTATAATAATTCAAGCCTATAAAGTCTGATTTGGCACTGGCAATGATTTCCATATCACCATCTTCAATAGTAGGTGCACAATCATTTTCAACCATGTAAGCCCAAACATTGTCTCTATACTTCCCGTGACAATATAGATCCATAAATAGCCAGGTATGGAAATCATTCGCCTCACGTGCAGCAAGAATGTCATCGGGATGGCAACTGTATGGGTAATTGGGTGCAATTCCGATAGCTGGGCCGATTTTAGCTTCAGGTAACAATTCTCTACACAAATGAACCGCTTGAGCATGAGCTAGCATCATGTTGTGATTTAACTGATACTTTTGTTGTTCTTTAGTTTTATTGCTATCAGGGTCTAGTTCAACAAGGTATGGCAGCAAGAACATGTTGCTTTGTTCATTAATCGTCAACCAATATTTAACCCTATTACCAAACTCAGCAAACAATGTATGACAATAATTTTTGAAATCGTCAATAATCGCTCTGCTACACCAGCCAGCATATTTATTTTGAAGTACTAGTGGCATATCAAAATGAAAAATCGTAACAATAGGCTCAATATCATTAGCAAGTAGTTCGTCAATCAAATCGCTATAAAATTTAATTCCTTCCGGATTTACATCCCCGATTCCATCTGGGATAACTCTACTCCACGAAATTGAAAAACGATAAGCTTTCATCCCAAGTTGTTTCATTAAAGCAACATCATCCCGGAAACGATGATAATGATCAGATGCGATGCTGGTATCGGCATAGTTCGGATTGATGTTGAGGTCAACTGTAGATAACTTTCGCCCATACAGTTCATGGGCTCCTTCTACCTGATACGCGGCAGTTGAGGCTCCCCAGAGAAAATTCTCTGGGAAGTTTTTTACATTTTTGTATATCAAGCTGAAACCTCTCCCTTAACCATTTGTTTATTATCATTGTCTTTCACTTCTGTATTAGCAGCAGCTTCTAACTCCTGCTCTTCTTTAAGTTTCGCTTTCTCTGAAACTTTGAAGAATGGATAATAAACACACACTGAAATCACAATGGATATTGCTTGCCAAACTACGGCTCTGATATCACCACCAGTAGATAAGTAGCCACTTAATAGAGGAGGAGTAGTCCAAGGAATAGCAACAACAACTTTTCCAATCAAACCGTAATACATTAAGCCGTAGGTCGCCGCTTGCAGAATTACAGGGGTCAACACATAAGGCAGAAGAACTACCGGGTTTAACATAATTGGAAAGCCAAATACTAAAGGTTCATTTATATTAAATACTGTCGGAGGAGTACAGATTTTGCTAAGTGACCGGTATGTTTTACTGCGTGAGCGCAACATAAGAATTACTAAACCAACAGTAGCTCCGGTACCACCTAACCATAAATTAAAATAAAAGAAGCCGAAGGCCGTTACATGTGGGATCGCTTCTCCAGCTGCAAACGCAGCAGAGTTGTTAGCTAAATATCCCAATAACACAGGGTAGACAATACCAGCAAAAATATTATCGCCATTAATGCCACATACCCAAATAAGTGATGTAAAAAATGTTAGGATAAGAATGCCAGGAAGGGTATCTAACCCAAACACTAAGGGAGATAAAATACGCTCAATTAATAAGTTAACATCGAAGTTTAAAAATACTCGAATAAACCATAAGAATGTAATAAATACTAGTGCAGGAATAATTACTGTAAAGGAGTCAGAGACATAACTAGGAACACCTTTAGGCATTTTTATTGTTATTTTACGTCTGTAGAAGAATACTATAGTTTCCGCACATAATAATCCAACAGCAATAGCTGTAAATAAACCAGATGCACCAAAGTTTGACGTCATAACACTGAAGTCTTCGGTATTAACTTGTAATACTAAAAAACCCACAAGTGCTGTAACGCTAGTACCAATAGGGTCTATCTTGTGGACAACCGCCATGTGGTAACCGATGCTGGCAACAGCAATAAGAGATATCATGCCGAATGTCATGGTATTACCAACATTAATCATACCAGCATATGGTTCAATTAATTCTGCCCATGCCTTAGATGGAAAGCTAGCTACTACCGTAAAAATACTACCAATAATAATAAACGGTATAATCATCATCATCCCATTACGTACGGCTTGCATGTAGCGGTTTTCACCAAGTGCAACCATTATGGGAACAAATTTATTTTGAAAAAAACTTGAAAGCTTGTTCATTGTTCAGTCCTTTATAAAAAGATGGTGGGGTACATCACCACCTTTTTTATACAATTAATATCAGTATCAGGAGATATAGGGGTTATTAATATTAATTATAGCTATACCCTTTAACCCAATAGGTTTTTTGCATGCTGAACAATTTCAGCACCATTTTGCATTGCATAATCCATGGGATTAATTGAATCTACAGGAATATTTAACTCTTTTGTTGCTTTTTCTGCTTCAGGCTTTTTATATCTAATCTGAGGGCCAAGCAAAATAACATCATATTTATCATATACTTCATAAAAATGATCAAAAGACTTCGCTTCAATAACAAAAGACTCTTTTTCTTCTGGTGATAAGCTATTAAACATAGATTCTGCTACTAAACTTGTAGATGCACCAGCGCCACAACATAGAAGTATTTTCATTTTATTCCCCTTTTAATTCAGATAGTTGTTTTTTTATATCAGCTAATTCTTCATGCACTGCAATAAATTCTTCCGAGACTTCTCGTGCCAACAAGGCTGTCATTAAGTGATCTTGAGCATGAATCAAAGTAATTGAAATATTGACTAACTCTCCGCAAGCTTCTTTACGAATTAGATCCGTTTGTATTTTATGTGCCAATAGCGCACTTTCTTTCGAATTAGCTAAACAGTTTTTTGCCTCTTGGAACTTTTTCTCTTTTGCTAAACCAATTGCTTCAAAAGAACAGCTACGAGCTTCACCCGCGTTAACGATGAGTTCCATGTATAGATTTTGAATCTCTTCAATGTCTGAATCGATTGCTTTTAGTTCGGTCATATCTACCTCTGGGTGATAAAAATATTCATTGTTATTTATACCTTGAACACTAATTTTCCTGGTATGTACATTTATAATGCTTAAAGCGTGCCAACACAGGTTATTTCTTATAATATCAACGAGTTAAAACGACATTAAAACACAATCAACACACTAAAAAATGGATAACACACTAAGTTCGTATGATGAGACACACTAATAACACGGTTATGTGTGTTAATAGTTAAGTAATCGACGAGCAACTAAGTTTTGAGACTTAATTGAAATTAGCTCTAAGCTTTAATGAAAGATGGATGAACATCTCAAGCATAGGCAGGACTGGATTGAGGGGGAGATCAAAACGACTTTATGAAGCCAGATTTTGACCCTCGAAACTACGGGTTGAAGAAGTTATCTGACTTTTTTGATAAATATCCAACGCGCTATAGAACCCGTAACACTAAACGTACTGGTATGGAGTTTCAGCTGATAACAAAGGCAAGCAAACAAAAATGATGTGCTGCCTTCGCTGACGACATACTGCAATCGGGTAACTCAAAAATGCCCCATTTCGTATATGGAATCCACGTATTTACAAAGTGATTTAGCAATTCAAAGTTAAGATGCGGTCGTATATTCGGTTTCTTGTGA
>NZ_JBSUGF010000028.1:0-6284 GCF_054064025.1 Vibrio limimangrovi
GCATGTTGGAACCCTCAGATATTTATCTCATCCTGCTAAGTTTAGGTTGGCAGGGGAAGAGTGGATTCCATACATCATCTCAACGCATAAGTTTACTCACAATCTGTGATTGTACGTTTGCCTTACCTGTAGTTATCCGAGGGAGTGTCGAAGAAAGCTTTTTAAAACTATACGTCATTTTGCAATCTACTACCCAATACCTCTCATTAACCTATTGATTATCAATTGAACTGTGTTTGGAAAGGTTGCATGATAGGAGTATGAAAAGCGGCTAAAAGCCGTATCGAAAGCGTTATGTGTAATCGAGAGTTCAGGGAAAGAATGAAAGTACTTATATCAGGATCCAATGGGTATATTGGTAGCCACGTGACTAAGATGTTTGTCGAAAGTGGCTTTGAAGTTTCGACTTACAGCAGGACTAGCGGTGTCTTACCTCCTGCTCGGAAGCTTGCCAATGTGCCATTAGATTTCTCTGGTTACTTTGATATCGTTATAAATTGTGCTCGCCCACATTGGTCAGAATTTTCTCCGGAGGAAATAGCTGATATAGAGTCCAAGCTGCTAACGCAGTTGGATAGACTAGCGGCTGAAGGTGCAACAAAAATCCACACATCGGGCGTTTGGCTATTTGGCAATGCTTCTCACAATGACCTCAAAGAATTTAGGCTTAAGCCTTTAGAGGTGGTGAAACCGGACACAGTTACAATAGGTTGCGCTATCAAAAAGAAGTGGCATGTCGTTTACTGTCCTAGTTTGGTTTATGGTGGTGAAAACTGTCAGCTAAAGCGAATTGTAGATTCCTTATCTGACCAAACTCTCCAAGTAGCGATACCATCTCAAGGTTATAACCAATATATCCATGTAAATGACATCGCTCGATTTTATTTGGCACTGGTTCAAGGTAAACGTCCGGCTACACAACACTTTATTGCTGAGACTAAGGGGTATAGCCCCGAAGCGTTTTCTCAATTGTTACTCGACTTTCGAATCGTAAAGCAGGTTCACAAGAGCAGTTGGAGTGACTTTGAGAAATGCCATGGCTCTTCGGCAGTCGAAATTGAGAAGCTAAATCTTAACCTTCCAATTAGTCCCTTGTTTGAATCGACTGAGTAATTAAGGAAGTACATAGAAAATTACACATAACAAACGACTATGGCCTCAAGTTACTTTTCCTAATCTAACGGGACCCTTTTAGGGCATCAGGTCTAACAAGGTTCTGTCCATTTCTGAGTTACGAAGGATGTAGATTTTCTGTGATCACCAAGCGATTCTGTCGGTCCATAGGGGAATATAGTGATAATTAAAATCATAAACTGATATTTTATAAAACCATCAAATGAAAGCTGAGTCGTCCATATATGGTCAACAGGACAAAAAATCCCCCTCAGCCATAAGGATGTGGGGGATTAGAGATAAACTCGCTATGTCTTTTCACTTAGCACGAGACTTTCTCGCGTGGCATAGTGACTTATCGGATAGCTCAGCTTAAAGCTCGATATCAGCAATCGATGCTTTCTCAAGAATAACCGCATCAGCATCCGGCGCTGGTGCATAGCCCTGCGCCTGCTTAGGTTTGTGTAGGCCAAGTACCTTACTGGTGTAGTTAAGCTCGTTGAGCGTCGCTTCAACATCACCATTCAGATGCTGACCAAATGAAGGAATGATCTGCTTAAGTTTGTCGTTCCAGACACCGTCAACACGCTCACCAAATACTGATGTTAAAACATTCAGCATGATAGGTGCTGCGGTAGACGCACCTGGTGATGCACCCAGCAAAGCCGCAAGCGTTTTATCTTGAGAAGTAACGACTTCAGTACCAAACTGCAAACGACCACCTTTTTCCTGGTCTTTCTTGATAATTTGCACACGCTGTCCTGCTGTCCACAGTTTCCAGTCTTCTTTTTTCGCATTCGGATAGTACTTCTGCAGCTCTGCAAAACGGTCTTCATCATCCTGCAGCACCTGACCAATCAGGTAAGTCACCAGATTAAAGTTATCCAGACCAACATGCACCATAGGCATCAGGTTATCTGCGGTCGTCGAACCCATAAGATCCCACAGTGAACCGTTTTTCAGGAACTTGGTTGAGAAGGTAGCGAAAGGACCAAACAGGATTACTTCTTTACCATCAATGCGACGTGCATCCAGGTGAGGTACTGACATAGGTGGCGCACCTACTTCCGCCTGACCATAAACTTTCGCCAGATGCTGTTGCACCACTTCTTGGTTTTCGGTGATAAGGAACTGGCCACCAACCGGGAAACCACCATAGTTGTCCGCTTCAGGAATACCGGAAGCCTGTAGCAGCGGCAATGACGCACCACCGGCGCCGATGAAAACGAATTTAGCATGGATCTGTTTTTCCTGCTCATCGTTAGCCAGATCTGCAACGGTCACCGTCCAGCTACCGTCCGTGTTCTGTTTCAGGCCACGGACTTCGGTCTGTAGTTGCAAATCGAAGTTAGGTTGCGATTGTAGCGAGCTGACCAGTTGGCGGGTGATTTCACCATAGTTCACATCGGTACCCAGAACTGAGCGGGTAGCGGCAACTTTCTGGTTCGGGTCGCGACCTTCCATGACCAATGGTGCCCAGGCTTTGATCTGTTCCGGATCTTCTGAATAGTCCATGCTCTGGAACAGAGAATTTTTCTGCAATTCTGCATAACGCGCGCGCAGGAAGTTAACGTTAGTATCACCCCATACGAAACTCATGTGATTTACGCTGCGGATAAATGATGCCGGATTATGCATCACTTGCTGCTCAACCTGATAAGCCCAGAACTGACGGCTTATCTGGAAGTCCTCATTCACCTTAACGGCTTTGGTCACATCAACACTGCCATCCTGCATTTGCGGGGTGTAGTTCAGTTCCATCAGCGCTGAGTGACCAGTACCTGCGTTGTTCCAACCATTCGAGCTTTCTTGGGCAACATTGTCCAGGCGCTCAACCATGGTCATACTCCATTCAGGCTCCAGTTCCTGCAGATATGTGCCCAGAGTGGCACTCATGATCCCGCCACCAATCAGCAGTACATCAACTGGTGAATCACTATCGTCCGCGTACGCTGACGGAAAAGATGTCATGCTGGCAACAGCAAATAACATCATGACTATTTTTTTCATAAAGACACTGACCTTAAATATAAAAATTGAGCAGCGGAGGATAAAACCGCTTTTGCCCTAAATAAAGCAGAGACAGTCAATGGTTTATAAGTAGTCAATAAGTCACCAGCGCATTAATACATCTCTTCAAGTCATATGCTTTAAGAATAATGACAAAACTACCTAATAGCGCAACATGACCAGATTTAAATAACATTATTGAAAATAAACAACGCTATATTTTTGGATGAAAAACACTTTGCAAAATCGCCGTGTAAAGATTGAACAATCATTACATTAGCCGTCAGAGAAATAAGATTTTACTTATTTAGCTATTACTAAACACACTTTAAACCACAGTGCCTTGCCTTGTGGCACGCAAACTACCACACCAAAAATGTGAAGTAAACCTACAAATCAACAACATAATGTTCACGTATTTGTTCTTTTAAATGATTTATAAGGAATATTATTCTATATAAATTCAAAACGGTTTTGATGTGATGGACGCGTCTCCCTTATCGCTTCGTTGTACCATAAGGGGCCGCCATTAAGGGTCATTCAAACGAGAGAGAAACTGAAAAATTTCAGTCATTACTCTCTTTTGGGACCACAAGTTAAAACGTCTGAACACTGTGTTCCAGTCTCCGAAAAGTCGAACGGTAGTCGCTAGAAAAGCGGACGAGTGACAGTGTTGGAGGATGGTATACCCTTTTTGGACTATTCTGATGAAAGGTTCAATTTAGCATTCCTGAATACGTTTGTTTTTTAATCAACGTGTTGATGGGCTGTTTTTCAACTTATACTACTAAGATGTAATAGCATTCGTCTGGAGCATTCAATGAGTAAAGATACTGGTGGCATTCCTAAACATAGTGGCAAGGCCAATCCAATAGATACCGATTATCAGGTCGGTCAGGACAACGTTGTTTTATCTGTAGGCCCTTTTGGGTTAGATATTCATAACCGCGTGTTTGCGGTTTCTGGGCTGGCGATTGTTATATTCGTATTTGCTACCTTAATTTTCAGGGAGCAAGTAGAGCCTATTTTTGTCCACATGCGTTCCTGGTTAACTTCTAGCCTTGACTGGTTTTTCATTCTCTCTGGTAACATTTTCGTCATTGTTTGTATTGGATTAGCTATTTCCCCGTTAGGTAAAGTAAGGATAGGTGGAACGGAAGCTTTGCCCGATTACAGTTACGCTGGCTGGTTGGCGATGCTATTTGCCGCTGGTATGGGGATCGGGTTGGTATTCTTTGGCGTATCTGAGCCAATGTCTCACTTTAGCTCTTCGCTCGCAGGACCTGTACTCGAAAACGGAGTCCGGACGGATTGGGCGCCATTAGGAGGCGCTACAGGTGACGTCGAAGCGGCTCGATCACTAGGTATGGCAGCGACAATTTATCACTGGGCTTTGCATCCATGGGCTATTTACGCTCTGTTAGCGTTGGGACTGGCGATATTTTCGTATAACAAAGGGCTGCCGCTAACGATGCGTTCTATCTTTTACCCGGTTTTCGGAGAACGTATTTGGGGATGGCCTGGACACATTATTGATATTTTGGCAGTGGTGGCAACGGTATTTGGTCTTGCTACTTCATTGGGGTACGGGGCTTCTCAAGCAGCAACTGGTTTGAACTTTCTGTTTGGGGTACCGCTAACGGATACTACCCAAATTATCCTGATTATTGTTATTACTGCTTTTGCCCTGATATCAGTACTTGCGGGGTTGGATAGCGGTGTAAAACGCCTCTCTGAGATTAACATGCTGTTAGCCGCGGTCTTGTTGTTCTTTATTGTGATTGTAGGGCCAACCTTGTTTATCCTAACGGGATTTTTCGAAAATATTGCTTCGTACATCAAAAACATCCCAGCATTGTCGATGCCGTTTAATCGCGAAGATGTGAACTATTCTCAAGGTTGGACTTCGTTCTATTGGGCATGGTGGATTTCATGGTCGCCATTTGTTGGCATGTTCATCGCCCGTGTATCGCGCGGACGTACAGTTCGAGAATTTATTTTCTGCGTACTGATTATTCCTTCAACCGTGTGTATTTTCTGGATGACAGCATTTGGTGGGACGGCTATTAGTCAGTTTGTCAATGATGGTTATGAAGCCGTTAAAGATGCTGAACTTCCGCTGAAGTTATTTGAAATGCTGGAGGTGATGCCGTTATCAAGTATCACCTCATTGGTTGGTATTGTTCTGGTTGTGGTGTTCTTCATTACTTCATCGGACTCGGGGTCATTGGTTATCGACACCATTGCCGCTGGTGGTAAAGTTGATGCACCGACGCCACAGCGTGTATTTTGGTGTACGTTTGAAGGCCTGGTAGCGGTTGCTTTATTGCTAGGTGGTGGTCTTGCTGCCGCACAAGCTATGGCAGTGACGACCGGCTTCCCATTTACTATTGTCTTATTGATTGCCACATTCTCTCTTATCTTAGGGCTGAAGAGTGAGCCGATAGCGACGAAAGAGTAGGCGACAAAAAAGAAAAGGGCATGTTAGAAGTATTGTGCCCTTTATCTTTCATTCTTACGCGAGATATGAGTGACCGCGCAGATATAGAAACCGTCAACAGGAGAGAGTTTTCTGGTCAGAAATACAAAGTAGGAAATGACTTTGTGCTTTCAGTCAAATTCGATCCAAACCTATTTATTCAAAAGATGCGCATTTGCACAGCTCTTTGAATAGTCCCCGCTCATTGCGGCAATAAAGCCTTCCACCGCACATCGGACCATACTTAATCGCGTTTCTGTTGTTGCAGAACCGATGTGAGGGAGCCCAAACACATTGTCTAATTTAGTTAACGGCGATGAGGAGGGCAACGGCTCTACCTCGAAGACATCTAAGCCTGCTCCGCGGATAACGCCTTGCTGTAAAGCTTGAATCAAAGCTTGCTCATCGACGACTTTTCCTCTGGCGGCATTAACAAAAATAGCGCTGGACTTCATTTGAGCGAATTCTTTCTCACCAATCAGTTTTTCTGTTTCAGCACTCAAGGGTACCAGCATAACGACAAAATCTGATTGTTGTAATAGTTTATTTAATGGCAAGCGTTTGGCATTAAATGCCTGTTCAGCCTCACTATTCACTGAACGATTATACCAATTACATTAATTTTATGATCTAATAGTTCATAGAAAAGGAGCTTCTATGAACCATGATTTTCACCGCTTAA
>NZ_JBSUGF010000029.1:0-5894 GCF_054064025.1 Vibrio limimangrovi
GCAAGAGTAGTACAGATAGCTGCAGTTAGAGTTGTTTTACCGTGGTCAACGTGGCCGATAGTACCAACGTTTACGTGCGGTTTTACACGTTCAAATTTTGCTTTAGACATGAGTGGTCCCTCTAGGTACGGATTTTGGTGGCCCAGTTTGACCACGCAACCAAAAAAAAAGATTATTGGTAAATCTAATATCAAAAGGAAATAAACTTTAGAGCTGGTGCTGATAGGCAGACTCGAACTGCCGACCTCATCCTTACCAAGGATGCGCTCTACCACCTGAGCTATATCAGCACTCAAATTAGAGTGGAGCGGGCAGCGGGAATCGAACCCGCATCATCAGCTTGGAAGGCTGAGGTAATAGCCATTATACGATGCCCGCAACACGTAACTCTGAGAGCTATTTCCTAAAGAATATGGTGGAGGGGGACGGATTCGAACCATCGAAGGCAGTGCCGGCAGATTTACAGTCTGCTCCCTTTGGCCACTCGGGAACCCCTCCAAAATTTCTAGCCATTCTCACTACAAGGTTGTTTCAATGCAGAAACAGGAGAGAATGGTGCCGACTACCGGAATCGAACTGGTGACCTACTGATTACAAGTCAGTTGCTCTACCTACTGAGCTAAGTCGGCATAAGTGGTGCGCATTCTATTGAATGATTTTCTAGGTTGCAATAGTAATTTAAAAAAAAATCAGAAAATTTGATTTTTTGGCTTCATTTGCTGCAAAAACGTACAAACATCGCATTTTTCAAGCAAACTTCGACCTCCGTCGCTTGCTTTAAAGTGCGCTTGATGTATGTTCATGCTCTCAATGAAAACAAGGATAAAAGAGACCCATGAGCCCATTTTTGTCATTTGACCGTGCCAACTGGGCAGAGTTGAGAAATTCTGTACCAATGACACTTTCTGAAGACGACTTGATTGCGCTTCAGGGCATAAATGAAAACCTCACCATGGAGGAAGCGGTAGAGATCTACCTTCCTTTGTCTCGCCTATTGAATTTGTATGTGCAAGCTCGTCAAAGCCGTAATTCTGTTTTACAGCAATTTTTGAATACAGAAGAGCACGCTCCTCCTTTTGTAATCGGAATAGCTGGCAGCGTCGCGGTAGGCAAAAGTACAACCGCTCGTATCCTGAAAGCACTACTTTCACGTTGGGAAAATCACCCTAAAGTATCATTAGTGACAACAGATGGATTTTTGTATCCAAAGAAAGTGTTGGAAGAAAAGGGAATAATGCATCGCAAAGGCTTCCCAGAATCTTATGACATCAAGCATTTAGTTGAGTTTATGTCAGATGTAAAAGCAGGTAAGCCTAATCTAGAGGTGCCCGTCTATTCGCATATTACCTATGACATTACAGACGAACGGAAAAAAGTCGATAGGCCTGATGTGCTGATCATCGAAGGATTAAATGTATTACAAAGTGGTATGGATTACCCACATGATCCCCACCGCGTGTTCGTTTCAGATTTCTTGGATTTTTCTATTTACGTTGATGCAGAATCTGACACCATTGAGCAATGGTATGTGGAAAGGTTTTTGAAGTTCCGCCGAGGCGCCTTTACCAAACCAGGATCTTACTTTAGCCACTATACACAACTGACGGTCGATGAGGCCAAAAACAAAGCGCAAGAAATCTGGAAGAACATTAACGGGCTCAACTTGGAACATAACATTCTCCCTACAAGGGAAAGAGCCCATTTGATACTACATAAAGGGGTTAACCATCTAGTGGACAAGGTATCTCTCAGAAAATAATGAAAGAATCAGTCCCCTTTTCTTAAGGAGATCTCACCACCGATGTAGGTCTCTATGCCATTTTCTGTTTGCAGGACTACACCGCCCTGCTGATCGATACCTTGCACAATACCATGAATTTCTCTTGGCCCGATTAGAAGCTTCACAGGACGTCCAATAAAGTTGTCCAGACGGTTCCAGCGCTCAACAAACCCTGATAACCCCATCATCTCATAATCAATCAGAGCCGAATTCCAATGCTCAATTAAAGTTAATGCGAGTTGCGTCCTGTCGATTTTCAGATCCCCACAAACCTGATTCAGTGTTGTCCATGGTTGATCAATCGCTGGCTGTAAATCGGGCATGCCAATATTTAATCCCATACCAATGACTAAATGAGCTGCTCCTCCGGCCTGCCCGGACATTTCTACCAAAATACCTGCCAGCTTTTTATCCTGATAGTACAGGTCATTAGGCCATTTTAGCTTAACGCCTTCAATCCCCATTTCTTCTAGCGCTTCAACCGCAGCGATGCCAATGACAAGACTTAAACCCATTGCCGCCGCTATACCTGCATCAAGGCGCCAGTACATGGATAAGTACAAGTTAGATCCAAATGGGGATATCCATTGACGGCCCCGTCGTCCCCTGCCTTGGGCTTGATACTCAGCTAAACAAACACGGCCTTTTTGGGACTCATTCACTCTATCCAACAGATACTGGTTGGTAGAATCAATAACGGGGATGAGTTCCAGCTTTTGAGCTGCGTTTGCTGTTAACTTGGCTTCATCCAACAACTGCATTGGATGTGCCAATTGATAGCCACGCCCCTGAATACGGTAGGTATCCACCCCCCATTCGCTCAAGCCTTTAATATGTTTCGCTATCGCCGCTCTTGATATACCGAGATCCATTCCTAATGCTTCTCCAGAATGAAACTCTCCGTCACTGAGCGTTTTCAGAATATGGAGCTTAGTTGAGTGATCTTTTCTCATTGTGCCGCCTCAATCTCAGCCAGATTCGTTTCGCCAACCCTATTGATAAAACGGACTTCGTGCTCGAGTTCAATCTGATATTTATCCCAAACGGTCTGCTTAACGAGGGAAGCCAGCGCCAGTACATCATTCGCACTGCAGTTATCCACGTTGGTCAGTACCAATGCTTGCAACGGGTTGACCTGTGCGCCATTGATAGAGATCCCTTTTAAGCCACATTGATCAATTAACCAACCAGCTGCCACTTTCATTCCATTTTCAGCAGGGTAAGCAACCAAATCGCGGTGAACCTCAATAAGTCGATCATAATGATCTTTCGCGATCACTGGGTTCTTAAAAAAACTACCTGCATTACCCACTTTCTCCGGATCTGGCAATTTCTCCTGGCGAACCTGACAAACCCGTTCAAATATTGACGCCGGGCTTAATTCTTCAGAAGGGATATTCTGCAGAGGGCCATATTGATTTATCGGCTGCCATTGCTTATTCAGCTTAAGTCCAACAGCAGAAATAAAGCACTTACCATATAAATCGTGCTTAAAGATGGAGTCACGATAACCAAACTCACATTCATCAGCGCTCATTCGTCGAGTCTCGAATGTTGTCAGATCCAAGATGTCCACATAATCACAGATATCCTGCAACTCGAGTCCATAAGCTCCGATGTTCTGTATCGGTGCTGAGCCAGCACAACCAGGAATTAACGCTAGGTTTTCGATTCCGCCATATCCTCTTTCAACACACCAGGAAACGAATTCAGGCCAGTCTTCTCCACCTTCAACGTGTAGTAAGTAATGATCGTTGGTTTCTGTCACTACTTTTCCTGACAAGCGGTTGATTATCACCAGACCTTTATAATGCTCGGTAAAAAGAACATTGCTCCCTTTCCCTAAGAAGAGCTTCGGCAAACTGTTATAAACTGGATCTTGAAAGAGCTGAATGACATCGTCAAGCGACTCAACGATGGCTAAATAGGAACACGTCTGTTCAATACCAAAAGTGTGATAAGCCTTTAGGCTCGCATTATTTTTAATTTGCATAGTGGGTTTGCAACGCCAGATGAAATTCTCTTAAACTGTCAACATTCTACATCAGTTATCTTTTGACCGCAGTGACAATACCTAGCTCATTAATCATAGAAGTGTTAAATCCGATCAAACTTCCTCTAATTAAACGGTTGTACAAGGCGTACTATCCCTCAGGAAAAGCCAAAAGTGATGAGTTGATCATTACAGCCAGTACCGAGGGTTCCATCGTAGCTTTGCTTCGTATGAAGACCGTAGAGAATTCTCGTTTATTGACGGGGATGTTGGTTGTACCCAACTTTCGGGGAACAGGCGTGGGAGATGCTTTACTGACTTATTGTGAAAAAGAAGTTTTCAGAGATGGTGACTACTGCTTTTCCTTTATGCATTTGAATGCTTACTACACACAACATGGTTTTAAAGTCATTGATAGTTCAAAACTGCCAAACGCACTGAAAATAGCTTTTCTCCGCTACGTTAATAGCGGTAAAGATCTCATTCCAATGCAATTCACGACATCATCAACATCAATGAGCTCGCTTTTGTAGCCAGAGAAATCATATCTTTGGTAAAATATCAGGTTCGCAATATTGCACGAAATTAAGGTACTCACACCGATATGATAGTTAGTAGGAATCCATTCGCACAGTTGCCTAGCCTCGCAGTGAATCCTGAGGACTTTGACGTTCTGTATTCAGCTCAAGAATTCAGAGGTCGTCTTTTGGATGCGATCAGCAAAGCAACGTCACGAATTTACCTAGTCGCTCTATATCTGGAAGATGACGAGGCTGGACGTGAAATACTCACGGCACTTTACGAAGCAAAGCAACGTAATCCAGGGCTGGATGTCAATATCTGTGTAGACTGGCACCGCGCGCAACGTGGTCTGATTGGAGCAGAAACATCGGAAGGCAATTCAGCGATGTATAAAGAATTTGCGCAGCAGTACCCGTACCCCATTCCAGTATATGGCATTCCCGTACGTGGTCGCGAAGTCTTTGGCGTGCTTCATTTGAAAGGCTTTATAGTCGATGACACCGTTATATACAGTGGTGCGAGCCTAAATAATGTTTATCTACAATACCATGGCCGTTATCGCTTTGACCGTTATCATGTCATTCGACATAAGTCCCTAGCCGACTCGATGGTGCACTTTGTTCAGAATGAGATGATCGCTCATCCAGCCGTTAATAACCTAGCCGACCAAGACAAGCCCGGAACAAAAGAAATCAAATCAGCCATTCGCCAGCTTCGCTCTTCTCTTTCTCAAGCGAATTACCAGTTTGAACATGAAACAGAAACAGAAAACGAAGTAAGAGTGACACCACTGGTAGGCTTAGGCAAACGTCGTAATGTATTAAATCAGCAGATAGTAAAGTTACTATCATCTGCTGAAAGTGAGGTGTTCATTTGTACCCCCTATTTCAACTTCCCTAAAGCTATCCATCGTGAGGTTAAGCGCGCGATGAAACGCGGTGTGAAAGTCACTATTGTGGTTGGTGATAAGATAGCAAATGATTTCTACATATCTCCTGAAGAAGATTTCAAAACCATAGGGGGACTGCCTTATCTCTATGAAGTGAATCTGCGTCGCTTCGCTAAAGCAAACGAAGCGAGTATCGCAGCAAGAAAGCTATCGATTCACTTATGGAAGCACGACAACAACAGCTTCCATCTCAAAGGTATTTGGGTAGATAAGCGCTACATGCTCCTGACGGGCAATAACTTAAACCCAAGAGCCTGGTCACTCGATCTTGAAAATGGCTTACTTATTCAAGATAACTACGCGAACCTTACAGACAAGTTTGAAGAAGAGGTTTCTCGTATACTCGAGCACACCCATCTGATTTGTACTTATAGACAATTAGATAAAGTAGAAGAATATCCACTAAGTGTCCAAAAGCTGGTAAGAAAAATTACCCGCTTGAAAGCTGATGGTGTTTTAAAACGCATTCTTTAATCTAGCTTCTTCAATCATCTCAACTCAACGCCCGACCTCTGTTGGGCGTTTTTGTCTCTAGTTGGCAGACAGCAGGATCGCACACGAGAGGGACTCCACTTCCCAGAAAAGGAAACTAGAAACCAAGTTCCATAAACGACAAAAGCCTAGTCATTTAGACTAGGCTTTTTAATAAG
>NZ_JBSUGF010000030.1:0-4376 GCF_054064025.1 Vibrio limimangrovi
TCACAAAGTCATTGATTAATAGATTGGTACATAGCAATTGCGCAGCACACAGGCTGTTTCGATAAATGATGACGTCGTGGGAGTCAAGGTGTTCCCTCTTCCAGAGGTCAACATGGGCTTATTGCATCCTCACCTTCACTTATAGAACGCTTTCCACCTTTTGTGGATCAGTTGGGCGTGTTGCATCCTCGTTCTGACTGGTGGCGCAGTCGACAGCTGCATTTGGGCTTATTGCATCCTCCACCAGGGAGCTATGTGTTTTTTTGTGCGTAGTGACGTTATGTATTGAGTGGGCATTGGGATAACAGCGCCGGACTAATGTCGCCTGCCATCGTTCTCAATCACCGAATAACGCCTGAACTTCCATTCACTTCTTTAGATTTTGTTCTGCACCCCTTACCAGTCCTGGATTGGGTTAAAGTTTGCGGCTTCGTCTAATTTCTTAACTTAAATTAGACGAAGAGGTGATGCATTTCTGTGCATCGATTAATCGCTGTTTCCTCTTTCTCGAACTAGGGTTCTCGGAAAGCCCCTCTAATAGAGCCCAACCAAGAAGTAGGAACATCGAGCATTGAGGTAAGCGATAATTGTATTTTCATATGAGTTATCCTTTATATGCAGTTATGCGACAGAGTATAAACGCCATTGCGTTTGCATCTGGAGTAGTGCAACGATGAGGCTACTGAGAATATGTTGAACCAAGAAAAATGAGTGACAACGAGAGGGTGGAATATAGGCTCAGAGGGGACGGTAGCCTAAGAATAGACGCTAATACAGACATAATCGACGTAGAAGCTTGAAATAAAAATCGGTGGGTCTAACTCTAGAAATTAAACCCACCGATACTGACGTGAGTTGCTCGTGTTTACATTGAGTACCTGTACCAATGAGAAAGGAGCAAACTCTATTTCATACTCCTTATTGACCATTAGGACGGAAAAACGCCTCGTCTGGAGGCATAAATTGTTACGCCTAACTATTTTTCATCGAAACCCTGTTGTGGTTTTTATTTGAACTGTCTGCGCTTGTGGGTGATTCGAATGACCGATAAACGTACTTAGATTGAACGTATTTCGTATAGACACTTTAGCCGTCTATATTTCTATCTCCGGTTTTTAACGTTTTTCATCACCTACCTGAAGGCTTTTTAGTCCTGCAGTTAACATTCTTTGGTAATCATAAAAGGCGACGCTCAATCCCATTGTCCATTCAACTTAGGGAGATTTTGAACGAGTTTAAAGAGGTAAAGATGTGAGAGCGAACGCCAAAATCGGTTGGTAGTGTAGTTAAGATACGACAGGATCGCTTGGAGATCACAATCTCGAAGCTAGGCAATCTCGAAGCTAGGCGTCGTAAAACGTCTCTGGACATAAATCATTTAGAGTCGATATACTAAATTTCAGCCTCTACATTACTTTAGGTAGGAATTATTGATAAAAAGAAACATGTTTAGTTCTTGTTAATTTACACCTAGTAGCTTGTTAGTCATTAATTGAGATAGAAATTGATTGCTTGATGTCACCCGTAACGTACTTTGGCGCAATAGAGAATAAGAGCATTTCAGACCAGTATGGTTCGTGACGTTCGTAGATAGCTTTAGAGAGTTCAATCATCAGGTCACAATATCTATGGTATGCATCTTTATAACTTATTTTGTCAGAATCGCGGCCAGTGAGATTAATGATTGTATCTAGGTCTAATTTGATTAAATCTTTATTTCGACCCGAAGGCATCGGATAGAACTCATTAGTATCAGTATGTTTGAGCAACAGCCAATTAAGTGAGTAGATGACCCTTGAGTCATAAATAGCATACTTTGTGTGATCAAGAAAAGAGGCAACTTTAGACATAGATGAAATGACATCGAATGTTTTTTTATCTAGAGCTCCTTTGCTGAGGCGAGCATCTAGCTTCAACAATATATCATCATTTTTTTCTGTCGATTTGAGACTTCCAATCCCTCCCCATGTCTGAATAACCCAGTAGCGATTGGTTAAGTCGTTAACTAACAAAGAGCTCAAGTTGTGCTTCATGAAAAGATTTCGGTCATAGTTCGATGTAATTTCGCTTGGAAAATCTAACGGACAGTCCTCTGGCATCATCCATGTAAAGTATTCTTTGAGAGGAAATTCTTCAGCGATTGATTTTAGTTCTTCTATTAGGGGTTCAAGGTTCATTGTATATAAAATTAAGATTAAGTTTTCTATACGTTATCAGGTCTTGAGTTGATGTGCTTAATTTATCGCAAATAAACTGAAAAACGACTTCGCTCACTCGTACTTCAATACCAAGTTACTCTGCAGGAGCGTAGCTATATTCTGGAGTTCATCTGATTTTTTAAACTCATTCCGGTGCACTTTCATGCTAGAAGTTTGAGACCTATCTGACACGATGAGGGACAGAAATGTTTCAGCCAGAGCTAGCTGATACGAAGATGGACAATTCTTTGTCAGTGATTTTACTAAATTAGCAATGTACAAATAACTTAAGGTATGGCAATTCTCTTAATGGTGCTGGTTCAGATTAGTATGGCTCTATCTCGTGGGCAACTCATGAATAAATTTAGGTAGTGAAAAACAACCTAATGAGGTGCCGAGTCCGAGGTTGGCTAGTGCAGAATACGCTACATTTTTCCTGAAATCGTAGGGTTAGTATTTACTTTTTTTGCTCATTATCAATTCAACAACTATCGAACCTATTATGATTAATAACGTCAGATTAATAACCCTAGATATATCCCAACTACCTTCATAAAATAGAACGTTACTTCCTAAGCAGAAAACCACAGTAAACGGTAAACTATAACGCACTACTCTTTTACTAAAAGGCAACTGCATTCGAGCTTCCCATTCGGCTCTACGCTTCTCACAAATCTTTTGGATTATGACTGTAATATTCATTTTTGGCCTTTTATCTCTTACGTCACTTATCGTGGCATGATGTACATCCACCCTTTGCAGAAAGACCTATTGATCCAGCTGACACAATACCAAAAAAACCCCCTCCCATAATCGGTGCAGCTATACCACCTAATGCTCCGGAGAAAGCGCCAATAGCAACATCACGAAATGTGGGATCGTTGTTGGGTGCGGTCGCTACTGCATCCATTATCCCTAATGTCGCGCCAGCAGCAGCAGCTCTAATAAAGATGACAGGTATTACTGGAAGAGCCATAGGCACAATATCATTATCTGTCCCGCGGTCTCGTGCAACGAGAATACCCTCTTGTTCTAACGAGAACACAATGTTTTCTGATTGATAAACCGCAAGCCTGCTGGTCGTATAGACATACTCATTAGGGAGAAGGTAACTTACATTCAGCTTCCTATCTGCAGATTCGATAGGCTTTGATGACAAGTTTACAAAAGTGATTATCTTTTGATTAGAGTTTGTATCTAAACAGTACCCCTTCTCCTGTGTTAACTGGTAGTGAACACCTGCATCCAAATGATTACAGTCATCAAAAATCTCCATAGAAGCTTTTGCTTGATTTGCAAATACCACCAAGAAAGTAACAATGAACAAGTCCTTAAACATGGTTTTCCTTTATTAGTACACATATGACATAGAATTCATAAAATACTCGACCACCCCAAAATATGCAAATAATAATTATTATCATTTTACTTAACGGTTCTTTCTTACTTCTTGAGCGAAAAAGTGGAGAGTTGTTGCTCAGATCCCTTGATTCGTTTTCACAACCCACGATTCTGGTTGTGTATCCACTCGAATAACACCGTTTAAAGAATGTAAAAATTGAGCGCACTGAAGAGTATGAGGGGGTTCTACATCGCCATGAGAATATGCCAGTATTGGAGGAACCAATGTTTCGTCACAAAATCTCATAAATACTCGAGTAAATCCTTATTATCGGATAGTATTAAAGAACTACACTAAATATTACGTAACTTGTTGATATTATGTTGTAATAAATTTAACTTTAAAAAATTAAGTATCATACTAAACGTATATTTTTGGCATAAAATTTTTGAAAAGCTCAGTTAAAACATTGATTTTTCATTGGTATAAAAATTTATTACATTATCGGCATAGTGCTTTATTCTCCGGTTCAATACTTTATTACTCTCACACACTTATACCGAATGAAAAAATAATGTAACGAACTTATCTGGAATTATCGAAAAGAAAGATAAGCTCTGTTTCCCTACCTAAAAGTTTAGCCAGTAGACATATGCCTAAACCTATAGCACTCAGATGCAGCTAAACAGGTAATAAGTCATTAGGTAAATTAGGGCAAACTTCGATACTCAGGAACATCGTGAGTTGTAGGGTCTGAATTGATGTATGGAATCCACTCTTCCCCTGCCAACCTAAACTTAGCAGGATGAGATAAATATCTGAGGGTTCCAACATGC
>NZ_JBSUGF010000031.1:0-4290 GCF_054064025.1 Vibrio limimangrovi
GTCGGAGCAGACTTAAAAGATCGCGCTCTGCTACATGAATCAGCGACCATCAGTGTTGAGATCAGCAGCTCTGATTATGGCTTTATGAGCGGAACATCAATGGCGACCCCTGGCGTTGCGGGTATGGCAGCATTACTGTGGTCAAATCATCAAGAATGTACCGGCAGTCAAATCCGTGATGCACTGAAGCAAACCGCATTTGATGCTGGTACGTCAGGTCACGATGTTCACTTCGGCTACGGCATTGTAAAAGTTGCCGATGCCAACGAGTACTTGTTAGCGAACGGCTGTGATGCACAATCGGCAGCATACATTGAACTGTCTACATCGAAGTACCTAGCTAAGCAAGGCCAAAAAGTCGACTTAGCATGGTCAAACGCGACAGCACGTAAAGTCGATGTATACCGCAACGGCGTGATTGTATCGACCACCGGTAATGACGGCGCATTCACAGATACACTAGCAAGTGATGCGTACGGGATGTACACATATAAAGTATGTGATCAATCAAGTGGTAACTGTTCAAATATCTCAAGTGTGACATTTGACTAAAAACGATAGAGGACGCCCTATCACGGCGTTCTCTTGTTTCCCTACGATAGTTCCCCAGCGATATCCGGCTATTCTAATTGCTCCGCTAAAATTATGACAAAGACCACTTTCGGGTGGTCTTTTTAAACGCTCATTCCCGACTTGTCTATCTTTATCGCTACGAAACCAAAACGGTTATGAAGCACAACTCATAAAAAATCAGGAATTCCCTGATATCTAAATTAAAAACCATTCGTTACTTTTATTCGACGGTAGAGGATCTACCTGAATAATTTGCTAAAAATATAGTCAAGGATAACTAATGAAACTCAGATCAAAGATAGCTGTGTTGCTGTCAGCGTTCACTCTGTTCACATCTGTCGCACAAGCTGCGCAGCTCCAATCACAGAACCTAAAACAACTCATTGCTGATTCTGAAAGCATTATATCAGGTCAGGTTCAAAGCGTTACCGATGGCATTTCCGAGCAAGGTCTTCCTTACACAGAAGTCACTATCAAAGTGGGCGAAGCGGCTTTAGGCAACCATGCAGAAGGCTCTGAATACACCTTCCGTCAGTTTGGTTTACTTAAACCCCGCACTTTACCAAATGGAAACAAAATGCTGGCGCTGTCTCCGGAAGGTTTCCCTCGCTGGAATGAAGAAGAAGTCGTTGTTGTATTCATGCATAAAGCCGCGTCACTGACTGGTCTGCGCTCCACTGCTGGTTTGGCGAACGGTAAATTCGTTCTTCAGGGAGGCAAAGTGGTGAATGAGTTTAATAACCAGGGCATTTTCGACAATCTGGAGTTTGCCCAAGGCACGCTTACGCAATCAGAACAAACGATGGTAGACACTCAAGGTGCATACAGCGCACCGGCTTTTATGAGCCTGTTGGGTAAAGCAGTGTCTGAGCAGTGGATCAGCAATGGGAAGATGAAATAATGAAACGTAATACACTAACAATTGCGATTGCCGCTCTACTCTCAGCCAGTACAGTACAAGCCGGTGGTCCACTTTATACCACGGCAGACGGCTCAGCGCCCTTCGTATGGGATACCTCTAATGGCTCTATTCCCGTCTATGTCGATGGCGGTGAAGCATTTACTTATGACTACGATGGCACGGTATTTTTATCCATTGAACAGGCTCAGCAAATTACTCAGGAAGCTTTTGAACAGTGGAACAATGTAGAAACCTCAACGTTTGAAGCCAATGTAGCAGGCACAATTGAAGAGAAGACGGGTATTGCTGACGTAGATGGATCGAATGCGCTGCCATTTTATCTTCAGCAAAATGGCTACGGCTTCTGGATGCTTTACGATACCGATGGCAGCATCTTAGAAAATGTCTTCGGGGTGTCAAAAGAGTCCGTTTTAGCTATTGCCTTCCCTGAAATTGCAGATGCTAACAACAAGATTCTCGAATCAACAATCGTCGTAAACGGTTGGAACGTGTACGCAAACGATTCTGAGGGCAAACAAGTTGCTGGCGTTTTTACGCACGAAATCGGTCACGCGATTAACCTTTCCCACTCACAGACCAACGGCCCGATTGGTTACCTCAGTACCCCTGATTCACCAAAACTCCCTGGCGTGAAAGGCTGTAATTTAGCCGATATTTATCCGGGTTATGAAGAGACTCATGCCCATGATATCGAGGATTACTACGGAATGCCGATCAATCCGGCTGATCCTGAAATCATTGAAACCATGTATCCATTCGTTTATCACTACGGTGCAGGAGCAGCAGCACAAAGCACGGTGAACTTAACCGAAGACCGTGTGGCGATTTCCAACCTTTATCCAAGCCAGGAGTACTTTACCCAATTTGGCTCAATTGAAGGCAGATTGCGCTTAAAAGATGGCTCGACGGAATACAGTGGTGTCAACATTATCGCGCGTAATATCAACAACCCTCTGTTTGACTCAGTATCAGCACAGTCCGGTAACCTGACCCAGGGTAAAGTCGGTCCTGATGGCTACTTTAAACTTAACGGCCTGACCCCAGGTGAAAGCTACGTACTTTACACAGAAGAAATCAATAGTGGTTCTTACCCGACCGCTACGACAGACATTATTTCTGTTCCTGAGTTCTGGAATGAAAATGAAAGCAGCGACCCTAACTCAGACGACCCATGTGATGCTACCCCTATCGTTGCTGAAGCAGGGAAAACCAAACAGGCTGATTTCGTGTTTAACGGCTACCAGGATGGCGTTGATTTCAAACCTGTCGTTTCCGCACATCTAACTGACCTGGCAAAAAATGGCAAATCTTCAATAGGCCTTTCAGGCAGCAGACCTTTCGTCTGGGATGAGAATAAAGGTATCACTCTTCTTCCTGATTTCCTCACTGCCGGAAATGCAAAAATGAGTGCTAACGGTAACAAGCTCCTGGTCAATGCTGACCTTGACAGAAACGGCATATCCGCTCCAGCAATTTGGACAGATACCAATGGTGTTTTACCTCTAGGCGATCTAACCGGGAACACCTGTGGCGGAGACAGTGATGATGGCGTTGCTTCTGCAGTTTCCTGGGATATTGACGCATCAGGCAATACAGCGGTTGGTTACGCACATAAAGATATCAATGGCGATGGCTCGTGTACTTCTAATTACTCAGGTGAAATCGTTCCGTTCATCTGGACAAAAAATGAAGGTATGCGTGAGCTGGATACCAGCAGTGTCGATTGGTCTAATACAGCTTGGGTGCGCGCCCATGCAATATCAGGCAACGGCAATGTAGTCATGGGGTCACTTGGTGGCTATCAGGCAGCGGCATGGGTCAATGAAGGAGAAATGATTAACCTTTATGAAGCTGCCGGTGCAATGAACGCATACGCCTCTTCTCATGACGGCAAGCAAGTCGCGCTGCAAACCAGAAACGGCAACGTTCTGATTTGGGATCACACTAAAGAGGGTGATGCGGCCTTTACCGATATTGGCGGTCTGGAACTGTGTAACGATGTACCAATGGTATTGTTCGGCAACAACTTCTGTGAATCCCTTGGTGTAGAAGGCGTTCATGCTCGTTTTGGTAAATACACTGCATTCATGCCTACAGACATGAACGACAACGGTGACGTGATCATTGGTCGCGGTGGTAACATCCTAACCGGGTTCGTGGGTGGCATCTACATCAAAGGCCTGGGCTGGATGACATTCGATGAATTCTTCGATAAGCAAGGTGTATTGGAAGCTCAAAAAGGCTACCTGAATAACCCGCTTTCCCTTTCTGCCGATGGTTCGAAAATGACTGGTGGCCTTGCAGGTTACGCGCTTTCATTCTTCGTCGACATGTCTCACGTATACGTTTGTGAAAACGGCAACTCGATTAAGACAGGCTTCCCGAACGGTCTGATTAACAAGGTCAAGGGTGGCGCTGAATTTGGCCGCTGTGAAGAACTGACGGATTAATTGCTATTGAAGCGAATAGGTGGCTGATAAACAGCCACCTATTCTAAGCAAACACACCAAAACAACTTTATTTAAAACTCTAGCTATTAAAACTCCAGCGGATCACTGGACGTTACTCTCTTTAGGGATGATTATGAAAATTTTGAATAAATCGCTTATCGCGATGGGCATTTGCTTGTCGTTTGGTGCACACGCCGCAGACGACCGTTACATCATTCAAGTTGACAGCGCTAACAAAGGCGTAGTGAAAAACCTCGCTAAAAAACTGGGCGCAGATATCAATGTTGAAGGTCAGGAATTTTTTGCAGCGACGTTTACAGGTAAAGATTTAGCAACCGTTAAAGG
>NZ_JBSUGF010000032.1:0-3827 GCF_054064025.1 Vibrio limimangrovi
AGAAAGCGTCCGGTCAACTTATCGCTACCGATCCAGATGCAGGCGATACGCTGAGCTATTCGATTGCCAATCCGGTGTCCGGTCTGACGTTCAATCCTGACGGTAGCTGGGTGTTTGACCCAACGGATGCGGCCTATCAATCGTTGCCAGCAGGGCAAAGTAAGACGCTGACCATTCCGGTCACGGTGACCGACAATGCGGGTGCTACTGATACACAAGATTTGACTATTATAGTGACTGGGACAAATGACGTCCCGACACTGACTGTTCATACGCAAGGTATGACTACGGGAACACTCGTCGAAAACGATGTAGACAGCTCAGACACTCATACGTTTGGCGTCAGCCAACCTTCTGGTTTATTTGGGGACTTAGCACTAAACCCTCAGACTGGTGCGTATGTGTATACACAGCATGCAACAGTCACGGGTATGACTTACCAAGCCTCCACTCAGACATACAGCGGTCAAGATACGTTCGAAGTTCAAGTTTCAGATAACCACGGCGGTACTGAGACTAAATATCTTACCTTTGATGTTAGTGGTACGCTTTCTGCTCCAGTCGCAGGCACAACACAGCCAACGATTCAGACACAGGTACTCGCACCGCCAGTCCTAACCACTACGGTGGCGAACTCTCACGTTGTTACACCGTCACTGACTAATGCAGTCACACTACAGCTTGACATAACCAGCGATAGTGGCGTGTCTGATCAGGACCATATCACAAATGATGACACGCCAACCATTGTGGGTACTACCTCGATACCGTTCTCTGCAGTCACTATTTCTGAAAATGGTGTTGTAGTGGCGAATGCACTGTCAGATGGCAGTGGTCACTATCAGGTTACATTGCCACAGCTTCCTGAATCGACTCATCAGTTGGTCGCTTCAGCGGTTGATCCTTCGGGTAGTGGTACCGGACAGTCAAGCGTTCTGGATATTGAAATCGACACAACGCCCCCTCCGGTATCCATCAAGCTTGATCCGATTACTTCAGATGATGTACTTAATCATAGTGAGCTGAGTAGTGTTGTCTCTGTCGGTGGTTCAGTAGGGAGTGAAGTCTCTCCCGGTTCTGTCGTGACATTAGATATTGGAGGCTCTAGCTACAATGCTGTGGTCGATACAAATCACCGTTTTGCCGTTGATGTTCCGGGAGGAGTTTTAGGAGCAAACAGTGAAATTGTCGCCAGTGTCTCAGCGGAAGATATTGCTGGCAATAAATCCACGGTAACTGATACGCATCAATATAGCGTTGATGATTCAGCTTCCATAGATATCGACCTTATCAGTGGAGATAACATGTTGGATCCCACTGAACATCACGAGGATCTTATTGTTTCTGGCACAGTAAATGGTGTTGAAGATGGACAAATCGTTAACATATCATTGGGCGGACAAGACTATCAGGCCACAGTTGTAAATCAGCAATGGAGTACGACTGTCGATGCGACAGATATTAGTGCTCTTCCCGGTGGATTGAATAGCGTGATTGCAACCGTGGTTGATCAAGCTGGTAATTCTGCTTCCTCGACGAGTCCATTGTTTATCCCAGATACAACGAACCCTGTACCTTCGATGTCATTCCTAAAACCACCAACTCCAACAGGTGGGGGAGGCATCGGTTCCCATATATCGGGCGATTTAGTTGTCCCCCCATTGTTACAGCAGTTAATGCCAACTCAGCAAGGAGGAGGAGGCTGGGCCATATCAGATGGTCATGGCCATACAATGACAAGCCTAAAAGGCCAGTACGGTACCTTGACTATAGATCCGCACACCGGACATGTTGAATATGTGTATAGTGATGCTCCTGTGGCCGGAGATAAAGCTGCAGGCGGTACACATGTAGCAGGACAAACCTATTCTGAAGAACATCATGACCCCTTCCAAATTGTATACCACGATACCCATGCGTCTAATGTGGACGTAAAGGTTAATTTGGATGTGACTTATATTCATGGGCACAGTGGACAAAATCAGGAATCGACCCATCTGGTTGATATGACCGTGACCTCTGCATCCGGTGTTAGTCCTGCGCCCCCAGCATCTCAGCATGATGAGGTAGGGACAGATATCGAACCCGTGGCTGAATTTACCGTTTTGCTGTCGGATGATGTGACAGGAGCTGATTACGCTAGTCAATCGGATAGTCCATTGCACAAGGCTTTACCAGCCGATGATCAAACACGTCCTGTCGATCATTATCTTAATATGGTTGGATTGTCACCGAGTGAAGTGGCTCCCGCATCCGAAACTAAACTTGATCATTATCTGCACAGCAGCACTCAGTTAGTCGATGATTTATCTGATGTAAATCCAGTAGCAAATCATGATGCCGACCTTTCCGATGCGTTAGTGCATGACCATGATAAAGATTTGGCGAAAGCCCATGATAAGGGGTTAGAAGAAACGCCAGATAATCATGATCATCATAGTGATGATGACCTGTTAAATTCAGGGCTTAATGACATGCACAACCAAATCTAGAAAGAATTCTGCTTGAAACTAAAAGAGCCGCGATATGCGGCTCAGACTGCTGACAAAGGACTAGCCATCAGGCTAGTCCTTTGATCTAATAGAGGTATAGAAACCTGGATACCTCGACATGCTTCAAGAACCTTCTCCACAACAATATGAACTTGAAATGGTGACGATGGAACAACTTGTTCCCAAAGACCAACTTGTTCGTAAAATTGACTCTGCTATCGATTTTCAATTCATTCGTGATGAAGTCGCCCACCTCTATTGCAATCTCTTATCTACAACGCCATATCGACGAATTGGAAAGGCTGTCTACCAACTTGCTGGACCATATCTTTTGGCGTATTGCCATTCTGATCCTGCTTGTCTTTATTGGCTTAGTCATCCTGCGGTTCACTCCAAGGCGGCTGAAATAAATTATACTGAATAGCCACCGACTTGATAGGCGTTATTGGGTTGGATTTTGACCAAACTCAGCTTATCCGAATTGCATAAATTGGATCACCAACTCTAAGTCATTATTGTCGAGTAGACTACACCTGTTACCAAGTGTAGTCTGCTCCTGACCCCTACTAAATGTGCCTGCCAAACTTCATGTTGACCAACAACATTAAGAGGAGGTCATCATGAGAAAGTTATCTTCTGGAAAATGCAGTGGCATCAAAAGGCCATTTAAGCTTGAAGAAATCTGGCGAATCAGAACTAGATTGGAGATTGAAAACAACCTCATGCAGCTTGCGCTACTGAACCTAGCTATTGATAGCAAGTTAAGAGCGAGTGATTTGCTAAGGCTGCACGTATACGATGTTTCTTCGCAAGGAGTTATCTATGACAGGGTTCAATGCATTCAGCAGAAAACGGGCACCGACGTACACTATGAGATTACTCCGAGAACGCAACAAAGCATTAGCCGATGGATCTTTTCAGCATCCCTAGAGGCAAGCAGTTTTTTATTTCCGAGTGGCCGCCGCAAAGAGCAACCTATCAGCTACTCATACTATCGATCAATTATAAGGAATTGGGCTGTAAAACTTGGATTGAATGCGGACTACTATGGTACTCATTCCATGCGCCGCACCAAAGCTACTTTGATCTATGCCAGAACAAAAAACATTAGGGCGGTACAGATCTTACTTGGGCATTCGAAGCTAGATAACACTATTCGGTACCTTGGCGTTGAGCTAGAAGACGCTCTGAGACTCTCTGAGAAAACAGACTGCTGATAAGCGCTGATACAGGCTTTTCTTCTCTTCTGAAAAGCCTGTGCCCCATTCCTTATATGGAATCCACGTATTTACAAAGTGATTTAGCAATTCAAAGTTAAGATGCGGTCGTATATTC
>NZ_JBSUGF010000033.1:0-1517 GCF_054064025.1 Vibrio limimangrovi
CAATTCGAAACTCCTTCGGGTTGTATGGTTAAGTGACTAAGCGTACACGGTGGATGCCTTGGCAGTCAGAGGCGATGAAGGACGTATTAACTTGCGATAAGCCCAGATTAGGCAGTAAAAGCCACTTGAGTCTGGGATTTCCGAATGGGGAAACCCACTTACATAAGTAAGTATCCTGTTGTGAATACATAGCAACAGGAGGCGAACCGGGGGAACTGAAACATCTAAGTACCCCGAGGAAAAGAAATCAACCGAGATTCCGAAAGTAGCGGCGAGCGAAATTGGACTAGCCCTTAAGCTTTACACGCGTTAGACGAACGGTCTGGAAAGTCCGACGATACAGGGTGATAGTCCCGTAGTTGACGATGTGTGTTCAGTGAAATCGAGTAGGGCGGGACACGTGATATCCTGTCTGAATATGGGGGGACCATCCTCCAAGGCTAAATACTACTGACTGACCGATAGTGAACCAGTACCGTGAGGGAAAGGCGAAAAGAACCCCTGTGAGGGGAGTGAAATAGAACCTGAAACCGTGTACGTACAAGCAGTAGGAGCAGGCTTGTCCTGTGACTGCGTACCTTTTGTATAATGGGTCAGCGACTTATATTCAGTGGCAAGGTTAACCATCTAGGGGAGCCGTAGGGAAACCGAGTCTTAACTGGGCGTTCAGTCTCTGGATATAGACCCGAAACCAGGTGATCTAGCCATGGGCAGGTTGAAGGTTGAGTAACATCAACTGGAGGACCGAACCGACTAATGTTGAAAAATTAGCGGATGACTTGTGGCTAGGGGTGAAAGGCCAATCAAACCTGGAGATAGCTGGTTCTCCCCGAAAGCTATTTAGGTAGCGCCTCGGACGAATACTACTGGGGGTAGAGCACTGTTAAGGCTAGGGGGTCATCCCGACTTACCAACCCTTTGCAAACTCCGAATACCAGTAAGTACTATCCGGGAGACACACGGCGGGTGCTAACGTCCGTCGTGGAGAGGGAAACAACCCAGACCGCCAGCTAAGGTCCCAAATTACTACTAAGTGGGAAACGATGTGGGAAGGCTCAGACAGCCAGGATGTTGGCTTAGAAGCAGCCATCATTTAAAGAAAGCGTAATAGCTCACTGGTCGAGTCGGCCTGCGCGGAAGATGTAACGGGGCTAAGTAGTAAACCGAAGCTGCGGCAATATACTTTTGTATATTGGGTAGGGGAGCGTTCTGTAAGCGGTTGAAGGTGTGTGGTAACGCATGCTGGACGTATCAGAAGTGCGAATGCTGACATGAGTAACGATAAAGGGGGTGAAAAACCTCCTCGCCGGAAGACCAAGGGTTCCTGTCCAACGTTAATCGGGGCAGGGTAAGTCGACCCCTAAGGCGAGGCCGAAAGGCGTAGTCGATGGGAAACGGGTTAATATTCCCGTACTTCTTACAATTGCGATGGGGGGACGGAGAAGGCTAGGTGGGCCTGGCGACGGTTGTCCAGGTTCAAGTGCGTAGGCTTGAGAGTTAGGTAAATCCGGCTCTCT
>NZ_JBSUGF010000034.1:0-1311 GCF_054064025.1 Vibrio limimangrovi
TGAAGTCATTGATGCCATGCTTCCAGGAAAAGCCTCTAAGCTTCAGATTGTAAGGAATCGTACCCCAAACCGACACAGGTGGTCGGGTAGAGAATACCAAGGCGCTTGAGAGAACTCGGGTGAAGGAACTAGGCAAAATGGTACCGTAACTTCGGGAGAAGGTACGCTCTCGACGGTGAAGTCCCTCGCGGATGGAGCTATTGAGAGTCGCAGATACCAGGTGGCTGCAACTGTTTATTAAAAACACAGCACTGTGCAAAATCGTAAGATGACGTATACGGTGTGACGCCTGCCCGGTGCCGGAAGGTTAATTGATGGGGTTAGACTTCGGTCGAAGCTCTTGATCGAAGCCCCGGTAAACGGCGGCCGTAACTATAACGGTCCTAAGGTAGCGAAATTCCTTGTCGGGTAAGTTCCGACCTGCACGAATGGCGTAATGATGGCCACGCTGTCTCCACCCGAGACTCAGTGAAATTGAAATCGCTGTGAAGATGCAGTGTACCCGCGGCTAGACGGAAAGACCCCGTGAACCTTTACTACAGCTTGGCACTGAACATTGACCCTACATGTGTAGGATAGGTGGGAGGCTTTGAAGCAAGTACGCCAGTATTTGTGGAGCCGTCCTTGAAATACCACCCTTGTAGTGTTGATGTTCTAACGTCGACCCCTGATCGGGGTTGCGGACAGTGCCTGGTGGGTAGTTTGACTGGGGCGGTCTCCTCCCAAAGCGTAACGGAGGAGCACGAAGGTGGGCTAATCACGGTTGGACATCGTGAGGTTAGTGCAATGGCATAAGCCCGCTTGACTGCGAGAATGACAATTCGAGCAGGTGCGAAAGCAGGTCATAGTGATCCGGTGGTTCTGAATGGAAGGGCCATCGCTCAACGGATAAAAGGTACTCCGGGGATAACAGGCTGATACCGCCCAAGAGTTCATATCGACGGCGGTGTTTGGCACCTCGATGTCGGCTCATCACATCCTGGGGCTGAAGTCGGTCCCAAGGGTATGGCTGTTCGCCATTTAAAGTGGTACGCGAGCTGGGTTTAGAACGTCGTGAGACAGTTCGGTCCCTATCTGCCGTGGGCGTTGGAGAATTGAAAGGGGCTGCTCCTAGTACGAGAGGACCGGAGTGGACGAACCTCTGGTGTTCGGGTTGTGTCGCCAGACGCATTGCCCGGTAGCTAAGTTCGGGATCGATAACCGCTGAAAGCATCTAAGCGGGAAGCGAGCCTTGAGATGAGTTCTCCCTGATACTTAAAGTATCCTAAAGGGTTGTCGTAGACTACGACGTTGATAGGCAGGGTGTGTAAG
>NZ_JBSUGF010000035.1:0-2337 GCF_054064025.1 Vibrio limimangrovi
CACGGTCACGGCGACAGACGATCACGGCGCACAGGTGTCGACCACCTTTGATTTAACCGTCAACAATGTCAATGATGCGCCAACGCTAACCCCGATCGCGTCGGTGTCTGTCGACGAGGACGGCCAGCAAGCGTCTGGTCAATTCATCGCGACTGACCCAGATGTGGGCGATACGCTGAGCTATTCGATTACCAATCCGGTGTCCGGACTGACGTTCAATGCAGATGGGAGCTGGGTGTTTGATCCAACGGATGCCGCCTATCAATCGTTGCCAGCAGGGCAAAGTCAGACGCTGACCATTCCGGTCACGGTGACGGACGCCGCCGGCGCGACCGATGTTCAGAATTTAGTCATTACTGTGAATGGCACCAATGATGGCGCTCGGATGGGAGGGGTGTCGCAGCACATGGTTTCAGAAGATATAGATGTGAACCATGGAGAGCTGATAGCCAATGGCAGCTTGGTCGTGCTGGATGTAGACAGTGGCGAATCGCATATTACTGCGCAAAGCGTGACGGGTCAGTATGGCCGTTTCATTATTGATGAGCAGGGCCATTGGACCTACAGCGCAGACAACAGCAACCCAGTGATACAAGCATTGGGCCAGAACGGTCAGGGGGAAATCGTTGAGCGTTTCACGGTCAGCTCAACGGATGGCAGTGCCAGCCGTGATGTAGTGGTACGCATTGTGGGCACAAACGATGGCCCGGTGGTTTCGCATGCCTTGACCAATGAGGTCGCCACAGAAGATACCGCGTTCAGTTTTACTGTGCCATCAGATACGTTCACCGATATCGATATCGGCGATACGCTGACCCTGTCCACTGGTAGCTTACCGGCGTGGCTGCATTTTGATGCGGCGACAGGTACCTTCAGCGGCACGCCAACCAACAGCGATGTGGGCAGTACGCAAGTCACGGTGACGGCGACCGACGATCACGGTGCTCAGATATCGACCACCTTTGATTTAACCGTCAACAATGTCAATGATGCGCCAACGCTAACCCCGATCGCGTCGGTTTCTGTCGACGAGGACGGCCAGAAAGCGTCTGGTCAACTTATTGCTACCGACCCGGATGCAGGAGATACGCTGAGCTATTCGATTGCCAATCCGGTGTCCGGTCTGACGTTCAATCCTGACGGTAGCTGGGTGTTTGATCCAACGGATGCGGCCTATCAATCGTTGCCAGCAGGGCAAAGTCAGACATTGACCATTCCGGTCACGGTGACGGACGCAGCAGGTGCGACGGATGTTCAGAACTTAGTCATTACAGTAAATGGTACCAATGATGGCGCGGTCATATCTGGTGCAGGAGCGCAGCTGAAAGAAGACACGGCGGTCTCAGCGTCGGGTGAGCTGGAAGCGAACGGGCAGTTAACGGTTCAGGATGTAGACAGCGGTGAAGCCGCCTTCACGCCGATCACGGATGTCGCCAGTGATTCCGGTTATGGCCATTTCTCACTCAGTGCCAACGGGCAGTGGCAGTATCACGCTGATAATAATCAGCCCGCAATTCAACAACTGGCAGCGGGTGAGCCATTAACAGACTCCATCACTGTCACCAGTGTGGATGGCACCCCGCATACCATCAGCGTGACGATAGAGGGGACGAACGACGCCCCAATCGTGGCGCACAGCGTAGTAAATCAGCAAATAGATGAAGACAGCGCGTTCCAGTTCACGCTGCCAAGTGACACCTTTGGTGATATTGACCATGGCGATACCTTGATGCTCTCCACCGGTAGCCTACCAACCTGGCTGCATTTTGATGCATCAACCGGAACGTTCAATGGCACACCAACTAACAGTGATGTGGGCAGTGTGCCGATTAGCGTGACTGCCACGGACTCGCAAGGGGCGAGTGTCACTACGCAATTTAACCTCACCATCAATAACACCAACGATGCACCGGTGATGACCCCGATAGCGTCGGTTTCTGTCGACGAGGACGGCCAGCAAGCGTCTGGTCAACTCATTGCGACCGACCCAGATGTGGGTGATACGTTGAGCTATTCGATTGCCAATCCAGTATCCGGACTGACGTTCAATCCTGACGGTAGCTGGGTGTTTGATCCAACGGATGCTGCCTATCAATCGTTGCCAGCAGGACAAAGTCAGACATTGACCATTCCGATCACGGTGACGGACGCCGCAGGTGCGACCGATGTTCAGAACTTAGTCATTACTGTGAATGGCACCAATGATGGCGCCCGGATGGGAGGGTTGTCGCAGCACATGGTTTCAGAAGATCTAGATGTCAACCATGGAGAGCTGATAGCCAATGGTCGCCTGGCTGTACTGGATGTAGACAGTGGCGAATCACATATTACTGCGCA
>NZ_JBSUGF010000036.1:0-1556 GCF_054064025.1 Vibrio limimangrovi
CTGTTGTCTGCGCTGTAGGTCCAATGGCCCTGCTCATCAATACTGAAACGGCCATACTGACCCGTCACGCTTTGCGCGGTAATATGCGATTCGCCACTGTCTACATCCAGCACAGCCAGGCGACCATTGGCTATCAGCTCTCCATGGTTCACATCTAGGTCTTCTGAAACCATGTGCTGCGACAACCCTCCCATCCGGGCGCTATCGTTGGTGCCATTCACGGTAATGACTAAGTTCTGAACATCGGTCGCGCCTGCGGCGTCCGTCACCGTGACAGGGATAGTAAGAGTCTGGCTTTGTCCTGCTGGCAACGATTGATAGGCGGCATCCGTTGGATCAAACACCCAACTGCCATCAGGGTTGAACGTCAGACCGGATACTGGATTGGCAATCGAATATCTCAGCGTATCGCCCACATCCGGATCGGTAGCGATAAGTTGACCGGACGCTTGCTGGCCATCCTCGTCGACAGAAACCGACGCTATCGGGGTCAACGTTGGCACATCATTGACATTGTTGACGGTTAAATCAAAGGTGGTCGACACCTGTGCGCCGTGATCGTCTGTCGCCGTGACCGTGACTGGCGTGCTGCCCACATCGCTGTTGGTTGGTGTGCCACTGAACGTTCCGGTTGATGCATCAAAATGCAGCCACGTCGGAAGGCTACCGGTGGAGAGGGTCAAGGTATCGCCATGGTCAATATCACCAAAGGTGTCAGTTGGCAGCGTGAACTGTAACGCGCTGTCTTCATCGACTTGCTGGCTAGCGATAGAGTGCGCCACGATTGGGGCGTCGTTCGTCCCTTCGATCGTCACGCTGATGGTGTGCGGGGTGCCATCGATACTGGTGACGGTGATGGAGTCTGTTAATGGCTCACCCGCCGCCAGTTGTTGGATAGCGGGCTGATTATTATCAGCGTGATACTGCCACTGCCCGTCGGCACTGAGTGAGAAATGACCATAACCCGAATCACTGGTGACATCCGTGATCGGCGTGAATGCGGCTTCACCGCTGTCTACATCCTGAACCGTTAACTGCCCGCTCGCTTCCAGCTCTCCCGACGCTGAGACCGCCGTGTCTTCTTTCAGCTGCGCTCCAGAACCAGATATGACTGCGCCATCATTGGTGCCCGACACAGTGATTGTTAAGTTTTGTGTATCTGTCGCGCCTGCCGTATCTGTCACTGTGACCGGGATAGTAAGAGTCTGGCTTTGTCCTGCTGGCAACGATTGATAGGCAGTATCGGTTGGGTCAAACACCCAACTACCATCCGGATTAAACGTCAGTCCGGACACCGGATTGGCAATCGAATAGCTCAGCGTATCGCCTGCATCTGGGTCGGTAGCGATAAGTTGACCGGACGCTTTCTGGCCGTCTTCATCGACAGAAATCGACGCTATCGGGGTCAGCGTTGGCGCATCATTGACATTGTTGACAGTTAAATCAAAGGTGGTCGACACCTGAGCACCGTGATCGTCGGTCGCCGTGACCGTGACTGGTGTGCTGCCCACATCACTGTTGGTTGGCGTGCCACTGAAGGTACCCGTGCTCGCATC
>NZ_JBSUGF010000037.1:0-1324 GCF_054064025.1 Vibrio limimangrovi
TATATGGAATCCACGTATTTACAAAGTGATTTAGCAATTCAAAGTTAAGATGCGGTCGTATATTCGGTTTCTTGTGAAGGAGCTACCTTCTAACCTTTGATGTTTGCGCACCTACAATCCTCATCGCGTCATCAGCTTTAAAAGCATGAAGGAATGGTCAGGTTTTTTGTAGGTTGGTCTTACCTTTTATGCTTCATCATTTTTGTAAAATTCGGTTAATCAGATAGTTAGAAATATAGGTCTGTACTCAGTTTGATAACGAAGCATTGCCCATGCCGTTCGGACTATTTTATTGGCTAGAGCGATACAGGCTTTCTTGAACCCAATACGATCTATGATTTTGACTAGCCAGGCATCTTTTTGAGTTCTTGGTGTTTCTGGCAGTCGGCCAACGTATGACATCGCCCCAAGATAAAGAAGAGAACGGAGTTCTTTAACACCGCCACACTTATCTATCCCTATCATAAAGACTTTTCCGCCTGAGCTATGTTGTTTCGGTGTTAGTCCAACAAACGCTGAAGCTTGCCGTCCGTTTTTAAACTGCTTGCCATCGCCAAGCGTGGTATAAAGCATCGCGGCTGTTGTTGCTCCGACGCCTTCAATTTCCATAAGCCTTTTGCACGGTTCAATTTGGTGAGTTAAGGTGTTTTTCTCTTTTTCAAATTCAATTAATTTGGTCTTAAGCTGCTTGTATTGTTCCCACAACATGGAGAGAACAGAAACAACATTGGTAGGTATTGGCGTTTCTCCATCTAATACAGATTGGATGGAGGCTTTTAATCCTTTTTCACCTTTTGGGTTTGCTATCCCGTAGCCCAAGATAGTTCCTCTGATATGATGCCCAAGTGAAACGACGCTACGAGACAAAAAGCGTCGGCTACTTTCTAAAGAATGCATAGATTGCTGTTCTAGTGTTTTAGGACGGCTGTATTTTATACCTATTTGTATGGCTGCATTGGCGATGGCAAGAGCATCGTTGTGATCGGTTTTATGGCCTTCTAAATAACCTTTTACTTTCTTGGGATTGATTATTCTAACCTCATGTCCACATTGTTCTGCTAATTGCCCCCAATAATGGCAACCACAACACCCCTCCATTGCGACGATCGATGGCTTACTTTTTATAAGAAATTCTTTTGCTTTTTGTCGGCTCAATGCTCGGTTGAAAAGCAATTCTCCATGGACACTGATATAGCAGATTTGAAGGACGTTTTTGGCTAAATCGATAGCAATAACATTGTTGGTCAGCATGTTGGAACCCTCAGATATTTATCTCATCCTGCTAAGTTTAGGTTGGCAGGGGAAGAGTGGATTCCATACATCA
>NZ_JBSUGF010000038.1:0-1245 GCF_054064025.1 Vibrio limimangrovi
CGACGTCATCATTTATCGAAACAGCCTGTGTGCTGCGCAATTGCTATGTACCAATCTATTAATCAATGACTTTGTGACTTTATTTCAATTGGTTACAAGTTTAATTAAAAATAAACATTAACACTTTGTCTTAATTCCGCGCTTTGCACTACTTCGTTGACGGACGTGATCGTCATGTAGTGTGAATATAGGAATTATGATGGTAACAAAAAGAAAAGAGTCAGACAGTGCCCAAAAGAGCAGGCGAGTTTTTAGTCAAATTCTTTGGGGTGACCATGAACCGCGACACTAAAAAGCAAATTTTGACTGTAATGGCGCCTTATCACAAACGAGGGATCCCGTTTAGGCGCAAACAAATTAAGCGCTTGATTGCGATACTCGATGACATCTTTATACATGAGCCGTATCTCGGCGAACGACTACAGAAAGTCGGCAAGCGTCAAATCATTGGTTATTGGCAGCGTACCCGCTATGAAACCGCGCAAGTGAGGGCAGAAAAGTACGCCATTTTAAAATTGTTTTTCGAAACGGCGCAGTTAACCGGGCGTGTTCCCAGACCCAAATGATGGGTTTGGGATGTTGAGTGAATAAGGACTCTCTTCAACTTGGACAGCACAGCGAGAGTTGTCGCAATGACACTATTTATCGGCTGGTTTTTCCTGGTGTGTCATTTTTATCATTAAACAGTGTTCTTAATGTTTTGTAAGTAACTGAAATGTATGGCTTTGTGTTAACTTGTGGGAGAAGGCAAGTCTGATTTAATGGTTAGTGAGTAATTCATATAAGGATATTGCTATGACCATGTTTACATCACGTACCATCAACTTATTCAATTTAATGAAACGTCTGGGGCAGGTATTGCTCTTGTTTGTTTTAGGCGCTTGCCTGTTAACCCTAAGTACATACCTGGTTTCCGCTTCTGGCCAGTGGGGATGGCTGGCGTTTGGGATTTTGGTCGGTACTCTGCCGTTCCTCGGCTTTTATCTCGCCGGTTTTTTGCTTTCGCCCAAACGTTTTTATCAGACCAAGATGTGGAAAAGTCAATCCTCATCGCTGCGTTGGGGCGTTGTCATTGTGTGCGCAGTGAGTAGTTATTTTTCAATGGGAGAGTTAAACAGCGTGGCTGATATTTCAGCTGTAGAACAACCCATGCCTCTGCTCGAACAGTTACTGATCACAGTCGGTGCTGTGATTTTGCTGACGGGTGTCTATATGCCGTTAAGAGCGATAACACTGTTCCGTTGT
>NZ_JBSUGF010000039.1:0-1145 GCF_054064025.1 Vibrio limimangrovi
ACGGGTCAGTATGGCCGTTTCAGTATTGATGAGCAGGGCCATTGGACCTACAGCGCAGACAACAGCAACCCAGCGATACAAGCATTGGGCCTGAATGGTCAGGGGGAAATTGTTGAGCGTTTCACGGTCAGCTCAGCGGATGGCAGTGCCAGCCGTGATGTAGTGGTCCGCATTATGGGCACGAACGATGGTCCGGTGGTTAACCATGCCATTAGTGGTGCGGTTGCTGACGAAGACACGGCATTCAGTTTGACTGTGCCTTCAGATACGTTCACCGATATCGACATCGGCGATACTCTGACACTATCAACAGGCACATTGCCAACCTGGCTGCACTTTGATGCGACGACTGGCACCTTCAGTGGCACACCAACCAACAGCGATGTGGGCAGCACGCCAGTCACGGTCACCGCGACAGACGAACATGGTGCTCAGGTATCGACCACCTTTGATTTGACCGTTAACAATGTCAATGATGCACCAGTGATGACACCAGTCTCAACGACAGTCCATGAGGGAGCGCCGGTTTTCCATGACCACCTGGCTGCGACAGATCCTGATGTTGGCGATCTGCTAACTTACAGTACCACCTCCTCAGAGCCCGGCTTTACCCTACATGCTGACGGTCGGTATTCGTTCGATTGCTCAAATAATGCCTACAACCATTTAGCAGCGGGCCAACAGCAAGATGTAATTATTCCAATCAAAGTGACAGACAGCAGTGGTTCTAGTACGACCAGTAGCTTGACGATAACCATCGTTGGTACTGATGATGCGCCGGAAGTCAGTGGACGCTATGTCGGTCAGCATGTGGAAGATGAATCTATTTTCAGTCGTCAACTCCATGTTTATGATCCGGATAGTAATGGTCCTTTTGAGTTCACCACGACTTCAACAGTGGCAGGGTTTACGTTACTTCCAGATGGTCACTGGAGTTTTGATCCGGGCGACGCGGCTTATCAGACTTTGGCGCAAGGTGAGCCAAAAACCATTGTGATCCCGATAACGGTTACAGATTCAAGGGGCGCAGGCACAACCAAGACAGATGCCATTACGATTAAACTGACGGGAACCAATGATACACCAGCGATAAATCATGTTATCACCGGACAAATTGCGGATGAGGATACGGCTTTCAGTTTTAC
>NZ_JBSUGF010000040.1:0-1097 GCF_054064025.1 Vibrio limimangrovi
CACGTAAACGTTGGTACTATCGGCCACGTTGACCACGGTAAAACAACTCTAACTGCAGCTATCTGTACTACTCTTGCTAAAGTTTACGGCGGCGCTGCTCGTGACTTCGCATCTATCGATAACGCTCCAGAAGAGCGTGAGCGCGGTATCACAATCTCTACTTCTCACGTAGAGTACGACACTCCAACTCGCCACTACGCACACGTAGACTGCCCAGGACACGCTGACTATGTTAAAAACATGATCACTGGTGCTGCGCAAATGGACGGTGGTATCCTAGTTGTTGCTGCAACAGATGGTCCAATGCCACAAACTCGTGAGCACATCCTACTAGGCCGTCAGGTTGGTATCCCTTACATCATCGTATTCATGAACAAATGTGACATGGTTGACGATGAAGAGCTACTAGAACTAGTAGAAATGGAAGTTCGTGAACTTCTATCTGAGTACGATTTCCCAGGTGATGACCTACCAGTTATCCAAGGTTCAGCTCTAGGCGCACTAAACGGCGAAGAGCAATGGGAAGCGAAAATCATCGAACTAGCTGAAGCTCTAGATTCTTACATCCCAGAGCCAGAGCGTGCAGTAGATATGCCATTCCTAATGCCTATCGAAGACGTATTCTCAATCCAAGGTCGTGGTACAGTAGTAACTGGCCGTATCGAGCGCGGTATCCTGAAAGTTGGTGACGAAGTTGCTATCATCGGTATCAAAGACACTATTACAACTACATGTACTGGTGTTGAAATGTTCCGTAAACTTCTAGACGAAGGTCGTGCGGGTGAGAACGTTGGTGCACTTCTACGTGGTACTAAGCGTGACGAAGTAGAACGTGGTCAAGTACTAGCTAAACCAGGTTCAATCACTCCACACACTAAGTTCGAATCAGAAGTATACGTACTGTCTAAAGATGAAGGTGGTCGTCACACTCCATTCTTTAAAGGCTACCGTCCACAGTTCTACTTCCGTACAACTGACGTAACTGGTGATATCTCTCTACCAGAAGGCGTAGAAATGGTAATGCCAGGTGACAACATTCAGATGACTGTTGAGCTAATCGCACCAATCGCAATGGACGAAGGTCTACGTTTCGCGAT
>NZ_JBSUGF010000041.1:0-1092 GCF_054064025.1 Vibrio limimangrovi
ATACCAATTACATTAATTTTATGATCTAATAGTTCATAGAAAAGGAGCTTCTATGAACCATGATTTTCACCGCTTAATCAATTCTACTTCCAATGCTAGACTGCGCATTCGATACCTTGCTGTCTCTCACTTTTTTGAAGGGAAAAGCCGCACTGAAATCGCTCAGTTTCTTAAAGTGAGTAGAACAAGCGTAAACAAATGGGTTAAAGCCTATCTAGATTTTGGCTTAGAAGGTCTACAAGAAAAGGCTCATACTGGTCGTCCTCACCGTCTGACAGAGCAGCAATTAAACCAACTTAAAAAGTTCGTTACGGACTGTGCAATCAAAGAGCATGGCGGACGCCTTCAAGCTAAAGATATCGCAATCTACATTGAACAGAACTTTGGTATCCGATACAAACAATCCAACATCTACCGTATCCTCCACGATATTGGATTGAACTGGATTACTACGCGCTCAAAACACCCTAAGCAGTCACAACAAGCACAAGACGATTTTAAAAAAATTCCCAATCGAAACGATCCTTAGGATCCCAGGGCATGTTGCTCTAGATGATGTACTCGTGTGGTTTCAAGATGAAGCTAGGTTTGGTCAACGTAATACCACAACAAGGATTTGGGCCGAAAAAGGGACAAGACCTCGAGCGGTTCAGCAACAGCAATTTGACTATGCATATCTTTTTGGCGCAGTTTGTATCAATACAGGGGAAGCAGAAGCCATCGTTTCACCATTGAGTAATATGGACGTGATGCGAGAACATTTAAATCTTATCTCTGATGCTACACCCATGGGAAAACATTCTGTCATCATCATGGATCAAGCGAGCTGGCACCAAAGTTATCTAGGAAAAGAGTACTCAAACGTAACCATTCTTCATATCCCACCGTATTCACCAGAGCTCAATCCAATAGAGCAAGTCTGGAGTTGGTTGCGACAGAATGAACTAGCCAACCGATGCTTTGATAGCTACGAAGCCATTGTTGATAGTATTTGTACTGCTTGGAATCGATTTGTGGAGAATAAAAGCAGAGTTATCTCACTCTGCTTTAGGGACTGGACAAGATTGACCACTTAATTAATGTAATTGGTAT
>NZ_JBSUGF010000042.1:0-1077 GCF_054064025.1 Vibrio limimangrovi
ATTTGACGTTAGCGACAGAAGAAGCACCGGCTAACTCCGTGCCAGCAGCCGCGGTAATACGGAGGGTGCGAGCGTTAATCGGAATTACTGGGCGTAAAGCGCATGCAGGTGGTTTGTTAAGTCAGATGTGAAAGCCCGGGGCTCAACCTCGGAATAGCATTTGAAACTGGCAGACTAGAGTACTGTAGAGGGGGGTAGAATTTCAGGTGTAGCGGTGAAATGCGTAGAGATCTGAAGGAATACCGGTGGCGAAGGCGGCCCCCTGGACAGATACTGACACTCAGATGCGAAAGCGTGGGGAGCAAACAGGATTAGATACCCTGGTAGTCCACGCCGTAAACGATGTCTACTTGGAGGTTGTGGCCTTGAGCCGTGGCTTTCGGAGCTAACGCGTTAAGTAGACCGCCTGGGGAGTACGGTCGCAAGATTAAAACTCAAATGAATTGACGGGGGCCCGCACAAGCGGTGGAGCATGTGGTTTAATTCGATGCAACGCGAAGAACCTTACCTACTCTTGACATCCAGAGAATCTGGCGGAGACGCTAGAGTGCCTTCGGGAACTCTGAGACAGGTGCTGCATGGCTGTCGTCAGCTCGTGTTGTGAAATGTTGGGTTAAGTCCCGCAACGAGCGCAACCCTTATCCTTGTTTGCCAGCGAGTAATGTCGGGAACTCCAGGGAGACTGCCGGTGATAAACCGGAGGAAGGTGGGGACGACGTCAAGTCATCATGGCCCTTACGAGTAGGGCTACACACGTGCTACAATGGCGCATACAGAGGGCAGCCAACTTGCGAAAGTGAGCGAATCCCAAAAAGTGCGTCGTAGTCCGGATTGGAGTCTGCAACTCGACTCCATGAAGTCGGAATCGCTAGTAATCGTGGATCAGAATGCCACGGTGAATACGTTCCCGGGCCTTGTACACACCGCCCGTCACACCATGGGAGTGGGCTGCAAAAGAAGTAGGTAGTTTAACCTTCGGGGGGACGCTTACCACTTTGTGGTTCATGACTGGGGTGAAGTCGTAACAAGGTAGCGCTAGGGGAACCTGGCGCTGGATCACCTCCTTATACGATGATT
>NZ_JBSUGF010000043.1:0-1001 GCF_054064025.1 Vibrio limimangrovi
CTTAGCTCAGTTGGTAGAGCGACGGACTGTTAATCCGCAGGTCGCTGGTTCGAGCCCAGCAGGAGGAGCCACTTTTAAAAAGCTGCATCACATGATGTGGCTTTTTTTGCATTTAAAGATCTCAATTGCCATTCTTACCTTTTCCATACCACCTCCACTTCCGTTAAGGCTGGCCTTGTTCCCATATCTTTCGTAAAAACAATTCTTTACTGCCTGACTTTTAGATTATTCATTGAAGAACAAATTGGCATTAAGTGTCATTACAGACTTCATACAGAGCAAATTCAGTCTGATCGGTCACATGCAACTCACCCACTCACTCTTACAGAACCGTAGCTTAAGCCCTAAAAGCATCCTACATGCCTTTGTAAGGTTAAGCTGCCCAATCCAGCATCTATGTTCATTATCGCCTCTTAAGAAGCACGACAGAGCGCTGTTCATGGTGCTATGAATTCAGATACAAATATCTAACTAATTAATTCGTCGCTTCAAAAATATAACAACAGATCAATTTAAACGGTATTGAATGTATTCGAGCACTAATACACGTGGGCGTATGACTCTAACGGGCATTAAAAGCCTCTCAGAAGTATGATTTAAAGTGAAATAGGATTTGTGTGGTCATGATGATGCACAGGAGTCCATGCAAATAACTTTAGAGATTGTCAGTGTCATCAAACTACCTACCTATTCTCCAGGAGCAAACCTTATCAAACAAGTATGGAGTTGGTTAAGACAACACTATCTCGCCAATCAGTCTTTTGCGGATCACGAAGATATTGCCTCCAAAGTGTGACGGGATTGGAATAGCTTTGGGGAATGCTCCGCCAAGGATACCAAGATGTGTTCACGAAGATAGATAGACCAGACCCATTGATTGTTCAGATTGGTATGACGGAGTGGCTCGGGTTTCGTTCAACTGGGTTATACCAATTACATTAATTTTATGATCTAATAGTTCATAGAAAAGGAGCTTCTATGAACCATGATTTTCACCGCTT
>NZ_JBSUGF010000044.1:0-904 GCF_054064025.1 Vibrio limimangrovi
ACGACTCGGGTACTGGTAACTGGGATGAAAACGGTGGCCCTCACGGCACACACGTAGCCGGTACGATTGGTGCAGCAGACAACGGTTTTGGCATCATCGGTATGGCACCGGGCGTGCCAATGCACATCGTCAAAGTGTTCAACTCTGATGGTTGGGGATACTCATCTGACTTGGCTTACGCGGCAGAGAAATGTGCTGATGCGGGCGCAAATATCATCAACATGAGCTTGGGTGGCGGCGCGCCAACAACAGCAGAAGAAAGCGCATTTAAAACCTTCACTAACAACGGTGGCTTAGTGCTTGCGGCAGCAGGTAACGATGGCAATGATGTGCTTTCTTACCCTGCAGGTTATCAGTCAGTAATGATGATCGGCGCAAACGACAACAACGATCAAATCGCAGACTTTTCTCAGTTCCCGGAATGTACTGTGGTGTACAACGGCAAGAAAGGCAAAAACAGCCAAGAGATCATTGATTCAACTTGTGTTGAAGTGACCGCTGGCGGCGTGAACACACTTTCGACTTATCCTGCAGATATGGCAGCGACGTCAGTATTAGCCACAGGCGAGCAAGTTATTGCATCATCTGGATTTACTTATTCAGCTCAAGGTGATGTTTCAGGTGAAGTACACTACATGGGGTTAGGCAACGCGGTTGATACCGACGCCAACGGTAAGATTTGTCTGATGGACCGTGGTGAAATTACCTTTGATGAGAAAGTACTCAACTGTGAAACTTCAGGCGGTATAGGCGCTGTTGTCGTAAACAACGTTTCAGGCATGCTTAATGGTACTCTGGGCGAAACAACGACGACCTCAATTCCTGCAGTCGGAGCAGACTTAAAAGATCGCGCTCTGCTACATGAATCAGCGACCATCAGTGTTGAGATCAGCAGCTCTGATTA
>NZ_JBSUGF010000045.1:0-839 GCF_054064025.1 Vibrio limimangrovi
GTTCATGACTGGGGTGAAGTCGTAACAAGGTAGCGCTAGGGGAACCTGGCGCTGGATCACCTCCTTATACGATGATTATCGTGATGAGTACCCACACAGATTGATACGGTTTATAAAAGTTTAAGAGATAGTAAGTGCCCAACACTTACACTAGTGTCCCGTTCGTCTAGAGGCCTAGGACACCGCCCTTTCACGGCGGTAACAGGGGTTCGACTCCCCTACGGGATACCATTGGGTCGTTAGCTCAGTTGGTAGAGCAGTTGACTTTTAATCAATTGGTCGCAGGTTCGAATCCTGCACGACCCACCATTCTTTCCACGAAGGATGGCTTTTGTTTTACTTTTCCTAAAAGTAAAAGCAAGAGAAAACTTATGTGGGCGATTAGCTCAGTTGGGAGAGCACCTGCCTTACAAGCAGGGGGTCACTGGTTCGAGCCCGGTATCGCCCACCATTCTCTAAGCATTTTTGGAATAAAACGTCCAAACCAGAGCAAGCAATTGATACTGGTTGGCATTTTTGACGCTGAAAGTCTTTAGAAAATGTACTTCCTTGTGAAGAAACATCGCTCTTTAACAATTTGGAAAGCTGACAAAACAAACTTTGTTTTTTGAAATAAAGATTTGTTTGTAAAGTTCTCAAAGTATTCATGTATTTGAATACAACTAAAAACACATTCAAGTGTTCTTGGAATTTGAGTCCGGCAAAATCGAAAGCTGTCTCGCTCATTCAAATAATGAGACAGCAACTTTGGTTGTTTGACATCAATTCGAAACTCCTTCGGGTTGTATGGTTAAGTGACTAAGCGTACACGGTGGATGCCTTGGCAGTCAGAGGCGATG
>NZ_JBSUGF010000046.1:0-674 GCF_054064025.1 Vibrio limimangrovi
GCTATCAGCTCTCCATGGTTGACATCTAGATCTTCTGAAACCATGTGCTGCGACAACCCTCCCATCCGGGCGCCATCGTTGGTGCCATTCACGGTAATGACTAAGTTCTGCACATCCGTCGCGCCTGCCTTATCTGTCACTGCGACCGGAATGGTCAGCGTCTGACTTTGTCCTGCTGGCAACGATTGATAGGCTGCATCCGTTGGGTCAAACACCCAGCTGCCGTCCGCGTTGAACGTCAGACCGGACACCGGACTGGCAATCGAATAGCTCAACGTATCACCCACATCCGGGTCGGTCGCAATGAGTTGACCAGACGCTTGCTGGCCGTCCTCGTCGACAGAAACTGACGCGATCGGAGTCAGCGTTGGCGCATCATTGACATTGTTGACAGTTAAATCAAAGGTGGTCGACACCTGAGCACCGTGATTGTCTGTCGCCGTCACCGTGACTGGCGTGCTGCCCACATCGCTATTAGTCGGTGTACCGCTGAATGTGCCCGTCGAGGCATCAAAGTGCAGCCACGTTGGTAATGTGCCTGTTGACAGTGTCATCGTGTCGCCGATGTCGATATCGGTGAACGTGTCTGAAGGCACGGTAAAACTGAAAGCCGTATCCTCATCCGCAATTTGTCCGGTGATAACATGATTTATCGCTGGTGTATCATTGGTTCC
>NZ_JBSUGF010000047.1:0-538 GCF_054064025.1 Vibrio limimangrovi
AGTGAAACGAAATAGCGCCGATGGTAGTGTGGGGTTTCCCCATGTGAGAGTAGGACATCGCCAGGCTTTAATTTTGGTCTTCACCTTTATTAAGGTGAAGACAACAATTAAAGAGCCCGTTTGAAAGAACGGGCTTTTTTAGTCTTACGAGACATCTTGATGCTGATATAGCTCAGGCGGTAGAGCGCATCCTTGGTAAGGATGAGGTCCCCAGTTCGATTCTGGGTATCAGCACCACTTTAAAAAGAATTTTACTTGGCGACCATAGCATTTTGGACCCACCTGACTTCCATTCCGAACTCAGAAGTGAAACGAAATAGCGTCGATGGTAGTGTGGGGTTTCCCCATGTGAGAGTAGAACATCGCCAGGTTCTTATTAGAAAGCCTAGTCGAAAGACTAGGCTTTTGTCGTTTATGGCGCTTAGTTTCCATTTCAGGGAAATCGAATCCCAGTCGCATACTAATACCAATTACATTAATTAAGTGGTCAATCTTGTCCAGTCCCTAAAGCAGAGTGAGATAACTCTGCTTTTATTCT